>NZ_JARBDA010000017.1:0-61942 GCF_036577645.1 Paenibacillus sp. GYB006 | reverse complement strand
ATGTATTAGGCACGCCGCCAGCGTTCGTCCTGAGCCAGGATCAAACTCTCCAATAAAGTTATTGAAAAGAGCGATAAGCTCATTTAGAAAATGCTGACGAGAACTTAAAGTTCTCTATTCAATTTGTATGACCAACAAATTGAATTTGTATTAATTCACTCACGAGTTTTACTTACGTAAAACTCCTCGTTGTTCAGTTTTCAAAGATCAATCCCGCTAACAACTCTCGTCGTCAGCAACTTTTATATCATATCATGTCCGGTTCAGAGTGTCAAGCTTTTTTTCTCGAAGTTTTTTAACTTCATTTATGAAGCTTGTTATTCAGTGTGTTGCTTACTGGCTAACTTCTTGGCCGGAATTAGAATATACCATGCTGAGAAATAGAATGCAACCCTTTTTTTATAAAAAAGTCGCTAGATTTATCTCTACTCTATTATTAGAGGTGAAAATATATAGAAGCTAAGCTCCCCAAACTCTCACTGTTCAGTTTTGTGAGTCCAATCTCTCAAAACACAGACATGTAATTTTATCTACACCGTTTGTGATAGACCAAAATTCCATGATCGCTGTTTCGGTGAAACAGCTTTACTTAGCGAAACTTTTGAATGGCGAACGACTTTTGGCGAATGCCAACCGGAGTGAGTTAGTCAAAAATGAGCAGATAGTAATACATCTTTTGTCTTCTCCTATTCCTTCTATATAGAAGAAACAAAAGAAGCCTTACTCCGAAGAGCAAGGCTTTTCTATATGAACTACTATTATATATGTTTTATTTTACTCCGAGCCGATGAAAATGTATCTTGCCAGAACAATGGCGAACAAGATCCACATCAGCCAATGAATTTTCACCTTACGGCTTGTAGCTAGAGAAGAGAATGAAGCAAGAACAACGTAAGAGATAATTCCAAGTGAAATACCATTAGCAATACTGTTCGTAAATGGCATCATAACAATCGTTAAAAATGCAGGGAATGCTTGAAGGAAATCATCCCAATCAATATTACGAACTTGACTCATCATCAGCACACCCACAATGATCAGAGCAGGTGCTGTAGCTGCCGAAGGTACAACCAGTGCTAGAGGAGCGATAAATAAAGCCAGAAGGAACATGATCCCCGTTGTTACCGAAGTCAGTCCTGTACGTCCTCCCGCTTCAACACCAGCCGAACTTTCTACAAATGCTGTAATCGTACTTGTACCAAGCACAGCCCCTGCGCTTACGCCAGCCGCATCAACAAGCATTGCTTTTCCGACAATCTTCTCACCCTTCTCTTTATCTTTCATTAGACCCATCCGTGTAGATGTTCCAACAAGGGTGCCAAATGTATCAAACAATTCTACAAAAGTGAAAACAAAGATAATTTCGAACAAACCAAGTTTTAGAGCGCCCATGATATCTAGCTGCCCTACTGCAAGCCCACTAAAAGAAGGGATCCAATTCGAACCGCTGAGACCGCTGAGGTCGGTCACTCCCATTGGAATACCAATAATAGTAGTAACTACGATCCCGATAAGCATAGCACCTTTCACATTCAGTACCATGAGGATCGCAATAATAAGTAATCCAATCAGGGTGAGAAGAACGTCTGCATGTGTCAGGTTACCAAAAGCAAGACTGAAACTTCCTCCTGCAACGGGTTGTGATATATCTGTATTAGCGTTCACATTTGCTACAACTAAATTACTTAATTTTAGTCCAACTACGGCTACGAATAATCCAATACCTACGGTTATTGCTGTTTTTAAACTATCTGGTACAGCGACTAGGAGTTTTTGTCGAATATTTGTTACCGTCAGCAGAATAAATACTAGACCTGAGATAAAGACGGCACCCAGCGCAGCCTGCCATGTAATCATACCGTTCGAGCTCAGTACAACCGTCATAAAATATGCATTAAGACCCATACCCGGAGCAAGAGCAATCGGAACATTCACAAAAAGACCCATTACGATCGTCATCAGACCAGCGCCCACCGCTGTTGCAAAAAATACGGCATTATCTGGTATACCTGCCCCACCTTCACCTAAAAAGATCGTGTTTACTATCAGAATGTACGCCATGGTCATAAACGTGGTTAAACCTGCAATAATCTCTGTTCTGACATTTGTTCCGCGTTCCTTTAATTTAAAGAAACTCTCCATAATCCGAATATTCCCCCTTAGAGATAAGTCGAATAAACTTCAAAACGACAAAAAGCCCTTCAAAGAAATTGATCTTCAAGGGCTAACGCTAAAAAAGATACGCAGGAATCTCAAAAGTTTCAGCTTCTTGTTGTTGAATCCAGATGCTTAGAAACCCTTAATTTGTCATCCCATTGCATTATCTTTTTTCGTAGCCAGATCATTATGGTGATCTCGTAGAAACTCTCAGGCCAATCCCCGAGATTATACGAAAAAGCATGTGTTTATTCGTTTTTCATTTTTTATTCTAGGAGGGATAGATCATATTGTCAATACAAAAAGCGAATGTTAATACCTAACCATGCGTGTAACGTTCGTATATTACATTTTTGCGAAAGTACTGAAAATCATTCATCATTTTTCATGAAACTAATTTATGTGACGTATGAATAAAAATAGAACTAAAAAAAGCCCCTATATTTTAGGGACTTTTATATAACTCTAGAAACCTATAAAGGTAATCGTATTAATAGGACAACCAATCTAAGACCCAAGCTTTAAATTTAGCAAATCAAAATTTCCACACTTCTTTTGCCATAAGAAACAACTCTTTTTGTCGCTCCTCAATTCGTGTTGGCGTCCATTCATTGGATGTACAAAGTTTGCTTGTCATTACGATAGCTGATTTTTTATATGTTTTCTTCTTCTCATCAAACCCTTTATTTTTAATAGCTGTATTGTACTCATCCGCTAACAGTGTAAGGTTCCCTATTCTATGAAGGTACTTCTGATGAAGATCCTCATGTACTTTCCACGTTCCCAATTTCTTAGGCATGATATGTTCTAAATGTATGTCTTTATTACTCGGATTAATTAACGTTTCTTTTTGAGAATAATCATTTATTCTTCTAAGAATAAATTTGGCAACAGGGGCTTTTTTTATAGTACAGATTAAGAAATGGTTCTCGAATTCATCATCACTCAGCATTTCACTTTTCAACTCTTGAACAATCTCTGAAAATGACATGTGCTGTGCTGAAATTTTTTTAGCTAATTTCGCAAATAATAGTTCGTAGCGATTAGCTACTTTTCCCGCAATTACGCAGTTCCTGACAATGAAACTTTCAATTGCTTCCATCACATTTCTAATTTCCATTTCACTGTATGAACTATTTGCCATCGCAATAAGTACTGGATAATACGTACTAGCATTCAGCAACTTTAAATTTTCCAAATGCTTTTCTATATGTTTATCCTCAAAATATGCTTCATTATTAGGATCAACTAGCACTTTATAAACACCAATACTATTCACTAATACATCGGTAAATTCTAAGCACTCTTTTGGAGTTGTTATGACAGCTTTCAAATTTTTATAAAGCTCTTTCTCTCTAGTAAAATCAAATTTAGAATTCCAAATTGTTCTGATAAACTTTGTTAAATCAATACCTTCCGCATTTCTTTGCATTTTTAACCACTGATTTTTCACATCGTCAATTAAATTACCAGCTGTTTTAAATAAATGGTTTTTCAACAGATCGGAAGTTTCTAATTCCTTCCCTCTTGCATTCAGTGTCTCAAAAATAATAAATGCTTCATTCATATCGTCTGTTTCAACACACATTAGATTAAACCTATCTTTAAATCCAGTATAATAATCAACTAGCTTATTATATTTATCCTCATCATTCAAATTCGCAATTTTATCTGATAGTTCCTCATATAAAAATTCATACGCTTGTTTTATTCGCTTATGGGATGCTTCAGTTACATCATCATTTACGGGGAGGCCACGCTGAATAAAGTCTCTAAAAAATACATGATCTACTTTTCCTAAGTGGAACTGAAGTTCATTCTCTTCTTCACTCCAGCGCCCAATGATTTTCAATCGAATATCTTCTACTTTATTTCTTGCCCCATCTTTTTTTGTCTCCGTATAAATCTTCTCAAATAAATCTCTAATTACGGCCAAATAAATAATAGATGTTGAACTGCGTTGTTGACCATCGATGATATACTTCTTTTTATCTTCTTGATCATCATGCACTACGATTTGTCCAAAAAAGTGACTATCCCTTTTATTCTCAACTAAGTCCTCTAGATCCATCCAAAAATCTTTGACTTGTTCATCTTCTTCCCACGAATATTCGCGTTGATAATCTGGAATATAAAATTTGTCACTTATTAAAAATTGTCCAACAGAATAAAAATTAAATTTCTTAATAGACATAAAACCCCGCCATTTCTGCAAGTTTCTAATTACTCATGATGTTGTTATAGAGTTATAGTACCACCCTGGTATTTCTTGATTCAATTTATATATAGGAATGCCTACTATTCTGTTTCAATAGCAAAAACTCTCTTTCTTTTGCTGAACAAAGCAAATAAAAGAGAGTTTTTTATTACTCTTCAAATTACTACATACGGCGACAGTGTCAGGCTCCCAATGAATGAAAGTCCTAATCATATAACTTCGTTAAGGCGCGTTAGCTGATCATCTTACCAAGAATGGACTTTCCTGTGTTTTTTGTGAACTTATATTTTCATTTAAATGTATTTAATTTAATATTCGAAAATTGCTGCGGTATATAAAATTTATTATACATCAATGGAGGATCTGCCTCCGTTTTATTGTAAAGGGCTTCTAGCAGTAAAAAGCATTCATTTTGTCCTATTAATTTATCTTTCCGATTAGCCAAATTAACCGTATGTGTATATTTTATTTCAATATTTCCATGGTTAGCGATTCCATAGGCCTCATTCTCTAGAAATTCTAGTAGCCGCTCCTTATTATTAAGGTCCAGAGATAAGCTTTCTACTGTTTGCATGGACATGAAAGTGAAGGCATAAGCAAGTAAATCGCCTCCCTTTCTATACAAACGTTCTAAAGCCACTACAGCAGATGAATCCCTCTTTAAAACTTGTTTCGTATGCTCCGTTTCCGGATCTAATCGATAATGTAAGTCTATTTGGTCAAATGTACTTATATGGCATTTATGCATGGGATTACTTAGTTTTTCTAATTGAACATCCTCTTGTTTATAAGAAGATTCTAGTACAAAGTTTCCTTTGCCGCGTATATTTCTTACTAATCCATCATCTTGCAAAAGGACTAAAGCTTGTCTTAACGTTGCACGGCTAACCCCTAGTTTTCTAGCTAAATCCGGTTCTGAAGGAAGCTGACTTCCTGCCTGGTATTCTCCTTTCGTAATCTGAAGGAGAAGCTCGTCATATACAGTTATATAGAGTGGCCGTTTTAATTTATCTAGTTTATTTGTATTCATTAAAGTTGTGTCCTTTACTGTAAATTCAAACTATTAATTAACTCGTTTTAATGGCCGAACATTGACAAGAGATGGATAAAAGTAAAGGGAAGTAGGAGATTCTCCCTTAGCTTCCCTAGGTTAATCAATATTATAATTAACTCATTATGACATATCACTTTCTAGACGACAAGGAATGTCATTTTCTTCTCCAAATATAGCATACAAACCTCCAAAAAAAAGGTTTTTGGAGGTTTATACAAAGTAATCACTTATTTAAGAAATTGTAAGAAAGACTCACCGTAATCTGGCATATGAACATCAAAATTATCTGCTATGGTTGCACCAATATCAGCAAATGTATCATTTTCAGGTAATTTTCCACTATCCTTTAATTGCTTGGAATATACCAAGACAGGAATGAACTCACGAGTATGGTCTGTGCCAGGGAATGTTGGATCATTTCCATGGTCAGCTGTAATAATTAGCAAATCATCTTCTCGAAGTGAGTCGAATACTTCATCTAATCGCTTATCAAATTCCTCTAGTGCTTTTCCATAACCTTCTGGATCACGGCGATGACCGTATAAGGCATCGAAATCAACTAGATTCAAAAAGCTCATTCCAGTGAAATCTTTTTTCATGACTTCCAGCAGTTTATCCATACCATCCATATTGTCTTTCGTACGAATGGATTCCGTAACTCCTTCACCATCGAAGATATCATTGATCTTTCCAATGGCGATTACATCATAGCCTCCATCTTGCAGACTATTCATGACGGTTTTATTAAATGGTTTTAATGCATAGTCATGACGGTTAGATGTTCTCGTAAAGTTCCCTGGTTCACCTACATAAGGTCTTGCGATGATCCGACCGATTAAATAAGCAGGGTCTTTTGTGATCTCCCGTACCTTTTCGCAAATATCATATAACTCTTCGAGTGGAATGATTTCTTCATGAGCTGCAATTTGCAGAACCGGGTCAGCAGATGTATACACAATCAGATCCCCTGTTTTCATTTGATGTTCGCCATATTCATCAATAATGGCTGTTCCACTTGCAGGCTTATTCGCAACTACTTTTCGTCCAGTTACCTCTTCAATCTGTTTGATTAATTCGTCTGGGAATCCATTTGGATACACATTAAATGGTTTATCAATATTAAGACCCATGATTTCCCAGTGACCTGTCATTGTATCTTTGCCGACTGATTTCTCTTGTAATTTCGTGTAATAGGCAAGAGGTTTATCGGCTTTTGGCACACCTAAGATTTCTTCAATATTGGACAGACCCAATCTAGCTAAGTTAGGCAGATTTAATCCGTTCATATGTTCGGCAATGTGTAAGAGAGTGTGGGAACCAACATCATTAAAATCTGCTGCATCTTTTCCTTCTCCAATTCCCACAGAATCCATTACGACCAAATGCACACGTTTAAATTTTTTCATTTAACTCGCTTCCTTTATCTAGTTTCTTGAGTGTGGCTCTCTGATTTACGACCCAACAAAATCCAAAACAATACGATAGCCAGTACCGCAATTACCGCAAGAACAGCAACGATACTACTATAGTTTAATGCCGTTCCTTCCTCTGTTACAAATCTCAAAAATCCAAATTGTAAATCTTTCTTATCGATCAATAGAGCTGAGTATGTGAAACCAACGGACATTGCGATATTGATGCACAAATTGTAGAAACCTAAAGCCGTACCCGATTTTTCTGTTGGCACTTTTTTAATAGCAATATCAATAAGTGGTGCATATAGCAGTGCAAAGCTACAAGAGAATAAAATAAGCGATACAACAAATACGGCGATGGACATTTTAATAAAGAAGACACCAAGTAATAAACTAATAATAATTAAACTAATCGCTAAGTAAACACATTGCTTACTATCTAAAAATTTTCCTATTTTACCAGATAGAGCTCCAACACCTGCTGCTAGTAGACATGCTGGTATGAACAGTAGGGAGACTTTATCCAGATGGATATCATATACAGATGTTAGCAGGAACGACAACGTATTCAGTGCATAAGCAGCGTATAGAGAGTTAAGAATAAACGCCACAACTAATCCAAATAGAAATTGTTTGTTTTTAAAGAAATCAATTGTAATAAAAGCATTTTTATTTTTGCTGATATAAAGTAAGAATACAATCACAGCTGCAATAAAGAGGATGAAAAGTCCCCAGTTGAAAGAAGACATATACAGCATGATTGAAGTAGCAATCACTGCGACGATAATAAGACCTAAGAAGTCTACATTATTTTTCTTTTTCTCTTCTTTTGGCAAATTCTTAAGAATGAATGGCAGTAATATAATGCTAAGCAGCGGAATTAGGAACAAGTTCTGCCATGCCAGATAAGTCGCAACAAACCCGCCGGTTAATGTACCAATAACCGTAGCAAGCTGGAAGCTACTTGTACTAAATCCCATATACTTTTTCTGTTCTTGTTCGGTTGCATATTTAGTAATAAACACCAAATACAGCGTTTCTGTCGCACCTAAACCGGCAGACTGAATAATTCTAGAAAAAACGATCAACCAATAATTCTCATGTGTAATATAACCGAGTAAAGAACCTACACAAATTAATAAAATACCTACCGTTAGTAGATTTCGTATACTGATCGAGTCAGATAGAGATGAATACACAACTGCACCGATACCAATCACTAAACCTGAAAGCGTTACTTGCCAGCTTACCGTACTTGCGGATACACCAAAATAATCAACTAGGTCTGGGGAGATGATCTTAAATGAGTTATCGATAACGATGGAAAAGATCATTAAAAGTAATATAACCGGAACGATTTTCCCCATGTTGACTACCGGTTTTCCAACTGAACTATTCATAATATACCTCCAAGTATCTCATGCTGCATAAACAAAGATGTTATAATAGCGCTTACATTATCTGCATAAAAGCAAACTTTTTCATTTAATTAACTATCTTACTTAGCATTTGATTAAGTATTTCACTATTTAAAGCTTCCTTCACTCACAACCAAACCGTAAAGTGAAGGAGGCTTATTTATATTTTTAGATGGTTCAAAAAGAACCGTTTACGCTAACTCTAATGCAATCTCCATCATGTTCGTAAATGCAGTTTGGCGTTCCTCTGGAGTCGTTTGTGCTCCTGTAATAAGGTGATCACTCACCGTTAGAATACAAAGCGCATTTACACCTGCTTTAATCGCATTCCAGTAAAGTGCTACAGATTCCATTTCAACGGCCATGATTCCAACGTCACGCCATTTTTGATTTGCTGTTGGATCTGCATTATAGAAAATTTCACTTGATAAAATATTACCAATATGAACTTTTTGACCTTTATCATCTGCGATTTTCTTCGCTTTTTCTAAAAGTTCAAAGGAAGCAGTTAATGGAAATTGTCCTGGTAAGTTAAATTGATGACCATAATTGGAATCTGTTGCAGCTCCCATACCAAAAATAACATCATATAGCTCGATGTCTTTTTGCATCGCACCACAAGTACCAATTCGAATTAAATTCTTAACCCCGAATACATTGATTAATTCCCAAGAATAAATCCCCATACTCGCTGGTCCCATTCCCGTACCCATTACAGATATTTTTTTCCCTTTGTAAGTACCGGTATACCCGAGCATTCCTCTTACTTCGTTAAAGCATTTGTAATCTTCCAAAAAGGTTTCAGCAATAAACTTGGCTCTTAGAGGGTCTCCAGGTAACAGAATCGTTTCAGCTATTTCTACTCCATTTGGTTTAATATGAGGGGTTTCTTTGGTAGTCATCATTTTCTTTTGCTCCTTTATAGATAATTATGCTGGTTAGAACAACATGTCTAACATGTCTAACTTGTATGTTTTTTATACAAGTTCAATTTATCATAACTTTTCATTCCTTGCAAGCACTTTCATAAAAGTTGTTTTGTCAATGTGAAACTTCTCACATATTTAAAATACTCATGATAGATCCGTGTAAAATGGTATCTTCACAACCAGTCATTACACGAAGAATCATCATGAGCTACTCACCTTTTTATCATAAACAGAATTCGTAGTGCTTATACTTTTATCCCTAAGCTTGACCAAAAATGTCCATTATACAGAAACTTGTATGGCAAGTTGTACACAAAAAAAACCTTCTACTTGCTGTATAAGCAAATAGAAGGTTTTGATTTTTATAAAAATGTTCCTATCCTATTCCCACTCGATCGTTGCAGGCGGTTTAGAAGTTACATCATAAACGATACGGTTTACGTTATCTACTTCGTTAACGATACGAACAGAGATTTTCTCTAACACATCCCAAGGGATACGTGCCCAGTCTGCTGTCATACCGTCGATGGATGTTACTGCACGAATACCTACGGTATAGGAATACGTACGAGCATCGCCCATAACCCCTACACTCTTCATGTTAGGAAGAGCGGTGAAGTACTGCCAAATTTCACGGCCAAGACCTGCTTTAATGATCTCTTCACGCAAAATGTAGTCAGAGTCACGAACAATCTTCAGTTTCTCTTCCGTTACTTCACCAAGTACACGGATCGCTAGACCCGGTCCTGGGAATGGCTGACGCCATACGATCTCTTCTGGCAATCCACATTCTTCACCGACTTTACGAACTTCGTCTTTGAAGAGTGCGTTCAGCGGCTCAATAAGTTCAAACTTCATGTTCTCAGGAAGTCCACCGACATTGTGGTGAGATTTGATTGTTTGCGCTGTAGCTGTACCACTTTCTACGATATCTGTATAAAGGGTTCCTTGTGCCAAGAATGTGAAATCATCAAATTTGCTGGATTCTTCTTCAAATACGTAAATAAATTCGTTACCGATAATTTTACGTTTTTGTTCTGGATCATCTACTCCAGCAAGCTTGGACATAAAGCGTTCACGAGCATCAATTTTAACCACTTTCATATCGAATTTACCTACGAAAGTTTCCATTACGCTCTCTGCTTCTCCTTTACGAAGAAGACCGTGGTCGATAAACATACAAGTAAGTTGATCACCGATTGCTCTGTGAAGCAGTGCTGCTACTACAGAAGAATCAACGCCGCCACTGAGGGCACAAAGCACTTTTTTGTCGCCAACTTGTTCACGGATTTCATTGATTTTATCTTCGATGAAAGTCTCCATGCTCCAGTTGCCTTCGCAACCGCACACGTTATATAGGAAGTTACGGATCATATCATTACCATTCAAAGAATGGCGTACTTCTGGATGGAACTGAACTGCATAAAATTTACGTTCTGGATGGCTCATTGCTGCAATCGGAGCACTTTCTGTTCCCGCATCAAGTTTAAAACCTGTAGGCAAGGAAACAACGTGATCTCCATGACTCATCCATACCGTTTGATTCAATTCAAGACCTGCTACAAGATCAGATCCTTCGTTAAACAAAACATCTGCTTTACCATACTCACGTTTGTGAGCACGTTCTACTTTACCATCTAATTGCTGGGCCATCATCTGCATACCATAGCAAATACCGAAAATTGGCAATCCCAGGTCATAAACAGCAGGGTCTACATGCGGTGCATTCTCAGCGTATACACTGGATGGTCCACCGGAGAATACGATACCTTTTGGTGCAAGTTCACGTATCTTCTCTGCAGGTGTGTTATATGGAAGCAACTCGCTGTATACTCCGAGATCGCGGATTCTTCTTGCGATTAGTTGGTTATACTGTCCCCCGAAATCTAGAACAACAACAATTTCATTTGGCTTTATCATTACCGTGCCTCCCTCAATTCAATGAGATTAATTATACTTGCCGACAAAACCTGACGTCAAGGAAAGCTCGCTTTCTTCTTATTAATAAAATTTTGTAAGAAAATGTATGTTATAAAAGGGGGTCATACCTCCAACTCTACATATTACTTTTAAGGGAATTATTCACAAAATTTTAGCCATCCGCAAGCAGCACTGTAAAAAAGCGATGCTCTCTCCTCGGGAAGGACCTGCCGGGCTATAGACCATCGTTTCCCAGTCTTTGGCGAACTGCCGCACTTCCTCACGCAGGGTGTCCTCTTCCACAGGCAGCCCTGCGATATATTCCCGCAGTGTAATTCCGCTGGCCCGCTCACCGTAACGCTTAGCGAGCATGTCCCAAACGGGAGCACCTATGTGAAGCAGGCGCTCTCGGTCTGGAAAGGTCCGGCGCGGCCAAATCATCCGAAGCCGGAGCTGTATGACCGGGCCGTAAACACGTCCCGCTGTAATCACTGCTGCGAGCAGCAGCATCGCTGCAGCAGCCCATGCAAGTATATTCGGCTGAGCAACGCTTCTTAGCCCTGTCTGAAAGAGAGTCATCAACTGACTCAGATCGATTTCAAACCCGCCATTCTTCATAGGCCCCGGTGCCGGTTCATCCGCAGCAGATGCAGCTTGCAGTTCAGAGGCCGGATCAAAGCCCGGTGTTGCTTCAAATGGAAACCAGCCGGCCCCCGGGAAATACACTTCTACCCAGGAGTGTGCATCCCCTTGAGTAACCGTATACTTGTCCGGCTGCTGTTCATCTCGCTGACCTGGAGCAAACCCCTGCACATATCTCGCAGGAATCCCTTTACTCCGCAGGAGAATAACCATGGCTGAAGAAAAATGATTACAATACCCTTTCTTGGTTACAAACAGAAAATCATCCACAAAATCTTGATCTACTGCCGGAACACGAGTATTCAGTGTGTACGTGTAGTTCGATTTTAAATACTTCGATACAGCCATGACCGCGTCATAACGCGTATTTGTATCACCAGTTATTGAATTCGCCAGCTTCGTGACCCTTGCAGGTAAACTAGATGGAAGCTGAAGATCCGTCTTCTGGATCGAAGCGGGATCTTCTCCCACCGCTTTACGAAGCACCGTTTTGTCTTGTACAGGAATCAGTACATCCATACTATAATGCTGAATCGGCTGTGCTTTTTGCTTATCATCAAATCTTACATTCCCCGAAGATATATCGCTCCATATGTAAGGAAAGGCAGACTCATTACCACTTTCTGTTAATCCACTTTCCTTCTTTGTACCGTCTCCCATACTATCTCCGAACGATAATCGCAGAGGAACTCCTCCCACAAAAATATCAGATCCGCCCTTAGCAGGTTCCTTAAGGCTAATTGTCTGTTTCACGATTTGAAAATACGGATTCTCTTCAATCTCGTCCTCTCTGAGTCTCTGTTCAGTACTGATGTATTCAAAGGATTGACCTGCCGATTCATTCAGCTTCCAGCTTCTCCCGTCGTAGATACTTCGAGATTGCCCCCTCCAGTAAGTTGGAATAGGAGTTATTGCCGTAAAATATACGGCATTACTCTGAACAAGCGGAGCTCCCATGTCTCTCCCCGCCGGATCATAACCTGTCGTTGAAAAAGCAGGTACTGCATTCGTATCAGTATCAGGACTCGTCCACTCAGAGATCTTATCCCACATCTTTGTCAGCACTTCTTTATTTTCTGATTTCGCAGGAATTGCAGAAGCAATGGACGATGTCATCATCGTCGTTAAAAGCACTGTCGCAATCGCTGTACCAGCCCAAATTAGATGCGATTTTTTATCCTTTACCAGCACTTTTGCTGTCCCTAATAATCTTGGCAATTGCAATAGGGATTGTACTAACAGAAAACAACAAACCGTACGTATCATCCCGCCTGGGGAATAGATACCGCTCAGCATTTCCATGCAGAGTAAATAGACCATCGTAACCACACCAAACAGAAGCACGGTCCGAAGCTGAATAGCCAGCATTTGAACGGAGGTCACAAAAAGCGTCCATCCGATCACAACGAAGACCGCTCTTGTTTCTTCACTCACATTCCGAAAATGCCCCGATCTCCCCCAGCTTGCGATATCGCTTTGAAGCGTATAGACATAATTAAATACCCAGCTCTCTCCTGCAGATGGGGCCAGCATCCACCATAAAAAAAACAGAGCACAACCTGCTCTCATAAAAACCATGTATTTTAGAGGAATATGCAGACTGCCGACCAGAAGGAGCACTGCCGTAAGGAGGAACATGATCCTCATCGAAGCAGTAATGTCGGGCTGCTCTCCGAAGCCAGCGGGCATGAGCCAATCCATAAACATGATATATAACAAAAAAGAGATGCCGACACGGTATAACCAAGGTTCGATATATCCTTTTCCCTTCCCATTTAGATCTGTTGTCTCCACCCGTGTTCCTCCTCCCCATACTTTAGACAATCTCAGAAAAAGAAGCGATCGTCTTCACACGAATCTGTTCCTTCTCTAGCTCTGCCGCTAACGAGTTTCCTTTGATTTGATGTGTTTTATTTTCCTGTTTCCAATCTGTCATTTCATAGAATCGAACACGTACTCCTTGTGTATTCAGCTCCCTAGCCAGCTTCGAATTTTGCTCATTTAAACTACCGGTGACCATATATACTTCTGACCCTGCGGGTAAGGAGACATCCAGCGTATTTCGTAACCTTTCTCCTGGTTCCAACTGCGCTAAAAAATCCAACTGATGGAGCATTTTATCGGTAGAAAATACGGCTTCACTCGTGTTAATATCCCCTTGGAACACTGCTCTCCCCGATTGGACAACATAGGTGGCTACTAAAGGCGTTATCCCCTTGTTATATGCATTTCTTAATATGGTTGCACAAAGTGAGATTGCCGAATCATAGGCCTTCCATGACAGTTCATTTCCTTGATCTTTCCCCTTATGCATATAGGAATCTGTTCCATTATCTAGAAGAAGATATATTTTATTAGCAGCACTTTTTTCTGGAATACGAACTTGGAGTTTTCCTTTTCTTGCAGAGCTTTTCCAGTGTATAGAACGAAATCCGTCACGAGGGGTATACTCCCTCACTTCATACCCTTTCCACTCTTCTACCACACTGTTTCGGGTATGCTGCTGATGTAGAGATTCTCCGTAACCTTCTTCTAATCCCGGAAGACTTCGGTGGAAGGAAGGATGCACAATCAGTTCTCCCGGCACATGCACACGTCTGCTGCATGTAAACCAGCCGAATGCATCTCCCCATGTGATTTTACAGTGTTCATAAGCATACACTCCTCGGTGTACTGCTTTTAGATGATAAGAATAAGAACATTCATAGCTGCGTTTGCGAGGAAAAATAATATGAGTATGTTTGAAAGGAGCGGCCTCTTCTTCAATCTTTAACCACAATAAAGGGACCCAGCTATTTATGGTGACATTAATTCTAACTTCCGCTCTCTCTCCTGCTGTCACTCTGCCGGGCTGAAATTCTCTTGCAATGTGAACATGCCGAGGACCGATAAACTGAGCTAACAAGCCGTAACAGGTCAAGATCATACAAGATACCAACAGGAATAGCAGAGTCTCTCCGCCTTGAATCTGGTATAGAGAAAACAGAAGACCCGTAAGTAAAATCATAATCAGCGGACTGATCATGGTTCTCCACATAGACTCACCCCCTCATTCTTGAGGACTGTACGGGAATAGGGATGTGCTGCAACAAGTCCGTTACGCTACGCTCGGCATCGGAAGATTGCACAATCTCATATCGAGTACGAATCCGGTGAGTTAAGACAGGCAAGGCAACTTCTTTCAAATCATCAGGAATGACATAAGTTCGGCCATTCAGATAGGCGGCTGCTTGAGAAGCGATCATCCATGCAAGACTTCCTCTCGGGCTGATCCCGAGTAAAAGGTCTTTATGTGTGCGTGATGCAGCAGCAAATTCAGCAATGTATTTTTTGATAACAGGATCTACAAAGACGCCAGAAACTTCACGCTGCATCTTAACAAGTTCTTCCGCTAACATGACAGGTTTTATGAAAGAACGAGAACCTGACTCCTGCCGATTCATGATCTCAACCTCCTCATCAATACCAGGGTATCCAAGACTTAACTTCATAAGAAAACGATCGAGCTGAGCTTCCGGAAGACGATAAGTGCCTTCAAATTGCAACGGGTTCTGAGTAGCCATCAGTAGGAAAGGCCTCGGTAATGCATAAGTCACCCCATCCACCGTAACACTCTTCTCTTCCATAGCTTCAAGCAGTGCTGACTGGGTTCTAGGAGAAGCACGGTTGATCTCATCCCCAAGCACAATGTTTGCCATAACCGGACCCGGACGGTATTCAAACTCCCCCGTCATCGGTTTATATACAGAGGTTCCTGTCACATCAGAAGGCATGACATCAGACGTAAACTGAATTCGTCCAAAACTCGCAGAAAGGCAGGAAGCCAGTGTTCGAATCAGCTTTGTTTTCCCCGTACCTGGCACGTCTTCTAGCAGCACATGTCCTCCCGACAGCATCGCGATGAGAATGAATCGGACTTCTTTCCGTTTCCCTACAATGACGCTCTCTACTCGCTCAGTCACTCTCTCAAGCAGCCCTGCAGCATATTCACTAGACTTCATATATTCCATGGCGAGCATCCCTCCTATATCCGCAGTATCACTCGTTTTTTCATCAACTCTATTTCTACTCTATGTTTGCTAGTATTCCCCTCATATAGAATAAATAGACATCGGAATTCAAAACAAAAAAGCCTGGAGAGAATCTCCAGACTTTACTATAAACACGATATTTGATTACTTTGATGTGTCTGTATCTTTTGCAGGCTGTTGTTCTTCGACTTCTTTGATCGCATTCTCATCATCTGTAACTTCTACCTTAGACGAAAGGAACCATCCAAGTGCAGCAATCGCTACAAGAACAAAATAGAATGAGATTTTCCAAATGCTATTATGCGGGAAGTGAGAATCAATTAAGCCAACATCAGGATGCGCTAGAGTAATCACGGCAAGCTTAACCCCTACCCAACCTACGATAAGGAATGCCGCAACTTCCAGGCCCGGACGTTGTTGCAGGAGCTTCACGAAGAAGGTTGCTGCAAAACGCATAATGATGAGTCCGATAAATCCGCCGAGGAAGATGACAATGAACTGCCCTCCGTCCAAACCGCCGATGTTCGGAAGTCCACTTGGAGGTAGTGCAACAGCCAAAGCAACAGCTGCCAGAATCGAATCTACAGCGAAAGCAATATCCGCAACTTCTACTTTAAATACGGTCATCCAGAAGCCAGATTGTTTCTTGGCCTTTTTCGGTGAATCTTGTGCTTCATCTGTCTTTGTTCTTCCTTTAAGGAAATGCTTGATGGTGTGGTTAATGGAAATGTACAGGAGATAGATCGCACCAAGCGCCTGTACCTGCCAAACGTCAACCAAGAAGGAAATCAGGAATAAGGATCCCAGCCTGAAGAAAAAGGCCCCCACTAAACCATAGAACAGCGCTTTTTTACGTTTTTCTTCTGGTAAATGTTTCACCATAATGGCAAGGACTAGCGCATTATCTGCGGCAAGCAGCCCTTCTAGTACAATGAGTACAAGAAGTACCCAGCCATACTCTAAGAATAAATCCATAAAAACATCCTCCTAAAATAATAAAATAAAAAGAGACCTTGCCGGCTTGGCAAAGGTCTCCAACAAAAAAGAGACCTCTACCACAGAGTGTGGTAAAGGTCTCGCTAACAACGAATGGTTGCCAACAAAGCCGGGGATTTTCTCCCGAACTGACGACTTTGCTGTAACAGCTACTCCCCTTTAATCACGTTCCTGCTTAACTGATATGACGATCAGCCAAACCGTGTAATAAACATATAAAAATCAAAGCTCATAGTCAAGAAATATTTATAAAACTCTTCTAGCTCAAGTGGCAGCATTCATCTTCCCTATATCACTGAAAAACCCAAAACGCAGACTAGCTCGCTTTTATGATAAGTTCAGCTTGATTTCGATCGATGGACTTGATCTTATAGTCTGCTGCGGAAAGAAGATCTCGAAGTGAAACCCATAGGGAACCCGACTTCATCTCTACACGGCCTTCTATCGAGTCAAGCTGTTGCTGTGCTGGATTCACTGTAATTTCATTCCCAGCCCATTTAGCCGTTGCGTACCGATCCGTACTATTCCACTTCACTGTACCTCCATATCGCTCCACAAGAACTCGAAGTGGAACAAGAAGTTCGCCTTGCTCTTCCTGATATTCACCAGGTGCAAGCTTTGTCACAAGTTTCCCTGCTTCAATCACAAGTGAAGGCCCTGTATCAAATAGAGCAGCATTTTCAGTGATATGATTATTTATCCATTCTTTGCTTGGCTGAATCATTTTTTCTTTAGAATTTTGCTTTTTCACTTGAAACTGCACGGGTTTCTCCGCAGGATTCAGGCCTCTAAATTCATAATTTAGCGCTTGGTAATATTCAATGATGGCAGGTAACGCTTTTACCGTCTCCGCATGGCTCCCTCCATCATGTAGTAATACGATTCGATCACCACTCACTGCTGACTTTGTTGCATTCTTTATAATTTCCTTAGCAGGTACATCTTTTTTAAGCGAATCTCCACTATCCACATTCCAGTCGGTAACCACATAACCTGCTTGTTTCATGAGTTCGAAATAAGTGGCATCAAAATGACCATAGGTTCCCCCGGGAGCACGAACAAGCTGCGGTCGTTCTCCTGTGATCCGCCTAACCGCTTCCTCTGTTTGCTTAATCTGTTTCCAAAAATCAGGGAAAGAGCTGTATAGTTTATCATATTTATGGTCATAAGTATGATTCCCAATGACATATCCTTTTTCATGCATGCGATTAATTAATTCAGGATACACTTCAACTTGCTTTCCTAATACGAAGAACGTAGCAGAAACTTCATATTCATCAAGAATATCCAGAACGGCTTCCGTATATTTTCCCGGCCCGTCATCAAATGTTAAATACACTTTGTTTGCTGCCGTTTTTGCTGCTGGAGCTGTTACTTTTTTCGAACTAGACTGAACGAGATCTGCTTCTTGTTTTTGGGCAGTCAAAGAAGTCGAATTTACTGGTTGCGTATGAACGGCCTGTTCTAAATTCGAGTGAATGGCAGCATTCGTTACTACCGTATGTACAACTTTTGATACTGTTTCTATTCTCGCAGGGTTCACTTCAGTATCTATAAACACGGCTTGAGAATTCACAACGTTTGATAAAAAACCTTTATCCGTGAGAGCAACCGCTAAAAGAATGATAAAACCTGCGATTACTGTATAACTGAATTTTTTCCATCTGTTTTGTTTACTTATTCTTCTCATATCGCTTCGCCCCCATGATCTTTATATGAATTATTCATAGATTTTAAGATTTATATATTCAGTCTATGAGGGCTTCTTATAAAAAAGACTACTTTTGAGTGCTTTAAAATGGGGATTTGTAGGTGGATATTTTTTGCATTTCAAGCGTTTCACTTTTTCCTGTTAGGGTTGATGAATGAGTAAGCAAATAAAAAACCGACTCCTAAAGAGCCGGTCCTGATGTTCTAACACACGTACTTTATCTCACAGACTACATTTGTTTAATATACTCCAGTGCTTCTTCTATATGGCCTTTCACTTTCACTTTTCGCCATTCTTTCGTAAGTATGCCTTGTTCATCAATGACAAAGGTCGAACGTACAATGCCCATGTATTCTTTACCGTACATTTTTTTGAGCTGCCACACACCATACAATTCAGCAACCTTATGATCCTCGTCCGATAATAGAATGAACGGCAGATTGTACTTTGCAATAAACTTCTCATGTTGTTTTAAGGAATCTCCACTTACTCCTATGATTACTGTATTTAACGCTTCAAATGAGGTGTATTCATCCCGAAATTGGCACGCTTCATCTGTACAGCCCGCTGTCATGTCTTTGGGATAGAAATATAATATGACTCGCTTTCCGCGAAAATCAGACAGCTTCAAAAGCTGATCTCCAGCGCCCTTTAGAACAAAATCTGGTGCTTCAGAACCGATCTTTATACTCATGATGTCAGTCTCCTTTAAAGTTACTGTATTTCTATCAATTGATTGTCTCCATAAAAAAAATTATAATGGAAGTTGTCGAATGAAATTTGTGTTAATTCATCCAAAATTATACCATACTACTTTTACGCAGGCAGTCAAACGGCCAGAGCCCTAACTGGCTTCATTCCATAAGATGGAAAGGAAGAACGTTACATGAACAGGAAGACGAAACGAACCGTATGGATGGTTCTCGCAGTAATCGTTGTTACTGCCGCCTTACTCGCAGTTTATTATTTTACTTCTGTTGTTAACGAACTACAAGATTTGAACAAAGAAGGAGAGAATTCTCCTTTTTACAACGTAGAGAAGGTAGATCAGGAAATCACCCCCGATCCCCCAAAATGGGAAGGTAAGGAACCTGTTAACATCCTGCTTATGGGCGTAGATGCCAGAGGTCTGACAGAAGGGGAGATCCCTCGCTCAGATACCATGCTTGTAGCCTCCCTTAACCCAGTCAGCAAAAAAATATCGCTTTTCTCTCTCCTGCGCGATACATATACAGACATCCCTGGATACGGAAGAGATCGAATTAATACGGCAATTACCCATGGTCCTAATGTAGCTATGCAGGCAGCCGGTGATCTGCTGGGGATTCCAATCCAGTACTATATATATACCGATTTCCAAGGCTTTATTGAACTCGTTGACGCTGTTGGGGGCGTTGAGTTTGAAGTCGAAAAAGATATGAAGTATACAAGCAAAGCAGATAAGCATGAGTATGATATTGATCTCAAGCAAGGAATGCAGCATCTTGATGGTGAAAAGGCACTCATGTATGTACGATTCCGGCATGACGCCTTGTCCGATTTCTCTCGTACAGAACGTCAGCGTGAACTCTTGAAAGCCATTGCGGATAAGATGCAAACAACAACTTCTATAGCTAAACTGCCTTCCATTCTTAATGAAGTGAATCCTTACATTGATACCAACCTAACCCTTAACGACATGTGGAAGCTGGCCTCTGTGGGCTATCAGAGCAACATGCAAGGGAGCGAACAAGTTCCTCCTATGAAGCTTCTGGTTGAAGAGCGAATCGGCGGCGCTGCTGTCCTTACCGTTAGAGATAAGGATGAGCTAAAATCATACGTTCAAGAAGTTTTGAATCCTCAGGTAACCGAGCCAGATAACAAATCTACGATTGATAAGTCAGCCAGTGGAGAAGAATAATAACGCAGACTCTTCCTGAGAGCTATGGTTTCACAAAAAGGAAATGTTATAATAGATTTGAACTTGGTAAGGGCAGCAGATCGCTGCCCTTTTACATTGTACATACCATACCCTTGTGGTGACTTGCTTCAAAGAAAGGATGAATACAAATGAATCGTTCCAAATCGGAGCAGTACTATGCAGAAGCACTTGAACATATTGTCGGCGGTGTAAACAGCCCTTCTCGTTCGTTCAAAGCAGTAGGCGGCGGAGCCCCTGTCTTCATGAAACGCGGACAAGGTGCTTATTTTTACGATGAAGATGATAACAAATATATTGATTACCTTGCGGCATACGGACCGATCATTACCGGTCATGCTCACCCGCACATCACCAAAGCGATTACAGAAGCAGCTTCCAATGGTACGCTCCTCGGTACTCCTACCGTGCTCGAAATCAAATTAGCGAAAATGCTAAAAGAAGCGATCCCTTCCATGGATAAGGTTCGTTTTGTGAACTCAGGTACCGAAGCGGTCATGACCACCATCCGGGTAGCGCGCGCTTATACGAAACGTAATAAAATCATTAAATTTGCAGGGAACTACCACGGCCATTCGGACCTGGTCCTTGTAGCGGCAGGCTCTGGCCCTTCTACTCTTGGCATACCAGACAGTGCAGGGATTCCTGCAAGTATTGCACAAGAAGTGATCACCGTTCCTTACAACGATCTGAGCGGACTTGAAGAAGCACTGCAAAAATGGGGTCATGATGTAGCTGCCGTCATGGTAGAACCGATTGTCGGTAATTTTGGTATGGTTATGCCAAAACCAGGCTTCCTTGAAGGCCTCTGCAAGCTGGCACATGATCACGGGGCACTCGTTATCTATGATGAGGTCATTACCGCATTCCGCTTCCACTATGGTTCGACGCAAACCTATGCAGGGCTTGAAAACCATGACCTTATTAAGCCTGACCTTACGGCTCTTGGTAAAATCATCGGCGGCGGTCTTCCCATCGGCGCTTACGGCGGTTCAAAAGAAGTCATGGAACAAGTGGCTCCGCTTGGACCTGCTTATCAAGCAGGCACTATGGCAGGGAATCCAGCTTCCATCTCGGCAGGTATTGCATGCCTTGAGGTGCTTTCCCAGCCAGGAGTATACGAAGAGATGGAACGTCTCACCATTAAATTAACAGAGGGAATCCAGGCAGCAGCAGATCGCCATGGAATTCCACTGACAATTAACCGGGTTCGCGGCTCATTCTCCACTCATTTCTGCGATCATCCGGTAACGGATTATGAAGAAGCTCAGGATACGGATGGAGAAGCATTTGCTTCCTTCTTCCAACATATGCTGAACCGTGGAGTACACCTTGCACCTTCCAAATACGAAGCTTGGTTCCTGACAACGGAACATACGGATGCAGATATCGAAGCTACGATTGCAGCTGCTGATTCTTCATTTGAAGCCATGGCTAAAGAAAAATAAATTAACAACGTTAAAGAACCGCCCTTCAGTCGATCTGGAGGGCGGTTCTTTTTCGTATGATAAAGTATTCGTCTTAGAGAAACAAAAACAGAAACCTTGATTCATTCTTACCCCCTATACGGGATAAGCCATCACACTCATGAGTGCCAGTTCAGGCTGAGATGTATCAAGCCTGCTGTACTGAACAATAATGGGAATATCACTTTCCACAATAAGTGCATAAGGCACACCAAGCGGTATAAACTCCCCATCCGCCTGAAGGCTGGCCGTCCTGATGTGAGAAGTTCGCCTTGCAGATACCCTGATCACATTACACTCGAGCGGATCGCGATCTTCAAAAAAGACAGTAATCCGTAGATTCGCATCTTGTCTTCCTATATTTAGGACACAAATACTTTCATGACTTTCAAGCGCACCGCTGCTCTGCGGAGGAATGTATCCATCTGGAATTACCCATACGGTGTTACCTTTTGCGGCTTCCGGTCTAATTGAACTCATCCTCGTATCTCCCTTCAAATAGGTTTATTTCCGCTATTACCTGTCTCTCAAAGCTTCCGGTGAACGCAAAAACATAGTCAGCGGATGAATTGCGAGTTCAGCTATAGAGGCGGCTACAATTCTAGCCATTCTTTTTGCCCCGTACTGCGAGAAATGTGTATTATCTTCTACTCCAGCAGGGAAATGAATATATTCGCCAGGCCAAGCCCACAAGAAATCGAGTTTACTGCCTTCCACCCCAGCTTGTTCAAATACGATCTTGCTGCGAGCAGCGAGATCAATCAAAGGAACATTCTCCTTTTCTGCGAGTTCTTTCATAGCAACAATATAATCCCCATGTGTGTCCATGAGGGTTCCATCTTCGTTAAAGTATCTGCGCTGTACAGGAGTAATCAGAACGGGATGAGCCTCGCGCTCTCGAGCTGCCAGAGTATATTTACTCAGATATTCCTGATAGGTTGTAAACGGCTTCGTTCCTCTTAGTACATCTGATTTCTCATCATTATGACCAAACTGAATAAAGAGAAAATCTCCGGCTTTGATGTTAGTTAGTATCGCATCCAGCCGTCCCTCTTCGATGAAACTTTTTGTACTGCGTCCCGAATGTGCATGATTATCTACCGCCACATCATGTTTGAAAAAGGAAGGCAACATCTGCCCCCATCCCGCATAGGGATAGCCTGATGCAGGCTGATCACATACCGTAGAATCCCCAGCAATATAAACGGTAAGCGTCTCTTTTGCTTCCATTACTTCGAGTGCATTAATCCTCGGAGCGGGACCGGAAAAAGAAAGTCGTAACGGTTCACCTTCACGAACAACAACACTGAATTTTTCTTCAATCCATTGACCAGGCTGGGTATGAACAGGCGGCATCATGAGTCTGCCTTCACCAGCCCTTATCTCAGTAATCGATTCGGTATTGTTGTCGCCCATCAACGTATGAACACGATATGTACCGGGCGGAACATCGAGGATAAAAGCCGCATGAAGCGGAATGCAAAAACGGTCTTGAAGTGTTTTTTTAATAGTAGAAGCCTTCTTAGATGAAGCAAGATCCGTTTGCTCCTGTGAACGATCTCTCCCATACACTCGGTCTATGGATTCAAATCCATAACCAAGTTCCGCATGATACAGCGTATCCGGAAGAACCCCAGTATAGCCTTCTGCTGCCGTTCCAGGTCCAAAATCAAATTTATAATGAATCATGAAGTGACCTCATCTCCTTCATCTTATAACCTTCATCTCGCTCTGCTTCGATAATCCGAGGGAGTAACCCCTGTCCACTTTTTAAACACTTGACTGAAATACTGCGGATTCCTTCCAAAGCCAAATGACTCTGCAAGTTCAAAAATTTTCGCATCCTGATCTTTGTGCCGCATGTAACTGCATGCCTGCTGTATCCGATATTGATTGAGATATTGAGAGAAGCCGATTCCTGTAATTCTCTTAAATACTTTTCCTAAATAGTCCGGATTCATATACAGCTTATGTCTAGCAATGGTATTTAAGGAAATGTCCGAATCTGCATAATGACGATGAACAAGTTCCAAAAGCTGATAGACGATCATCGACTGTCTACTGACTGCTTCCATATTTTTTTCTTTTGAGAGAGGTAAAGACGTATCTAGTAATGAATAGGCTGATCCTTGACTCATATGTTCCATTTGCAGTAAATCGTTCATGTACAAACGCGCCTCCTTTTAAGGAACAGTACATTAGTGTACAAACATTCTCTGCTGCCCTTCTGATGAAGCCAATCATTAATTATCTACCTAAAATAAATTGTAAGCGTTTTAAATTGTAAGCAAGAAAAGAAACTTAATTACCTCCTCCATCTGTTTTGCATTTGGAAAAATAACAACTTACCACATTTAAATCTGTGTTGTTCTTTGAATTTCTTTATTTTGATTATAAACCCAATTCCTGTATATTGTACAGTTTGGATTTGATGAAAGTGAAAAAAGGTTACCCCCAGGGATAACCACTCAGAGATAACCTTCCTTCATTTACTACCAAGCCAAAATTTAAGGATTGATAAAGACCGTTTTTAATTTGGACTGATACTGGACATCAAAACCAAGATATTCTGCAACTAGGGCAAGAGGCACATAGGTTTTGGATTCTTTACCCACTTTCTGTAAGAAGGCTGGTGTTGCAACTGGGATCGATTGATCATTCACAAGTACGGTCTTTGATCCCATTTTAATTTCTATCGTCTTCGTACCATATGTGATTTTCGTAGATTTCGTCTGATTATCCCATTTGGATTCTGCGGATACGGCTTCTACAATATCCTGAATCGCAATATAGTTCTGATTATTTTTAAGAACAGGTTTATAAGGAGTAGCAAGCTGCTTACCGCTCACGAAAATATTCATCGGCTCCTCCCGATCAGGTATCTGAAGCTTTACATAATCTCCCCAGATCACTTTAGCGAATACCTCAGCGATGGCTTCATATCCATATTGATTGGGATGAAAGTCACGATGCCTGATCATATGGGTCATCGTTCCCTCTCCTCCCACAAACTCCTTCGCCACATGAGCGACTTTTATACGAACTCCCTGTTCGTTCAGCTGGGCTGCCACCGTATCCACCGTATCTGTAAATAAAGCGGCTGCACCCATCAGCTTGTTGTATAGAGCTTCATTGCCCACTTTGGGGAGGGGCTGATACTGATCTGCAATCACAAAGAGAGCATCTTCGTTTAAGGCATGCAGATCATTTACTGAAGCGGTTACCTGCTCCGAATAACGACTCAGCAGTTCCTTTACTCGCTCACTCAGCTGAGCATCTGTGAGACTTTCCCCTGTAACCAGTAACTCCGATACATCATTTCCGCCGATCGTAATAGCGATGACATCCGCTTCGGTAACTTCGGTCTGAATCTGCTTTATCTGATCTGTAAAATCTCCAACCCTTGGGTCAGGCAATGCTTCCTGAATCGCTTCAGAAGATTTCTTCTCTCCCTTAGCAATCGCATCTGTAAACTGAAGAAGGCCTGATGTTTTCAGTCCCGCGATGCCGTAGTTACTAACTTTGGTACGTCCATGCAGCAGGGCTTGCTCTTCCAGTCGTTCAACGTAACCATAAGGACTTGTTTTAAAATCTTCCATTCCCGGCTCAAAACCGACAGTAATGGAATCTCCCAGCGTTACAATGCGATATTCCTTCGTTATTTCCTGTGCCTGTGCAGACAATGGTCCTGTTCCTAAAAGGAATCCAATCGCGATAAGCGATACAGAACATGTCCGCACCTTATTTTTAATGCTAGTCCACTTCAACATAGATGATATGTCGCCCCCTTTTTATAATTCCTTATTTTACCACCTGTGCAGGACTACGGGTACAAATAAAAAAGAAGTTCTCTCTTCACCTTAAGAGAGAACTTCTTCTGAACTGTTAAGCACTTCTTTATTTTTCTGTTTCTGAATCTTTCTTTTCAGCCAAAGGTTTGTTGGTGGAAGAATGCTTGGCTTTTTCCATATAGGCGTCATAACGATCGTCTACTTCTTTAGCCATACTGCGATATTTTAACGTTTCTTCTACGATCGGATCCAGCTCTGTCTGAATTCGGATCTCGTATTTAGGAGAGACCTGTTCCCGCTCTCTTTTCTCAGGATCTCCATAATCCGGTTCACCGTCTGTAAGCATATCGCTCAGCTTTTTCTCAAGTTCATGTGAATCTGGCATATCTGCATTCCTCCTTCACTTGTCTTCTGCGATACCTGTGGCTTTCGCTTCTTTCAGGACAGTAATCAGTTCGTGATGCAGCTTTCCATTACTTGCTGTAACATGGCGCACCGACAGATCATAAGGATGCCCTGCTGCGCTTGTTACCATACCACCTGACTCCTGAACGAGTAAGGCACCTGCTGCGATATCCCATGGGTTAAGTCCAATCTCTGTATATCCGCTCAGTCTGCCTGCCGCAACATAGGCAAGATGCAGTGCGGCAGATCCGCCTGCTCGTAAATTACGGACTTTGGGAGCCAGAGCCTGCACTGCTGCCATATTCGTAGGCAAGGCAAAGCTTGGGTCCGGCGGAAAACCGACGGCTATAAGTCCATCGGAAAGGTGCTCTTCTAAAGAGACTTGCATACGGTTTCCATGTACATAAGCCCCTTTTCCTTTTTCAGCTACAAACAACTCGTCTCGGATGGGGTCATAGATCACGCCTACAATGATCTCTCCGTGATGTGCGAGCGCAATGGATACGGAGAAAAATGGAAATCCATGAACAAAGTTCGTTGTTCCGTCTACCGGATCTACAATCCATAGAAACTCCTCATCTTTTACCGCTTGCAAAGCAAGATTAGAAGCATCCGGGCCCGGCTCTACGCCTTCTTCACCAAGAATAGCATGGTCCGGAAAATGAGTCAGAATTAATCGGCGGATCATTTGCTCCGCCCCTTTATCCACTTCCGTAACAAGGTCCTGCTCGGAATATTTTGTCGACATCTTCAGATTGGAACCGACTTTGCTCTTAATCCATTCCCCTGTTTTCGCAGCAGCATTAATAGCAACAGCTGTATAACTCTTACTTGAAACTACATAAGGAGTCTTCTGATTTTCATTCAAAACAATCACACTACTTTCCTCATTTCTAAGAGAACACCATGTTAGAAAATATTCAATTTGCTTACTCTTGCTTACTATAGTAACGTTTCAGGAGCATATCGGTTACCCACAAAAGTCCTGATTCACAAAATTGTACGAATTGGGATCAGGGCGTTACACGAATGGTAGCTCCATCTAGAATTTCGATACCTTCCCCCGTTAAAGTCTTAAATGCATCCATAAGCGCAAATAACGCTTCGTCCTTACGTTTTGCTTCAATCATCACATCAAGAAACGGCGTATCCTTCGCAATCTCTCTTAAAAAAGTAAGCAGTGGTTCCAGCTCCAATCCATCTGCATGACTACGGATGTCTTTTTCATTCTTAGGACTCGAAATATGGACTTTAGGAGCTAAAGGAGTCTCTGGTAGAGTATCAGCCTGAGCGAAAGGAGTTCTCCAAGTAGCCTGAATCTCTTCCCACAACTCCCAAGGTTTCTCTCCATCATTATTTACCCACTGGTGGTGAATATCTAAAACCATGGGAAGACCTGTTTTCTTGCAAACCTCAAGAGTCTCCACCGCGTTAAATGTCTTATCATCATTCTCCAGTGTCATTCTTTCCTTGATATCGGATGCCAAGGCACTAAAATTCTCTATAAAACGTTCAGCCGAGCGCTGTTTATTACCATAGGCTCCGCCGATATGTATATTGTTCTTCGCCGTAGCATTCAGCCCCATGGCACCCAGCATAGATTTGTGATGCTGCAGATCACGGATCGAACTTGCCAAAACGTCCTCACGCGGTGTACTAAGCACCGTAAAATGATCCGGATGAAAGGATACTCTCATCTTGTGCTTTTTCACAAAATCGCCTACCTCCCGAAAGGATGGGGTTAGCGCTTCAAACGGGTTCCAGTCCTGCAAATCTGCATGTGTGGCCAGCGGGATCAGTTTCGAAGAAAAACGGTATACCCAAATCTGATGAGCGAGGTTGTGCCTAAGTAATCTTAATGTGTTATGTAAATTTTCGGCAGCGATACGCTCAAGTTTGCGAATGGCTGCCTCTCGATCTCCAATTTTATTAAAACTAGCCATTGTCATCGTCTTCGATGGAGAAGCATTGTTTACAAGGACAGACCTAGCTACATAACCGAAGCGTACGATCATAGGATGAGTCCTTCCTCTCACAGTAACCTTAATAGTACAGATTATACCCGTAAGAGACTTGTTAAAACCCTGTTCCTTCTGCTTCAGCTCTTCGTTTGTTCTCCAAAGAACATTTCATAAGCAAGCTTTGTCTGAATTCGTGACTCTTCTTCTGTAAGCTTACGCTCGAGAATCATCTCAACCTCTGTCACTTCTTGATTCTGAAAGTTAATTTCTGCGATGCAGCCTACAATTTTCACAATCGCGATCGCCACGTTATCTGGGGTATACGCAATTACTTTTTGCCCTGTAGGAAAGACGCGCAAGCCCTGTTTCACCATTTTACCTCTTCCGTATTCTAGAAGCTCGTACAGCTCTTGTTCACTTTTAAACTTACATACTGAATTAAACTCGGTCTGAAATCCCATGACTTGTCCTCCCCTTCCATTCTCTTATTTCCTTTTTCGTTATAGCAAAAAGGGGAAGTCATCGCTCCCCTTTTCGCCTACATCTTATTTATTATTTTCGTACTGCAAAGCTTGTTTCAGTTCATAACGTTCCAAGGCAAGCTCGATCATACGATCAAGAAGCGCCTTATAGGATATACCTGTTTCCCGCCACAACAGAGGATACATACTGAATGGGGTAAACCCAGGCATTGTATTCACTTCATTGATAAGGATCTTTCCATCCGAACGGCGAACGAAGAAGTCTGCACGAGTAATCCCGTTTCCTTCAATCGCCCGGAATGCACTCAGTGCTGCTTCGCGAACTTGATCTGCTTTCTCTTCATCAAGAGGAGCCGGGATCAGCATTTCGGATTGTCCATCCGTATACTTCGCTGCATAGTCGTAATAATCGCTGGAAGATACGATCTCGCCTGGAACGGAAGCAATTGCTTCTTCATTACCAAGTACGCTGACTTCCACTTCTCTTGCATCGACGAACTCTTCTACGATGACTTTGATATCATAGCGAAGAGCATAATCAACTGCTTCGATCAGTTCTTCCCGATTGCGTGCTTTAGAAATACCTACACTTGAGCCAAGATTCGCCGGTTTAACGAACATTGGGTATCCAAGCTGGCCTTCCATATTCACAATGAGTTCATCGCTTGAACGTTTCCACTGAATATGATTAAAGTAAGCATACTCACACTGCTCAATACCCGCCTGTGCAAATAACTTCTTCATCGTTACTTTATCCATGCCGGCAGCAGATGGCAGTACGCCTGCACCTACGTATGGCATATCAGCCATTTCGAAAAGTCCTTGAATTGTACCATCTTCACCATACGTGCCATGCAAGAGCGGAAACATAACATCGATTTCACTCTCGCCGCCGTATAGACGGCTGAATAACGTATTCAGTGCATCTCGAGTATCCTCGGGATTACCCTTAAGTTTTAGTGCATCTACGCTTGCAGGCGGAGCTGTAAGCATATTTCCTTTTGCCCATGTCCCCTGCTTCGAGATATAAAAAGGAACAAGCTCGTATTTGTCATAATCAAAAGCACTTGTCACAGCAAATGCAGTCTGCAGGGATACTTCGTGTTCCCCTGATTTACCACCGTATACAATACCTACGGTCATTTTATTCTGTACCATGCCTTACCTCCGGTTTCTATTAAACGGATAGGTCTTGGAGAAAGTTAAACATTCGTTAAGAAGATATCGTATCCGCCAAGGCCCACCGTATCTATGCCAGCAGTATATTCATCAAGGATGATGATCGTTCCGTATTATGTTCCTAGCGTATCAGAGATATGAAAAAAACGGTATCTGGTCGCAGTTGTCCAAGCATAAGAATCCTTATAGTCCCAGTAGCGATGCCGGCTGCTGACTGTGTTTGCATTCACGAGCGGCATTCCTCCCGCATCAAACCCTGTCACTATGGTGCTGTGCTGGTATCTACCATCACCATCCCAATCATAAAAAATAACATCCCCGAGCTGAAGTTCACTCGGACTGTCAACAAGGGTTGCAGTAAGACCCGTACGAGCATGAGCTAAGTAATTCTGCAAACTATGAGAAACGGCCCAGCTAAAGCTCCATAATTCTCTTCCACCTACGTAACCTCTATACCACCAGCCTGACTCTCTCCTACCAGTATAGTTGATCGGCGCTCCCCCTGCAAAGAGACATTGAGAGATATAATTGGTGCAGTTCACATCAAATTCCTCGAACTCGGGATTACCCGAATCCCACCACCTGTCTGCATAGGCTACCGCATCCTCTCTGCGATAACGAGAAGGCCTTGCCGGAATGCCGGGATATAATAATTCTCTATTTAAAAGCGGTTTGTTTAAGGCGAAGCTATTCTCATCGCTCATTGAATCTCCTAGAATAATTGGTTTACGTTCAGGGACATCATGAACAATACTCGAAATGCCCCAGCGGCCTTGTTGTTTGTAAAAAGTAAGCCGCTCTTTTTCAATCCGATCCTCCCTATGGGTAATACCTGACTTCATATAATAAAGGCGACGATAGAGCTGTACATCGACAACTCCTTGGTATGGCTCATTTGATAATACCTGAAGCAGTTTGGCCCGCGTCTCGCTTCGGACAGGATGAGATTCACGTTCATGATACCACTGCTCTAACAAAAGGAGCCGCTCCGCCCTCTTCTCGAGTATCGCCACATCTGCAATCAACGGCTCATGATGTGGTTTACAGCTGATTTCGCAAGCATTGTAATCATTAACATAGGTGTATAACGCATGATTCCATTCACGTTCCACGCCTTTTTCTCCCCTTTCCCATGCCCCTAGCCATTGCCAACGTTCCAAGCTCCCTTTTCTTTCATCTATATGATAAAGTATCCCAGGGTATGTACGGGTCCTGAGCACATCAACCCTGAAAAAACCCTTTACGAACAAGTTTGAAAACGGTATACTAAACTCAAAAGTTCGTTTTTGAAATAGTGTTTCGTACAGTGAAACAAACGACGATGGACCTGTGGAAATGAACTCATCCGAATACTATCAATTAGGAGGTACATGCATGTCTCAAAAGAACCATTTCTCTGCTGCAAGTTCGCTTGAAGTCGGGGGCAAAACGTACCGTTACTACAGCCTCAAGTCTTTGCAAGATCAAGGTCATGGCGATATCTCTAAACTTCCCTTCTCTATTAAAGTATTACTAGAAGCTGCCGTTCGTCAGTTCGATGGCCGCGCAATTACAGAAGAACACGTAAGCCAGCTTACAGGCTGGGCTGAAGGCAAAGATAACAATAAAGAAATTCCATTTATTCCTGCACGTATTGTATTGCAAGATTTCACCGGTGTACCGGTTGTTGTCGATCTCGCTGCGATGCGTGATACGGTGAAAAAAGCAGGCGGCGACCCTAAAAAAATCAATCCGCTTGTCCCTGTTGACCTCGTTATCGACCACTCGGTTATGGTTGATGCTTACGGAACAAACGATGCGCTGGATTATAATATTAAAGTGGAATTTGAACGTAACGAAGAACGTTATCGCTTCTTGCGCTGGGCGCAAACGGCATTTGATAACTTCCGTGCCGTTCCGCCTTCCACAGGGATCGTTCACCAAGTTAACCTTGAATATCTCGCTTCTGTGGCCGCTACCAAAGTGATTGACGGCGAAACAGTAGTATTCCCGGATTCCCTCGTTGGTACAGACTCCCATACCACGATGATTAATGGTCTCGGCGTTGTTGGCTGGGGTGTCGGCGGTATTGAAGCAGAAGCTGGAATGCTCGGACAGCCGCTATATTTTGTAACTCCTGAAGTTATTGGATTCAAACTTACCGGCAGCCTCGCTGAAGGTGCAACAGCAACAGACCTTGCACTTACCGTTACAGAAATGCTTCGTAAAAAAGGCGTTGTCGGTAAATTCGTCGAGTTCTATGGTCCTGGACTCTCTAACATCAGCCTTGCTGACCGTGCAACGGTAGCAAACATGGCTCCTGAGTACGGCGCAACCGTAGGATACTTCCCTGTTGACACAGAAACATTGAACTATCTTCGTAATACAGGTCGTCCGGAAGAGCAAATTGAGCTGGTGGAAGCATATTACAAAGCTCAAGGCATGTTCCGTACGAATCATACAGAAGACCCTGTTTTCTCGGATACCATTGAACTCGATCTCGCGTCTGTTGTACCAAGCCTTGCAGGACCTAAACGTCCGCAAGACCGTATTGAACTGACAAAAATGAAAGAGAACTGGGAAGGCATTGTACGTACACCCGTAGATAAAGGCGGCTATGGACTCAGCGATGAGAAGATCGCTGAGAAAGTATCGATTACTCACCCGGACGGTTCTAAGAGTGAACTCTCTGCTGGAGCAGTCGTTATTGCGGCAATTACGAGCTGTACGAACACTTCTAACCCGAGCGTAATGGTCGGTGCAGGACTTCTTGCTAAAAAGGCAGTAGAGCGCGGACTTACTAAACCAGGTTATGTGAAGAGCTCTCTGACTCCAGGTTCTCTCGTAGTAACAGAGTATCTGACAAAAGCAGGACTTCTGGAGCCGCTTGAGAAACTTGGATTTAACGTTGCAGGTTATGGCTGTGCGACATGTATCGGTAACTCCGGTCCACTTCCTGATGAAGTAAGCCAGGCAATTACAGATAACGACCTCACGGTTGCAGCTGTACTTTCCGGTAACCGGAACTTTGAAGGCCGTGTTCACGCTCAAGTAAAAGCAAACTACCTGGCTTCTCCGCCACTTGTTGTTGCATACGCACTTGCTGGAACCGTAAATATCGATCTTCAAAATGATCCAATTGGTTATGATACAAATAATCAGCCTGTATATCTGAAAGATATCTGGCCTTCTTCTGCGGAAATTCAAGAAGCAATTAACGTTTCCTTGAACAGAGACATGTTCCGCAATAAATATGCTAATGTGTTTACAGCGAACGAACGCTGGAATGCCATTGAAATTCCGGAAGGCGAGCTGTATGAGTGGGATGAAAACTCCACTTACATTCAGAATCCTCCGTTCTTTGAAGGTCTCGGTGACGAGCTGAATGACATTCAGAATATTCGTGATGCAAATGTTCTAGCTCTCCTGGGTGATTCCGTTACAACGGACCATATCTCTCCTGCAGGGAATATCTCTCCATCGAGTCCTGCTGGATTGTACCTGAAAGAACATGGTGTTGAGCGTAAAGACTTCAACTCGTATGGTTCCCGCCGTGGTAACCACGAAGTTATGATGCGCGGTACTTTCGCAAACATTCGGATTCGTAACCAAGTTGCACCTGGCACAGAAGGCGGAGTAACCACCTACCTCCCAACCGATGAAGTAATGTCCATCTACGATGCTTCCATGAAGTATCAAGAAAAAGGCAGAAACTTAGTCGTGCTTGCAGGTAAAGAATACGGTACAGGAAGCTCCCGTGACTGGGCAGCAAAAGGTACCCTTCTGCTCGGCGTGAAAGCTGTTATCGCAGAAAGCTTTGAACGGATTCACCGCAGTAACCTCGTAGGTATGGGCGTTCTCCCTCTTCAATTCAAAGAAGGTTATGGATGGTCAAGCCTAGGTCTGAACGGTCGTGAAACGTTTGATATCGTTGGACTCAGTAATGATGTCACTCCAGGCCAAGAACTGACGGTAACTGCTACTAGAGAAGATGGAACCGAGTTTGATTTCCCAGTGATTGCACGTCTTGACAGTATGGTGGATGTAGATTACTACCACAATGGCGGTATTCTGCAAACTGTACTTCGTCAGCTGATGCAAAATGACGAGCAAACCGTCTAAACCTTCACTTTTGAGCTTATAAAAGAAGCCGCAATTTCCTGCCTATTGGCAAGAGATTGCGGCTTCTTTGTTTTTTTGTTGCTATACTCAGTAAGTACTTTTTAACTAATGGTTCAGATCATACAGTCCCGGACTATGCATATTAGGCTGTTCTGGCAATTCAGGTACCGGGAAACCTTCCGGCGGATCAGTAACTTGAAGTTGTCCTCCATTTCGGCTTGGCGATTCCCCTGTGAAAATCTCCCCAATCCGGGTTGAATCCAATCGGAAATTAAACTGTGCATTATGGTATCCCAGGTCTACATATTTTCTGCACTCTGGATACTTATTAATATCGTAGTTAGGAATCGGGAATATTTTGCCCCAATCTACCCCCAGGGTCTCCAGTGCTTTGGCAAAAGCATTCTGATGCGCATTATCTCTTACAATCAGAAATCCAAGGGTTTCGCGGAATGTTTTATTGGAACTCATCTCATAGATCCTTGTCTTTTGCAAAACACCAGTAGACTCTAGCACCACGTTATTAAGTAAATCAGCAGTTAGATTCCCATGATTATATACATAACTTCCAAGCCAAGGATTCCCGCCTGCATCTACAGGTAGTGAACCTTGTCCACCCATAATATAATGGTGCGGATTTGCATGACGAACAGCTTCATCAATCGGTGCCCCATCTACCCCAGCATTACCAGGAACGGCTTCTCCACTTCCGCTCAGCAGCTGATTAATGGTTTGCTGAACAAGTTCCACATGGGCGATTTCCTCAAGAAATACACCACGAATCAAATCACGATACTGGGTTGCTTTACCCCGAAAATTACTGCTCTGAAAGAAATACTGCATCATCGTACGCATTTCACCAAATTGTCCGCCAAGCGTTTCCTGAATCACTTTAGCTGCCGCTGGATCGGGCTTGTCTGGTACAATAATATTAATTAAATCTTCTTTGTAAAAATACATAGGATAGGGCCTCCTTCATTTCTGATCATTCGGATACCCTATTTTGTTCTCCCCTATCATGATTTATACAATAGAGAGTACTGCTTCATGAAATGGATAACTTTCTATTATTAAGAAGGATCTATATCAAAAGACGATACAAAGGACCGCTTATCTCGGTACTCTGCTGCTTTCTCCTGCATTCCAGCATGAACCGCCTCAGCCTCACTCACTCCCTTTTCAGCAGCAAGATTTCGGATATCCTGGGTAATTCGCATACTACAGAACTTCGGTCCACACATTGAACAAAAATGAGCCGTCTTTGCCCCCTCGGCAGGCAGGGTCTCATCATGATAAGACAGCGCTCGTTCTGGATCGAGCGAAAGATGGAACTGGTCCCTCCAGCGGAATTCGAATCGCGCTTTGGATAAAGCATCATCACGCCGCTGTGCTCCTATATGACCCTTCGCCAAATCCGCTGCATGTGCAGCAATTTTATAGGCGATAACTCCTTCACGAACATCATTCTTATCCGGCAGACCGAGATGCTCTTTCGGCGTAACATAACAAAGCATCGAAGTACCAAACCAACCGATCATCGCAGCACCGATAGCAGAAGTGATATGATCATAACCCGGTGCAATATCGGTTGTCAGTGGGCCCAAAGTGTAAAATGGAGCCTCCTTACAAATTTCCATCTGCAGATCTACATTTTCTTTAATCTTGTGCATCGGTACATGACCCGGTCCCTCGATCATCACCTGGATATCGTGCTTCCAGGCGATTTGCGTGAGTTCCCCCAGCGTAGCAAGTTCCGCCATCTGTGCCTCATCATTCGCATCATAGATACTTCCTGGCCGCAGTCCATCACCCAGCGAGAAAGCAACATCGTAGGTCTTCATAATCTCGCATATTTCTTCAAAATGAGTATATAAAAAGTTCTCCTGATGATGGGCTAAGCACCAAGCTGCCATAATCGAACCGCCTCGGGACACAATCCCTGTCATTCGCTTGGCAGTCATAGGAATATACCTAAGCAGCACCCCAGCATGGATCGTAAAATAATCAACACCTTGTTCTGCCTGTTCAATTAAGGTATCCCGGTACACTTCCCAGCTCAGCTGATCTGCTTCACCGTTCACCTTTTCGAGCGCCTGATATAAAGGCACGGTCCCAATGGGAACAGGTGCATTACGAATAATCCATTCCCGCGTGGTATGAATGTTACGGCCGGTTGATAAATCCATCACCGTATCGGCTCCCCAGCGTACCGCCCACGTCATTTTCTCTACCTCTTCTTCTATGGAAGAAGAAACAGCAGAGTTACCAATGTTCGCATTGATTTTCACGAGAAAATTTCTTCCGATCATCATCGGTTCAGCTTCCGGGTGATTAATATTAGACGGCAGAATCGCTCGTCCACTAGCAATTTCTTCGCGCACAAATTCCGGTTCCAGCCCTTCGCGGATGGCAGCAAACTCCATCTCCGGCGTAATGATCCCCCGGCGGGCATAATGCAGTTGCGTCACATTCTGACCCGATTTTGCTCGCAGCGGCCTGCTTGCTTCTCCTGGAAAAACTTCGGCTGCTTGCTGAACACTTCGTTCTGACCGCAGTCCATTATCTTCCGGTTTCACGGTCCGCCCTTCATAATACTCTACATCCCCGCGCTCCCATATCCACTCATGCCGAAGTGCAGGAAGTCCTTTCGTAATATCTGCTTCATAATCGGCATCCCCCATCGGTCCGCTCGTATCATAGACACGCAAAGGTTCGTTGATCTCTACCCCTTGCGGAGTTTGTGTGGGACTGAGCTCTATTTCGCGTTCCGGGACAACAAGATCAGGCCGAGATCCTGTCTTGTACACTTTACGGCTTGCAGGAAAAGGAATGTACATCGATTCATTCCCCATTCCTTCTGTAACGCCCTCTGCTTTACTATTTTCGGTACTGCCTTGTTGCTGCAACTTCATCTTCTTCATCCTCCTTCAAAGTGGCTTACCGCCCCTGTAAAAGAATCACATGAACCTTTGCTGCAAGAAGTGTACGACAATAAAAAAAGCCGACTCCCTTAGGGGAATCAGCTTCTATACAATAGTTTGTTCCTACTCTCTCCATATCTATACAGGCGAATTTCGAAAGTCGCGTCATGACACGGCTCCTGAAATCAGATAAGCTACCTGTATTAAGATGGAATCGAATAAGCTCCTAATGTTATCGCCAATTACTTCCCTACGCTGGTATGATCCAGATCAGGTGCAAAGAGTCCGGTATCTTGCGACACCATCTCAGCCCGGCCTTACGGGCTCCCCTAGTAAGTTGTTATTACGTTATAATGATAGATCACTTCCGCTCCTATTAAAGAACGGTCTCTATTAGGGTATCTCATAAAAACGAGAAACACAACCTAATATTTACATATTCCAGCTTAAAAGCTGTTGCTATCTCAGCATAAGCCCCATCTGAGCAGCGGCTCTGACAAGCACAGGTCCATATTCATGCAGCGTCTCCTGAGATAATCTGCTGACAGGTCCCGAGACGGATAAAGCCGCTGCCACATTCCCTTTACGGTCAAAAATCGGGGCAGAAACGGCGGCTGCTCCCGGCTCTCTTTCTTCATAACTTGTAGCAAAACCCAAAGCTTTAATCTCTTGAAGCTGTGCTAGATAAGTTTCTTTGTCAAAAGGAATCTGGGGATCAAACTCCCTGATTAATTGTTCCTGCTCTTCCATCGGTGCAAAAGCGACAAGTACTTTGCTCGAAGCTCCTACAGATAAAGGAAGTCTAACTCCTACAGGAGCGACCCGGCGAATGGCCTGGTTGCTTTGCACAGCCTGAACACGAATACGCTCAATGCCATCCCTTAAATACAAACTAACGGTCTCTCCTAGATTATCGCGGAGCTGTTCCATTGCAGGGAGCAGCAACACGGCGGGATCATCACTTTGCGACATATGCGCAGCGAGTTCCCATATCCGAATCCCCAGCCGATATTTCTCAGTAGCGGGATTACGGATAACAAACCCTCTCTCCTCCAGGGTCGACAACAGTCGATGCACCGTACTTTTATGTAATCCAATCTTGCTGGATATTTCGGTTAGCCCAAGGTCCGTTTGACCTGTAAAAGTGAGCAGAATGTCCAGTGCCCGTTCGACCGCTCGAACTGTTGATTTGCGATCCTGATCTTCCATGGGATCCATGCTCCTTTCATGTTTCATCACGTGAAACCTGGTTACATAAATTATATGAGAACTCGTCCTTAAAGTAAAGATAATTATTGAGAATGAATCTCATTTAGAGGATATCATCATCTTATTAAAGCCCTCTTCTCATCTTATGAGATTAGGGCTTGCTTCACTTGACAAGTACCTTTTACTACTAGATTGTCGAATATTACATCTGTGTAACAAATCATCTTAATGGATTGACTTTGCTACTTGTAGAACATAGGATTAAAAATAATAGTAAGAGAGTCAAGAAGTGACTAATGAAGAACATGTCATACTTTGTCGGAAATTTATGAGAACTCATACAATAACTAGTCCTTTAGTCGTGAGAGATCAAGTTGTATAAGATACTAACTAGAAGGAGGGGGATCCTGAATGTTTCCTACATCCAAGAGCAATAGTCATCTTCAGCGAGACGTATCAACGATTCCTCCAGCAATCTCACCAAGGTTGATTCGTTTTAAACATATTATTGTAGCTCTTATTCTATCCATCATATTCTTTTTTGTATTCTGCTTTATTGCCCTTCATGCCTATATTGCCTGGGTACTGTCGAATCCGACAGTGGCACCCGTATACTCAAATCCTATGCTTGCCAAAGGGATGGCTTATGAAGAAGTTACGTTTCCTGCAGTCGATGGAAGCCGTAATGTGAATGGATGGTATATTCCCGCAGAGGAAGACGGTGCGAAAAAAACCATCGTTTTGAGCCATGGATATGGCGCTAATCGGGAGGAATCCTGGATTCCAATGTATGATCTTGCTCATTACGCTCACCAGCAAAACTTTAATGTCATTATGTTTGACTACGGATTTGCCTCCCAGAACAGCCGCGGTGTTGCTACAGGAGGAAAAGCAGAATCCAAGCAGTTGCTCGGTGCAGTACAATTAGCGAAGCAAAAGGGTGCTCAGGAAGTCGTTGTTTGGGGCTTTTCGATGGGAGCAGGTACGGCTTTACAGGCAGCTCTCGTCTCGGATGATATTGATGCTATGATCCTCGACAGCACCTTCCTGCTCGAACCAGATACCCTTTATCATAATATCCAGAATCAGATCGACTTACCGAGACAGCCGACACTACAGATTCTTACCATGTTATTTCCGATTCTTAATGGTACGAGTCTGAATTCCATACCGTATCAGGAAGTAAAAACAACAGATTATGACATTCCAATCTTGTTCATTCATGGTACAGAGGATGACAAAGCTCCTTATCCTATGGCTGAACTACTCGCTAGCAATCAAACGAATCCAAATTCAGATGTATGGATTGTAGAGGATGCGCGGCACGAGCTTATCTTTAGAGAACACCCAAAGGAATACTTACGAAAAGTATCGATGTTCCTCGGTAACATACAACTAGCACAGCAATAATACAATATTTCATTGAGATGGCACCTTAAACCAAGGTGCCTTTTTTGTGTATCCAAAAAAGCTCACAGCATGTGCTTGTATCTATTAACCAGCTATCCCCCCCTTGCCTGTTTCGTATTCTTTGACAAGTCATCATAAACCAAGCCCCTCCAAGAATAGAGATAGAAGAGATAACGTTCCCGAGTAGATGCTGCGACTGAAAAAGAACATATCAATTATTTTAGGAGGTAACCCGTATATGGAGCTTGCGTATGGTCCCTATTTGCCACTGCGTGTTCTTGAAGAGATTGGTTCTTGGAAAGATGCAGAAAAGGAATACATTGATATTATTCAGTCTATTGTACCGAATCTAGAATCCCCTTATGTAAAACTGCTTGATGAATGGAAATCTGTTTTTGAGAGAACAAGCTACACAGCGGACGACTGGAAGAAGAAAACGAAGGAAGTTTCTGAGCCTGCTAATGAATATATGCTGGGTCAGATGGATGTTCTGCTTCAGACTTGTTTCTCCCAGTCCAAAGAATTCCATCGGCAACTTGGTCATTTACTAAGCGGCAGTGAATCCGTAGCAAAGCATCCTTCCGCGAAAGTAATCCTTGAATATATTCGAAATCAGTGTGAAAAAAGCATAAATCAGTTAAAACCTTTGGATCATCCTAATGCAGTATCTAATCTAATTAACAAACCTACGTATGCGAGCGCGCAGCAACGAGACTACTGGGAAGAAGAACCCTTCCCTTATCCTGAAGTAGCGGGATATGACCGACTTGGCGAAGAAGATTTCACTATTTGCAACCACAGCTTCTTCTCAAGCAGATACGGATTCTAGTGTGTCACTTGAAGCAAGCACTCCTGAATCGCCTGTACCGATCGGTGGGCACAAACTCCCTCCTCTTCCTTACGCTTATAATGCACTTGAACCTTATATTGACGAGAAAACGATGCGTATCCATCATGATAAGCATCATAAAACCTATGTGGATGATCTGAACAAAGCAGAGAAGAAATTGCAAGAGGCCAGAAAAGATGGGGATTTTGAACTTGTAAAGCATTGGGAACGGGAGCTTGCGTTTAACGGAGCCGGTCATTATTTGCATACGATCTTTTGGAACATCATGAACCCGAAAGGGGGCGGCAAACCGACCGGCTCTCTCGGCGAGCAAATCCGCAAAGACTTTGGAAGTTATGAAGCTTTCAAGAAGCATTTTACAGAGGCAGCGAATAAAGTAGAGGGCGGTGGATGGGCTGTTCTTGTCTGGAGTCCTAGGTCACATCGTCTAGAGATTCTACAAGCGGAGAAACACCAGAATCTGTCTCAATACGATATCATCCCTTTGCTTCCTCTCGATGTGTGGGAACATGCTTATTACCTTAAACATCAGAATGAACGAAAAAGATACATCACGGACTGGTGGAATGTGGTTTACTGGCCAGAGGTATCCGAACGATTCATGGAAGCGCGTAAACTACGCTGGGCACCTTATTAATCTTCAGTAAAGTGTAATAGATACCAATTACAACAAAAGAATATGCCGCGAAAACAGCCTGTTCGCTTCTGCACAGGCTGTTTTTTCAATTCTATAATCAGTTTCTAGTCCCGATCATATCTTTCTTTTAATGTGGTTACCATCTTTTCTACTTCTTCTCTGATTACCTTAGGCTCGGTTTCAGATACATGTACAGCTTGCTTACGAAAAACTTGAATAAGCGAATTCATGTAAGCTTCAGCTGAAGGCACACCTGCCAGTTCACGGAGACCTCCCATCGTTCCTGCTACAACATGCGGATAATGTTCTTCTTCACCTAAGGCAGCTGCGTCATAGAATTCACGTACTTCTGCTGCCAGCTCATCCCCATGATCCTCGACAATAATAAAAGCGGTAATGAGGTAGGCTTTCGCTAAGCGACGCTGGGCTATACCGCAAAATTTACGACCAGCTATGCTTACATCATAATCTCCTGGGCAAAAGGCTCCCTCAATTTCCCCAGCCTTTGCCACAGCTCCCCAAGGCAGTAATGCCTCTTGTATGTAACTCACCATCTTCTTGAAATCTTCATGAATATTTAGAACTCGATCTGTGTTTGGCATGATCAAAGATACATTAATCACCCCAGGTGTAAGTTTTACCGCAGCCCCTCCCGAAGGACGTACACAAGTACGGATTCCGCGCGACTCATAGCTCTGCAGTACATCTGAAGCCCTTTTAAGCCTGCGGTCTCTAAGTCCGATCACCAGCGCATTCTCATGCCTCCATAGATGAGCAACCGGGGGATGCCCTTGTCCAACCTGCTTACTGAGCACTTCTTCCCATGCAAAAGCAGCAAGCACATCTTCTGAACTTCTCATGAGCGGAGATTCATAGATCTGTAGTTCCTCGAACATGTTATTCTGCTCCTTTCCTTCCATGTATATTTCATCTGTACACATGCAAAAAAGCCTTGACCTATAAGGTCAAGGCTTTCGATCCGTACTTCATATGCCAAGGCCCGTCTAACGGTATTATCCTTTAAGCAAAGAAAGAAACTCAGCACGAGAAGCTGCATTCTCACGGAATGTACCGCGCGTTGCAGATGTAACCGTCATGCTGCCCGGTTTTTTAATGCCGCGAGCGCACATACATAAATGTTCACCTTCAACGACAACCATCACACCATTCGGCTTCAAAGCTTCATCCAAAATATCAGCAATTTGGGATGTAATACGTTCTTGCACCTGAAGACGGCGAGTTACTGCTTCTACCAATCTCGCAAGTTTGCTAAGACCGACAATTTGTCCACTTGGAACGTATCCGATATGAACTTTCCCGAAAAAGGGAGCCATATGGTGTTCGCATTGGCTATAAAACACGATATCTTTAACAATAACGAGTTCTTCGTGGTTCTCATCAAACGTTACACCCAGTACATCTTTTGGATCTACTTCGTAACCTGCAAAAATCTCTTCGTACATACGAGTAACGCGCGCTGGTGTCTCAAGCAAACCTTCACGGTTTGTATCTTCACCAATCAGCTTTAATATTTGTTCAACATGGTATTCAATCTGCTCGCGATTATCCGCAACAGAAGAATTCACGTAATCTTTAAGTCCAGCCATTTCGTATAACCTCCCCGCCGTCGCATTTTGGCAGGCAAATTGCAGCTGCTATCTTTTTCTGCCCTGATTTTTACGCATAGGCGGTTGCATTCTACCAGATCCATTACCGCCTTGCTGGGATTTCATCATCTGTTGAGCACGCTGCATCTGCTTGCTATTCAAATTGTAACCCATTTGCTTAGCCATTTTTTGTAAAGCCTCAGGATCATTTTGCATTTTCTCCATCTGTTTACGCAGATAGAAAGCTCCAATAAAGAATCCTCCGATCAAGCCCACAATTAGTGTAATAATGGGTATGATAATATCCCACATACTTCTACACCCCTATTTTTAACTAGATTTCCTATCGTTTAAAAACGGTTTACAAACGATATCATAGCATGTAGGATGGCTGCTAGCAAACGGAAATTGGTGTTTTTCTTACCACTTTTATATCTAATTCTGATTCTCTATCGTCATAAGCTTCTCTTTTACTGACAAGCCGCCTGGATATATGATAACGCCACCTTCATTACCCGTCACACGATGGTGTGGAATAATGATGGACAGCGGATTTTTTCCGATAGCGGCCACAACAGAACGCACTGCTTTTGGTCTGCCGATCGTCTCTGCTAAATCCAAACTTGATACACTTTGACCAAAAGGAATATCAGCCAGTGCTTTCCACACTTGAACTTCAAAAGGGGTTCCGTGCAGATCGAGCTTTAGTTCAAACGATTTACGTTTACCCTTTAAATACTCGTCCAGCTGCCATACTGCTTCCTTAAAAGGAGTTAGATCACGAACAAAATGATACTCTCCAATCCATGTTCTCGCCCATTGCTGCAAATGAGCTTCACGCACCGCATAATTACCAAAATCGAGTCGTGCGAGGCCCTGTGGCGTTGCACATAATGTTAACTCTCCAAGGTCTGTCATCATCTCATGATAATAAATAGGCGTACCCGATTGGTTTGTAACCGTTGTTGGCTTCCAGGATACAGCCTGATCCGGAGTCTTACCTTCTATATGATCTGCCTCTGAGGCAGTTTCGTTATGTTGTTCACCAGAACTGCTGCTTAGTACAGCTTCACTATTGGTTTTTGCAGGAAGTTGAGCACCCAAACGTTCTCCCGCTTTTTGGATCATCGCCAGGACGGTCTCATGTTCTTCTCTTAAAGATGCCTTTGTTAGTGTGTTCATTACTTCGTCCCCTCCTATTTGGCCGAGTGCCCATGCGGCGGTTCCTCTCAGCTCAGGCCGCGGATCGCGCAGGAGCACTTCGCTCAATTTCGGTATAGCTGACTTATCTTTAAAATTCCCCAGTCCAATAACTGCATTACGCTGAATTGGTTTTTTACCTCGCCAAGCGGCAGAGGTGTGACCAAAACGTTCTTTGAATTCTTTATTGCTTAAATCAAGAATCGGTAACAATAACGGTTTTACAACCTCCGGGTCTGGCTCAAATTCAGGATGATGATTCCAGTTTTTGCCTTTGTTCTTAGGACATACTATCTGGCATGTATCACATCCATAAAGCCGATTCCCGATCTTTTTCATATATTCATCATCCAAAAATCCTTTGGTTTGTGTCAAGAAAGATATACATTTCTGAGCATTGAGCTGCCCCGGTCCAACCAAAGCGCCGGTAGGGCAGGCATCAATACATTTCGTGCATTCCCCGCAACCTTCCGTAACCGGTTCATCCGGTGTGAAAGGAATGTTCGTCACAAGCTCCCCAAGAAAAATCCAGGAACCGAGTGTAGGAGAAATGATGGCACAATTTTTGCCGCTAAATCCAATACCCGCTCGCTGGGAAACAGCACGGTCTACCAAAACTCCCGTATCAACCATGCTTTCAATGCGAGCTTCTGGTACTCTTTCCTTGATAAAATCCGAAAGTTTATCCATCGCTGCTCGAAGGACATGATGATAATCTTGCCCCCAAGATGAACGCGCCAAAATCCCTCTATATTTTCCCGGTTCTGACTTCGGTGGATCTTTCATCTTTGATGGATACGCAATGGCGATCGCAATCAGTGAAGCTGGTTTCGCATCATCTAAAGCAGGGTTGACCCGTTTCTCTATATCTCGCTCTTCGAACCCTGATTCATAACCTTTTGCCCGGTGCTCTTCTAAGATTGAACGTAATGAAACAAAAGGATCAGCGGCCGCAAACCCGATATCATCAATACCGAGTGACGGCGCTGCGGCAATAATTTCTTGCTTCAACCATTCGTAACGCCCATCTGGGCTCGGTACTGACTGTCCGCTAATCATACTCTCACCTCTAAGTTATATAATGTATGTTTCTGTCATACGTTGTATCGTTCAGAGTTTTTTCATACTCTCCTTAGGCCAAAAAATAAATTCAGCCTTTCCTACAATCTCATCTGCTATAACACTTCCGAATAAACGACTATCCTTACTCATCCCTGCATGGCGATTATCACCCATTACAAAGTAGTGATCCTCCTGGAGTTTGATCGGTCCAAAATCAGGATCTTCAATGATTGTATCCGTGTAAGACTCTTGTTGTGCTTCGCCATTCACATATAATACATGATCCCGAATCTCAACGAGATCACCGGGAATCCCAATAACTCTCTTCACAAGAAACTCTTTACGGTCAGGTCCATTGCTTGGATCATGAAGCACAACCACATCTTGTCGCTGCGGCTGTTCAAACTCATATATGATTTTGTTTATAAATAGTCGATTTTGTTCGGTAAGAGTAGGCTGCATGGATTCACCCTTAACGATGGAAATGTTAAACACAAATAGGTTCAGAAGCAGCATAATGACTAAAGCGATGGCAATTGTTTTGAACCATTCCTTTAGCTCTCTTGTGATCGAAAAGCCCGAGGGAGATGGTTTCACCGGACGATCTTTTTTTTGCGGTACATGACGATTCATCCCTTAAGTCACCTCTATCATCTGTAGTGCCGTTTTTTATCTATATTCTATAAATGCCATATGAATAGAAAAGCATATCTCGGTTCCATTTGCAACGGAAGCCAAGATATGCCTGATATGATGAATATTAGTTCTATTTATTTGTGTCTATTTTTTATGCCTGATTCTCTAGTTAGTTGTGGACCAGAATACTCAGATTCTGAAAAGCTTTCATAATCTGGTTGGCACCATATCCCATTGCCTCGTACAAAGGCATCGCTGCCTTGTTATGTTCATCACCAGCAACCCATACGCGGGTTACTTTGCGCTGCTGAAAACGTTTCTCCACAGCTTTAACCAAAGCTTTGCCCACTCCACGGCGTCTAGCATCTGGATGAATGGCAATACGATAAATGTAACCTTGATTCTGATCGATAGTCCCAATTAGTGCACCTACAAGTTCTCCGTCTTCCTCAGCAACCATGATTAGGTCCGAGTCCCAGGATAGTTGTCTTGCAAAAGGCCCAATCGTGTTCTCGTAGCAATCTTCCGACAAAGCAACTTGCAGCAGCTCCGTCACGCGATTTGCGTCACTCAACTGAAAGGAACGAATGTTCATCTGTTAATCTCCCTTTTCGTTAACTTTAGTGAGGTTTTACAAAAAAGGCATCCCTTTTTACCCAAAACCCGATGATCACTTTTCTGTATGTATTTAGATACAATCAGAATATGTATTCAAATACAGGCAGAAAAACCGGCCAAGAGCCGGCTGGAACATCTGTCACGCCCATAAAGGCCAACTAGAAATGTTCAGGAAATATAATTACGACAAAAAACGAAAAGTATTTACTTCTTGGTCCATTAAACCACATTTTATTACAGAAAACACGCAATTTTTTTCTGAAAGCGCTTCATTTATAGCGTTTACATTTTTAGGCTTCCATTTCGGCCAACATCTGTTATTTGCGTTAGGTTATCTATCATATGATAATTTTACAATGTTAACTTGATGTAAATTATAAACCCTTATATAACAACTTATTCAACAAAAATGTTGATTAAATACGCTGAATACGGTTTAATAGAATTGACGAGGGGTAATTCTTACATAGAGACTGTACCTTTCACTTAAAACTATTTTATTAGGAGGAATTTCATTATGGCATTCCAATTACCAGCACTTCCTTACGCAAACGACGCACTAGAACCACATATCGATGCTCAAACAATGGAAATCCACCACGATCGTCATCACAATACTTATGTAACTAACTTGAACGCAGCTTTGGAAAACGCTCCTGAGCTTCAAGGTAAATCCCTTGAAGATCTGATCGCAAACCTTGACAGCGTACCTGAAAGCATCCGTACAGCGGTTCGCAACAACGGCGGCGGACATCATAACCACAGCCTATTCTGGGAAATTATCGGACCTAACGGCGGCGGCGCTCCTACAGGTGCGATCGCAGCAGCGATTGACAGCGAGCTTGGCGGCTTTGATAAATTCAAAGAAGATTTCGCTAAAGCAGCAACAACTCGTTTCGGCAGCGGCTGGGCTTGGCTCGTTGTAGGTAAAGACGGCAAACTTGCAATTACAAGCACACCTAACCAAGACAGCCCTATTATGGAAGGACTGACTCCAGTTCTTGGTCTTGATGTTTGGGAACATGCTTACTACCTGAAATATCAAAACAAACGTCCTGATTACATCGCTTCCTTCTGGAACGTAATCAACTGGGATGAAGTAAATAAACGTTACGAAGCTGCGAAATAATTAATTTCATAATTACTCGAACAGCCGCCTTGTTATAAGACAAGGCGGCTGTTTTTATCAGGTTATGCTAAGCAATTGATTCAGTCTCGATAAGATCATTATTTTGTCTGGTTCGATATAACTCATAATAATGTCCACATAACTGCATCAAATCCTCATGAGTACCGGTCTCTACGATTCTTCCCTCATGAATAACAACAATTTTGTCGGCCTGCTGAATGGTAGACAAACGATGGGCTATCGCTACCGTTGTCCTTCCGTTCATAAGCTGTCGAAGTGCATCCTGTACCAAATGTTCCGATTCATTATCAAGTGAGGCTGTGGCTTCATCCAGAAGAAGAATGGGCGCATTCTTTAGAATCGCTCTAGCAATAGCAATCCGCTGACGTTGTCCTCCAGATAACTGGCTGCCCTTCTCCCCCACCTGCGTATCCAGTCCCTCAGGAAACTGCTCTATAAACAAATGCGCATTCGCATGTACCACCGCTTCCCTCATATCTTCCTCCGAAGCTTCCGGATTACCATATAAGATATTCTCACGAATGCTCCCTGTAAAAAGCTGAGGCTCTTGCGGTACAAGTGCATACAGGGCTCGTATTTCGTGTAAAGACATATCCGAATAGCTCACCCCATTCATACGAATGTCCCCTTGATCAGGACTATAAAAGCCGAGCAACAATCGGAACAACGTGCTTTTTCCACTGCCACTTGCTCCTACTATTGCAGTGAACTTCCCATGTTCAATCTCTATACTGAATTGATCCAACACCTTACGATCTGAATAGGCAAAATCGACTTGCTCAAGGGAAATACGAACTTCCTTCTCTTCATGGTTACTCCTTGGTAACGATCCCCGTTTCTCCACTTCTTCTGGTTGCTCTCTAAGTACTTCCTGTATTCGGTCCGCCGCTCCTAGTGAAATCTGCAGTTCTCCCCAGGTAGAAGCAAATGTCGTGAATGGCATAATGACGTAGTTCATCAGCTGAACAAAAGCCATAAGACTTCCGATTGTAATTACATCTTCAGCTACAAGATAGGCTCCGTATGTTATGGCGAGGACAAAAGCCGAAAAACCGATCATATTCGATAAAGATTGCAAAATACTTGTGGTTGCGCCCAGCTTTATTTCCTGTTCTCTTACTGCTCTAGACTGGGTGCTGAATTTTTGATTAAAAATGGATTCCAGACGAAATACTTTGAAAATTATACTCGCACCTGCCACATCCTGCACAAAGGAGGTCATGGTCCCCCACTTTTGCTGTGATACAGTTGATCTCTCCCGGATACTGCGCCCAAGCAGTACACCGCATAATAAAATAGTCGGTCCAATCAGCAAGGAGATTAATGCCAGCCGCCATTCAATGATGACGAGGTAGATAAAAGCACAAAGAGCCATAAGCGGATTTTTGATCAATTCAATAAGAGTATGACCGAGCGCACCGCCAATCGTCTTGTTGTCTGTCGTAATTCGGGACAGCAGGTCTCCTGAATGATGCTTGTCGTAGTAGGCTTGTGAAAGCCCTAGCATTTTACGAAAAGTCAGGGCACGGAGCTCATCCTGTACGTTTGCAGATACACGAGATTTTAAATATCCGTTCACATATTGATTAATACCCATGATGAGAATGAGTGCGATTCCGACGTACAGCAGAGGAAGAAATTTCGCCGTATTACGGGATACAGCCGTTTCTGTTAAGTTGCCAAAAAGCCATGCAATGGATAAATTCATCGTGATATCAATAACCGTTACTAGACCAAGCACCACATAGAAGTACCAATATTTGCGGATTAGACCTTTAAAAACAGCCACCTATACAGCTCCTTTTATCCTAAAGTTTGGATTTCCTTAATCACTTCTTTCACTTCTTTGCTTGCTTTTATTACTCCGAAATGCTGGATGTGCTTTACTGTGTCACGTACTAGTTCTACATCGACATCTTTAGTAAATACGAGTTGACCGATAAGACGAATCTCAATCTTTGTCTTTGACTCCCGTAACATTTCAAGATCGTGCCGATCATAAATCACCACACCGACTGCTGTTATTTTACGTGTTACATAATCCTGTATGTCCTTCCGATGCGCCTCAAGCTGATTCCGAATGGCTGTCCTGATAAAATCAGTCCGGTTTGAATAAAAGGCTTGATCTACCAACAAATCCATCTGACCTAAGTCTACAATCCCTACATTTACGGTCACTTTCTCGATTTTATCTTGATCATTCATCTCGGGGGAATTCCTCTTTTCCTAAATTTATACTCCGTGTGGAGTATGTATACCTTATTTTATAACATTTAATTCCATTATATTCAATAATTTTATTTTTTAAATATAAAAAGAAAAAGTCTGCTTCAACGAAGCAGACTTAGTGTAAGAAATATTTGTATTTTATAAGGCAAAATGTTCTTTAAGCAGTTTTAGGAATACATTCGGAAACGCCATGGTTTCCATATCGTTTGGCCCGATCCACTTATATACATATCCTTCGGTCTTATAAGTTTCGATTCTCTCTGCCACCATAGCAGGGCTTACCATGTGATCTGCTTGTTCACAGCGATACACTTGAAGATTCCAATGAATATGACTAAACGTATGTTCAGCAATCTTCCAGAACTCTTTCGGATTTATTGCGTAACCCTCTTCTAGTAGATGACCTTTCATCATGTCCATTGCTGGCTCATCCGGTACCTGTGAAGCAAGTCCGCCTGGCTCAGAAGCAAGTACATGCGGCAGCTCCCACATTCTAGCAAGCAGTCCGGTTTGCGGACGCTGACGAACGAGAATCTTACCTTCGTTTATTGATGTTCCTGTAACCAAGGCTGCAATGCGCTGCTCTGGACGAGGAGGTTTCGCTTTCTTCTTCACAGGCAAAGTATCTTCTCTGCCTTCGATCCGGCCTTTGCACATCTCCATCACAGGACAAGTCAGACAATGCGGTGATTTCGGTGTACATACAAGGGCGCCTAGTTCCATCAGCGCTTGATTAAAGTCACCTGCTCGTCCTTGCGGAATGAGCTCCGCTGCCAAAGTCTCCATTTTGACCCGAGTACTGCCTTTCATAATATCGTCTTCAATTAAGAAGTACCGCGACAATACCCGCATAACATTTCCATCCACGGCAGGCTCAGGCTGATTAAAAGCAATGCTGAGAATTGCACCCGCTGTATACGGACCTACTCCCTTGAGGTTAAAGACAGCATCCTTTTCATTAGGCACCTCTCCCCCATGGAGCTCAAGGACTTGCTTTGCTGCCGCTTGAAGGTTTCGTGCACGTGAATAATAACCAAGCCCTTCCCAGAGCTTCAGTACATCTTCCTCTGGCGCTTCGGCCAGATCCGTCAAAGTCGGAAAGCGAGTAATGAACCGTTCAAAATAAGGCTTAACGGTTTCTACCCTGGTTTGTTGAAGCATAATTTCAGATACCCAAATATAATAAGGGTTGCGATGGCGACGCCAAGGCAAATCCCGTTTATTCTGCATATACCAATTCAGCAGCTCGGTGCTGAAATATTGTTTTGCCATACGTTGATCCATTTCCTGTTTGTTCTCCCATCCTTGTTTCTACATCTATAGTAAGCTACATTATTCTGCCGTTTGGTCTATTCGTTCTATGATCGCAAAAGCTGCGGCTACAGCGGGTTGATGTGAAATACTCAGATGAATAAGATACTCCTGTTCCCCGGTGAGATCAAGACGCTGCCAAGCATCCGCAGTTAATGAAACGATAGGTTTTCCCTTCTCATCAGGCAAAATTTCGAGATCTTGAAATCCAATCGTTTTTCCGATTCCGCAGCCAAATGCTTTTGTTATGGCTTCTTTAGCAGCAAAACGTCCCGAGACATAAGCCAGCTCATTTTTATTTCGTGTATAAAGAAGATCCTGCTCTTTTTTGGTCAGAAGCCTGTTAATAAACGAAGTCCTTCGATCACTTTCTAAAATACGCCGAATTCGCTCCGTTTCCAGTACATCATTGCCGATTCCATAGATCATCTGAGGTCACCACCCTTCTATATTAGGTCCAATCTATTGTAACAGTCTGACTCACCAGAATCTATGTTCTAGAGATGACAAAAACCCCCGTTTCCGGCATAAGCCAGAAATAACGGGGGCAACATGTACGTAAGACACTCCGTATCGTAATTATTCGTAATGTATTAAATACCTGGGATCGCGTTACGTTTATGACCAGTACGTTGATAAGCTGCTTCGAGCTTCTCTTTTGCTTCAGCAGGAATTTCTTTTCCTTCCAGATAGTCGCTGTTATCCTCATAGGAAATTCCGAGTTCATCCTCATCGGTTTGGCCTTCCCATAGTCCTGCTGTAGGTGCCTTATTAATAATTTCATCAGGTACACCAATATGAGCAGCAACCTGGCGAATCTGACGTTTATTCAGACTGGATAGCGGAGTGATGTCAACTGCACCATCTCCCCATTTTGTATAGAAGCCGGTAATCGCCTCTGATGCATGATCTGTACCCACAACGAGTAGATTCATTTCAAAAGATAATGCATATTGCATAACCATCCGTGTTCTAGCTTTTACATTTCCTTTGCCCTGTGGTGACATATGACGAGACATCCCCATATTTTTGAAACCATGCTCCACTTCAAGTGCGATTTCATTCACTGCTTCTTCAATATTCGTTTCCACTGTATATTTAAGATCAAATGCTTTCGCTGTAGCATAACTATGTTCAATATCCGATTGTTCACCGTAAGGTTGAAATACGCCGAGCGTTTTGTATTCTTCCCCTGTTTCCTTCGTGAGTTCATCGGTCGCTTGTTTACATAGTCCGGCTGCAACTGCACTATCAAGTCCGCCGCTAATCGCAATGAGAAGTCCCTTCGTATGTGATTGTTTTACATAGTCCTTCAGAAAATCCACACGTTTACGAACTTCTTCTTCCGGGTTAATGCTTTTCTTCACTTTTAATTCAGCAATGATCTGTTCTTGTAAACTCATCATCCACACCTCGGTTTCTCCATGATATTTATAGGCAATAAGAAAAGAAAAGCCAAAACGCCCCAAGTGAGTTCGGGTTTTAACCGAAAACCTAGGGGCGTTATGTAACTGACTATTTGCAGTAACGATTAAAAGCGTCTGTCAGATCAGCTGCAATCTCTTCTGCAGAACGGTTTTCCACCTGATGACGTTCGATAAAGTGTACAAGTTCCCCATCCTTGAGCAGGGCTATAGAAGGAGATGATGGTGGATACGGAGCAAAAAACTCACGCGCTTTTGCAGTAGCTTCCTTATCTTGACCTGCAAACACGGTGAATAAATGATCCGGTTTCACCTCGTTTTCCAGTGCTTTAGCAACTCCTGGACGTGCCTGACCTGCTGCGCATCCGCATACAGAATTGACAACGACCAGTGTTGTTCCTTTTGCTTCTGGCAAATTCGCTTCTACTTCTTCCGCAGTGCGAAGTTCCTTTATACCAAGGTTTGTAAGTTCATCCCTCATTGGCTGAACCATATCTCTCATGTATTGATCAAAAGACATAGACATGTTTTATTCACTCCTTATGAATATCTGTATATTAGATTAATCACTGTAAAAATCGATGCTAACCTTATTATACATTCATAAGTTGTGAACGCAAGGGAGGATGAACGCTCATCAAACAGATGGATCCCCTTCATAGATACACAAGGATTTGAATCTTTTTGCAACCTAGGTTGCAGGGAAATTGTCACCTTGCAGCTTCTTGTCAGTTACTTGACCTTTAGAATGGCTCTTTTTGTTGGATTCCTTTTGTAGCTGTTGTTGTTTAGAATCATTTTTTGACACAGGGAATCCCTCCTCTCTTCGTCACAAAGTTATCTATTATGCTTAAGCCACACACCTAAAGCATGATGGCAAACTTATTATGACTCTGAATAAGGATTTTTATCCCCTCTTAACTTATGCCCCTAAGTTCTTATGTATTGATACACGAATCTGCCCTTGATTAAACAGGCCGCCATTTTATTAATTTTTAAAAATCACATGAAAAGTAGTGCCTACCCCTTCCTCGGATTCGATTCTGATGATTGCATTATGTCTTTCGGCGATGCCTTGGCATAATGATAAACCAAGTCCCGTTCCTTCTGATTTGGTTGTAAAGAATGGTTCGAAGAGTTTGTTTTGCGTTTCAAGGGGAATCCCGTGGCCGCTGTCACTTACACTGAGTCTCACATTACCCTCGTCCAATGCCGTACTAATGATCAGAGTACCTTTATTCCCCATCGCTTCCATTCCGTTTCGTGCCAAGTTCAGTATCAGCTGCTTAATTTCCTTTGGATCAACAAATTTGCTTGGAATATCTTCATCTAATGTAACTTCTATGGTTTGACCTCTCATGTTCGCATCTGCGAGCAGTAAAGGGGTCAGCTCCTTAATGATATGATGGAGATGAACTTCTTCTTTTTCCGAAGCATGATTCTGAGCCAAAGAAAGAAAGTCATTAATAATACTATTTGCACGATCTAATTCATCCATCACAATATGGTAATAATGATCAAGAGACCGGGGACTCTTCTCCCTAAGCAGCTGAAGAAATCCTCTGACTACAGCCATCGGATTACGCACCTCATGTGTAATACTGGCTGCCATTTGACCGACAACACCCAGCCTTTCTACATGTGCAAGCTCATTTCGAAGTTTCTCCAGTTCCGTTATATCCTGAAGAACCATTGATGATCCGATCATTCTTCCACTAATCGGGTTTTTAACGGGAGATATGGTAGTGAAATAGGTATTAGTTCCTACTCTCAGGTACTCAGAGGTGATCTCACCGGTTTGGCTTGCACTCCGAATTCGCTCGGTTACACGCAGTCCATGTTCCATACCAATGATGGCTTCAATTCGCCTTCCAATCATTTCTTCAGGAGAATTTGGCATAAATTCCTTCGTCTTCATCTGAGTAAGCATTCGTGTATTGGCATTGACAATATTCCCTTCGATGTCAAATGCAACCACTGACACAGGGACGGTATTTAATAAATGTTCATTCATATCTAATTGATGACGATATTCTTTCCAACTTATTTCAAGTTCAGCAGCAAAGCTGTGATACACCAAGATTTTTTCCATTAAATGAATAGCAGCTAGAAAGACAAGCAGTGAGGAAAAAATGTATAGCGATGAATAGAGCGCATATTCAATCTGTTCTGTCCGCTCTAAATTATATTTCCACAGAACAATTCCATAACAAGGAATCGTGTAAGCAAACCATATTATCGTAAATTTTTTCTTTTTACTGGATAGACTTGCTTTTTTAAAATATTTTACGAACAATAACATGATAGGATAAAGTAAAGCACCTGATCCTAAAAAGATAGCGGGTTCTGTCCAATAGTCGGAGATAAAAGAGAAGGCTAACATCGAGATGATAGAGACTAAAATCCCAATTGGATAGGATCCGTACAAGATGGATAAGGTCACGGGAACTAGACTTAAGTTCAGATATATCTTTTCTAATAAGACAGATGAAAAAAGAAAACATAAACAAAGCGTAATAAGACATGAGAGCAGTAAACTACGCTGGATCTGCACAGATGATGATACTTTTTTCATCTCCTGAAATTCGGTCCCGAGTCGCCCTAAAAACAGGAAAAATAAAAGCGGAGTTATACCAGCAAGCAGGACTTGCAACAAAATACCTTTGACCGCAAACATGGGCTGTTATTCCTCCTTCGCGCACCGTTACCGAAGCACATCCTTATGTAACCTGATTAAAACATAGCAGGCATTATTTTACAATATTTTCTGTGTGTAGATACGCAAGATTACCAATATTCATCAAGTTCTTTTCTCTTTATTTCAACATAAAAACAAATTACGACATCGTTTCGACTTCATGTCATGGTTCTGATACGATAGATAAGAGACCCACCCTGAGACCTACACAGGGTTCTGAATTCGTAATAAGGTATAGAAAGAGGTTAATTCATACAATGAATGTAAATGTAATTGTGATTGGCGGAGGACCATCCGGTCTTATGGCTTCTGTTGCAGCAGCGGAACATGGGGCTTCCGTTCTTCTTATAGATAAAGGTAATAAACTTGGACGGAAACTTGGAATTTCCGGCGGAGGACGTTGTAACGTAACCAATGCCAAAGAACCAGATGAGCTGATCCGCCACATACCAGGAAACGGCAAGTTTTTGTATAGTGCTTTTCAACATATGGATAACAGAGGAATTATGCGGTTCTTTGAGGATCTCGGCATTGCTTTAAAAGAAGAAGACAACGGAAGAATGTTCCCGGTATCAGACCGGGCCAAGACGGTGGTGGATGCACTGATCGGAAAAGCAACAGCTCTCGGGGTACAGATTTATACAGATACACCCGTGTCCGAAATTGTGTATGAGGATCAGAAGGTTGCTGGGGTGAAGCTCGCATCTGGTAAGATGGTTCATTCGGATGCGGTTATTGTCGCGACGGGAGGAAAATCAGTACCTCAAACCGGTTCTACAGGTGATGGATACCCATGGGCTGAAGCTGCGGGTCATACCATTACAGAGCTATATCCTACTGAGGTGCCTATTGTTTCAGGCGAGCGTTTTATTCAGTCTAAAGAACTGCAAGGCCTGTCTTTATCAGACATTGCCCTCTCGGTTCACGATGCAAAAGATAAGGTTGTCATTCGTCATGAAGGAGATATGATATTTACTCATTTCGGTTTATCTGGACCTGTAGCTCTACGATGCAGTCAGTTCATTCGCAAAGTACAGAAGAAAACAGGTTCACATCAGGTAACGATGAAGCTTGATCTCTATCCCTCGAAATCTCTTGGGGAAATGACGCACGAACTGAAGTACAAACTCGAACAGGAACCGAAAAAAGCGATCAAAAACTCGCTGAAGGGAATTATCCCTGAGCGGCTTATTCCCGTAATCCTGACAAAGGCAGAGATTGAAGAAGATACGACATATCACCACCTTCCTAAAGGCGCAATGGAAACCCTTGCGAATTTAATAAAAGGTTTCCCTATTATCGTAACAGGCACTCGTTCTCTTGCTGAAGCATTTGTGACGGGAGGCGGAGTAAACTTAAAAGAAATTTACCCGAAAACAATGGAATCTAAGCTCATGCAAGGTCTTTATTTTTGTGGAGAAATTCTTGATATTCACGGCTACACCGGAGGATATAATATCACCGCTGCCTTCTCCACCGGATACACCGCAGGTAAACACGCCGCAGAACAAACTACTGGAGCATAAGCAGATATAAACGATCTATTAGAGCTATGGACATACAAAAAAAGCGATCATTGCGGAATGATCGCTTTTTTTGTATAGTCACGCTTTTACACTACCCGAAAAGCCGCCGTATGCTGCCCCAAAATCATCATGGTCCGTACTGTAATTACGTTCTTCTTCCAAGAAGTTATCTCCGAAAGGATTGTCGCTCCGTCCAGATAAATAAGCTTCATCTAAATCTTCATTAACCGTATGGGCCGGAATGGACAGGTATGCGAATTCGGTATCATCTTTAGCATCGAAACTTGGAGTAATCCCCTCTCGATTGCCGTTCTCATCCTGTATCTTTCCTTCAAATACTTCGATGATTTCAAGTGCTGTCGTAATGTCCTGTTGCTCTATTTTTACATCCATAAGTCCTGATCCGAGCATTTCTGGTTTATATCCTAGCTCTAGTAACGTTTCAAACGCTCCGCGAGCTTTTGTCTGATCAGGAAACTGAATCATGATTGCAGGTTCCTCCACGTCGCTCATCCTCTCTTCATCATATCTAGAATTCAAGAATGCCTGTCACGCTGTTTCTTAGTATGCCGATGTTAGAGTCTATTTATGAAAGATGAAGAGAAAAAAATAATCTTACATAGATTATGGAGTTAAAGTATAGATAAATAATCGTTACTAATCTTCGTCAGTAACAGGTTCAGGCGCTGCATTCCGCAGACCCGCAGTAACGAGAAAAGCAATAACGGAAATGATCATCATAATAACGAAAAGCGAATGTAAACTGAGTTCGAGCACATTTTGCAGCATCATCTTCAAATGATCTGGCATAGAAGCCGTACCATGCGGAGCAAGGATTTGATTAATATCTGCTTGTGTGATGCCTTGCTGGGCCAGATGATTCTCTTCGGAAAGGGCGGCAATACGCACATTTAACCATGTACCAAACGCAGCAGCTCCGATGGTTTGTCCTAACGTACGTGTAAAAGTATTCAGCGCTGTAGAAGCTCCTCTTTGACGATGACCCACAGAAGACTGTGCAATAATCGTAAACACGGTAAAAGAAAATCCAAACCCAATACCATAGATGAAAGTATATACATACATCACCCATTCTGGTGTGCTGGCTGCCACAAATAGTAAACCGACCGAACCGATGACAATAGCCGTAAGTCCAATCAATGTGGTTTTACGTGAGCCCAGCCGCACAAGAAGCCTGCCTGCAATGATCCCTCCAATTAACCATCCAATTGACATCGGAGCGAGCATTAATCCAGAAGAAGTCGCATTTCCTCCGCGCACTCCTTGTACCCACAGGGGAAGATAACTCGAAAGACCAATAAGCAGAGCGCTGATGAGCATGCCAGAAATATTAGATAAGGTAATATCCCGAATACGGAATAGACTCAGTGGAACAAGCGGTTCCTCTGCTTTACTCTCAATATAAACAAATAAGATCAGAAAACTTATCGCACCAATGAGTAGAAAAATGATGAACGGTGAGGTCCATGCGTAAGACTGACCGCCGAGTGTGAGTACAATCAACAACGAAGTAATCCCAATAATAAAAGTAAAAGCACCCGCAAAGTCGATTTTCGTATTTCGTTTTACTACTTCTTCTTTAAAGTACTTCGCAACAAACCACATCGCTAGAAGACCAAAGGGAATATTAAATCCAAATATCCATTGCCAGCCAAGGTAATCAACAAAATAACCGCCGATTAATGGTCCGACTAACGAAGAAATTCCCCATACCGAACTAATCAATCCCTGCACCTTGCCGCGTTCTTCAATACTGTAAATGTCGCCGATAATCGTAAACGTCACAGGAACTACAGCCCCGGCTCCAATCCCCTGAATGGCACGAAAAGCAATCATACTTTCCATATTTACAGCAAAACAACATAAGATACTGCCTAATAAAAACAAAGCTACACCGATTAGAAACACAGGTTTTCTGCCATACAAATCGCTAATTTTACCAAAGATCGGGGTGCTGACCGCCATCGTCAGTAAGTAGGACGTAAAGATCCAGCTTAGCAGCGAAACATCGCCAAGGTCACTCACGATGGTTGGTCCTGCAGGTCCAATCACAGTCCCTTCAATTGCAGACAAAAATGTGGCCAGCAGCACACCGATTAAGATGAGGCCACGGCCATTTATTTTACTTGTATTCGTCATGAAAATTAATACCTTCTTTCCTTTGTTTGCTCTTCACGCAAACCTATTCCATATTACCATTCCCTTACTTCCCATGGAAGAAAGCATCTACATTTATTCACGGGAAATAATTTGAAGTGTTTTTGGAATTTTATTTTCTCAAGTACTTCCATTCTTCAAACAAAAGGGAGTGCATTTGCATATCCTTATAACCTGTAGATGTATATTGCAGCTGTCGAAGAATCCCTTCACAGGTAAATGACAGGGATGAAAGCAGCTTGGCAGAAGCATCATTTCGAGGATCAACTAAAGCCTCTATACGGTTTAATTCCATTGTAGTAAACCCGAAATTCAGCATTGCGGTTACCGCTTCTGTCATGAATCCTTGCCGCCAGTGCGAAGAAGCCAGTTCATATCCAATCTCACCACGAAAAGCACCTTCAAGCTGCCAATTGTTAAATCCGCAGCTGCCAATAATTTTACCACTGCTCTTTTCAATAATAGCAAAGCGGAAACCTTCCTCATTCTGCGAGCACTCATCGAGGAGTTCAATCATTTCCTCAGCATCCTCTTTGCTGTGCATGGACTCAATATTCATATATTTTGTGACGGCTGGATCAGACCATACCTGGAAAATCGCTGCGCTATCCTGCTTCCGTAGCTTTCTCAGCCACAATCGTTCTGTATGTAATTCAGGGAGGTGTCCTGAGCATCTATACATGTTAATTCCTCCTATTCATCCTTTCTGAAGTAAAACAGCTTGTTGCTCTAGTCATCTAATCACAGGAAGAAAAAGAAGACAAGTGGTTAATCATAGGTACCGGGATATCAGACATAAATCAAGGGGTATACTACGGTCAGTATCCACGGAAGGAGGAACAACCCACTATGTATCAAATTGCTTTCATTTTACTTTCCTTCTTACTCTTAGTTGAAGGACTTCTTACGTATACTTTTAGAAAAATGATACGTATGAAGGTACGAAGTGAAGATTATTTGTTCTCCATGCTTGAAAAGGCAGGTGTCTATCACCGCTCTGCCTATGATGAACTGGCTAAAGAAGATGTATGGATTAAAAGCCAAGATGGTCTGAAGCTCCATGGCGTCATAGTCGAACCCAACCCTTCTTCCCATCGCTGGATTATTATAGTGCACGGTTACACCGCTTCTCACTCCATATCAACGCAGTACATTACGATGTTCTCCGAGTTAGGATTTAATTTACTGCTCGTTGATCAGCGGAGACATGGAAAAAGTGAAGGCATCTATACAACGTTTGGATACAAAGAGAAGTATGATGTAGCAGCTTGGGTGGATTTTTTATACGAACGCGTTGGTCAGGACTGCCTCATCGGTCTGCATGGGCAATCTTTAGGCGGCGGTACGGTTCTCGAATATCTGTCCATTGCAAACCCCTGTGTAAAATTTGTGATTGCCGATTGTCCTTACTCCGATCTGACTGAACTTATGAAGTATCAGATTAAACGAGTGAAACTTCAAGCTTTTCCCTGGTTTTATTCGATCATGCATCGACGTGTACTAAAAAGAGCCGGTTTTCGGATAGAACAGGTATCGCCGCTGCGCGCTGTAGAAGAAAGTGAGCTCCCTGTCATGTTTATTCACGGCATAGAGGATCGATTTGTTCCTACCTATATGAGCGAAGATTTATTCACCCATAAAATCGGATACAAACGTTTATTATTAGTGGAAAAAGCAGAGCACGCTAATGCTTATATGACCAATCCGTCCTTATACCGTAAGGAAGTTATGCATTTTGTTAATGAGATTTTGTATAGAGAAGAAAATCTCGTATGTAAAGAAATAACCCATAACGCTCATCCCGCTTTTTCTTCCGAATCAGCCAAGGGAGTAGATCCACTTACTCCACTAGAAGCTTAGTACGTCCTTGCATCGTCCTTTTTAATTCATGAATCAAAAAAAGAAAAAGCGCGTGAGCCCCTTTATCCTGAACTGAACCCCGAATGGTAGACACTTAAAAAGTGACTACCATTCGGGGTTTTTCTATTTTCTTTCTAGAAAAGTCCCGTTATACTAACATTACAATTTTTTAGAACGGAGTATTTTTCATGAGTAAGATCATCTTTAATGAACACCAACAAAGACAATTAGAGGCCAATCCAAATGTTAGAATCGTGACAGATCGAACGATTCAATATACCCCTGACTTCAAACTACTAGCGGTTAAACAAAACCAAGCTGGCAAAGGACCGGCAGAAATTTTCACAGAAGCTGGATTTGATTTGAAGGTGATTGGCCTAAGTAAAGCACGAAGTGCTTTAGATCGTTGGCGCAGAACCTTTCAAGCCTATGGAGAAAATGGTTTTTTTGAAGAACGTCGAGGAAAAGGCAGTAAAGGACGTCCTAAGAAAGAAAATGCCTCCGCAGAAAGGAAATTAGCTCAAGCAGAAGCGCGTATTCGATTGCTAGAGGCGGAGTTGTCTTTACTAAAAAAGCTAGACGAGTTAGAAAGGCAGGCGAAGAAGAATCGTCGTTAACAGCTCGAGAGAAATACCAAGCCATCAATGAAACGATTCGACTCTATCAATTAAAAAACATGGTCCGTTACTTATGTGAAGTAGCTAAAGTAAGTCCTAGTGGCTATTACAAGTGGCTTCAAAACGGAGAAAAACGAGCCATGAGTGAAGAATCAGATTATCAAGATTATCTCTTTCTAAAAGAAATTTATGATCAAGCCAATGGGAAAATTGGTTATCGTGGTTTGTATATGAAAGTTGCTGAAAAGGCCGGTCAGCCCATGAATCATAAAAAAATCTTGCGTTTAATGCGCAAGTTTCAGTTCTTTGCCAAAGTACGAAGAGCAAATCCTTATCGTACGCTAGCCAAAGCTACAGAAGCTCACCGCCAGGTACCAAACCACTTAAAACGTCAGTTCAAGCAAGAGGAACCTGGGAAAACATTCGTAACCGACATTACTTACTTGCAAATTCAGGGTGGTAAAACGGCTTATTTGTCTTGTGTAAAAGATGTGGCGACACGGGAAATTGTCGCTTATGAACTTTCAACGAGTTTACGGATGGAAATTGTCTATCGAACGTTAAGCAAACTAGAAGACTTTATCGGGAATCGACTACATCCGGAAGCCATGATTCACTCGGATCAAGGTTTTCATTACACCCATCCGGAGTACCAGTCTCGTGTAAAGAGGATGGGACTCCTACAATCTATGTCGCGAAGAGGGAACTGCCTAGATAACGCGCCGATGGAATCCTTCTTTGGGCACATGAAAGATGAAATACCTTATAAACAAGCAAACAGTATAGTAGAACTAAAACGAATGGTTGATGATTACATGGACCACTATAACAATACAAGAAAGCAATGGACATTAAAAAAGATGACTCCGGCAGCATACGAGGCCACTGAAAAAGTTGCGCTTTTAAATTAGTAATTGTTTCTCAAAACAAAATAGATCACTTCCTGTTTAGTTTTTGAATAGGAAGTGATCTATTTCTTTTATATTGACTTACTTCTCTGCTTTA
>NZ_JARBDA010000016.1:0-63271 GCF_036577645.1 Paenibacillus sp. GYB006 | reverse complement strand
AAAATCCTGTTTGGTGGCGATAGCGGAGGGGTTCCACACGTACCCATCCCGAACACGACCGTTAAGCCCTCCAGCGCCGATGGTACTTGGACCGCAGGGTCCTGGGAGAGTAGGACGTCGCCAAGCATAGATAAAGACACTGCCATTAGGTAGTGTCTTTTTTGTTGTCTGGACTTATTTTATTCATGAAATGCATAGATTCTAATATAACCTTTTAATATATTCTGTGCTTTAACCCATGGGATCGTGATTGACTTTTATAAGGCGCTCTGAGACACTCAGACTAAGATACATATAAAAGGAAATATGAGGTATACATCCATTAAAAGAGGTGAGCGAATGGAAATCAGACAATTAAATGCAGAGGAATACGAGCAAAGTATTAGCTTATCAGAATATGCCTTTCAATATACATTAACACCGGAACAAAAAGAAGAAAGAAAAGAGAGGTTTAAGCCTGAACAATTTTGGGGTGTTTTTGAAGAGGAAAAACTGCAAGCTAAGCTAACTATTCTACCTTTTGAAGTATACTTGCAAGGAAAAGTAATGCCTATGGGCGGAATTGCAGGTGTGGCAACCTGGCCAGAGAATCGCCGTAAAGGGCATGTATCTAAACTACTTAGTCAAGCGCTCAATGTAATGAAAGAGGAAGGGCAAATTCTATCATTTCTGCATCCATTTTCGATTCCATTCTATCGTAAGTATGGTTGGGAGCTATATGCAGAATATAAAAATTACCTTATTTCCTCAAAACAGTTTCCTCCTAAAATAGAGTACCCGGGTAAGGTAGTAAGGGATATTAAGGATATCTCTACGCTAAATAAATTGTATCAGTCTTTTGCAAGCAGCTATCATGGCACACTTGTTCGAGATGAGGAATGGTGGAAGTATTCGGTCTTAGATAACACGAAACATAGTGCTGTCTATTATTCTCATGATGGAGAGCCAGAAGGCTATGTATTATATGAACTAAAAGATAAAACGCTCGTATGTAATGAATTTGTTTATTTGAATGAAGAAGCACGGGGAGCACTTTGGACTTTCTTCTCGAATCATGATTCTCGTATTGAACAAGTGAAGTTAACCATGGTTCCAGCTGATGATAATCTACCGTATATGCTTCCCGATCCGCGGGTAACCCAAGAAACGATTCCGTATTTTATGGGACGAATTGTGGATGTAGAGTCTTTTCTGCAACAGTATACGTTTGAGGCTGGAAATAAATCAGAATTAACGATACAGATTGAAGATACAGCGGCTCCATGGAATGCAGGGTTGTGGAAAATATCCATTCATGAACAAGGACAAGCGAAGGTTATAAAGGTAAGGGGAGATAAAGAAGAGATTCAACCAGATTTAATAGCAGATATTCAAGTTTGGACTGCTCTTTTTCTGGGATATAAGCGTCCGGAGCAATTGTTTCATATACAGAAGTTAAGAGGGAAACCGCAAAAAGCAAAAGAACTTGAAAACCTTATTCCGAAAGCACAAACCTTATTAATGGACTTTTTCTAATAAATATAAGAACTGCTCTTCTGCCTTCTGTCAGAAGAGTTTTTTGTTAGAGCGAATAATTTAAGGAAATAAGTGAAAAATGAGAAGGGGATCTTACTTGAGATTTCTGTACAGTATGTTATAATGGATACAAAGTCAAAGAAAGTCAAAGTCAACTAAGATCAGATTTAAATTGTTGGTTATACAATATTATTATGTAGTAAGTTAATTTAGGCTCATTTATATATGACGCATAGAAGATTCCATTAGAGATTTTAAGTGGTTGTATATAAAAGAGAGCATTCATTTAAGCCAAAGAGGTTCGCAGGCTAAGTAAGATGGGTAATTTATTGGAGCTGCCTCTTCCTGATGAATTGGAATGAATGCAATTGATTAGCTTACCGGTTTTATACAGTGGGGGATGAGGATGCGTAATATTTCTGATATTATCGAACAATATCTGAAAAATATTTTGCAGGATAGCTCTGATGGAATGATTGAAATTCAGAGAAATGATCTAGCAGATAAATTCTCCTGTGTGCCATCCCAGATTAATTATGTAATTAGTACTCGTTTTACTCTTGAAAAAGGTTACCTTGTAGAGAGTAAGCGCGGTGGTGGTGGATATATACGGATACAGCGAGTAGAACTCCCTGCACACTCTGTGCTCGGAGGGCATTTCCATCAGCATATTGGGGATGAAATCAATCAGGCTTCTGCAGAAGGTCTTATCTACCAGTTGGAAGAAGCTAAATTTCTTAACAGCCGGGAGGCTGCTTTAATCAAAGCTGCGATGTCCAGAGAAGTATTATTTATAAAGCTTCCCTATCGTGATCAAATCCGTGCTCGGATGTTAAAGGCAATGTTAATTTCGCTCCTCGGTAAGTAGGTAGGAATGCCCTTGTTTTTATCCGTTAGGAACGAATAAAGGAGGTATGCGGTATGCTTTGTCAAGAATGCAATGAACGTCCGGCTACTCTTCATTTTACGAAGATTGTGAATGGCGAGAAGACGGAATTCCATATTTGTGAAAGCTGCGCACGAGAAAAAGGAGATCATCTATCCGGTATCTCTAATGGGTTCTCAATCCATGGACTCCTTTCAGGCCTTATGGATTTTGAATCTGGGAAATACAAAACGGCTGGTGCGCCTGCTCCCGAAACACTTCAGTGTAAGGAATGCGGGATGACGATACAGCAGTTCAGCAAGCTCAATCGATTTGGTTGCAGTTCATGTTATAAGTACTTTTCTAATCGTTTAGATCCCCTCTTAAAGCGCGTACATGGAAATACAACTCATGTGGGGAAAGTTCCTGTACGAGCAGGAGGAAAGATTCATTTAAGAAGAAGAGTGGATGAACTCAAAAAAGAACTTCAAGAACAAATTAATCTACAGGAATTCGAGTCTGCTGCTGAATTACGTGACCAGATTCGTGAACTGGAAAGAGAAATTGCAGAAGAGTAAAGTTTGGTAAAGAGCAGGAGGTATGCACTATGTCAGATATCCGGTTTACCGATAAACCACTTAGTGAATGGATGCGTAGTAGCGCAGCTGATTCAGAAATTGTCATTAGCAGCCGGGTAAGAGTGGCACGGAACGTGCAGAGTTTTCCATTTCCTATGTTGGCAACCGACCAGCAATCGAGAGCGGTACTCGATAAGGTAACGGAAGTCCTTCAATTTGATGATATTCATCAGTTTGGCAGTTTCCATGTCCTAAATCTGAATGAACTATCTGATCTTGACCAAGAAATACTAGTCGAAAAACATCTCATTAGTCCGAACTTGGCAAATGAATCAAGAAATGGTGCGGTTATTCTTAGTGAAGATGAATCCATTAGTATTATGGTGAATGAAGAGGATCATTTGCGCATTCAATGTTTATACCCTGGTTTTCAGGTTCAAGAAGCGTGGAAACGTGCTTCAGCTATAGATGATGTTTTTGAAGCCCATATCGATTATTCCTTCGATGATCGCAGAGGATATCTAACCAGCTGTCCAACCAATGTAGGGACTGGAGTTCGGGCTTCCGTAATGATGCATTTACCGGCTCTTGTGATGACAAAACAGATAGGCAGGGTACTCACTGCTGTATCCCAAGTAGGTCTTGCTGTAAGAGGAATTTACGGTGAGGGCAGTGAAGCGACAGGAAATCTGTTTCAAATATCGAATCAAATTACATTAGGACAAACTGAAGCTGAGATTATCGATAATTTATATAGTGTTGTTCTGCAGATTATTGGTCACGAGCGTAACGCTAGAGAAAGACTCATGACCGATTCTAAACTTCGTATTGCGGATCGAGTAATGAGATCATATGGTATTTTATCTCATGCTTATCTGATGGACTCGAAGGAAGCAGCTCAGCGTATATCTGATGTTCGGCTCGGTATTGATTTGGATCTAATTAGGGAAAAATCAATTGTTGAAATGAATGAACTCAATGTCCTGATCCAGCCAGGTTTTCTTCAAAAGAAATTCGGGAGAACGCTCGAATCAGGAGAAAGAGATATGTACCGGGCACAGTTAATAAGGGAATCTTTCCAAAGAGAAAATCAGTAGGCATGGTATGTATGGCATAGTGTAAGCTCATTATGAACTACTATGTTCTTATAGCTCATTATGAACTATGTTCTTATATGAAGTAATAACCCACACCTTACATTCTTGTCTCACAAGAACGAGAGTTATGGGATTTACCGACATTGTGTCGGCTGGGCAATCATTAGAATAGCCTAGATATATAGATAAAGGAATTATTTTTTAAACTTATGGAGGTGCAAGGAATATGATGTTTGGAAGATTTACGGAACGAGCTCAAAAAGTTCTCGCTTTAGCTCAGGAAGAAGCAGTTCGTTTAGGTCATAATAACATCGGTACCGAACATATTTTGCTCGGCCTGATTCGTGAAGGTGAAGGTATTGCTGCAAAAGCTCTCATCGGCCTTGGCCTTGGTCTTGAAAAAATACAGGATGAGGTAGAAACACTCATTGGCCGTGGCCAAGAGCAACCTACCAATATTGCATATACGCCGCGTGCGAAAAAAGTAATTGAGCTTTCCATGGATGAGGCTCGTAAGCTGGGTCATACTTATGTCGGAACCGAACATATTTTGCTTGGTTTGATTCGTGAAGGTGAAGGTGTAGCAGCACGTGTGCTGAACAACCTGGGTATTAGCCTTAATAAGGCTCGTCAACAAGTCTTGCAACTGCTAGGCAGCAGTGAAGCAGTATCCAGTCATAACGGAACACAAGCTAATGTAAGCACTCCTACACTGGATAGTCTGGCAAGAGATCTAACAGCTACTGCGAGAGAGAGCAATCTTGATCCGGTGATCGGCCGTAGTAAAGAGATTGAGCGTGTTATTCAAGTGCTTAGTCGACGCACAAAAAACAACCCAGTTCTGATTGGTGAACCAGGGGTTGGTAAAACAGCGATTGCAGAAGGCCTTGCTCAGAAGATTATTGCGAATGAAATACCTGAAACGCTTCGTGATAAACGTGTTATGACACTAGATATGGGTTCTGTAGTTGCTGGAACGAAGTATCGTGGTGAGTTTGAGGATCGACTCAAAAAAATTATGGATGAGATTCGTCAAGCAGGAAATATCATTCTCTTTATTGATGAGCTGCACACTCTGATTGGTGCAGGCGGAGCAGAAGGAGCAATCGATGCTTCTAACATTTTAAAACCTGCCCTTGCTCGTGGAGAACTACAGTGTATTGGTGCTACTACGCTTGATGAGTATCGTAAATATATTGAAAAAGATGCTGCTCTTGAACGTCGTTTCCAGCCAATTACTGTTGATCAGCCATCGGTTGATGAAGCCATTCAAATCTTGCATGGACTCAGAGATCGTTATGAAGCCCATCACCGTGTAAAAATTACGGATGAGGCAATTGAACAAGCAGTAAAACTGTCTGACCGTTATATTACAGATCGATTCCTTCCAGATAAAGCGATTGACCTTATTGATGAAGCGGGTTCTAAAGTAAGATTGAATTCTTATACCGTACCGCCTAATCTCAAACAGCTGGAAAATCGTCTTGATGATATCCGTAAAGAGAAAGATTCGGCGGTTCAAAGTCAAGAATTCGAGAAAGCAGCAGCGCTGCGTGATACAGAGCAGAAAATTCGTGAAGAACTGGATATAACTAAAAATCAGTGGAAAGAAAAACAAGGTCGTACGGATTCAGAAGTAACTCCAGAAGATATCGCTCAAGTGGTAGCAAGCTGGACAGGAATCCCTGTTAGCAAGCTGAAACAAGAAGAAACAGATCGTTTGTTAAATATGGAGTCTATTCTTCATCAACGTGTAATCGGCCAAGACGAAGCGGTTGTAGCTGTCAGTCGTGCGATTCGCCGGGCACGTGCAGGCCTAAAAGATCCAAAACGTCCTATGGGTTCATTTATCTTCCTCGGACCTACAGGGGTAGGTAAAACAGAACTTGCTCGTGCGCTTGCCGAAGCGATGTTTGGCGATGAAAACGCGGTAATCCGGATCGACATGTCCGAATACATGGAGAAACACGCTACTTCTCGATTGGTAGGAGCGCCTCCAGGATATGTAGGATACGAAGAAGGCGGTCAGCTGACTGAAAAAGTTCGTCGTAAACCGTATTCTGTTGTTCTTTTGGATGAGATCGAAAAAGCTCACCCAGAAGTATTCAATATCTTGCTTCAAGTGCTTGAAGATGGACGTTTGACTGACTCAAAAGGTCGCGTTGTAGATTTCCGTAATACCCTCATTATCCTGACTTCTAATGTGGGTGCAGATGCAATCAGACGTAATTCTACGCTAGGATTTACTGCAGTTGCAGATGCAGGTGCGGAGTATACTAACATGAAAGGAAAAGTGATGGAAGAGCTCAAGAAGAGCTTCCGTCCTGAATTCCTAAACCGGATTGACGAAGTTATTGTCTTCCATTCTCTCGAAGAGAAACATATTGGAGAAATTGTTACTCTTATGTCTGAGGAACTTCGTAAACGTCTGCGTGAATATGATGTTGATTTCGAACTTACGGATAAGGCAAAATCCTTCTTAGCAAAAGAAGGATTTGATCCAGCCTACGGTGCTAGACCGCTTCGCCGGGCAATTCAAAAGCACATTGAAGATCGTCTCTCTGAAGAACTCCTAACAGGTTCAATTACAAAAGGAGATGTCCTTCTCATTGATGAAAAAGATGGTGCGCTCGCTGTTACGAAAAAAAGCAATGTGCCAACTAATTCTTAATTATTGATGGTTATGCCCCCTAATTTTATAGGGGGCATTTTTTATTTTTAATGAAAAGAATGATTCCCTGTGTTGTAAAGTTTGTGATTAAGCTTTACGTTAAAATGCATTCAATGTTAAACTTTTAATAAATCCTTTATTGGTAAATTCGGTATATAAAATTTATACTTATAGTTTAAGAAAAGTTAAATGAGGAGAAGTGAAGTGGCTAAAGTAAAAACAAAGTTTTACTGTACAGAATGCGGTTATGAATCGCCAAAATGGTACGGTAAATGTCCAGGTTGCCAGTCATGGAATTCCATGGTGGAGGAAACCGAAAGTATTGTGAAGACACAGGGGAGGAATTCTTCCCTTTTTGATAGTAAAGAAAAACCGCTTCCCATCATAAATATAGAAAGTGACCAAGAACCGCGTATTCTAACTGGCATTCAGGAACTGAATCGAGTTCTTGGCGGAGGAGTAGTACCAGGTTCGTTGATTCTTGTTGGTGGGGATCCGGGTATTGGTAAGTCAACGCTCTTGCTCCAGACATCTCATGCCATGACAGCTTCAGGGCTGCGCGTCTTGTATATTTCGGGTGAGGAATCGGTTAGACAAACCAAACTAAGAGCCGATCGGCTTGAAGCATTGTCTCCTGATCTATATGTTCTTAGCGAAACCAATATGGAACGGATCGAAGAGGCGGTAAGTCAGGTTGACCCTCATTTTCTGGTAATTGATTCAATTCAGACCGTTTTTTTACCGGAAATAACAAGTGCTCCCGGAAGTGTTGCACAGGTACGAGAATGTACATCACGGTTTATGCGGATTGCGAAAGGGTTAGGCATTGCAACGGTTCTGGTAGGGCATGTTACTAAAGAGGGTTCTATTGCAGGTCCTCGAATGCTGGAACATATGGTGGATTGTGTGCTTTATTTTGAAGGAGAGCGTCATCATACGTATCGTTTGCTTCGTGCGGTAAAGAATCGTTTTGGTTCGACGAATGAAATCGGGATTTTCGAGATGGGAGAATCAGGCTTAAGAGAAGTGGCTAATCCATCAGAAATGTTCTTATCTGAGCGACCGCTAGGAGTGGCAGGTTCCACCGTTGTAGCGAGTATGGAAGGAACTCGTCCTATGCTTGTCGAACTTCAGGCACTGATCTCGGCTACACAATTCCCGTCACCTAGGCGAATGGCTACCGGCGTTGATTATAACCGTATGGCACTGATTATTGCAGTCCTTGAGAAGCGACAAGGAATGTTCCTCCAGAATCAAGATGCTTATCTAAATGTAGCTGGGGGAGTGAAACTGGATGAACCGGCAACCGATTTGGCTATGGCAGTAAGTATTGCTTCCAGTTTTCGCGATTTGCCAACCAAACCCTATGATGTCATATTTGGAGAAGTAGGCTTGACTGGAGAAGTGCGCGGCGTTTCAAGAGCGGAACAAAGAGCCAAAGAAGCGCAGAAACTTGGGTTTAAACGGGTAATTATGCCAGAGAAGAGCTTAAAGGGGTGGAAGCATCCTGTTGGAATAGAACTGATCGGTATTAATACGGTCGGAGATGCACTAGCGGCTGCTTTAGATTAGGGGGCATTGAATAGATGAAAGAATCGAGCCAACTGGATAAAATGAATGAGTTGTTACGTTTGGTTGCACCCGGAACGCCTTTTCGTGAAGGACTTGAAAATGTCCTGCGTGCAAAAACGGGTGCATTGATTGTTGTCGGCTACAGTCCAGAAGTCATGGAAGTAGTGGATGGTGGATTTTCGATTAATTGCGATTTTTCACCGAACTATTTATATGAACTTGCTAAGATGGATGGAGCTATTATTCTTAGCGAAGATTTGAAACGGATATTGTATGCAAATACGCAGTTAATTCCCGATTCCTCCATTTCTTCATCAGAAACAGGTATTCGTCACCGTACGGCAGAACGTGTAGCAAAACAGACGGGAAAACTGGTTGTTTCCATTTCGCAAAGACGGAATATCATCACTCTTTACCAAGGAACGCTGCGTTATGCATTGAAGGAAATTGGAGTTATTTTAACAAAAGCCAATCAAGCGATTCAAACTTTGGAAAAATATAAAGCAGTCTTAAACCAATCACTCACAAATCTGAGTGCATCCGAGTTTGAAGAATTGGTTACGATTCCTGAAGTAATCAACGTAATACAGCGCGTGGAAATGGTGCTAAGAATCAAGATGGAAATTAAACGCTATATCAATGAACTGGGCAATGAAGGACGTCTGATTAACATGCAGATGGAAGAACTTGTTGCGAATACAGAAGAGGAAGCTCGGCTTTTGTATAAGGATTATGCCAAAGATAACAGTGATGAGAAGATCAAAGACATTATTAACGGCTTAAAACGATCTACAGATGATGAGTTGCTTGATACCCATCATATTGGCCGGCTTCTCGGATATGGTGCTGCTGCGGCTGCTTCTGAAGAATCAGTAGCTCCAAGAGGATACCGAGTTTTAAGCAAAATTCCAAGATTGCCTAATGTCATTATTCATAATTTAGTTGAAGAATTTGAAAGATTACCACATGTGATTATGGCTACGATTGAGGAGCTTGATGAAGTGGACGGTATTGGTGAAGTTCGCGCTCGAACGATCAAGGATGGCTTGAAGCGTCTGCAAGAGCAAATGTTTATTGATCGACAAATGTAGAATTGTAAAGTTGTTTAGCTATAAATTTAGAAGAAAATTGTACAGTTACACTTACGAGGTGACGTGATGATAACAAAATCAATTCCGAACTTGTTTACCTTAGGTAATCTATCTCTCGGAATGATTGCCATTCTGCTGGCATCCGAGGGTCGTTACAGTTTAGCAGCGATTATGGTTGTTGTAGCGATGCTGATGGATGGACTGGATGGTCGAATTGCTAGAGCTTTAAATGCTCAAAGTGATTTTGGTAAAGAGCTTGATTCCTTATCGGATATGATCTCTTTTGGAGCTGCGCCGGCTTATATAATGTATAGCGTTTCATTCCAGGAGGCTCCTATCGCTCTCGCTTGGATTGTAACGTGCCTGTTCCCGATATGCGGGGCCTTGAGGCTGGCTCGCTTTAATGTACGGCCTGGGATTCCTGGGTACTTTACAGGGCTTCCTATTCCTGCTGCGGGCGGTGTACTTGCGACATTGTCTTTATTCAGTAAAGACATTTCTGCTCCATTCATGATGATTGCAACTTTATTGCTTGCTTATTTGATGATAAGTTCGCTTAAATATCCTAACCTGAAAAAAGTGGGTCTTCCTAAAAAAGCAGTATGGATTGCTCCGCTGGTTGTTCTTTTTTCTATTGCACTTGCGGTACTATTCTCAGAGCAACTATCTATGTTTGTATTTATACCTCTTGTGCTTTATGCCATATATGGTATGACGCATAATATTGATCTTATTCTGGCCCGAAGTCGCAAGAAGAAAAAGAAAAGAGAAAGAGATGAAACTTCTCTTTAGGCTTAAATAGAAATCATAATAAATGATCATAAGAAAAAGCATTTACCTTTCCTAGTATGGAGAGATAAATGCTTTTTTAATTTTTTATATTCACTCTTTGAGTCAATTGATTGTCTGTGTGATGATTAAAAGCGGTTTCTGAGATTAGGAGAGGTTGAAGATACCTAGTGTAGAACATTTTTTGGCTTCATTTTCAAGCACTTCTTCTAACTGAATATTAAGCAGATTGCATAGTGCTGACATGTAGAACAGATTACGTCCAAGTTCTGAGCTGATGACTTCTTTGCACTGGTCACACAGATCACCATGTACATGTGTCTGTACCGAAGATTTGGCATCTTCTAGATCGCCATTATGAGCGTAAGATTGCTTGGTCGCATGGAGTTCAATACAACCACAGTCTGTAATGGCTTTAGAAACAGCCCGGTTAACAGAAGCATCCGCTTGTCCATTCTTGGACAAAACGTCAATTAGACTTCGGTGGCGGAGCAACAGTTCGGATACTTGGTTCTGAAAAGTTTGCAAACTTGATGCGCTCATATTTTATTTTCACCTCGGGTTATCAGTTGAACTTATTATAAGTCAGCAGACAAACCATTTTCAACCATGATTTACATAATAGAGAAAAAAACAATCATAGAATTACCGTTAAAAATACCTTCTTACCACGATTAGGACCTAAAAAATTGGTTCATACTGGATAAAGAAAAGCAATTAAGGAGGTGTAGGGACGTGTGGAGAAAGCTTATTTTTATATTCACGGGGCTTTGCGGAGCATGGTCTGGTTATGCGCTTTATTATTCAGTAGGACAAACGATCCCTTGGTTAAGTGAGGGGACAAGTACATTCAGAGTAGGTTTGGCATTAACATTATTTATGTTAATTGGTGCTGTATTCTTTGTTCTGTTAAGCAGGATGCTTGGATCGCTTCTTGATCTACGGGTAGAAGAAGGGGTCTCTAAACTCGCACGGGTTCCGATGGGCGAACTTGCAGCAGGAGCACTGGGGCTTGGTATAGGTTTATTGTTCTCGTTACTTCTTTATCCTTCGCTTAACTGGCTTGGCAGACCGGGGGACTTACTTCAAGTGGCGCTTATGCTCGTATTCGGTTATATGGGGCTTCGGGTTGGTCTTGCCAAAAAAGAAGATTTAGGTTCGTTCTGGACTTCAGGAAGATGGAATACAGGTACAGTGAATGAGGAGAGGCGCATTGAAGAACATAAAATCCTCGATACGAGTGTGATTATTGATGGCCGGATCGCTGATATTTGTAAAACCGGATTTATTGAAGGGACCATTGTAATTCCTGAATTTGTACTCGAAGAGCTGCAGCATATTGCGGATTCCTCTGATCTTCTGAAAAGAAATCGGGGCCGCCGAGGACTCGACATTTTGAATAAAATCCAGAAAGAACTGGAGATTAAAGTCCTGATCTATGAGGGGGATTTTGAAGAAATCTCTGAGGTAGACAGCAAGCTTGTGAAACTGGCGAAAGTCCTGCAAGGAAAAGTAGTGACGAACGATTTTAATCTTAATAAAGTATGTGAACTTCAAGGTGTTTCTGTTCTTAATATCAATGATCTTGCTAATGCAGTGAAGCCTGTTGTACTTCCTGGTGAGGAAATTATGGTTCAGATTATTAAAGATGGAAAAGAACACGGTCAAGGTGTAGCCTACTTAGATGATGGTACGATGATTGTTGTTGAAGGCGGACGCGAGTATATCGGTACAATGATGGAAGTCCTGGTGACGAGTGTACTGCAGACTTCTGCCGGACGAATGATTTTTGCCAAGCCGAAACTGTTGGAAAAAGCGCAATAAAGCGTTATGATGGAGAGTAAGTGTCCATGCACTGGATACTGACAGATGACGGACAAGGCAGGGGTTAATGTACATGACGAAATCATGGGGGGCAGTCATTGTCGCAGCAGGAAGAGGCTCACGAATGAAGACAAGTGAGAGCAAACAGTTTCTGCTGCTGCAAGACAAGCCCATTTTTATACATACACTTGAAGTGTTTAACCGCATACCTATGATTAAAGATATCATTGTGGTAACTGGTGCGCCCGATGTAAAACGGTGTGAAGAATGGATTGAGCAATCTGGACTTCGTGACCATCGTACTTTCGTTGTTGCAGGAGGGAAGGAACGACAAGATTCGGTTTATGCGGGTCTTCAGAAGCTTGAGACGGATTATGTACTTATCCACGATGGCGTTCGTCCTTTTGTCCAGCCAGATCACATTGAAGCATGTATGAAGGCGGCAGAACAATTTGGAGCTGCAGTGCTTGCTGTTCCTGTCAAAGATACCATTAAGCAGGTAAGTACAGATGGAATGATAACTGCGACCCCCGATCGGAGCAGTCTGTGGAGCATTCAAACCCCACAGGCTTTTCGTCTTTCGGATGTAATAGAGGCGCATAAACTGGCGATAGAATCAGGTTTTGCAGGAACAGATGATGCTATGCTGGTTGAACGTCTGGGAAGACAGGTTAAGATTGTAGAGGGCAGTTATACCAATATCAAGATTACCACACCGGAAGATCTAGATTATGCTGCATTTATGCAAAAAGGGGAGAGAGAACAATGATTCGAGTAGGACAAGGTTTTGATGTCCATCAGTTGGTGGAAGGCAGGCCATGTATTATCGGCGGTGTAACGATTCCTTATGAAAAAGGCTTAATTGGTCATTCTGATGCCGATGTATTACTGCATGCGATCAGCGATGCAATCCTCGGCGCACTAGGCTTGGGGGATATCGGTAAACATTTTCCTGATACGGATCCTGTATTTAAGGATGCTGACAGCTTGAAGTTGCTGGAGCGAGTATGGGAACTTGCAGAAGAACGCGGTTATAAGCTTGGAAATATTGATTCTACTATTATTGCACAAAAGCCCAAAATGGCTCCTTATATTCCGCAAATGGCGGAGATTATCGCTAAGGCACTGCATGCTGAGGTATCGCAAGTGAATGTAAAAGCAACGACAACAGAACAGTTAGGTTTTGCAGGACGAGGAGAAGGAATCGCCGCGCAATCGGTTGTCTGCCTGATCCAACCTGTGCTATCATCTTGAGATAAACAATTCGGAGGGGATATTATGAGCACGGAAGTCCGCGTGCGTTACGCGCCAAGCCCAACAGGTCATTTACATATTGGGAATGCCAGAACGGCGCTTTTTAATTATTTGTATGCTAGAAACCAAGGTGGAAAATTTATTATTCGTATCGAAGATACCGATGTGAAACGGAACGTGGAGGGTGGAGAAGAAAGTCAGCTCAAGTACCTGAAATGGCTCGGTATGGACTGGGATGAAAGTGTAGATGTACCGGGAGAATACGGTCCTTACCGTCAAACGGAGCGTCTCGATATTTACCGTAAATACTGGCAGGATCTTATTGACCGTGGTCTTGCTTACTTCTGCTACTGTACGGAGGAAGAACTCGAGCAGGAGAGAGAAGAGCAAACAGCCCGTGGAGAAACTCCGCGCTATTCTGGTAAACATCGGAATTTAACGGAAGAACAGCGTAAGGCATTTGAAGCAGAAGGCCGTGTGCCAAGCGTGCGTTTCCGTGTACCGGATGAGAAGGTTTATACTTTTGATGATATGGTAAAAGGAACGATCTCTTTTAATTCAAAAGAGTCCGGCGACTTTGTTATTGTCAAAAAAGATGGAATTCCTACGTATAACTTTGCAGTTGTAGTAGATGATTATTTAATGAAGATCTCTCATGTTCTGCGTGGTGAAGATCATATCTCGAATACACCAAGACAGCTCATGATTTACGAAGCTCTTGGATGGGAACCTCCGATCTTTGGTCATATGACACTGATCGTGAATGAGAATCACAAAAAACTCAGTAAGCGGGATGAGTCTATCATCCAATTTATTGAGCAGTACGACAAACTGGGATACTTGCCGGAAGCGATGTTTAACTTCATCTCCTTATTAGGCTGGTCCCCAGAAGGTGAAGAGGAGATTTACAGCAAAGATGAGCTGATTAAGATCTTTGATCCAAGCCGTCTTTCGAAATCCCCGGCTGTGTTTGATACAAACAAACTGGCTCATTTAAATAATACGTATATCAAAAATGCGGACACGGATCGGATTGCTAAACTTGCCATCCCTCATTTGCAAATAGCAGAACGCTTGCCTGCTGAACTTAGTCCAGAACAAGAAAGCTGGGCCAAGGAATTAGTAGCTCTCTATCAAGAGCAAATGACGGCTGCCTCGGATATCGTTGAATTATCTGCTTTGTTCTTCAAAGAAGAAGTGGAATATGAAGGCGATGCTGCTGCAATCCTGGAGGAGGAACAAGTTCCTGTTGTTCTTCGTGCTTTTGCTGATAAAGTAGCAGTAGAGGAAGACTTTTCAGCGTCCCGTATGGCTGCACTTATTAAAGAGGTTCAGAAAGAAACAGGCTTTAAAGGGAAACAACTCTTTATGCCAATTCGTGTGGCTCTAACGGGTCAGACGCATGGACGGGATTTGAACAAGACCATTTATTTGCTAGGTCGTGAAAAGGTTCTTTCTCGTTTGAATGCACGATTGTAGAACAAGAGTAATAAAGTAATCAAAACGAATGTTTCTTGTTCTTGTCAGTATGAGTTCTTTTCGTTAAGATATAAGAAATAATAATGTAACGATTATTCAATAGCTGTGATCAGGAGAAGTAGGCGGTGTGGTTGTGAACCAGAGAAGATAACCAGGTAAGGCCCCGGGGCCTTCGAGGCTGGAAGTTATCTCACAATCTGCCGATCGAAATGCGCCTGGGAGCTGCGCTTCCGAACCTGGCCCCTTGTATGCAATAAACAAGGCACGGCAGGTAGGTAGCGACGCGTCGTCCTCGTTATCGGACGTCCAAAGATAGTTATGTTCTTCCTTAGTCATAGGACTCATGAAGAACATAACTAAGCAGAGTGGAACCGCGGACTTATGACGCCTCTGCAGCCTATATGGGCTGCGGAGGCGTTTTTTTCATAGACCTGCAAGCAATTCGAAATTAAGACGGTGCTTGGTGCCAAAGAGGGGAACAGACATGTTTAGAAAATTGAAATCGGATATTCAGGCAGTATTTGATAACGATCCCGCAGCTAGAAGCTGGTTTGAGGTCATCTTTACGTATTCCGGCTTACATGCGATCTGGGCTCACCGACTGGCTCACCGTTTTTACCGAAGAGGATGGTTTACCTTGGCGAGAACCATTTCTCAAGCGAGTCGTTTTACGACAGGGATTGAAATACACCCCGGTGCTACGATCGGAGAAAGGCTTTTTATAGATCATGGCATGGGCGTGGTGATCGGAGAGACTTGCGAGATTGGTGATGATGTTGTTATCTATCAGGGGGTAACTTTAGGGGGAACAGGCAAAGAAAAAGGAAAACGACATCCGACGATCGGGAATAATGTCGTAATTTCATCTGGATCTAAAGTGCTTGGTTCATTTAAAGTAGGAGATTACAGTAACATTGGTGCCAATTCAGTTGTCCTGAAAGAAATTCCTCCAAATAGCACAGTGGTAGGGATACCAGGACGAGTAGTAAAACAGGATGGCAAACGAATCGATCGTTTAAGTCAGCAGCTTCCTGACCCTGTTATTGACTCCATGCGAGAACTCCAGCTTGAGATCTATGAACTGCGGGAAGAGCTGAAAAAGCTGAAATCTCTGCAAGAGCAGGACTGCCTTGAAAAAGAACCGGTGGTTCGTGGTAACAAAGCGTAAACGTGGTACAATATAATGATGGAAAAGATCGAAAGGAATGTGACTGATGACGCTTCAAATTTATAATACGCTCACAAGGCATAAAGATACCTTTGTTCCTCAGGAACCAGGGAAAGTGAAAATGTACGTCTGCGGACCAACTGTGTATGATTATATTCATATTGGTAATGCAAGACCGATGATTTTTTTCGACGTTGTTCGCAGTTACCTTGAGGTGATTGGTAATGATGTGAATTATGTCGTAAACTTCACCGACGTGGATGATAAATTGATTAAGAAAGCAGACCAGCTTGGCACGACGGTGCCGGAAGTAGCGGATCGTTTTATTCAAGCCTACTACGAAGATCTAGATGGTCTAGGGATCCCGAGAGCAACACATAATCCTCGTGTAACCGAGAATATGAATTTGATCATTGATTTTATTAAGCAACTTGAGGATGAAGGGGTCGCTTATGAAAAAGGCGGCGATGTGTATTACCGTACTCACAAATTCCCGGATTACGGTAAGTTGTCCAAACAGAATCTGGATGAACTTCAGTTTGGAATTCGAATTGGAGTCGATGAGCGTAAAGAACATCCGCAAGATTTTGTTTTGTGGAAAGCGGCAAAACCAGGAGAAATTTTCTGGGATAGTCCGTGGGGGAAAGGTCGTCCAGGCTGGCATATTGAATGCTCTGCAATGGCCCGTAACATCTTGGGGGATACACTGGATATTCACGGCGGAGGACAAGATTTGCAATTCCCGCATCATGAATGTGAAGTAGCACAATCCGAAGTGTTAACAGGAAAACCTCTCGCAAATTACTGGATGCATAACGGCTTTATCCGTATTGATAACGAGAAAATGTCGAAATCACTCGGTAACGGTATCCTTGTAAAAGATTTGCGTGAGCAGTACAGAAGAGAAGCGATTCGATATTTCATGCTTTCGACACATTATCGAAATCCACTTAATTTCAGTGAAGATATTATGGAACAGGCTGAAAATAGTGTGGATCGGATCGCCAATGCGGTTAATAATATGAAACACCGTCTGAATACAGTCACAATTAACGAAGCGATTCCGCAAGATCGGGAGGCAAAAATCGCAGAAATTCGTGATCAATTCCACGAAAAAATGCAGGATGATTTTAATACACCAGATGCGATTACTGCCGTTTTCGAATGGGTAAATGAAGCGAATATGCTTCTTCAGGCAGAAGTAGTTAACCGTGCTGAACTTGAAGCAATGCTTGCGTTGTTTGAGGAAATGAATGCGGTACTTCGCCTGTATACCGAAGAGCAAGATGAACTTCATGCCGATATAGAGAAGCTGATTCAAGAGCGTGCGGAAGCTCGTAAGGCAAAGGATTGGGCTCGTTCTGATGAGATTCGAGATGAGCTGGCAGATATGGGGATTGTTATCGAAGATACACCACAAGGTGTAAGATGGCGGCGCAAATGAGTGAGAACCAACAACTGAAGAATTATGACGGAGGCGAAGGGGAGAAAGGGTGGTTATTTCCCTACCCTCCTTCCCGTAAGCCGGAACTTATTCCCCCGATTGCTCTTGCCTACATAGGTGATGCGGTTTATGAGGTCGCTGTCAGACAATATTTGCTGTCAAAATCTAATCTGCGTCCCAATCATCTTCATCAAAATGCGACAAGTTTTGTATCTGCGAAAGCACAAAGCAGGATTTTGTCGTATATTGAGGAAGAATTGTTACCTGCCGAAGCGGATATTGTGAGGCAAGGTAGAAATGCCAAATCCAGTGTTCCGAAAAATGCAGATGTTTTGGAATATAGACACGCTACCGCTTTTGAATGTCTGATCGGGTATTTATACACGAGTGGATATCAAGAAAGACTCCGTGAACTTATTGTTCTTGGCATTCAGAGAATGGAGCAAGCCAAAAAAGAAGGAAAAGCACAAAAGTAATAATCGATTATAACGAAATATAGAGCTTCTAAACAGTCAAAGTATGATGTATCGAAGCTAGGAGGATATAGAGAAATGGAAGAAGAATGGATTGCCGGTAAGCACTCGGTTATAGAGGCGCTGCGTTCCGGAAGAACGATAAACAAAATATGGATTGCTGAGCAAGCACAAAAGCATCTTACCTTGCCGATCTATGCTGAGGCGAAAAAAGCGGGCGTGATTATTCAACAGGTAGACAAGCGTAAGTTAGAGCAAATGGTTCCTGGCATACAGCATCAAGGTGTTGTGGCACAGGCTGCTCCCTATGAATATGCACATGTGGAAGATCTACTCGCTGCTGCGCGAGATAAAGGAGAAGATCCTTTTCTTGTTTTGCTAGATGAGATTGAGGATCCCCACAATCTAGGTTCTATTTTACGAACTGCGGACTGCACGGGAGCTCATGGCGTGATTGTTCCGAAACGTCGCTCGGCTCAGGTGACAGCAACTGTTTCTAAAACTTCTGCCGGTGCAGCTGAGTATGTTCCTGTAGCAAGAGTAAGTAATTTGGCACAAACCATTGATGAACTGAAAGAAGCGGGTGTATGGGTTGTGGGAACCGACTTGCAAGCAACAGAGTCTGTTTTCGGAAACGGTGTATTTACGGGACCTGTCGCTATCGTAATCGGCAATGAAGGAAAAGGTATGGGAAGGCTTATTCGTGAAAAATGTGATGTTCTTTTGAAGTTACCAATGGCTGGCCAGATCAACTCCCTGAATGCTTCTGTTGCCGCAGGCGTAGTGATGTACGAAGTGCTTAGATCCCGGAAGTCATAAGGATTAGCTGAAAATGAAGGATACCCGTGATGTGCTTCTCGTGGACGGTTATAACATGATAGGGGCTTGGAAAGAACTCTCTGCCCTTGCCCGAACCGATTTGCAGGATGCACGGGACAAGCTGTTGGTACGGCTGGCCGATTACCAGGGTTTTTCGGGGATAAGAGTGATTGTCATTTTTGATGCTTATAGAGTGCCAGGTTTAGGCAAATCTTTCACAGAGAGTAAAGTGCAGGTGCATTTCACTAAAGAAAAAGAGACGGCTGACGAGTGTATTGAAAGGCTTGTAGGTGAGCTTAGTTCTCGGAGACGTCAGATCTATGTGGCTACAAGTGATATGGTGGAGCAGCATGTTATTTTTGGTCAAGGTGCGCTCCGTCTATCCGCCCGGGAACTTTATATCGAGCTGGAACAGAATGATAAGGAACTTGGGCGAAAGATAAAAGATGATTACCAGAAGAAATCAACCAAAAACACAATAGACTCGAAATTGTCACCCGAAGTGCGCAAAATGTTCGAAAAATGGAGAAGAGATTGAGATCAAATCTACCATTTTGTATAACAATAGAATTATGAATCTCTTGACATTTATATCATTCTTTTCTTTTTTAGGCGAAGTGTGGTTGACGTTGGAAGGTATGTTCATATATACTTGGGCTATATTTTGATAGGTAACGGGGTCCTTGCGTTGCAGCCGGAGGGATTGTTAGTGAGTGTTGACCTCAAAGATATCATGTTGTCCAAGTTTGATTATCTAAGTGATGAGGATATTGTCCAAGCCGTTCATAACAACGACAGTGAGGCACTAGAATACTTGATCAACAAGTATCGTAATTTTGTACGAGCCAAAGCAAGATCTTACTTTTTAATTGGTGCTGATAGAGAAGATATCATTCAAGAAGGAATGATTGGGCTGTACAAAGCGATACGTGATTTCAGAGGGGACAAGCTGGCATCATTTAAAGCATTTGCTGAGTTATGTATAACGAGGCAGATCATTACGGCTATAAAAACAGCGACTCGTCAGAAGCATATACCACTGAATTCGTATATTTCTCTGGATAAACCGATCTATGATGAAGAATCTGACCGCACTTTGATGGATGTTATTTGTGGCACACAAGTAAGTGATCCGGAAGAACTTGTTATTAACCAGGAAGAATTTACTGGATTAGAAGACAAAATGTCTGAGATTCTAAGTGACCTGGAACGCAAAGTGCTTATGTTATACCTGGACGGAAGATCCTACCAGGAAATAGCTGTGGATCTTAATCGTCATGTGAAATCGATCGATAATGCATTGCAGCGTGTAAAACGAAAACTTGAGAAATATCTAGAAGTAAGAGATAATTAGATTAACTCGTTTTCTGAAGAAGGACTCAGACTAGATCGAGTCTTTTTTTGTTGGAGAAGAGGAAGAGCGTTTAAAAAAAGCGGATTGATTCATACTGATAAACATTGACGTTTTCGATTGTACGCTCGATCCAAGCTATCGACCATGAGATATTGGATGTATATATTCTATTTCATTCATTTTTCTGTCTGATATGCAAGAGGTGTCAAGAACAGCTTTCTGAGAAAAAGTTAGACTTGAAGTAAGAAACTCTAGAAAAGGGTATTTTAGGCAGAGATTAAAGCCTATTCTTCGATTGACATGAATATACCCTTGTGATAAAGTGTTTTAGGTAGGCCTAAATTCGCGCTATTTTTTTTAGGAACCAATTTAGAGACTCTGATAATGTTCGGATGTCTTCGGGAGGTGCACATCATGCGGGTAATTATTACTTTGGCTTGTACTAATTGCAAACAAAGAAATTACACAACGACTAAAAACAAGCGTAATCACCCCGACCGCATGGAGATGAAGAAATTTTGCAAGTTTTGTAACGAGCAGACTTCTCATCGCGAAACCAGATAGTTATTTGGAGGTGTAGTCGGCGTGAAACGTAGTTTCAAGTCTCTGTTTTCCTTTTTCTCAGAAAGCTGGGCAGAGCTCAAAAAGGTTCGCTGGCCTAATCGTAAAGAGTTAACTAACTACACCCTTATTGTTTTGGGGACGGTTATTGTTATTACGCTTTATTTTTGGGTGCTTGACATCGGTATTTCCGCTGTGATTGAAGCGATAATTTAAGAAGGGTCCCAGGTGGCTTGATATGGAAAAAAGATGGTATGTCGTTCATACCTATTCAGGGTATGAGAACAAAGTCAAAGCCAATTTGGAAAAACGCGTAGAGTCCATGGGCATGGAGGACAAAATATTCCGTGTTCTTGTTCCAATGGAAGAAGAAGTGGTAAATAAAGACGGTAAGAAAAAAACCGTTATGCGTAAAATTTACCCCGGATATGTCCTTGTTGAGATGGTTCAAACTGATGATTCTTGGTATGTTGTTCGCAACACTCCGGGAGTTACTGGTTTTGTTGGATCAACAGGATCTGGTTCGAAGCCCACGCCACTATTGCCGGATGAAGTTGAACAGATTCTGAAGCATATGGGTGTTGTGGAGCCAAAACCGAAGATTGAATTCGATATTAAGGAATCCGTACGAATTAAAGTTGGTCCTTTTGCGAATTTTGTGGGCTCCGTGGAAGAAATATTGGCTGAGAAGAGTAAGTTGAAAGTTCACGTCAACATGTTTGGACGGGAAACCCCGCTTGAGCTCGATTACGATCAAGTGGAAAAATTATAGAGCGCAAGCTTATGGTTTCTGTGGGAGGGCTACATGCTCGCTAACCACTATTGATGCAAGGAGGTGTCTTACATGGCCAAAAAGGTAATTAAAATGGTAAAACTGCAAATTCCTGCAGGTAAAGCAAACCCAGCACCACCAGTAGGTCCAGCATTGGGTCAAGCAGGTGTCAACATCATGGCATTCTGTAAAGAATTTAATGCTCGTACTGCTGATCAAGCAGGTTTGATCATTCCAGTTGAAATTACGGTGTTTGAAGATCGTTCTTTCACATTCATCACTAAAACTCCACCGGCAGCAGTATTGCTTAAAGTAGCTGCTAAACTTGAAAAAGGATCCGGTGAGCCGAACACGAAAAAAGTCGCAACTGTAAAACGTGACGTTGTTCGTCAAATTGCTGAGCAAAAAATGCCTGACCTAAACGCTGCGAACGTTGAGTCCGCAATGCGCATGGTAGAGGGTACTGCTCGCAGCATGGGTATCACCATCGAAGACTAATTACAAGTGTTCGTGCACAGGCTGATTCGCAGCCTGTGTTGTGGGAGGTATATCCGCTAAAACCACAAAGGAGGAAAAAAACATGGCTAAACATGGTAAGAAATATGTTGAAGCTGCTAAGCTGATTGACAGCGAAGCAAGCTACGAGCCTTTGGAAGCTGTAGAGCTTGTCAAAAAGGCAGCTACTGCTAAATTCGACGAAACAATCGAAGTTGCAGTACGTTTGGGCGTAGACCCTCGTAAACAAGACCAAGCCGTTCGTGGTGTTGTTGTCTTGCCACATGGTACAGGTAAAACACAACGCGTATTGGTATTTGCAAAAGGTGAAAAAGCGAAAGAGGCGGAAGCAGCTGGAGCAGACTACGTTGGAGATCAAGATATGATCACAAAAATCCAACAAGGTTGGTTCGAGTTTGATGTCTGCGTAGCTACACCTGACATGATGAGTGAAGTAGGTAAATTGGGTCGTCTGCTCGGTGGTAAAGGTCTTATGCCTAACCCGAAAGCTGGTACGGTTACTTTTGATGTTACTAAAGCTGTTCAAGAAATTAAGGCTGGTAAAATCGAGTATCGTCTGGATCGTGCGGGACAAATTCATGCGCCAATCGGTAAAGCTTCTTTCACTGCTGAGCAGTTGAATGAAAACCTGAAAGCTTTGGTTGAAGCACTTAACCGTGCAAAACCAGCTGCTGCAAAAGGTGTTTACCTGAAAAACATCAGCATGTCCTCTACAATGGGACCTGGTGCGCGCGTGAACACAGCTTCTTTCAAGTAATAAATTCCAGTTGACTTATGTCATCTGAATCTGTTATTCTGATAAAGTTGTTTAGTCCTTGTGACTGACCATTAAATTCGAATATGCTTACCGTAGACAGTAGGTGCTGTAACAAGCTTAATTTCCTACCGAGGTGTGATGATAGAACGTATCATTTGAGTGTTTTGCTCAATATGACTTTATCAAGCCTTCGTGATTCTACGGAGGCTTTTCTTATGGATAAATGAATCGGGAATCGTAATGCTTCCCGATTCGTGAATCTTACGGAAAATCTTCCGCGAATAAGCGGTTTTTACAGCCCTGATCTTTCAATGATGGAGAAGGCGCTGGATGCAGGACAGTCTTTTGGCTGATCTGCAAGAAATCTATCAGGAGGTGTACAATTTGGCAAACGCAAAAGTGATCCAAGCAAAACAAGAAGCGGTTGATGTAGTAACAGCTAAATTGCGCGAAAGCGCAACTACTGTTGTAGCTGACTATCGTGGTCTAAACGTTTCCCAAGTAACTGAGCTGCGTAAACAGCTTCGTGATGCGGGAATCGAATTCCAAGTACTGAAAAACACATTGCTTCGCCGTGCAACTGCGGCTGCTGAGCTGTCTGAGCTTGATGAAGTTCTTACTGGCCCTACTGCAATTGCATTCAGTACTGATGATGTTGTTGCTCCAGCCAAAATTTTGAATGACTTCGCTAAGAAAAACGAAGCTTTGAAAATTAAAGGTGGGGTAGTTGAAGGTCGTGTAGTTAGTGTTGAAGAAGTTCAAGCACTTGCAGAGCTTCCTTCACGCGAAGGTCTTCTTTCTATGCTCCTCAGCGTGCTTCAAGCACCTGTACGCAACTTCGCCCTTGCGGTTAAAGCAGTTGGCGAACAAAAAGAAGAGCAAGGCGCTTGATTTTTTGAATAAACAAGCTATATAAAATACTAATTAAAATAATGGAGGTTCAACCATGAGTAAAGAGCAAATCTTGGAAGCAATCAAAGGTATGACTGTATTGGAACTGAACGATCTTGTTAAAGCAATCGAAGAAGAATTTGGCGTAACTGCTGCAGCTCCTGTAGCTGTTATGGGTGGCGCTGCTGGCGGTGCTGAAGCTGCTGAGCAAACAGAATTTGATGTAATCCTTACATCTGCTGGTGCTTCCAAAATCAACGTAATCAAAGCAGTTCGCGAAATCACTGGTCTTGGCTTGAAAGAAGCTAAAGAAGTAGTAGACAACGCTCCTAAAGCTTTGAAAGAAAAAGTAAGCAAAGAAGAAGCTGAAACAGTTAAAGCTAAACTTGAAGAAGTTGGCGCTTCTGTTGAATTGAAATAGTCCATTTCACTATTTAAGTGAATAGGAAAATTAACATACAAACCCCTTGAAGCAATCAAGGGGTTTGTTGTTATGAAGGGGCATGATTGGTAATAATTGAAGATATTCGGTATCTTTCATTATGCTAATGTACTTTGTAGAGAAGGGGTTTTGTATCATGTCCGATCACTACTATTCCAGTAAGCCTGAAACTGCTCATGATCGGCAGATGCTTGCAGTAGATTTGAGAGGTTTTTCGCTAAAACTGACAAGTGATGCTGGAGTTTTTTCGAAGAATGGTGTGGATTATGGTAGTCGGGTCCTGATTAATGCAATGGATTTGACAGGTGCCAAAGCAATTCTTGATGTTGGTTGTGGGTACGGTCCAATTGGTATTACGGCAGCAAAACTTGTCCCGGATGCGATTGTGACAATGCTTGATATTAATGAAAGAGCTGTTGAACTTGCCAGACACAATGCCATTCAAAATCAAGTGAGTAGTAATACGGTGATTAAACAAAGCGATCGTCTTGAAGCGGTGCGGAATCAATTGTTTGATGTCATTCTAACGAATCCACCGATTCGAGCAGGTAAAGAGATCGTGCATTCTATTTTTGAACAGGCGTATGAGCAGCTTAGAGTTGGAGGATCTTTGTGGATTGTGATTCAGAAGAAACAGGGCGCGCCTTCAGCAAGAGAAAAGCTTTCTTCAATGTTCAAATATGTAGAGGAAGTTACCAAAGATAAAGGATATCGGATTTTCAGAGCGGAGAAATAACCAAGAGATGGAAAGTATATAATTGCAAAAAAATGCAATTGAACTATTGACTTGACAAATCAGTTATGGTATTCTTAGTGAATGTCAGTATTAAGATGCCCTACTTAGCTTTAGTTTGTAAAAATGTCAATCTTTTTTTCGCCTTTTTTGGCATATTTCTGTGCAGATCGGCGTATAATATGTACATTTTGGGCAAACTATACGTAAGTGGGTTTTTCTGGGATGAAGAGGACATCCACTAATTAAGTTGCTCTTTTATCGAAAAAATTCGAATTAAGGGCTTTTCTTTATTTGTGGATACGCAACTCTGTTATCAGATAATCTTGTTATGAGTTCCATTATAAGGTTACAAACAGAGGTTCGCAACGAAATTTTTAAAAGTGAGTAGACATTGAGGGGTGAGTTTAAGTTGGCAGGACATCTTGTTCAGTATGGTCGACGCACTCGGCGCAGTTATGCACGAATTAACGAGATACTCGAAATTCCGAACCTGATAGAAATCCAACAAAAATCTTACGAATGGTTTTTGGAGGAAGGTTTGCGCGAAATGTTCCAGGACATCTCGCCTATTCAGGATTTTACCGGTAATCTGGTATTGGAATTTATCGACTACAGTCTCGGTGAACCGAAATATACGGTAGACGACGCGAAGGAACGCGACGTTACTTATGCCGCACCACTTCGGGTTAAGGTCCGGCTCATTAATAAGGAAACGGGCGAAGTCAAAGAGCAGGAAGTATTCATGGGGGATTTCCCGCTGATGACGGAAACAGGCACGTTTATCATTAACGGTGCGGAACGGGTTATTGTCAGCCAGTTGGTTCGCTCCCCTAGCGTCTATTTCAGCACTAAAATAGATAAGAATGCAAAGAAATCTTATACAGCAACAGTGATTCCGAACCGTGGTGCATGGCTCGAACTCGAGATGGATGCGAAGGATATTATCTATGTTCGTATCGATCGTACTCGTAAAATCCCTGTTACCGTACTACTTAGATCTCTTGGATTCGGTACAGACGCAGAAATTTTGGAACTACTCGGCGATGACGAGTATATCCGAAATACGCTGGATAAAGACAATACGGATTCGACAGAGAAAGCGCTGATTGAAATTTATGAGCGTCTTCGTCCAGGCGAACCGCCAACATTGGATAATGCAAAGAGCTTGCTTGTAGCTCGCTTCTTCGATCCAAAACGTTATGACCTTGCTAACGTAGGTCGTTACAAAATGAATAAAAAGCTTCACATCAAAAACCGTTTGTTCAATCAGCGTCTAGCTGAGTCTCTGATTGATACTTCAACAGGGGAAATCATCGCTGAAGCAGGTCAAGTTATTGACCGCCGTTTGCTAGATGAGATTCTTCCTTACCTTGAAAGTGAAAACGGAGTTGGAACACGTACTTATCATGTAGCTAATGGTGTTCTTGATGCTAATGATATTCCTGTTCAAACGATTGATGTATTCTCACCAAATGAAGATGGAAAAGTTGTGAAGTTGATAGCGAACAGCAATATTGATAAATCTGTGAAGAACATAACTCCAGCAGATATTATCTCTTCCATCAGTTATTTCTTGAACTTACTGCAAGGCATCGGTGATACAGATGATATCGATCACCTGGGTAACCGTCGTTTGCGTTCTGTGGGTGAACTCTTGCAGAATCAATTCCGTATTGGTCTTTCCCGTATGGAACGTGTAGTTCGTGAAAGAATGTCTATCCAAGATGCGAATGTAATTACACCGCAGGCGCTTATTAATATTCGCCCTGTAATTGCATCGATTAAAGAATTCTTCGGTAGTTCTCAGTTGTCTCAATTTATGGATCAAACGAACCCGCTGGGAGAGCTTACTCACAAACGTCGTTTATCCGCACTCGGACCAGGTGGTTTGACTCGTGAGCGCGCTGGCTTTGAAGTGCGTGACGTTCATCCATCTCACTATGGCCGTATGTGTCCAATTGAAACTCCTGAGGGACCAAACATCGGTTTGATCAACTCCTTGTCTACATTTGCTCGCGTTAATGAGTATGGTTTTATTGAGGCTCCTTATCGTTGGGTAGATCCTAAGACGGGCCGTGTTACTGATCAAGTGCGCTACGTTACAGCTGACGAGGAAGATAACTATGTTATCGCTCAGGCAAACGCGAAGCTGAATGATGACGGTTCATTTGCTGAGGATATGGTTGTTGTACGTTATAATAAACAGTCTGATAACATTACAACCATGCCTAATAATCGAGTTGACTATATGGACGTATCGCCTAAACAAGTAGTTTCCGTTGCAACGGCGCTCATTCCGTTCCTTGAGAACGATGACTCCAACCGTGCGCTCATGGGATCTAACATGCAGCGGCAGGCTGTTCCTCTTCTGATTCCTAAAGCACCGCTAGTAGGTACAGGAATGGAACATAAGGCTGCGAAAGATTCTGGTGTATGTATTGTATCCAAACATGACGGGATTATTGAAAGATCTTCTGCCAATGAAATTTGGGTTCGTAAAATTGAAATGGTAGACGGTAAAGAAGTTAAAGGCGATCTTGTTAAACATAAATTACACAAATTTATGCGTTCGAACCAAGGAACATGCATTAACCAACGTCCAATTGCTAAAATTGGCGATCGCGTTAAGGTTGGCGACATTTTGGCAGATGGTCCATCTACTGAAATGGGTGAACTAGCACTTGGTCGTAACGTAGTCGTAGCCTTTATGACTTGGGAAGGTTACAACTATGAGGATGCGATCCTTCTTAGTGAGAAACTCGTTAAAGAAGATGTTTATACATCGATCCATATCGAGGAGTATGAGTCCGAAGCTCGTGACACGAAACTTGGACCAGAAGAAATCACGCGCGACATTCCGAATGTCGGGGAAGAAGCTCTTCGTAATCTGGATGAGCGTGGAATTATCCGTATCGGTGCCGAGATCGCTGCAGGCGATATCTTGGTAGGTAAAGTTACACCTAAAGGGGTAACTGAACTTACGGCGGAAGAACGTCTCCTTCATGCAATCTTTGGTGAGAAGGCTCGTGAAGTTCGTGATACATCTCTGAGAGTTCCTCATGGTACTGACGGGATTGTAGTCGATGTGAAGGTGTTTACTCGTGAGAATGGTGATGAACTCCCTCCAGGTGTGAATCAACTCGTTCGTGTCTATATCGCTCAAAAACGGAAAATTTCCGAGGGTGATAAAATGGCAGGACGTCACGGTAACAAAGGGGTCGTGGCGCGTATTCTTCCAGAAGAAGATATGCCTTTCCTTCCTGATGGAACACCAGTTCAAGTTGTTCTGAACCCGCTGGGTGTACCATCCCGTATGAACATCGGTCAGGTTCTTGAAGTTCACTTGGGTATGGCTGCAATGCAACTAGGTATTCATGTTGCTACACCAGTATTTGACGGTGCAACGGAGTATGACGTATTTGATACGATGGAAGAAGCAGGAATGCAACGTAACGGTAAGACAGTTCTATATGATGGCCGTACGGGTGATCGCTTCGAACGTGAAGTTACCGTTGGTGTCATGCATATGATCAAACTTGCCCACATGGTTGACGATAAAATTCATGCTCGTTCTACAGGTCCTTACTCACTCGTTACGCAACAGCCGCTGGGTGGTAAAGCTCAGTTTGGTGGACAACGTTTCGGGGAGATGGAGGTATGGGCGCTTGAAGCATACGGTGCTGCCTACACGCTTCAAGAAATCCTTACTGTAAAATCAGATGATGTGGTTGGTCGTGTGAAAACTTACGAATCCATCGTTAAAGGTGAGAATGTACCAGAACCAGGTATTCCAGAATCCTTTAAAGTTCTTATTAAAGAGCTTCAAAGCCTTGGTATGGACGTTAAGATGCTCACTAAAGATGAAGAAGAAATTGATTTGAAAGAATCAGATGATGATGACGATGCTGCGAGCGATAAGCTGAGCCTCAATCTTGAAGGTTCAGAAGTAGGCGCAGAGTAATTTATTAATAAGTCATTGTCATTTGTCTCAATACCGGAATTTTCATCAGGCTCTTACTCCCCTTTGGCGGTCTTATGGATTGCTAGAGGGGAAAGAACCTAGAATTTAGGACTTGGTTAAGGAGGGTTGCTCCTTGTTGGACGTAAACAATTTCGAATATATGAAAATCGGGCTTGCATCGCCGGAAAAAATTCGCTCTTGGTCCCGCGGAGAAGTGAAAAAGCCGGAGACGATTAACTATCGTACGTTGAAACCGGAAAAAGAAGGTCTGTTCTGCGAGAAAATTTTTGGTCCTACAAAGGACTGGGAATGTCACTGTGGTAAATACAAACGTGTACGTTATAAAGGCGTAGTTTGTGATCGTTGTGGCGTTGAAGTAACTCGCGCTAAAGTGCGTCGCGAACGCATGGGGCATATTGAACTGGCAGCTCCGGTTTCACACATCTGGTATTTCAAAGGCATTCCGAGCCGTATGGGTCTGGCTCTAGATATGTCTCCGAGATCTTTGGAAGAGATCATCTATTTTGCATCATATGTTGTTACTGATCCAGGTGAAACTCCTCTGGAAAGAAAACAACTTTTGTCCGAAAAAGAATATCGTAGCTACCGTGAAAAATACGGTTACGGATTCCATGCAGGCATGGGTGCAGAAGCAGTAAAAAAACTACTTCAAGATCTTGATATTGAAAAAGAACTTGAATTCTTGAAGGAAGAGCTTCGTACTGCTCAAGGACAACGTCGTAATCGTGCGATTAAACGCCTTGAAGTCATTGAAGCTTTCCGTAATTCTGGCAATAAGCCGGACTGGATGATCATGGATGTACTTCCGGTCATTCCTCCTGAGCTTCGTCCAATGGTTCAGCTCGATGGTGGACGTTTTGCAACGTCAGACTTGAATGATCTGTACCGTCGTGTTATTAACCGTAATAACCGTTTGAAACGCCTTTTGGATCTTGGTGCTCCTGATATTATCGTTCAAAACGAAAAACGGATGCTTCAAGAAGCAGTGGATGCTCTTATCGATAATGGCCGTCGTGGTCGTCCGGTAACAGGTCCTGGTAACCGTCCTTTGAAATCTCTCAGCCATATGCTGAAAGGTAAACAAGGTCGTTTCCGTCAGAACTTGCTCGGTAAACGTGTTGACTATTCTGGTCGTTCTGTTATCGTTGTAGGTCCTTACCTGAAAATGTATCAATGTGGTCTTCCAAAAGATATGGCACTTGAATTGTTTAAACCTTTTGTTATGAAAGAACTCGTGAACAAAGGTCTTGCTCACAATATCAAGAGTGCAAAACGTAAAGTTGAGCGTGTAAGTCCGGAAGTATGGGACGTTCTTGAAGAAGTAATTAAAGAACACCCAGTATTACTTAACCGTGCACCGACTCTTCACAGACTCGGTATCCAAGCGTTCGAACCAATTCTTGTAGAAGGTAAAGCGATTCGTTTGCATCCGCTCGTATGTACGGCTTATAATGCCGACTTTGACGGTGACCAAATGGCCGTTCACGTACCTTTGTCTGCTGAAGCGCAAGCTGAAGCACGTCTTTTGATGCTTGCAGCAGGTAACATCTTGAACCCTAAAGATGGTAAGCCGGTTGTAACTCCATCTCAGGATATGGTCCTGGGCTCTTTCTATCTGACTATGGATAATAAAGAGGAAAAAGGAACAGGTATGATTCTGCGTACGGTTAACGAAGCAGTCTCTGCTTACCAACGTGGATCCGCTGGTCTTCATGCTCGTGTTGCTATTCCAGTTAAAGCTCTGAATAAAACAAGTTTTACAGAAAAACAACAAGAAGCAATGATGATTACAACAATCGGTAAGATTATCTTTAATGAGATTTTCCCTAGCAGCTTCCCTTATATTAATGATGCAACTCGTGCGAACCTTATCCAAGGTACACCTGAGTTTTCCTTTGTATATGAGAAAGGTGCTAACTTGCAGGAAGCAATCATGAATGCACCTCAAACCAATGGTGTTGGTAAAGAGTATCTTGGTCACATCATTGCACGTTGTTTCGAGGTTTATCATACAACAAGAACATCTGTTATTTTGGATAAAATCAAGCAACTCGGTTTCACATACTCCACTCGTGCAGGGGTTACTGTTGGTGTATCCGACGTTATTATTCCTGAAGAGAAGTATGAGATTCTTCGTGTATCTGATGAAAAAGTTGCTGTCGTTACGAATCAGTATCGTCGCGGACTTATCACGAACGAAGAACGTTATGACCGCGTAATTGATATTTGGTCCAAAGCAAAAGATGAAATTACTGATATCCTTATGAAATCCATGGATCGCTTTAACTCCATTATGCTTATGGTGGACTCTAAAGCACGTGGTAACAAATCACAGATCACTCAGCTGGGCGGTATGCGTGGACTGATGGCCAACCCATCTGGACGTATCATCGAGCTCCCAATCAAATCGAATTTCCGTGAAGGTCTGACAGTACTCGAGTACTTCTTGTCCACTCACGGTGCGCGTAAAGGTCTTGCCGATACAGCGCTTCGTACTGCTGACTCCGGTTACCTGACTCGTCGTCTGGTAGACGTAGCACAGGATGTTATTGTTCGAGAAGATGACTGTGGAACGGACAAAGGATTTACGGTTAGCCGTATCCAAGATGGTAAAGAGGTTATCGAGGATCTATACGATCGTATCGAAGGCCGTTACTGTTTCCAAACGGTTCGTCACCCAGAAACGGGAGAAGTTATCGCTAATCGTAATGAGCTAATTGATTCGGATAAAGCAGAAGCTATTGTTGCTGCCGGTGTTCAAAAGCTACAGATTCGCTCTGTGCTTAGCTGCCGTGCACGTCATGGGGTCTGCAAGAAGTGTTACGGACGTAACCTGGCAACAGGTAAACATGTGGAGATTGGTGAAGCAGTTGGTATTATCGCTGCTCAATCCATCGGTGAACCAGGAACACAGCTTACAATGCGTACGTTCCATACCGGTGGTGTTGCCGGAGATGATATTACACAAGGTCTTCCGCGTATCCAAGAGCTCTTTGAGGCGCGTAATCCTAAAGGTCAAGCAACAATCAGTGAAATTGATGGTGTTGTTAAAGAAATCCGTGAAGCAAAAGACCGCCGTGAAATTGAAATCCAAGGGGAAGCAGAAACGAAAGTATATGCTGTTACCTATGGATCCCGCCTGCGCGTGAGCGAAGGTATGGAAATTGAAGCCGGCGATGAGCTTACAGACGGTTCTATTGACCCGAAAGAAATGCTTCGAATCAAAGGTGTTCGTGGAGTTCAAAACTACATCTTGCAAGAAGTACAACGTGTATATCGTAACCAAGGTGTAGAAATTAACGACAAACACGTTGAAGTTATGATTCGTCAAATGCTGCGCAAGATCCGTATTGTGGATGCAGGGGATACAACGCTGCTTCCAGGATCTTTTGTAGACACACATGAATACGAAGCAGCTAATAAAGATGCAATTCTTAGTGACAAGGAACCTGCTGTGGCGAAACCAGTACTTCTTGGTATTACCAAAGCGTCCCTTGAAACGGATTCCTTCTTGTCTGCAGCTTCCTTCCAAGAGACGACACGTGTCTTAACTGATGCTGCTATTAAAGGTAAAGTCGACCAACTTCTTGGATTGAAAGAGAATGTAATTCTTGGTAAGTTGATCCCTGCTGGTACTGGTATGAATCGTTACCGCAGTGTGAAATTGGCACAGCCGGAAGATGGCGAATCTAACCTAGAAGCTCTTGAAACAGTTTCAGTAGACTAGTAACACAACTTTGGAGTCTGAAAGGACACTAAATTCGGCTTGACCGTACCAATTGTATATCTAGAGGAGATTAGGATCTCCTCTGGATATAACAATTCCAATGCTTAGAATTTATATGAATCTCTTGACAACGAATGTCCCTAGGTGCTAATATAGCAAAGGTGCATGAGTAGTCACATGTTATCATGTCTTTTCGGAGGTATTGATAAATGTCGAACGACAACTTTTTGCAGGATGCTCATGTCAAGATCGGTACCAAGCAGACCATGAAGATGGTTGAGTCAGGAATTGCTGCTGAGGTTTATGTGGCGCAAGATGCTGATATGCGGATTACTTCGAAGATCCAGGCTTTATGTGAGAAACACCAAGTGAAACTAACTCTAGTTGACACGATGGAACGACTCGGTAAGGCATGTGGGATTGAAGTAGGAGCGGCAATGGTAGCCGTTGTGAAACAATAGGTTATAGAAGATGTTTTTGTCTGGATGCTCAAGCTTCCTAATACGGCAAAAACTTTTCATTTGTTCTTTTATGAACCGCCTGGGTCTGTGGACTTAAAAAGTGAGGTTTATAAATAGAATGACGAATCTAGGAAGGGGGTGGCAACATGCCAACAATTAATCAGCTAGTTCGTAAAGGACGTCAAGCTAAAGTCTACAAGTCTAAATCACCAGCGTTGCAAAAAGGCTATAATGCCCTTAAACGTGAATCCACTAACATTAGTGCTCCACAAAAACGTGGTGTTTGTACTCGTGTAGGTACAATGACTCCACGTAAACCAAACTCAGCGCTCCGTAAATATGCTCGTGTTCGTTTGACGAACCGTCTCGAGGTAACAGCTTATATCCCGGGTATCGGACATAACTTACAAGAGCACAGTGTTGTATTGCTTCGCGGAGGTAAAGTAAAGGACCTTGCAGGGGTTCGTTACCATATCGTTCGTGGTGCTTTGGATACAGCAGGTGTAGCTAACCGGATGCAAGCCCGTTCTAAATACGGTGCGAAACGCCCTAAAGCTAAAAAAGCATAAGGTTAGTTTCTAATCTTATTGTGTCAGTAAACCGATAGCATGACGCTTCGGTCGCAGAACAACAACAACAACAACAAAAGTATAAACATATAAGAAAGGGGGATATCTATGCCACGCAAAGGTCCTGTTACCAAAAGAGACGTGTTGCCTGATCCGGTTTACAACAGCAAACTTGTAACTCGCCTGATCAACCGCATCATGCTTGATGGAAAACGTGGTGTTGCTCAAAGCATCTTGTACAATGCGTTCAACTTGATTCAAGAACGTACTGGTAAAGATCCTATGGAAGTCTTTGAAGCAGCTATCAAAAATATTATGCCGGTTCTGGAAGTTAAAGCTCGCCGTGTTGGTGGTGCTAACTATCAAGTACCTATCGAGGTTAAACCGGAAAGACGTACTTCCCTTGGTTTACGTTGGCTTGTAAACTACTCCCGCAGCCGCGGTGAGAAAACAATGGAAGAGCGTTTGGCAGCTGAGATTATCGACGCTTCCAACAACACTGGTGCTTCCGTTAAAAAACGTGAAGACACACACAAAATGGCTGAAGCAAATAAAGCATTTGCTCACTACCGTTGGTAGGATTTCAGTCTTAAAAATATACTTCATTTTGAAGGGAGACCTAAGTCATGGCTACTAGAGAGTTCTCCTTGCAAAATACACGTAATATCGGGATCATGGCGCATATTGACGCTGGTAAGACAACTACCACTGAGCGGATTTTGTTCTACACAGGACGTACTCATAAGATTGGTGAAACCCATGAGGGTTCCGCTACTATGGACTGGATGGAACAAGAACAGGAGCGCGGTATCACGATTACTTCCGCTGCGACGACTGCTCAATGGAAAGGTCACCGCGTTAATATCATTGATACCCCGGGACACGTTGACTTCACAGTAGAAGTTGAACGTTCCCTTCGTGTATTGGACGGAGCAGTAGGTGTTTTCAGTGCGAAAGAAGGCGTAGAGCCTCAGTCTGAAACTGTATGGAGACAGGCTGATCGTTACGGCGTACCTCGTATCGCATATGTAAACAAAATGGATATCATTGGCGCAGACTATCTTAACGTTGTTAAAGATATGCGCGAGCGTCTTCAAGCTAATGCTGTTGCAATTCAACTTCCTATCGGAGCTGAAAATGATTTTGTTGGTATTATTGACATTATCGAGCAAAAAGCATATATCTTCAAAGACGATCTTGGTAAAGAAGTTGAAGAAACTGATGTGCCAGCAGAATTTGCTGACCAAGTTGAAGAACTTCGTATGGAACTGATCGAGAAAGTAGCAGAACTTGATGAAGACTTGACTATGAAATACCTCGAGGGCGAAGAAATCTCTGTTCCTGAGATTAAAGCAGCTCTTCGTAAAGGTGTAGTAGAAGTTAAGATCTTCCCAGTTATCTGTGGATCTTCTTATCGTAACAAAGGTGTTCAACTTATGTTGGATGCTGTTCTTGATTACCTACCATCTCCTGTTGATGTTCCTGCGATCACAGGTCATTTGGAAGATGGAACAGAAGCGGTTCGTAAATCTTCTGACGAAGAGGCGTTCTCGGCTCTTGCGTTTAAGATTATGACTGACCCTTATGTTGGTAAACTTACATTCTTCCGCGTATACTCTGGTGTACTTCAATCCGGTTCTTACGTATTGAATGCAACAAAAGGAAAACGCGAACGTATCGGACGTATTCTTCAAATGCACGCGAACAGCCGTCAAGAAATCACTGAAGTATTCTCCGGTGATATTGCGTCTGCCGTAGGTTTGAAAGATACCGGTACAGGTGATACACTATGTGATGAGAAAAATCCGATTATCTTGGAGTCAATGAACTTCCCAGATCCGGTTATTCAAATCGCGGTTGAACCAAAAACTAAAGCTGACCAAGATAAGATGTCTGTTGCTCTAGGTAAATTGACTGAAGAGGATCCAACTCTTCGTGCTCATACTGATGAAGAAACAGGACAAACTATTTTGGCTGGTATGGGTGAACTTCACCTTGATATTATCATTGACCGTATGCGTCGTGAGTTCAAAGTGGATACTAACATTGGTCAACCACAAGTTGCTTACCGTGAAACATTCCGTCAACCAGCGCGTGTTGAAGGTAAATTCGTACGTCAGTCCGGTGGCCGCGGTCAATATGGACACGTATGGGTTGAATTCGAACCGCTCGAAGCGGGTAGCGGTAACCAATTTGATAGTAAAGTAGTCGGTGGATCCGTACCTCGTGAGTACATTGGACCTGCACAACAAGGTATTGAAGAAGCTATGAAAAACGGTGTCCTTGCAGGATTCCCGCTTGTAGACGTTAAAGCTACAATCGTAGATGGTTCATACCATGATGTCGATTCCAATGAAATGGCATTTAAAATTGCCGGATCCATGGCACTTAAAGCAGCTAAAGACAAGTGTAAAGCTGTCCTGCTTGAGCCAATCATGAAAGTTGAAGTTACCGTTCCAGAGGAATACATGGGCGACGTAATGGGTATGCTGAATTCCCGTCGTGGTAGAATCGAAGGTATGGATTCTCGCGGTGGTACGCAAATCATTCGTGCTAAGGTACCTCTCTCTGAAATGTTCGGTTACTCCACAACTCTCCGTTCTGGTACACAAGGTCGCGGTGTGTTCTCTATGGAACTCTCTCACTATGAAGAAGTTCCTAGAACAATTTCCGAAGAAATTGTTGCTAAAACTAAGGGAGAATAATTTTTACTAACTGATGTGTGAAAGCACCAAAGGTTAATGTTAATCTAATGGTGCTTATCCACACAGTGCCAACATATAAAACTATCCATTCTAAGGAGGCCACGTTCAAATGGCAAAGGCTAAGTTCGAACGTACTAAACCACACGTTAACATCGGTACTATCGGTCACGTTGACCATGGTAAAACTACATTGACTGCTGCAATCACTACTGTATTGGGTAAAACTTACGGTGGCGCAGCGATCGCTTTCGATCAAATCGATAAAGCTCCAGAAGAGCGCGAACGCGGTATCACAATCTCTACTTCACACGTTGAATATGAAACTGATGCTCGTCACTATGCACACGTTGACTGCCCAGGTCACGCTGACTATGTTAAAAACATGATCACTGGTGCTGCACAAATGGACGGAGCTATCCTGGTTGTATCCGCAGCTGACGGCCCTATGCCGCAAACTCGTGAGCACATCCTTCTGTCCCGCCAAGTAGGCGTACCTTACATCGTTGTATTCTTGAACAAATGCGACATGGTTGAAGACGAAGAGCTTCTTGAACTCGTTGAAATGGAAGTTCGCGACCTTCTTAGCGAATACGACTTCCCAGGTGATGACACTCCAATCACTCGTGGATCTGCTCGTGAAGCACTTCAAAACCCAGAAGGTGAGTGGGCTCAAAAAATCGTTGAGATGTTTAAAGAAATCGATACTTACATCCCAGATCCAGAGCGCGACACTGACAAACCTTTCTTGATGCCTGTTGAGGATGTATTCTCCATCACTGGTCGTGGTACTGTTGCTACAGGTCGTGTAGAGCGTGGTACTATCAAAGTCGGCGAAGAAATCGAAATCGTAGGTATTCACGAAGAAACTAAAAAATCCGTTGTAACGGGCGTTGAAATGTTCCGTAAACTTCTGGATTCCGCTCAAGCTGGTGACAACATCGGAGCATTGCTTCGTGGTGTAGACCGCTCCCAAATCGAGCGTGGACAAGTTCTTTCCAAACCAGGTTCCGTTAATCCGCATACTGAGTTTACTGCTCAAGTATACGTTTTGACTAAAGAAGAAGGCGGACGTCACAAACCTTTCTTCACTGGATACCGTCCACAGTTCTACTTCCGTACAACTGACGTAACTGGTATCATCAACCTTCCAGAAGGTACTGAAATGGTTATGCCTGGTGACAACATCGAAGTTACAGTACAACTGATCTCTCCAATCGCTATTGAAGAGGGTACTCGCTTCGCGATCCGTGAAGGCGGACGTACTGTTGGTGCTGGTGCAGTAGCATCCATCCAAAAATAATTTGACTCCTAAGTCAAATTAAAAATAGAGCAACATTGTATTGGAACGAGTAACATTGTATTGGACAGCAAAAAAAGGATCCTGCCAACTCCGGCTGGGTCCTTTTTTCATTTTTTTCCTTTTGCTTTTTTTATAATTTAATATATAATAGGTAAAGTTGTGATTCGGGGACAACAGATTAAGGAAACAAGACATCTCTATTTCTATAGTAGGGTAGGCTGCAATATTAATTTGAATAAAGCCGAACGAGATATAGAGTAGTATAAGATTGATTGGTTTTAGAATCTTTTATTTAAATGCTTGCATTATGTCTATGTTTTCGATATAATAATGAATGTTGTTCTGTGACGTTGCGATGATGTGAGAGGTTACTGACACACCCGGCCCCTTTGCCATGGGAGAGTGGGTTAGAAAATTTTCACGGAGTATGTCCGATATTAAATTGGGCGATAAAAGGAGGGACTAAAATGGCAAAGCAAAAAATTCGTATTCGTTTGAAAGCTTACGACCACAGGATTCTTGATCAATCCGCTGAGAAAATTGTAGAAACGGCAAAACGTTCGGGTGCAGGTGTATCCGGTCCGATTCCGCTTCCAACTGAAAAACAAATCATTACTATTCTTCGTGCGGTACACAAGTACAAGGATTCTCGTGAACAATTCGAACAACGTACACATAAGCGTTTGATCGACATTGTGAACCCAACTCCACAAACTGTGGATGCCTTGATGCGCTTGGATCTACCGTCCGGTGTAGATATCGAAATTAAATTGTAATATCAAACTTGTATTAATGAAGGAAAAGAGGTGTCAACATGAAAGGTATCTTAGGTAAAAAACTAGGCATGACGCAAGTATTTACACCAGAAGGTAACGTAATTCCTGTAACGGTTATCGAAGCAGGCCCATCTGTTGTCTTGCAAAAGAAAGACCTGGAAAACGACGGCTACGAAGCTGTGCAACTAGGTTATGCCGATAAGAAAGAAAAAAATGCTAATAAACCTGAAACAGGACATGCGAAAAAAGCTAATACAGCTCCTAAGCGCTACGTTCGCGAACTCCGCGGTGTTGATCTTGCGGGATTCGAGGTTGGCCAAGAAATTAAAGCAGACATCTTCGCAGAAGGCGAATTTGTTGACGTAACTGGTATTTCTAAAGGTAAAGGTTTTGCCGGTGTTATCAAACGTTGGGGACAAAGAACAGGCCCAATGTCTCACGGTTCCCGTTACCACAGAGGACCAGGTTCCATGGGTTCCATTCAAGCGAACCGTGTACCTAAAGGTAAACACCTTCCAGGACACATGGGACACGAAACAATTACAATTCAACGTCTTGAAGTAATTAAAGTAGACGCTGAACGTAATGTATTGCTTGTTAAAGGTTCTATTCCTGGACCGAAAAACAGCTTCGTTAAAATTAAAGAATCGGTGAAGAAATAATCACCTAAGGAAAGGAGGAACACAAAATGCCAAAAGTAGCACTTTATAATGTCAGTGGTAGCCAAGTAGGAGAAGTTGAATTGAATGACGCAGTATTCGGAATTGAGCCGAACACTCACGTTCTTCATGATGCTGTTGTTATGCAACGCGCTTCCCTTCGTCAAGGTACACACAAAGTAAAAGGACGTTCTGAAGTACGTGGCGGTGGACGTAAACCTTGGAAACAAAAAGGTACAGGTCGCGCACGTCAAGGTTCGATCCGTGCACCACAATGGGTAGGTGGTGGTACTGTATTCGGTCCAACTCCGCGCAGTTACGCTTTCAAACTACCTAAAAAAGTTCGTCGTCTGGCGATCAAATCCGCATTGTCTTCTAAAGTAATCGACAACGAAATCATCGTTCTGGATGCTCTTACGCTGAACGCACCGAAAACTAAAGAATTTGCAGCTATTTTGAACAATCTTAAAGTAGATCGCAAAGCTTTGATCGTTGGTTCAGGCTATGATGATAATGTTGCTCTTTCCGCGAGAAATATTCCTGGTGTGAAATTTGTTGCGGCTGACGGCATTAATGTTCTTGACGTACTTACGTACGACAAACTGATCATTACAAAAGAAGCAGTACAGATGGTAGAGGAGGTTCTTGCGTAATGAAAAATCCTCGTGATATCATTAAACGTCCAGTAATTACTGAGCGTACAGCTGATATGATGGCTGATTTGAAATATGTTTTCGAAGTAGATATTCGTGCAAATAAAACAGAAATCAAAGCTGCTGTTGAAGAGATCTTCAACGTTAAAGTGAAAAACGTGAACACACTTCGCGTGCCTGGTAAGTTGAAACGTTACGGCCGTTACTCTGGCTACACTCCAGAGTGGAAAAAAGCTTTCGTAACTCTCGCTCCAGACAGCAAAGCACTTGAGTTCTTTGAATCTGTATAAGAAACTGCTAAAGTAAGGAGGGAAATTCAGTGCCAATTAAAAAGTACAAACCGACATCTCCGGCTAGACGTAATATGTCCGTATCCACTTTCGAAGAAATTACGACTAACCAGCCTGAGAAATCGTTGCTTGCTCCGCTGAGCAAAACAGCAGGCCGCAACAACCAAGGTAAAATTACGGTTCGTCACCATGGCGGCGGACACAAACGTAAATATCGTATTATTGACTTTAAACGTACTAAAGATGGAATACCGGGCCGCGTTGCTACAATCGAGTACGACCCTAACCGGACTTCAAATATTGCTCTGATCCACTACGCAGATGGTGAGAAACGTTACATCATCGCTCCAAAAGGACTTAAAGTAGGAGATCAAATCGAATCTGGACCAACTGCAGATATCAAAACAGGTAATGCTTTACCTCTTGAAAATATCCCAGTAGGTACTGTTATTCATAACATTGAGCTTCAACCAGGTAAAGGTGGCCAATTGGTTCGCGCAGCTGGTACAGAAGCACAACTTCTTGGTAAAGAAGAAAAATACGTGACTGTTCGTTTGTCATCTGGTGAAGTTCGCCGCATTCTTAAAGTTTGCCGCGCTACGATCGGATCCGTTGGTAACCAAGATCACGAATTGATTAAAATCGGTAAAGCAGGCCGTAGTCGCTGGCTCGGAAAACGTCCAGAAGTTCGCGGGGTAGTAATGAACCCTAACGATCACCCACACGGTGGTGGTGAAGGTAAAGCTCCAATCGGTCGTAAATCGCCAATGTCTCCTTGGGGCAAACCAACTCTTGGATACAAAACACGTAAGAAAAACAAAGCTTCTGACAAATACATCGTTCGCCGCCGCACGAAGTAATACACATCACTGTGCATAACTTCGCGCGCGCGATCGTGAATGAACGAGAACATTGGATGAAGGGAGGATTTACACATGAGTCGCAGTCTAAAAAAAGGGCCATTTGTTGATGGACACCTGATGAAAAAAGTTGAAGATATGAACGAGTCCGGGAAGAAACTAGTGATCAAAACTTGGTCCCGTCGCTCTACAATTTTCCCGCAATTCATTGGACATACGTTTGGTGTGTATGACGGCCGTAAACACGTTCCTGTATATGTAACGGAAGATATGGTTGGACACAAACTGGGTGAGTTCGCTCCTACGCGTACTTACAAAGGTCATGCAGCAGACGATAAGAAAACAAGAAGATAAATGATCAAGCGCTAATGTTTGAGAGGAGGTTAAACAATGGAAGCAAAAGCACATGCCAAGTTTGTTCGGATTGCTCCTCGTAAAGTTCAACTTGTTGTTGACTTAATTCGTGGTAAGCAAGTGGGCGAGGCGATCGCAATTCTGCGTCACACTCCAAAATCCGCTTCTCCAGTAGTTGAGAAATTGCTCAACTCTGCTATTGCAAATGCAGAGCACAATTACTCTTTGGATATTAACAATCTGGTTATCTCACAAGCTTATGTAAACCAAGGACCGACTATGAAACGTTTCCGCCCTCGTGCAATGGGACGTGCAAGTCGTATCAATAAACGCACCAGCCACATTACTTTGGTGGTATCCGAAAAATAAGGAGGGAAAACGTGTGGGACAAAAGGTAAATCCCATCGGGCTCCGTATCGGAGTTATCCGTGACTGGGAATCCAAATGGTACGCAGGCAAAGATTTCGGTGATCTTTTGCTTGAAGACGTAAAAATTCGTGAATACCTGAAAAATAAATTGAAAGACTCCGCAGTATCTCGTATTGAAATCGAGAGAGCGGCTAACCGTGTCAATGTAACGATCCATACTGCTAAACCAGGAATGGTTATCGGTAAAGGTGGATCCGAAGTTGAAATTCTCCGTGGTCAAATCACGAAGATTGCAGGCGGTAAAAAAGTTCACATCAACATTTCTGAAATTAAACAACCAGATCTTGACGCAATTCTTGTAGCTGAAAGCATTGCACAACAATTGGAACGCCGTGTTTCTTTCCGTCGTGCTCTGAAACAAGCAATTCAAAGAACTATGCGCTCTGGTGCAAAAGGAATTAAAACACAAGTAGGCGGACGTCTTGGCGGAGCTGAGATCGCACGTTCTGAAGGCTACAGCGAAGGAACTGTTCCACTGCATACGCTTCGTGCCGACATTGACTACGGTACAGCTGAAGCTCATACTACTTACGGCCGTCTGGGCGTTAAAGTATGGATCTATCGTGGAGAGGTTCTTCCTACGGCTAAGAAAGCTGCTAAGGAAGGAGGCAACTAATCATGTTGGTACCAAAACGTGTTAAACACCGCAAGCAACAACGCGGACACATGAAAGGCCAAGCTAAAGGCGGTACTACACTGAACTTTGGTGAATATGGCTTGCAAGCTACTGAGCCAGCGTGGATTACGAACCGTCAGATCGAGGCTGCTCGTATCGCGATGACTCGTTATATCAAACGTGGTGGTAAAGTTTGGATTAAAATTTTCCCTGATAAACCAATCACTCAAAAGCCTCTAGAGGTTCGTATGGGTAGTGGTAAAGGTAACGTTGAGAAATGGGTTGCTGTAGTTAAACCAGGAAAGATCATGTTTGAACTTTCTGGTGTACCAGAAGATGTTGCTCGCGAAGCAATGCGTCTGGCTGCTCACAAGCTGCCAATCAAAACGAAGTTTGTGAAACGTGAAGAATTGGGTGGTGAAGTAAATGAAGGCTAGTGAATTCCGCAACCTAACCACTGCTGAAATTGAGCAAAAGATTGCCGGATTTAAAGAAGAACTCTTTAACCTCCGCTTTCAACTCGCTACCGGTCAGCTTGATAACCCAACTCGTATTCGTGACGTACGTAGAGAAATTGCACGTGCTAAGACGATCATCCGTGAAAGAGAACTTGGGATTAGCTAATATATAGTACCGGATGGACAATCCGTCTTTAATTGAGGAAGGAGGCCCAACAATGAGCGAAGAACGCAACGCACGTAAAGTGCAAGTCGGTAAAGTGGTTAGTGACAAAATGGATAAAACAATTGTGGTTGCTGTAGAAACTTACAAAAAGCATGATTTGTACCATAAACGCATCAAGTACACTAAAAAGTTCAAAGCACATGATGAAAATAACACTGCTAAAATTGGTGATGTTGTTAAAATCATGGAAACTCGTCCTTTGTCGAAAGACAAGAACTGGAGACTTGTTGAAGTCGTGGAAAAAGCGATTATCATTTAATGATTTTCAGCTTGGCTGAAAGGAGGAAAACAAGATGATTCAACCATTTACACGTTTGACTGTAGCAGACAACTCTGGTGCGAAGGAACTGATGTGTATCCGCGTACTGGGTGGTACGGGACGTAGTCGTACAGCTTCAATCGGAGACCTTATCGTTTGTTCTGTCAAACAAGCAACACCAGGCGGCGTTGTCAAAAAAGGTGATGTGGTAAGAGCAGTTGTGGTTCGTACAAAACGTTCTGTTCGTCGTAAAGATGGATCTTACATCGCATTTGATGAGAATGCAGCAGTGGTAGTTAAAGAAGACAGAAGCCCTCGTGGTACTCGTATTTTCGGACCAGTTGCTCGCGAACTTCGCGAAAAAGACTACATGAAAATCGTTTCCTTGGCTCCAGAAGTTATCTAATATCACAACTTAATCCTTCTGAGGATTGATTTATAGCTTGTTCACGCAAGTCATAGGAGGTGTACGAAATGGCAAAAGTGAAAAAGGTCTTGGAATCTCATAACAACAAGTTGCACGTCAAAAAAGACGACACTGTTATGGTGATCAGCGGTAAAGACAAAGGCAAAAAAGGCCGTGTCATCGCAGCTTACCCTCGTGAAAACCGTGTTCTTGTAGAAGGTGTTAACCTCGTTAAAAAACACCAAAAGCCTAACCAGCTTAATCCGCAAGGCGGCATCATCGAGAAAGAAGCTCCAATCCATGTATCGAACGTGATGCATATTGATCCGAAGAGCGGAAACGTAACCCGTATTGGTTACAAAGTTTTAGACAACGGCAAAAAAGTACGCGTTGCTAAACGTTCCGGAGAATCGATCGACTAATGTAACCGAATGAGAAAGGAGGTCCATAATTCATGGCAAGATTGAAAGAACGTTTCCTAAATGAAATAACTCCTGCTTTGGTGCAGAAGTTTGAATATAGCTCAGTAATGCAAGTTCCTAAAATCGAGAAAGTGGTTATCAACATGGGGGTGGGTGACGCTGTCCAAAACTCCAAAGTGCTTGATTCCGCTGTGAATGATTTGCAGCTGATTTCTGGTCAAAAACCAGTAATTACAAAAGCTAAAAAATCAATCGCTGGTTTTAAACTGCGTGAGAACATGCCAATCGGGGTTAAAGTGACATTGCGCGGCGAGCGTATGTACCACTTCCTTGATAAATTGTTCAACATTACTCTTCCTCGTGTACGTGACTTCCAAGGGGTATCAAACAAAGCGTTTGATGGTCGTGGTAACTACACACTTGGTCTTAAAGAGCAACTCATCTTCCCTGAGATTGAGTATGATAAAGTGGACAAAGTCCGCGGTATGGATATCGTAATCGTAACTACGGCTAAAACCGATGAAGAGTCTCGCGAATTGCTTACTCAACTCGGAATGCCTTTCGCAAAGTAAGAATTTAAAGTATCCGGGAGTCTTTGACAGACCCCGAATTCTCCGAAATTATTTAGGAGGTGTCAGGCTAAGTGGCAAAAACTTCAATGAAAGTTAAACAACAACGTGCTCCGAAGTTTAAAGTTCGTGCTTATACTCGTTGCGAACGTTGTGGTCGTCCACATTCTGTATTACAGAAGTTTAAAATTTGCAGAATTTGTTTCCGTGAATTAGCTTATAAAGGCCAGATCCCTGGCGTGAAAAAAGCAAGCTGGTAAAAAGTCCTGAACGGGAAGGAGGTTACACACAATGACTATGTCTGATCCAATTGCAGATATGCTTACTCGCATTCGTAATGCGAACACAGTTCGTCACGAAACGGTAGAAATGCCTGCTTCGACGATGAAAAAACAAATCGCTGAAATCCTGAAGCGTGAAGGTTTCATCCGTGATGCTGAATATGTGGATGATAACAAACAAGGAATCATCCGTATCTTCTTGAAATACGGACAAAACAACGAGCGTGTTATTACTGGTCTGAAAAGAATCAGTAAACCAGGTCTACGTGTTTACACGAAGAGCAATGAAGTACCTCGCGTACTTGGCGGTCTCGGAATCGCGATCATTTCTACTTCCAAAGGCGTAATGACAGATAAAGAAGCTCGCCAAGCAAAATCTGGCGGCGAAGTTATCTGCTACGTTTGGTAATATAAGTCACAAAACAAGGAGGTGCAACACATGTCCCGTATTGGTCGCAAACCAATTACTGTACCAAGTGGCGTAGAAGTCACTTTGAATGACACCGTTATTACGGTTAAAGGTCCTAAAGGTACTCTCACACGTGAACTTCATAAAGATATGAAGGTAACTGTTGAAAATAATGAAATTCTTGTAACTCGTCCTTCTGACAACAAACTCCATCGTTCCCTACACGGTACTACTCGTTCCGTAGTTAGTAACATGGTAAGTGGTGTAACTGAAGGTTTCGAAAAATCTCTAGAGCTGGTTGGGGTCGGATATCGTGCAAGCAAATCTGGAGATAAGATCGTACTGAACGTAGGTTACTCCCATCCGGTAGAAATCACTCCGGAGCCGGGCATTGAGTTTGATGTTCCTACGAACACAAAAATCATCGTTCGCGGTATCAATAAAGAGCGTGTAGGTGCATATGCAGCTGAGATCCGTTCTGTTCGCGAACCTGAGCCTTACAAAGGTAAAGGGATTAAATATGAAGGCGAGCGCATTATCCGTAAGGAAGGTAAAGCCGGTAAGAAGAAATAAGTTTTCTTACCGTTTTTCCCTCGTCCCTATTATATGGTGGCGATATGCTCGTGTTTCTAATATACCCTGTGCGTCTTAATATGAAGCGTTAAAGGCAAACTGAAGGGAGTGAAACGAAGATGATTACTAAACAAGATAAGAACAAAGTGCGTCTGAAAAGACATATCCGTGTTCGTGGTAAAATTTCTGGAACAGCTGAACGTCCACGTTTGAACGTATTCCGTTCATCCAAGCATATCTACGCTCAATTGATCGATGATGTAGCAGGTGTAACCCTGGTATCCGCATCAACAGTAGATAAAGCAATCAGTGGCGAAATCAGTAACGGTGGTAACGTAGAAGCGGCTCGTAAAGTCGGCGAACTCGTTGCTAAACGTGCAAAAGAAAAAGGATACACTAACATCGTTTTCGATCGTGGTGGCTACCTTTATCATGGACGTGTTCAAGCATTAGCTGATACTGCTCGTGAAGCAGGGCTTGAATTCTAAGATATTTTTAAAAGGAGGTTAACGACTTGCGTGTAGATCCTAACACTTTAGAACTCACTGAAAGAGTTGTAAATATTAATCGCGTAGCTAAAGTAGTAAAAGGCGGACGCCGTTTCAGCTTCAGCGCACTAGTTGTTGTCGGCGATGGCAACGGCTGGGTTGGAGCTGGTATTGGTAAAGCTGGCGAAGTACCTGATGCGATTCGCAAAGGTATTGATGATGCTAAGAAAAATCTGATTTATGTGCCAATCGTAGGAACATCTATTCCTCACACGATCACTGGTAAGTTCGGCGCTGGCCGTGTTCTTTTGAAACCAGCTTCTGAAGGTACTGGAGTTATCGCTGGTGGACCAGTACGTGCCGTTTTGGAACTTGCTGGTGTAGGTGACATTTTGACAAAATCACTGGGTTCTTCGAATTCCATGAACATGGTCAATGCGACCTTGGAAGGTTTGTCCCGCTTGAAACGCGCTGAAGATGTAGCGAAATTGCGTGGAAAAACTGTCGAAGAGCTTCGGGGCTAAGGAGGGAATCTCATGGCTAAATTGGAAATTACCCTCGTTCGCAGTTTGATCGGACGTAATGAGTCACAAAGAGCGACTGTTAACACACTCGGTCTTCGTAAGATCAACCAAACTGTGGTTCATAACGATAATGCTGCTATCCGCGGTATGGTGAACAAAGTAAGTCACATGGTTTCTGTTAAAGAAATCCAAGAGTAATACGTAAGGGACTTGTCCCACAAATCATTAAGGAGGTGCAACGAACGATGAAGTTACATGAACTTTCTCCAGCACCTGGATCCCGCAAAGAACGCAAACGCGTTGGACGCGGTACTTCCAGCGGTATGGGTAAAACTTCAGGTCGCGGTCATAAAGGTCAAAACTCTCGCTCTGGCGGTGGTGTACGTCCAGGCTTCGAGGGTGGACAAAACCCATTGTATCGTCGTCTGCCAAAACGCGGTTTCACAAATCCTACTCGTAAAGAGTATGCGGTTGTGAATCTTCAAGATCTGAACAGTTTTGAAGCAGGTACAGAAGTAACTCCAGAAATTTTGGTTAATTCGGGTATTGTGAAAAACACAAAATCCGGAATCAAAATTCTGGGTAATGGCGATATTACTGTGAAGTTGACAGTTAAAGCTAACAAGTTCTCTCAATCTGCGGTAGAGAAAATCGAGGCTGCCGGCGGTAAAACCGAGGTGATCTAATGCTCACATCCTTAAAGAATATATGGCGAGTTGAAGATCTGCGTAAACGGATTTTATTCACTCTCTTTGTTCTGATAATCTATCGCATTGGCTCCTTTGTTCCGGTTCCCGGAGTTAACAAAGAAGTATTCACTGCGGCAGATTCGCAAGGCAGAGAATTGTTTGGTCTTCTGAACACATTCTCGGGCGGAGCGTTGTTCCAATTTTCGATTTTTGCGCTCGGGATTATGCCATATATTACAGCTTCCATCATTGTACAGCTTCTGTCGATGGATGTTATTCCGAAACTAGCGGAATGGGCTAAACAAGGTGAGCATGGTAAGAAAAAACTTGCGCAGCTTACACGTTATGGTACAGTAATTTTGGGGTTAATCCAGGCTTTTGGTACTTCACTCAGTTTTAATCGGTTGTATGGACAGGAAATGATACCGAATGCGACATTCATTGACTATGTTATCATTGCAATTGTGTTGACTGCAGGTACTTCATTCCTCATGTGGCTCGGTGAGCAGATTACTGAAAAAGGTATTGGTAACGGGATTTCCATCATTATCTTCGCAGGTATCGTCTCAACGATTCCGAATGTAATCCGTACAACAATTGAATCTGAATTTATCCAGGCTGATCAAGTATTCATGAATGCACTTAAAGTGATCATTGTGGTACTGGTTCTCCTGTTAACAGTAGTAGGGGTTATTTACATCCAGCAGGCGATTCGGAAGATTCCGGTTCAATATGCTAAACGTGTTGTAGGTAACAAAATGTATGGTGGACAAAACACTCATATTCCGCTGAAGATCAATGCGGCAGGTGTTATCCCAGTCATTTTTGCTGTATCACTTCTTCAGTTCCCTGTCATTATTGCTTCATTTTGGACCAATTATGGCTGGGCTACTTGGGTAACTGCTAATTTGTCTTATGACAAACCGCTAGGTATGGTACTCTATGTACTTATGATTATCGGTTTTACGTTCTTCTACACTTTCGTGCAGATGAACCCGCAACAAATGGCCGATAACATGAAAAAGAATGGTGGTTACATCCCAGGCATTCGCCCGGGTAAAGCAACTGAGAAATACTTGTCCCGTGTCATGACTCGTTTGACTATGACCGGAGCTTTGTTCTTGGCTGTCATCTCCGTTCTACCTGTATTCTTAGGTTCACTTTCTGGTTTGCCGCAAGTTGCACAACTTGCAGGTACATCCATGCTGATCGTAATCGGTGTAGCACTGGATACGACCAAACAAATCGAAAGTCAATTGATTAAACGCCATTACAAAGGTTTCATCAATAAGTAGCCATAGGTTCCGGTATTGAAAGCAGCTAATCATTTGTTTGATTGTTGCCAGAACCGGCACCTATTGTGCTGTTTCTTGTTGAAGGGATAGTCTTGGAGGGAGTGACATAACGTGAACATTTTATTCATGGGCCCTCCTGGGGCAGGGAAAGGGACGCAAGCAGAAGCAATTGTAAATGAATTCAGCATTCCTCACATTTCAACAGGCGATGCATTTCGCTTAGCGATCAAACAGGGAACTCCTATCGGGATGAAAGCTAAAGAATACATGGATCAAGGACTGCTTGTACCAGACGATGTAACAATCGGTATTGTTGAAGAACGCCTACAGCAGCCTGACTGCAAGAAAGGGTTTCTATTGGATGGATTTCCAAGAACTATTTCTCAAGCAGAAGCGCTTGACGGTATCCTAAATCGACTTAATACTGGTTTGGACCATGTCATCAACTTGAAAGTAGACCGTGACAAACTTCTTGCTCGTCTAACAGGACGTCGCTTGTGTAAAAATTGCGGTGCTACGTATCATGTTGTTTTTAACCCTCCTAAACAGGAAGGCATTTGTGATAAATGCGGCGGCGAATTGTATCAACGTTCTGATGATAATGAAGAGAGCGTAGGTACACGTCTTGACGAATATATCAACAAAACTGCACCACTCCTCACGTTTTATGAGAACAAAGGTCTTCTGCGTCAAATCGACGGGGAACAGGAAATTCATGCGGTGTCGCAAGAGATCGTATCCTTACTGCGAGGTTAATGGTAATGATCATTTGTAAGTCCGATGCAGAACTGGGATCAAACTGTGATGCAAGATTAACTCGCACATCAGTGCAGGCTGATCCTGCAATTCACGGTATTGCTCGGGTTTTGTCCGGAGAACTTGACCAAATGACTGATCAACATAATCGCAGTCAAGGGGCTGTGCCGTCTTTCACAGGTTATAACGGTTTTCCTGCCAGTATTTGTACTTCAGTCGATGAACGAAGAGTGCATGAAGCGTCGAACAATGTTCGGCTGTATACAATGTCGTATGACAATGTGCTGTGTGCTCAAGAACTTTCTTTTGTTCTTAACCAGACAGGATGTAATTTTTACGAAAGCGAGATGCGTAGGTGATGAGACGATGAATCAAAAGATCCCACAAGTCGGACAGATCGTAAAAATACTTCGCGGCAGAGATGCCGGTCAGATTGCAGTAGTCATTGCTGTTGAGGACAACAGGTTCGTGTATATTGCTGACGGATACAAACGTAAGTTTGACGGACGAAAGAAGAAGAACCTTCTTCACCTGGAACCCCAGCCGATGATTAGCAGCGAGGTTGTGAACAGCTTAAACGAAGTTGGACGGGTAACGAACGGAAAACTGCGTTATGCAGTTCAGCAGTTCTTAAATGTAGGCGAAGTTCAAAGCTGAAGAGAAAGGAGACTAACTGTGGCCAAAGAAGATGTCATTGAAGTGGAAGGAACGGTTCTTGAGCCGCTTCCCAACGCAACGTTCAAAGTAGAGCTTGAGAATGGTCATCAAATTCTAGCTCACGTTTCCGGCAAACTGCGGATGCACTTTATCCGCATTCTGACAGGAGATAAAGTGGTTGTTCAGTTATCGCCTTATGACCTATCAAAAGGGCGTATAACTTATCGTAAATAGTAAGGCTTATTTTCTGAAATAACGATGAAGGTTTATATCAGCTTTGCATGGTATCATAATCTAGTGTACGCTATGTAGATAGATTGTGTATTATCTGGCTGTTAGCATGCTTTCGAAGTCAGTTTTACTCATCGTAAAACTTTGAGGAGGTAATCAACATGAAGGTAAGACCTTCTGTAAAACCTATCTGCGAGAAATGCAAAGTCATTCGCCGCAAAGGTAATGTAATGGTCATCTGCGAAAATCCGAAACACAAACAAAAACAAGGTTAATAGAAGGGGGTGTAGCGTAAAATGGCTCGTATAGCTGGTGTGGATTTGCCACGTGATAAACGCGTTGAGATCGCCTTGACATATATTTTCGGAATCGGTTCAACGACTTCCAAGAAAATTTTGAGCGAAACAGGCATTAGTCCGAATACTCGTGTCCGTGATCTTACGGAAGATGAAGTGAGCAAATTACGTGAAAGTATCGACAAAACGGTTAAGGTAGAAGGTGACCTTCGTCGAGAAATTTCTTTAAATATTAAACGTTTGACTGAGATCGGATGTTACCGTGGTGTTCGTCACCGTCGTGGACTTCCAGTTCGTGGACAACGTACTAAAACAAATGCTCGTACGCGTAAAGGTCCTCGTCGTACTGTAGCAAACAAAAAGAAATAAGAAGGGAGGATAATCTACAATGGCTAAACCGAAAAAAGTCGTACGTACTAAACGTCGTGACCGTAAAAATATTGAATCTGGCGTGGCTCATATTCGTTCCACGTTCAATAACACAATTGTTACTATTACGGATCCACACGGTAACGCTATCTCTTGGGCAAGCTCCGGCGGTCTTGGATTTAGAGGTTCCCGTAAGTCGACTCCATTCGCAGCTCAAATGGCAGCAGAAACTGCAGCTAAAGCAGCAATGGAACACGGCATGAAATCAGTTGAAGTTATGGTTAAAGGTCCAGGTGCTGGCCGTGAAGCAGCGATCCGCTCTTTGCAAGCTGCTGGTCTTGAAGTTAACCTGATCAAAGACGTAACTCCTGTGCCACATAACGGATGCCGTCCTCCAAAACGTCGTCGTGTCTAATGAGATTTGCCCCCTTCGTGTGGTATAATCCGGCACAATCTGTTAATAATGGTTGTTTAGGCATACTACATGGTAACACTAGATAAGGTAAATATTTCATATCGGACCGACGTTTTGAAGGAGGGGTATTGCAGTGATAGAAATCGAAAAGCCAAAAATTGAGACGGTAGACGTCAACGATGATGGCACTTATGGCAAATTTGTGGTAGAACCGCTGGAACGCGGATATGGTACGACGCTGGGTAACTCGCTTCGCCGTATCTTGCTTTCCTCACTTCCAGGTGCGGCAGTTACATCGGTGCAAATCGATGGAGTGTTGCACGAGTTTGCTACAGTTCCTGGCGTAATGGAAGACGTTACGGAAATCATTCTGAACCTTAAAGCTTTGTCTTTGAAGATTCACTCTGATGAAGAGAAGATTCTTGAGATTGATGCTGAAGGTGAAGGGGCTGTTACAGCCGGAGATATCCGTGCGGATAGTGATGTTGAAATCCTTAATCCGGATCTTCATATCGCTACTCTTGGTCCAGGTTCGAGACTTCACATGCGTATTTATGCCAATCGCGGTCGCGGCTACGTCCAGGCAGATCGGAATAAACGCGATGATCAGCCGATCGGCGTCATCCCTGTGGATTCGATCTATACCCCGATTGCGCGTGTCAACTACGGTGTTGAAAATACGCGTGTAGGTCAAGTAACAAACTACGATAAGCTTACGCTTGAAATTTGGACTGATGGCAGCATTCGTCCAGAAGAAGCTGTAAGTCTTGGCGCTAAAATCTTGACTGAACATGTACTGCTCTTTGTGGGTCTAACAGACGAAGCGAAAGATGCAGAAATCATGGTCGAAAAAGAGGAAGACAAAAAAGAAAAAGTACTCGAAATGACGATCGAAGAGCTCGATCTATCTGTTCGATCCTATAACTGCTTGAAACGTGCTGGTATCAACACGGTTCAAGAACTTACAACGAAAACTGAAGAGGACATGATGAAGGTACGTAACCTGGGTCGTAAATCTTTAGAAGAAGTGCAAGAGAAGCTCGAAGAGCTTGGTTTGGGTCTTCGTACAGAAGAATAGCAATACGATTGCTTGAAGTGAAGGAGGGGAAAACATGGCATACCAAAAGTTGGGTCGTAACTCCAGTGCTCGTAAAGCATTGTTCCGTGACCTCGTAACGGATCTGTTCTTGTATGAGCGCATTCAAACGACGGAAGCGAAAGCGAAAGAAGTTCGTTCTATCGCTGAAAAACTGATCACTAAAGCTAAAAAAGGTGATTTGCACGCACGTCGTCAAGTTGCTGCATATGTGCGCCGTGAAACAATTGATGGTGAACAGGATGCAATTCAAAAACTGTTCAGCGATATTGCACCACGTTACACTGAGCGTCCAGGTGGATACACTCGTATCATGAAACTGGGACCTCGTCGCGGTGATTCTGCACCTATGGTTTACTTGGAATTAGTAGACCGCGTGTAATATTAGGCGAGAGTGAAGGAAGGGTGGACAGGATCTAGGTTCTGAACTGCCCCTTTTTTTCGCTAGTGCTGCGCTGTAGTTTGGGGAGGAGCTCCGAGAGGAGCTCTTTTTCATTGTGATGCTGTCATTACGAGTGGTTGCTGTGATTAGTATGGTATGATGAGGTGAGAATAATGCGGAATATTTGTATGCGTGTAAATTATGATGGAACGGATTACTTTGGTTTCCAAACACAGCCCATAGGCAACACAATACAGGATGTCATCGAAAAATCGATTAACTATCTGACTGGAGAGGAAATCAAAATCCATGCCTCGGGACGTACTGATGCTGGGGTCCATGCAAGAGGGCAAGTGTTTCACTTTCACACAGAGTCCAAGATTCCTCTTGAGCGCTGGTGCATGGCTCTTAACACAAGACTTCCTGACGACATCCTTATAACAGATGCATACGAAGTACCACTCTCATTTCATTCCCGGCGATCTGCCAAAAGAAAGACTTATCGCTATACAATTAATGCTAATCAATTTGCAGATTTATTTAATCGCCGGATACAGTTACACCATCCAGGTAAGCTCGATATTAAGGCAATGAATGAAAGTTTACCGTACTTACTAGGTACACACGACTTTACTTCTTTCGCATCTAGGCATTCAACGAAGGATTCCCATGTCAGGACTTTATATGAAGCGCGAATGGACCACGACACTTCCATGTGCAGAGTGGATCATCCGCGAGATCAAGGTATTATTCATATCTATTTGACCGGTAATGGTTTTCTTCAGCATATGGTGCGGATTATTATCGGTACGCTCCTGGAAATAGGAGAAGGGAAACGTCAGCCTGAGGATATGAAACATATCCTAGCTGCACAGGACCGTTCTGCTGCTGGCCCAACAGCGGTTAGCAAGGGTTTAATGTTATGGAATGTAGAGTATGAACATCTCCTAAAAAAAACCTGCGATAATGTCTTGCGAAGTAGCATTTAATCGTGTAATATATAAGTTGTGTTTTCTTAATGGCTTTCCCACAGCCCCATTTAAGTAAACGATATGCAACACACGTAAATCCATCAAACTAACAGCAACTTTTAACGAATATAAATGATAACTATTTATGCGTATTATGAACGCGATATTTAAAGGAGGATCTTTTCATGCGTACCACTTATATGGCTAAGCCTAATGAAGTAGAGCGTAACTGGCACATCATTGACGCTGAAGGCAAAACGCTTGGCCGTTTGGCGAGCGAAGCTGCGGCTTTGATCCGCGGTAAACATAAGCCACAATTTACTCCACACGTTGACACTGGTGATTTCGTTGTTGTCATCAACGCTGAGAAAATTGTTCTTACAGGTAAGAAAATGGACAACAAAAAATACTATCGTCATTCCATGCACCCAGGTGGCCTTAAAGTCACTGTTGCAAAAGACATGGTGAAAAACAAACCTGAACGTATGATCGAACTTGCTGTACACGGCATGCTTCCTAAAACTCGTATGGGTAACCAAATGAAACTTAGATTGAAAGCATATGCTGGCGCTGAACATCCACATGCAGCACAAAAACCTGAAGTTTACGAACTTCGCGGATAATTAAAAGGAGGACAGTTTCATGGCACAAGTACAATACTATGGGACAGGTCGTCGTAAACATTCGGTAGCTCGTGTTCGCCTTGTACCGGGTGAAGGACGCATTGTCATTAACAAACGTGATATCAACGATTATTTCGGCGGTTTGGAAACACTCAAACTGATCGTTAAACAACCACTTGAACTGACTGAAACTACTAGCAACTACGATATTCTCGTTATTGCTCACGGTGGCGGTATTACTGGTCAAGCAGGAGCAATTCGTCACGGTATCGCCCGTGCACTTCTTAAAGTAGATCCTGAGTACCGTGGAAGCTTGAAAAAAGCTGGCTTCTTAACACGTGACCCACGTATGAAAGAACGTAAAAAATACGGTCTTAAAGCGGCTCGTCGCGCACCTCAGTTCTCCAAACGTTAATCTGTTCGGATCAAAAGTCCTTTCTTCTTCGGAAGAGAGGGCTTTTTTGTTGTATACAGAATCAATTTCATATTTTCTTTGGTTGCTTTTATTAGGACTATATATAGACCAAACGGTTCTATTTGTTTATATATAGTTACAAATTACTGTTTTCATGAGTTATGAATTTGATTCACATCGTAGGAATATAAGTGGAATATGAATCATTTATATTAATTCTGACAGTTTACCTTGGAAATAGCATTGACATATAACTGGAAATATTTATACTTAATTGTAATTCATATCATATATATCGGTTTAGTGTAAAAAATATACCCTTGTGGGAGGTCTTCATTGTGAATCTGTTAGAAAAAGAAGAGTTGGCAAGAGACAAGGCAATTGAACTGGAAGATGCTTCTCCTGAAGAGATTATTCGATATGCTGTTGAGACATTTCCGAACATTACTTTTGCATGTAGTTTTGGTGCGGAAGATGTTGTTTTAGTGGATATGATACAAAAAATCAGTCCTTCTACCGATATCTTCTATCTTGATACAGACTTTCACTTTAAAGAGACATATGAAACAAGGGATCGACTTGTAGCACGCTATCATATTGATTTTGTCCGTGTTTCTCCCAAGCTGACACCAGAGGAACAAGCAGCTACTCATAGTCCAGAGCTATGGAATTCAGATCCTAACGCTTGCTGTAATATTCGCAAAGTAGAACCGCTTACGCGTATTTTATCTCAATACGATGCTTGGATTACTGGAATTCGCCGAGATCAAGCGTCAACTCGTGCTAACTCTAAGAAGGTAGAGTATGACACGAAATTTGGACTTATGAAATTCAACCCGATTGCTGGATGGACGAATGAGGATGTATGGAATTACATTAAAGATAACAATTTGATTTATAATGCATTGCATGATCAGAACTACCCTAGTATCGGCTGTGAGCAGTGCACTAGACAAGTAATGCCAGGGGAAGACCCGCGCGCAGGTCGCTGGTCAGGCAATGATAAGACCGAATGCGGACTTCATAAATAAATATTTATTATATTGCTAAAGTGTATATGACGATAGGGAGATGGGATCATGGCGTCGATATTACCTCACGGTGGTACATTAGTGAATCGAATTGTAGAAGATAGGAATCGGGAAGAAATACTTCAAAAAGCTGAGAAATTAAGACAATTACCCATTAGCAACTGGACCATTTCTGATCTTGATCTCATAGGGGTAGGAGCTTTTTCTCCGCTTACGGGCTTTATGAATGAAGCAGACTATCAGTCAGTGATTGAAGGAATGAGACTTTCGGATGGCACCGTTTGGAGTATACCTATTACACTTGACGTTGATCGAGATACGGCACAAACCCTCCAAGTTGGTGAGACCATTGCACTTACAGGTCAAGATGACAATGTTATATACGGTACCCTCACGATAGAGAGCATTTATGAAGTTGATCATGATAAAGAAGCGAAGAATGTTTATAAGACAAATGATCAGGAACATCCAGGGGTAAAAAAATTGTTTGAGCGTTCTGTCTTTTATATTGGCGGTCCCATCTTCTTGTTAAACCGTAAACAACCAGCTAAATTTAATGAGTTCTACTTTGACCCCGAGCAAACACGACAACTTTTTCAACAAAATGGATGGAAAACGATTGTTGGTTTCCAAACACGCAACCCTGTTCACCGTGCCCATGAGTACATTCAAAAAAGCGCTATGGAGATTGTAGATGCATTATTCCTTAATCCGCTGGTAGGTGAAACAAAATCAGATGACGTTCCCGCTGATGTCCGTATGAACAGTTATCTAGCGCTTCTTGAGAACTATTATCCTGCCGATCGTACCTTTTTAGGTGTCTTTCCAGCAGCAATGCGTTATGCGGGCCCTAGAGAGGCTATTTTCCACGCGATTGTACGCAAAAACTATGGATGTACTCATTTTATCGTTGGTCGGGATCATGCTGGAGTAGGAGACTACTACGGTACCTATGAGGCACAAGAGATATTTACTAACTTTACATCTGAGGAACTTGGGATTACTCCTCTTTTCTTTGAACATAGCTTTTTCTGTTTAAAATGTGGCAATATGGCTTCTGCCAAAACATGCCCGCATAGTAAAGAAGACCATATGACTTTGTCTGGCACCAAAGTAAGAGCACTTCTCCGTGAGGGCAAGTGTCCGCCACCTGAATTCACACGTCCAGAAGTGGCCCAAATATTGATTCAAGGTATGGCGGAACACGTTACGTCTTAGATTTCATAAGTTTGTCCATATCGACGGTATATTTGTCCACCTCGTCCCATATAGATCATTATGGTCATTTATGGGATCGGAGGTGGCTTTTTTATGCATAAACAGAGTTCGAACAAATTCATGGTGTGGATCCATGTAAGCACGATGAAAAAACTGATGATGGGTGTTCTCTTACTTGCACTATTCATCTGTATTGCTGTGTATGAGGTCCCGGCATCGAAGACATGGAGTACATGGAGCTTGCCGCTATCGGGTAAGGTCATAGCTCTCGATGCCGGTCATGGAGGGCCTGATGGGGGTGCTGTCAGCAAACAAGGAATTATTGAGAAAGATATCAATTTAGCAGTGGCTCTCTACTTACGTGATTATTTGCAGCAAGCAGGTGCCACAGTGGTGATGACAAGAGAAAGAGATGTAGACCTGGCTCCCCCTGAGACCAAATCTTACTCAAGACGGAAAACGGAAGATTTAAAGCAGCGAGTTAAGATGATTAGTGACAAAAAAGCAGATCTTTTTATTACCATCCATATGAATAGCATTCCTTCAAACCGCTGGAGTGGTGCTCAGGTATTCTACTACCCTAATCATGAAGATAATGCAGATTTTGCTGCGCTTGTTCAAGATGAGATTAGAAGAAACCTCGAGAACACAGACCGAATGGCCAAAACAGTGAACACTGTATATTTGCTGCAAGCGCTAAAAATGCCAGCGGTATTAGTAGAAGTTGGTTTTCTTTCACATCCCGAGGAATCCAGACTCCTTGCAGAAGAGGAGTATCAGCGCAAAGTGGCGGCTTCGGTCTACAAAGGGATTCTAAGATACACATCTGGTGAGAAAATGAAAAAGTAGGCCATCTGCACCTCGGTGAGTGATATAATGGACATGTATTAGAAAGATCTGAGTGAAATACATGCCAATAGATAAAGCTGAGGTGCAATTATCATGTTATCAAGAGATCAAGTACTAGAAGTGCTTTCTACCTTGCAGGAGCCTATTAGCGGTCTGTTATTTACAGATTTGCAGTTTATTCGGGATGTCATGGTAAAAGAGGACAGAGTGGCTTTAACCTTGATTTGTTTAACCGATGATGAAAACGTTCGCAATATTTTAAAAAATAATGTCACAGCTCTTCTTCAGGAAGCAGGCGTAAAAGAGGTTCACGTAAGAATGCGCCTTGCATCAGATGCTGAAAAAGAGTCACTCCAAAGCTTTGAACAGAAATCAACAAGAGAAACAGAACCTACCGATGATGAAGTGCTTGTAAAAGGACACGCGGCTGGTATGGAGTCTCATGAATTACTTGATCCCGAATCCGGAGTTACCTTTATAGCTATCGCTAGTGGTAAAGGAGGAGTAGGAAAATCAACAGTGACTGTTAACTTGGCAGTTGCCCTGGCGAGACAAGGCAAAAAAGTAGGAATCATAGATGCGGATATCTACGGGTTTAGTGTCCCAGATATGATGGGCATTGAAGATGCGCCTGTACTTATAGATGGAGTAATTGAGCCGGTTGAGCGCTTTGGTGTGAAGGTAATGTCTATGGGATTCTTCGTACAAGAGAACAGTCCTGTCATTTGGAGAGGGCCGATGCTTGGCAAAATGCTGCGACAGTTTTTTAGTGATGTAAATTGGGGGGATTTAGATTATATGATCCTTGATTTGCCCCCTGGTACAGGCGACGTCGCGCTTGACGTACACCAAATGATTCCGCAAAGTAAAGAAATTATAGTAACGACACCGCATGCCACTGCCGCATTTGTTGCTGCCAGAGCAGGGGCTATGGCCATCCAAACCAATCACGAACTCCTTGGAGTAATAGAAAATATGGCTTACTACGAGTGCAGTGCATGCGGTACAAAAGATTATGTATTTGGAAGAGGTGGAGGAGGCCGACTAGCAGAAAGCTTGCACACGGAACTCCTTGCTCAAATCCCATTGGGTTCTCCGGATAATCATATATCTGAACCGGATTTTTCGCCTTCAGTGTATAAGGAAAATACAGAGATCGGTAAGATATATGATGAAGTGGCCAAACATTTAATTACAAGCTAAAATTTCTCGGTAATTACAGAAAATCATTGTACGATTATATTCAAAAGGCCAAGCGCTTCGCTTGGCCTTGTTTTTTCTAAATAATACATCGAAGTAATGATTAGTTAACTGCCGTTACCACTGCCCTCACCACCACCACTACTACTGCCGCCTTCTTCCTTTTTACCGCCTTGGTTCTTGGATTGGTCTTTCTTTTCTTGATCTCCTCCAGCACCTTCGCTTTGTTTAGGCTGAAGTTCTTCTTTGACGACTGACTTTAGCAGCTCCATAACTTCCATCCGAAAAATAGGATTTTGCATGGCTTCCTGCATAACACTCATGGTCTGTTTACGATAATCTGCCGTTTGGGTTAGTTGTAATAACATTTTAGTCATTTCCGGCGATTTTAAGATATCTTCCATTGATTTTTGATAGGAGGGATCTTTAATAAGTTCCATATGAATTTGTTTACTTTGGGAATTGACTACTTTAGCAAAATCCCCAGCAAATTTAGGATCTTTCATAATTTCCTCGAATACCTTTTTATACTCAGGAGAAGACAAGGTGTCTTTAACGGCCACTCTGATTTCATCGGAAGAGCTCTGTGAAGTGAGCATTCTTATTCCTAACCCTTTAGATGTATTCCCTGAGACACTTGAATTACTTCCCGAACCTACTTCGCTGGATGAACTTTGACCCGAACTACGTTCTCCGAGAAGAGCTTCTTCCAGAGCTTTTTTACCTTCATCACTTTTTAGAATATCTATGACCATTGTCTTTGTTTCTTTATAACTCCCCTGCGGAGCAGAACTTGGATTATCAGACCCGCAACCGGATAAAAATAAAGCCAGACCTCCTGCAATACATAAACATTTAATGCTATGCCACTTCAATTGTTTCACATCCCCTTTGTCTCAATAACTGAATGTAGTATGTGGGGCAAGTAAGGGAATTATGTCTGTAAAGCCATGGTGTTTTTTAGAGATCGTTGGTAAAATAAACACTTGGAGGTGGAAAAGTTTTGAATTTAAGGAAATGGTTTAATTTATTTTGGCAAACCCTATGTATCGGTGGGATCGCGTCATTATTAACAGGACTTATACTCACCACGGGGGAATACAAGCCATCAAGTACAGCAGATTTCCTATTGTATCTACTTATTTTATTCGGAGCAGGTATGATGATTAGTGTCTACTCACAGCTTGGCTTTTTCGCTTACTTAATCCTTAATTATATGGGGAGAGGCACATTTTCTATAAAAACATGGAATTACATTCAGTTGGCTCTAACGATTCTTGCCTTACTGGAATTAATGTTCTTCCGTATATTTATGGATAATAGTAAAACAGGGTTTACTGATATGCTGCTTAGTTTCATTATTTTAGCGACCGCACTTGTAACCGCATATTTTAAAGTAAAAGCTACGAATAGTAATGCCCTAATACCCACTTTATTTTTCATGATTGCTTTAACCATAGTGGAGACCATCGGTGTTTTAAATATTGGGGAAAATGCAGCTACCACATTTACCGTGATTCCGCTTCTTGCTTGTAATACATATCAGATTCTCATGCTTCACCGAATTGTATCAAGAACGGATTCCAAAGCAAAAGAGCTAACTTAAGCGTTAGCTCTTTTTGTTTACAGTCCCGCTGCATCTTCAATTTGTTGGTCTATAAAGGCTTGGTCGCGTACTTCGGTACCTTTTACATTAGACTGATTAATTAATTCGGATACAGTCACGAACTCATATCCTTTTTGACGAAGCTGATCAATAATAATAGGTAATGCTTCATGAGTTTGTTTTACAGAGTCACTGGCATGGAGAAGAACAATATCACCGGGATGAGCTTTACTGACAACACGATTCACAATTTGATCAACCCCAGGATTCTTCCAATCCAGGGAATCGGTATCCCACTGAACAACCTGATAATTAAGGTTATCTGCAATGCGAAGTACTCGCTTATCAAAATCACCGTTTGGAAGACGGAGTAAGTTCGGTTCTTTTCCCGATACATCGGTTAAAATAGAGTGGGCTGTTGTAATTTGCTTTTGGATTTCTTCTTCCGTTAAACTACTGTAATTCACATGTTTATATCCATGGCTGCCAATTTCAAAGCCTGCATCTCTAATTGTTGTAACCATATCAGGGTGTGTTTTTGACCAAGGGGCGGACAGGAAAAAAGTAGCCTTTTGTACTTTTTTATCTTCAAGTACCTTTAGAATCGGTTCAGTGCGTTTATCCCCCCAGCTGATATCAAACGTCAGGGCGATTAATTTTTTCTCTGTGGGAACACTGTAAACCGCCGTTGGAGAACCTCCACCTTCGGAGAATACGGATACATTTTCTGTCTCCACGTAGATGATTCCAAGAGTGAAGATTGCTGCAGCGAAAACAATGAGAAATTTCTTGATCTTTCGGCCATTTAAGACATAGAAGTATGAATTCATAATCGATGCTCCTTCCATTTACCAATTCGTTTACTTTTATATGTATGCTCGTACCTTGTACATATGACAAGCAACCTAAGCCTTACATTGATCATAGAAAGAGGGGGACAACATGTTTCATTTACAAACCTTTATTAAAGATCTTAAATCGTTATCAAATTACGTGTGGGCAGCGGCCATCATTTTTCTGGTTGGAGGAGTCCTTGGTTGGATTAGCACGGGAGCTTTGCAAGAAATCATGATTCAGCAAATCAGCGGGTTAAGAGAAATCAGTGAGCAGTTACAGCAAGGGGACAATGTGCAGTGGAACTTTTTTACGTTTATATTTTGGAATAATGCTACGAAGGCCGTACTTGTAATATTTGCTGGAGCACTAGCAGGGGTGGTCCCTGTCATTTTTCTTGTTATTAACGGGGGAGTTTTAGGCTTTTTACTGCATTTATCATGGCAACAGGGGGTAAGTATGTACGATGTGGTCGTAAAAGGGTTGCTGCCGCACGGAATTATAGAAATTCCAGCTATTATCGTTGCATGTGCGTTCGGTCTAAAGTTTGGCGTACTTATCATTAAATCCTTAGGCAAGGGAATGAAGAGAACTCGTAATCGAACTACAGACTTACGGTCCTTTATAAGACAAACCGGTACGGCTTCAGTTTGGATTGTTATTCTCTTGTTCATTGCTGCCATAATTGAAAGCACGATAACATTCGCGCTTGTAAAGTAATTTAAGATTTAATTCATATTTTTGGCAAAACATGAGCATAACAATAAAACATCTTGTAAGGCAGATAAAAAACATGATGAAGGAGTATTGTGATGCTCGGAATGCTGTTTAATGAAAAGGAATGTAAAGAACTAGATTATGTGATTCGCAAAGAACTCGATGAGATGTTGCTTGATCTCGGTGATTCTAGGCTGGATCGTGAAATCCGATATGCTATAGCTAACCGTTATAAAACAGTCTTCCGTATGTATGCAAGATTTGCACCTGCAAAAGAACTATCTAAGTATGCGAGAAATGCACGTATTTCACAATTTAAATAATGATGTGGATATAAATGCTCCCTTCGGTCCATTTATTCTAAATGGATTGGAAGGGGATTTTGTTTTATATATCCTACTATATAGAGGCAGGTTAGAGAGGGCTGTTATTGGTAATAAAGGGTTAAGAGAACTTGATAAAGAATATGAAACTTTTTTATAAAAGGGTATTGACTCAGTTAGCAAAAATATGATAAATTATAACTCGTTCCTTTCAAGTAAACATTCTGGTCAACAGGATGTCGAAAAGACTTCGAAAAAAAACTTCGAAAAAAAGTCTTGCATTAATGAAGAGAACATGATATATTATAAAAGTCGCCGCTGAAATTAACAAACGGTGATGAACACGAAGTTAAACGAATGAATTTGATCTTTGAAAACTGAACAACGAGGAGTTTTACGCAAGTGAAACTCGTGAGTGAATTAATACAAATTCAATTTGTTGGTCATAACAAATTGAATAGAGGATTTTAAGTTCTCGTCAGCATTTTCTAAATGAGCTTATCGCTATTTTCAATAACTTTATTGGAGAGTTTGATCCTGGCTCAGGACGAACGCTGGCGGCGTGCCTAATACATGCAAGTCGAGCGGAGTCAATGAGAAGCTTGCTTCTCTGAGACTTAGCGGCGGACGGGTG
>NZ_JARBDA010000015.1:0-63691 GCF_036577645.1 Paenibacillus sp. GYB006 | reverse complement strand
ATCAAGTCCGCTCGACTTGCATGTATTAGGCACGCCGCCAGCGTTCGTCCTGAGCCAGGATCAAACTCTCCAATAAAGTTATTGAAAAGAGCGATAAGCTCATTTAGAAAATGCTGACGAGAACTTATCGTTCTCTATTCAATTTGTTATGACCAACAAATTGAATTTGTATTAATTCACTCACGAGTTTCACTTACGTAAAACTCCTCGTTGTTCAGTTTTCAAAGATCAATCTCGCTAACAACTCTCGTCGTCAGCAACTTTTATATCATATCATGTCCGGTTCAGAGTGTCAAGCTTTTTTTCAGAAGTTTTTAACTTCCTTAAGTTGCTTGGTTATTCAGTGTGTTGCTTACTGGCTAACTTCTTGGCCGGAATTAGAATATACCATGCTGATAAAAATTATGCAAGTATTTTTTGAAAAAAGTTTAAGAGCGCAATTAATAATAATAAAAGAGGCCCTGCTAATTAAACCAGAGCCCCTCTTCTTCATTTACTCTCTTTATATACTGCCATTATCCGATGATGATTCGTCCCTCCGGATGGCGATATAGATTCTTCGTTTGTTTTGGTCTGATCGCATAAGCAATGGTAAGCGGACCAATACGACCGATAAACATCGTGACCGTAATAATGAGTTTACCCCATTCAGTCAGTTCCGGTGTTAATCCCACAGAAAGCCCTACCGTCCCTACAGCAGATGCTGTCTCAAACAGTATTGTTAGAAAAGGAGCGTCCTCTGTTGTAAGCAGCAGCATATTAATGACCATAAATATACCCAATGTGATAATGATAATGGTCATAGCCCGCATGAGAAGCCCTTGGGGTACACGATGCCGGAAAAATACAATATCTTTTCGTCCTCTGACCATTGCGTACAGAGCACCTATCATGATGAGAAACGTGGTTGTTTTAATACCTCCTCCTGTTGAACCAGGAGAAGCCCCGATAAACATAAGCAAGATGAAAAAGAATTGTGTCGCAGAACGCAGTTCTGTTATATCTATTGTACTTGTCCCCGATGAACGGGTAGATACAGACTGGAAGAAGGACGCATAGAGCTTATGAGACAAATCAAGCGAGCCTAACGTTTTCGTATTTGTAAATTCAAAAACAAACAGTACGATTGCACCAATGGCAATTAATACGCCGGATACGGACAGCACCATGTTTGAATGAAGAGATAGTCTTCGCTTTTTAGGAAATTCGAATAAATCGTTGAGCACAACAAACCCCAGGCCCCCCGATATAACCAGTATGCTCGCGATCGTATTGAACAACCAATCACCCGTGTAATATTGGAAGCTATTGCCGAACAGATCAAAGCCACCATTGTTAAACAAAGACACGGAATGGAAAATACCATAATACAGCGCCTTGAGGAAAGGCATATCCACTGACCATCTAGCTGTAAAAATAATTGCTGCGATCCCTTCAATGGTAAAAGAAAAGATCAGAACCTTCCGAATGATCCGAACGACTCCTTCCATAGTATCGGAATTAATCGCTTCTTTTAAGATAAGCCGGTCTTTCAGGGAAAGTTTCCTTCCGAACAATAATGCGATCAAGGTCGCAATCGTCATGAAACCAAGACCGCCTAGCTGCATGAGGATCATAATCACAATTTCACCAAAAAGGGTAAACGTAGTTTCCACATCCACCACGATCAGACCTGTAACGCAAGCCGCGGAAGTCGCCGTAAATAACGCATCCATGAATCGAAGAGAGTGTCCGCTCTGGTTGGAGATAGGCAGCATTAACAACACTGTACCTACCGCGATGATCAGCAAGATACCTGCAACTAATATAAATGGCGGAGTGGCCAGTTTTTTGGTGAAACCTACACGTCTCTTCATTACATCTCGCCTTTCTTCATACCCCTTGCCAATCAGTACATTTTAAAAGAGGAACAACCTCAAGCATCATCTGCTCAGCTGTTCCTCTCTATGTCTAGATTCTATTGTAAACTTGTTTATGCGAAATGCTTGTCCTTCTTAGTCCAACGCACGGTGACGCATATGAGGGAAAAGAAGCACGTCACGAATCGATGGAGAATTCGTAAGCAACATCACAAGACGGTCTACACCAATTCCAAGACCACCTGTAGGCGGCATACCATATTCAAGTGCACGAATGAAGTCATCATCCATCTCATGCGCTTCATCGTTACCATGTTCTTTTTCTAGTAACTGTGCTTCGAAACGCTGACGCTGATCGATCGGATCATTCAGCTCACTAAATGCATTGGCATGTTCGCGTCCTACGATGAAAAGTTCAAAACGATCCGTAAATCTTGGATCTTCTTCATTCTTTTTCGCAAGCGGAGAAATTTCAACAGGGTGACCATATACGAAAGTTGGCTGAATCAGGGTTTCCTCAACAAACTCTTCAAAGAATGCATTAAGGATATGTCCAAATGTCATATGTTTTTCAACAGGTACATTATGTTCCTTAGCCAAACGGTGTGCTTCTTCATTTGTCATTTCGACGCCAAAATCTACACCTTTCACTTCTTTAACCGCATCCACCATGGATACACGGCGCCAAGAAGGTGTAAGGTCAACTTCATGACCTTGATAATCAATCTTCGTTGTTCCAAGAACTTCTTGCGCAATATGAGCAACCATATTCTCTGTGAGTTCCATAATATCTTTATAGTCTGCGTATGCTTCATACAATTCAATCATAGTGAACTCAGGGTTATGACGGGTTGAGATCCCTTCATTTCGATATACACGTCCAATTTCGTACACTTTCTCCAGGCCGCCTACAATTAGACGTTTCAAGTGCAATTCAATTGCGATACGCATATATAGTTCCATATCCAGCGCATTATGATGCGTAATAAATGGACGTGCTGCCGCGCCACCTGCAATGGAATGCAGTGTTGGTGTCTCTACTTCCAAGTAGCCTAAGCCATCGAGGTAACGACGCATGGACTGAATAATTTTAGAGCGAGAAATAAACGTTTGTTGTACTTCAGAGCTCATAATCAGATCCACATAGCGCTGACGGTAACGCAGTTCTACGTCTTTTAGACCTTGGTATTTATCAGGCAATGGGTACAACGATTTTGAAAGCACTTCAAGCTCAGTAACTTTAATTGAAGTCTCCCCAGTTTTGGTTTTGAAAACCGTACCTTTCACACCGATGATATCCCCAAGATCAAGCAGGGTAAATGCATCGTACTGCGCTTCAGCAACGGTATCTTTACGAACATAAATTTGAATACGTCCGCTTAGGTCCTGAATATGAGCAAAACTTGCTTTACCCATACCGCGTTTCGCCATAATACGCCCAGCAATGCTTACTTCAACGTTCTTTTCTTCAATTTCTTCTTTGGTCAGGTCATTATATTGTTTCAAAATATTACCGGCTTCATCCGTACGTTCGTACTTTTTACCGAAAGGATCAATACCAAGAGCTCGAAGCTCATCTAATTTTGCCCGTCTGATCTGTAAAAGCTCACTAAGCTCTTGTTCTGTACCTACTACTTCATCCGTCATTTGCCTTCTTCAACTCCTTAATTATTATGTATCTTCTAATGCAGATATCTATACAATACAGCAATCTTAAAAGATACAAGGCATGTTATACCGATAAAAGACGATCGTAAGAAACTAAGGTACGACGCCTTCAAGAAACAAGCTGATTGAAAAAAAGCTTCCCCTAGGGAAGCTCTCTTCATATCCCGATCCTTTTGTATGATTACTTCTTGATATCTACAATTTTGTACTGGATAACACCTGCAGGAACACTTACATCAACAACAGTTCCTTTGGCTTTGCCAATAATAGCTTTACCAACAGGGCTTTCATTTGAAATTTTATTTTGAAGCGGATTGGATTCTGCAGATCCAACGATCGTGTATTCAACCACATCGCCGAACTCCATATCTTCAACTGTAACGGTTGCACCAATTCCTACGATGTCTGTGCCGACCTCGTCGCTGTTGATGATACGCGCATTGCGAAGCATTTTCTCGAGAGTAAGTACACGCCCTTCAATAAAAGCTTGCTCATTCTTCGCATCTTCATACTCCGAGTTCTCACTAATATCACCATAACCAATGGCTACCTTAATCCGTTCTGCAACTTCACGGCGTTTTACAGACTTCAAGTTCTCGAGTTCGTCCTCAAGCTTCTTGAGCCCCTCTTGGGTAAGAATGACTTCTTTATCGCTCATGTTAACCGATTCTCCTGTCATGGGAATAATATGGAACTAATTCAAAAATTCATTTAAAAAACGATATGCTAATCTTAAAAAAACAGAACAATTCGTTCTCTCAGGTGTCCTTGAACATAAAACCATCTTGCCGAATTTATACCAAAAAATTATAGGTTAACGATATTGAAAAGTCAATGTTCTCTCCTATAGCCTTAGCAAGCACAGTCCGTATTTATTGACTCTTGATCAATTTCTTGGCTGTCTGTTTCTATATTCGACTCGTTTCGAGGCAAGTTTTCCAAATAATTCGTCAGTATATCAACCATCTCGTCACGCTTGGTTCCTTCCATAATGGCATCTTTAATTCGCGCAGAACCTTTGAGTCCTTTCAGATACCAAGATAGATGCTTACGCATTTCACGTACTGCTACATTTTCCCCTTTCAGGTCAATTAATCGATCCATGTGCAGTATGGCAATACGCATTTTTTCTTCCGGTGACGGGTCTGGTGGTAACACACCCTTCTCAAGGTATTCAATGGTTCTATATAGCATCCATGGATTACCAAGAGCAGCGCGGCCGATCATAACTCCGTCTACTCCAGATTCTTCGAGTCTTCGTTTTGCTTCTTCTGGTGAAGAAATATCGCCGTTCCCAATAATCGGAATGGAAACCGAATCCTTAACTTCCTTTATAATATCCCAGTCTGCCCGGCCAGTATACAATTGCTCTCTTGTTCTACCGTGAAGAGCTATTGCTTTACCCCCAGCACTTTCCACTGCACGTGCGTTTTCGACAGCATAGATATGATCATGATCCCAGCCGATACGCATTTTTACAGTAACTGGTTTGGACACAGCATCCACTACAGCAGATACCATCTCATATATTTTATTTGGATCTAAAAGCCAACGTGCTCCCGCATCGCTTTTGTTAATTTTGGGGGCAGGACAGCCCATGTTAATATCAATAATATCTGCATTCGTTTCTTGGTCAACAACCTTCGCAGCAGCAACCAAAGTTTCTCTGTTACCGCCAACGATTTGCAGACTAAGCGGCTTTTCCCGTTCATCTACAAATAGCATTTCTCGCGTCCGTTTATTACCATTTAGAATTCCTTTATCGCTGACCATTTCAGCGCAGACTAACCCAGCGCCAAATTCTTTAGCAATGAGGCGAAAAGCCGGATTACTTACTCCTGCCATCGGAGCAACAACGACCTGATTCTTCATTTCAATATCAGCGATCTTAAGCATAGGATTTCGTATCACTCCTTTTAAAATCTTTATTAATCTTTAAATCATTTATATCTATCACATCTAAACGTTCAAATTACTTTTTCAAAAAAACAACCCACTGCGTCTCCTATTTAAACTCCGACAGGGAAATAGCAAGAACATCTGCGATTCTAACAAGCTGCTCCTCTGTTGGGACACGAGTTCCCCGTTCAATCATACCGAGCATAGCGAGAGATATGCCTGTTTGCTCTGCTAGAGACTGCTGAGTTACACCTTTCAATTTCCGGAAAGCGCGGATTCGTCTGGCCAGTTGCATGTTTTCCACCGCCGTATTCCATCCCTTTCATCCAGGCTCTCTAAAGCTGTTTGTACAAAATAAGAAATGTTGTCTGATTTTTCACGGACAACATCGGATAATGGAACTAACACGAAAGCTCTCTCCTGCATTCTTGGATGCGGAAGAATAAGCTTTTCTGTATTCATCTCTACTCCTTCATACCATAGCAAGTCGAGATCCACGGTTCTTGGACCCCATCTGATATGACGAACACGCCCTAGCTGATTCTCGATCTCAAGCATACGACCCAGCAGTTCCTGAGGAGATAGTGTTGTATTGACGGAAATGGCCATATTAATAAATGCAGGCTGATCAGTATAACCTACTGGATCTGTTTCGTATAAATCAGAACAAGCAGTAACCTTAATATCATCTTGCTTGTCCAGCATCCTTATTGCAGACATAAGCGTCTGCTCCCGATCGCCTAAATTAGCCCCTAAAGCAATATAAGCCTCTGACGTATCAGAGGTTGAATGTGCATTCATGAGTCGTTATCCTACTTTCCTAGTACGATGAAGTTCTACTGTAACTCCTTCAAAATGAATATCGAAAGGAGGATGCGGTTTCGTTACCTTGACTACAAGCGCATCCACACTAGTATAAGTCTCAAGTAGGGAAGATGCAATATATTCACCTAAAGCTTCAATTAATTGGAATGACTTATTTTCAACGATATTTTTCACATGTTCGTGAATCTCGGCGTAATTTATCGTTTTGGTAAGATCATCATGCCTACCTGCTTCTTGTAAGTCCATATCAAGTTCTAGATCAATATAGAATCGCTGTCCAAGTTTACGTTCTTCCTCAAAGACTCCGTGATATCCATAGTACTCCATACGGTGAAGTTTCATTTTATCCATAATTATAATTCCTCTCTTCCTTGGTAGAGCATAGCATCACACATGTCTACTGTACGCTTGATTTGAGCTACATCATGAACTCTTACCATTTGTGCTCCTTGGGCAATCCCAAAAGCCACAGTCGCTGCCGTTCCCTCAACTAGATCATCCACTGGCAATTGCAGTGTATTCCGAATAAACCGCTTGCGAGAGGTAGCGAGCAGAACAGGGCAGCCAAGTTCCAGCAATGCACCTAATGATATCATCATCTGTAAGTTTTGCTCATAGCTTTTTGCAAATCCGATACCTGGATCAAGAATAATATTGTCTTTAGAAATACCAGCCTGCAACGCAATTTCAATGCTTTCTTTTAGATCCGCAACTGCGTCGGTAATAAAATCATCGTAATCTGTGTTCTCACGATTATGCATTAGGATAACAGGACAATTTTTCTCGCGCGCAAGCGGTGCCATATCCTGATCAGCTTTAAGACCCCAAATATCATTAATGATATGAGCTCCTGCATCGATTGCCGCTCTCGCTACAACTGCTTTATACGTATCAATAGAGATTGGGATATGCGGTGCTGTTTTGTGTAAAGATTCAATCACGGGGACTACACGCGCAATCTCTTCTTCACTCGAAATGACAGTGTGTCCTGGGCGAGTAGATTCACCGCCGATATCAATGATATCTGCTCCTTGTTCGAAGAGTTCTATAGCATGAGCAACTGCACGATCTACAGAATTGTATTGTCCCCCATCGGAGAACGAATCCGGAGTTACGTTAACAATCCCCATAACCAGTGTTCTGTCACCCAGCTTAAGCGACATTTCGCCGCGCTGATATGTACGTTTATATAGTTTAGGTTTCAACATCATCTCTACCTGCTTTCTTTCGGTATAAATCCAGCAGTCTGCGTGTATTCGGTCCCATTATTCCGTCTTGAACCTGAATCACTTCCCCTTCCGGAAAACCAAGCAGTGCTGTTATTGGAATTAATTCTTGTATGGAACTAGTCATAAAAATCTCATCCGCCTGAGATAGGTGCTGAGTTGTGAATAACCCTTTTACTACAGGAATACCTAGGTCACTCGCAGCTTCAAGAACAACCTCTCTAGTAATGCCAGGCAAGATACCTGTGCTTATTTCAGGGGTATAAAGAACTCCTTTGGCTATAAAAAAAAGATTACTGACAATCCCTTCAGCAAGATGCCCCTCTTTGGTCAACATTAAACCTTCCGCTTGAGACTCTACTGCCTGCTTATACTGTATAAGCTCTCTCTTCGCAAGAATGTTATTCATGTAGTGCAAAGATTTATATCGAACCAAGCCCTCAGGTGTATTCCTAATCGTCTTCAGCAATTGAAGAGGTTTTCCTTTGATATACCAAGCTTCATTTAGGACAGGCAATTCTTTAGCAAAAATAAGGTGGCTCGGTTCACGGTAGTCTGCCGAAGGCAACCCTAGAATCTCTTCGCCTGCCGAAACCGTGTACCTTATATAGCCGTCACTAAGCCCGTTAGCTTCCCGCAGCTCACGAATAAGCATCTCCAGTTTATGTTCTTCCGCCCGAAAAGGAATCCCTAAATCCTTACAACCCTCAGAAAGCCTTTGAAGATGACGAGACAGTAACGAAGGTTTGCCCCCATAGGTTCGAAAAGTCTCAAATAGACCCATTCCGTATAAGAAGCCGTGATCCATTACAGGAATCGCGGCTTTCGTTGTCTCAGTCAATTGCCCATTCAGCATGACGTATTTCATCTTATACAATTGCTTTCTGACGCAGGAAGTTGCGGAGCATATGATGACCATAATCGGTAACGATCGATTCCGGATGGAATTGTACGCCTTCAATCGCATATTCTTTATGTCTGAGTCCCATAATCTCTCCTTCATCTGTCTCTGCTGTAATCTCCAAACAGTCAGGAAGACTCTCTCTCTCCACGAGTAGAGAATGATATCTCGTAGCTGTAAATGGAGATGGAATTCCTTGAAATACAGACGTTCCCCCATGATAAATAGGCGATGTTTTCCCATGCATCAAACGTTCTGCCCTAACGACGTTTCCTCCAAAAGCCTGACCAATTGCCTGATGTCCAAGACAAACACCGAACATTGGAATTTTACCTTTAAAATGATGCAGTAACTCAAGACTGATTCCTGCCTCATTTGGTGTACATGGACCTGGCGAAATCAAGATATGATCTGGCGCAAGTGCTTCAATCCCAGCAATATCGATTTCATCATTCCGGCGTACCTCTACTTCCTCACCTAGCTCACCTAGATACTGCACGAGGTTATACGTAAAAGAATCATAGTTATCAATAACCAAAATCATATAAAAAACCTCCTCTAGTTCTCGTCTCTGCTTCGCTGCATAGCAGCTTCTTCACTATACTGTACAGCCTTCATAACTGCCCTTGCTTTGTTCTTTGATTCCCTATATTCCCGGTAAGGATCTGAATCAATTACAATTCCTGCTCCTGCCTGAATATAACCGATGTTATCCTTCACTGCGAGGGTACGAATAATGATATTTAGTTCCATGTCCCCTTGATAGGAAATCCAGCCAATTGATCCTGTGTAGGGGCCGCGTCTCACTGGCTCCAGTTCCTCAATAATTTCCATCGTCCTTACCTTAGGAGCACCTGTAATGGTCCCCCCTGGGAATGCAGCAGCAATCACATCAAAGGCATTTTTATCTTCAGCCAAGATACCTTCTACTTGTGAAACTAGATGCATTACATGCGAATAGTATTCAATGGTCATAAGTTCGGGAACACGCACTGATCCATATCTCGCTACTCTACCGATATCGTTGCGCTCCAGATCCACGAGCATAATATGCTCAGCCCGCTCTTTTTCCGTATGAAGCAGTTCTTCCGCCATACGCTTGTCCTCTTCTGAGGTCGCTCCCCTGCGTCTTGTTCCTGCGATGGGTCTTGCGATGACCTTACCCTGCGTGAGTTTAATTAGCAGCTCTGGAGAGCCGCTTACCAGCTGAAAATCTGGTGTCTGAACGTATCCCATATAAGGGGAAGGGTTAATTACACGAATCCACTCATACACATCATCAGGTGAAGTATGTAGCTTCTTATCCTGCCTTAATGAAAGATTAACCTGAAAGACATCTCCCTGCCCGATATAATCCTGCACTTTCTTCACAGCTAGTTCAAAGGCTTCTTTATTAAAAGGAGATTCCCAGCCTTGAGCTACATCCATATGTGCATCGCCTTCAGCTCTAGCCTGCTCCAGCCGCTGAATCCGCTCTGCTTGCTCTCGGATATAATAAGAGGTTTCTGCAGTTTCCATCATATGTTCCCAGCTGCGAAGCATAGCCTCCGCTCTGGAAGCGGCTTGCTTGAACTGCTTCTCTAACGGCTCATCTTTGTTTAGAACTATGTAAACTGAAGAGTAGACAGCATTCTCTTCATGATCAATAGTCCACACTTCTTCAAATCGCATCCACATATAATCAGGAAGACTTGGGTCATCTTTCGCAAGTTCAGGCAGCTTCTCAAGGGAGCGAGCCACATCATAACTTAGGTAACCTACAACCCCGCCGGAAAACGGCGGTGTCCCTTGAATCCGAGGAGCACGGTAGGGGGCGATCCACTCTTCGATTATTTGCAGGGGATCTCCTGTCATCGTCCCATGTGAATGAAAACGATGCTCTTGGTTGGCTCCATCTGCCACACCGAGAATTTTCACCTCTGCCTGTTTACCCTTCCCCGTCACAATGGCTGCCGGACATAAACCAAGATAGGTATATTTCCCGTCCTTTCCGCTTTCCAGTACAAAAGCATAGGGAGAAGCCTGTTCCCATGCAGGCTTCCAGGAACGAAGAGCGGGTGACTTCTTGAGTTTCATTTTTGTTACATAGGGAAGCACCGTCCAATCCTCTTTGCTCCATACTTTCCAATCATCGTAGGTTGTAGTTACCTTATTCATGTATGCTTCTTTCCTCCAGGCTGACCTTGTCTATTGTCTGTTAGTATACTAAAGCATTCTTCATTTTAAAAGCAGATGATAAAAAACCCTGTGCCTGCAAATGAGTTGCGACACAGGGTTATATAATTTGTTATTAATATAGAAGTAAAGATTCAATTCGAGTATTCTACTCGTCAGTCTTAACCTTCAAAATTATAAAGAGGTGTGCTGAGGTAACGTTCCCCATTACTTGGAACGATCGCAACGACACGTTTACCTTCACCCAGCTCTTTTGCCACTTTCAGCGCAGCACGAATGGCTGCTCCAGAAGAGATACCAGCAAGGATTCCCTCTTCTTTCGCTACTTGGCGAGCGGTTTCAAATGCATCCTCATTCTCAATATGAATGATTTCATCATAAACGTCCTGATTTAGAATCTCAGGAACAAAGTTTGCACCGATCCCTTGAATTTTATGAGGACCTGGGGCCCCGCCTGCCAGAATTGGTGAAGCTGCCGGTTCCACTGCATAAATTTTAATGTCTGGGAAAGACTCTTTGAGGACTTCACCTGCACCTGTAATCGTACCACCTGTACCAATTCCAGCTACAAATGCATCCAGAGAACCGCCCACGGACTGAATTGCTTCTACGATCTCAGGACCCGTAGTTTCACGGTGGATTCTAACATTAGATTGGTTCTTAAATTGTTCTGCCATGAAGTAACCTGAATTTTCTTCTACGATCGCTTCTGCTTTCTTAACCGCGCCATTCATTCCCTCTGATCCAGGAGTAAGCACAAGCTCTGCACCATATGCACGAAGCAAATTACGACGCTCTAAGCTCATCGTCTCAGGCATAACAATAATCGAACGATATCCTTTAGCCGCTGCTACCATGGCCAGCCCAATGCCTGTATTACCACTCGTTGCTTCTACAATCGTGTCACCTGGTTTAATACGGCCAGACTTCTCTGCATCCTCTATGATACTGATCGCGATCCGATCTTTCACACTAGATCCAGGGTTTTGGTATTCAAGTTTCACATATACTTCCGCGCTACCTTTAGGTACAACGCGATTCAAGCGAACAAGCGGCGTTCCACCGATAAGTTCTGTAACATTATTGACAACCTTAGCCATGATAATTGCCCTCCTTGGATTAAATGAAGTTGAATGAATGATTGCTTCTTCTATTTCATATGCCAATGTGTACTCTAGTTGTATTGTATGAGCTGGACCATGCTCTAGTACGGTTACTGCCTGCTTACGTTACCGCACCGTCCATACTCTTTCCATTCCTTTGCCCACCATTACATTTCCGACTAAATAGGTGGGTTTTTATAACTTTAATATTATCAACCTTGCTTCATAATGTCAATATTGTTAGAAAAAAATAGAGCAGAAAAAGAGACCCCTTCCCTTAGGAAGCAGGTCTCTCCAGTTTTACTCTTATATCAGCTCCATATTTACTGCGAAGCTGCTCTTCTAATTCTGACAAGGGAATGGAATCATTCAAAGCAAGCATCATTCGAATATCTTCCATTGCCTCTTCATATGTCATACCTTGTTTTTCTTCGATATCATTTAAACGAACAATAATATAGTGTTCATCCACTTGAACAGGACCGGCGACATCACCAATTTGGATCTCTTCTGCGAGCATCATCATTTCCTCAGGTTGAAAAGGATCATTCTCTTCGATAAGCCCAAGTCTCCCTTTGGATTCACGGCTGTATTCATCCGTTGACTCACTCTCTGCCACTTTTCCAAATGATTCACCCGCTTCAATCCGTTCAAGGACATGGTTTGCTGAAACAAGATCATCCACTTGGATCATAGAAATATCAAACAGACGGATGGGTTTATAATCTGCTTCATGTTGTTCATAGTACTCTTGTACTGCTTCTTCACTGATTGCAATGTCTCTTGTTGCAATTTCTTCAAGCAAAACTTGATAGGTTGCCTCCGCCCTCAATTCTTCTGAGCTCATCCCAAATTGATTCCACATTTCATCATAAAAAGCTTGTTCTGAGGAATAGCCCTCCATAGAAGATTGCAGTTCTTTGTCAACTTGAGACTCGGTTACAGTCAGCCCTTGTAATTTAGCTTCAGCGAGAACAGCCTGACGATTAAGCATTTCCATTAAAACTTTGTTGCCATAACGTGTCTTAAGTGCATCTACCCATTGCTTCTCCGAAATCATTTGCCCTGCAATACTTGCAACCGGCTCTTTCCAATCCGAAGCACTTAGGCCTGTATTTGTACTCGAATCGTTCATTCCGCGAAAAATAAACGTCCCCATAAAAATAACACCTACGCTCAGCACAACGACAGTCACCCAAAGTCCTTTTTCTTGTTTCGTCATCCCATCTCATCTACCCCATAACGGTTTTAGCTTCTCGCTTGCTCAAGAATGGTTTCCAGGTCACTTTTCGTAAATTCATATGCTTCATTACAGAACTGACACACAACTTCAGCTCGGCCTTCTTCTTCAATTAAATCAGTAAGTTCCGATTCTCCAAGCGAGATCAGTGTTTGCTCTACACGTTTACGACTACATTGACACTGGAAGACGATATCCATGCTATCATGGATTACAACATCCGGTAAAATCTTGCGGAGCATTTCTTCCACATCAAGCCCTTGGTCCAAGAGGGTGGTTACCGGCGGCATGTTACTGATTGCGTCCTCAATTGCCGAAATTTCCTCATCATTCAGTCCAGGCAAGAGCTGAATAATAAATCCTCCAGCTACAAGAACAGAGTTGTCTGTATCAACTAAGACACCAAGACCTACTGCAGAAGGTGTTTGTTCTGATTTAGCAAAATAATACGTAAAGTCTTCGCCCAATTCACCTGAAATGATAGGAGTACTTCCACGGTAAGGTTCTTTGAGCCCAAGGTCCTTGGTTATATGAATAAATCCGGAAGTACCTACAGCTCCAGCTACATCAAGTTTACCTTTACTATTGCTTGGTAAGTGGACATGTGGATTCTTAACGTATCCTCTCACTTCACCTTTGGCATTCGCATCTGCTACGATCTGACCAATAGGTCCATTCCCGTTTACTTGAATGGTCAGTTTTTCTTCCCCTTTCAACATAGCGCCCATGATGGCAGTAGCCGTAACTGTCCGCCCCATTGCAGCTGTTGTTGTAGGAAATGTATCATGTCTTCTTCTCAATTCTTCTACCAAGTTCGTTGTACGGATCGAAAATGCACGAACACGTCCACCTAAAGCTGTACCACGCACCAATCGGTCTTTCTTCTTTTCCATTCTGTTATGCTCCTTCTGTGTCATCCTATTTATAATTTACAAGGCAAGCCAGGCTGCTTCCTTATGAAGATTGTGCAAATTCATATTTCGTCTAAGTCGGCACTCTCTTTATTGTAATCGAAAAAGATAACGGAATAAAGGTGACTGCCTATCCCTTTTTCCATTATCTTTTATTCAGTAAGGTTACCCCTTATTACGTTCGTATATAATCCGCAGACCCTCAAGTGTCAACATGGGACTTACCACTTCGATGGTTCTTGTCTCACTTGCAATAAGTTCTGCCAAACCGCCCGTAGCAATCACTTTTGGTGTAGCCTTCATCTCTTCCTTGATTCGTTCCACGATTCCATCAACCTGTCCTGCATAACCAAAAATGATGCCTGCTTGCATGGCGTGGATAGTATTTCGTCCGATTACTTTCTTCGGTTTCTCGAGTTCAATACGCGGCAATTTAGAAGCTCGTTGATATAATGCCTCGGTAGAAATCCCAATACCCGGCACAATGGCTCCGCCCAGGTAGTTACCCTCTCCATCTATACAATCAAAGGTCGTTGCCGTACCGAAATCAACTACTACGAGAGGGCAGTTAAATTGATCAATCGCCGCTACCGCATTCACGATCCGGTCCGCACCTACCTCACGAGGATTCTCATAACGAAGATTCAACCCTGTTTTGATGCCAGGACCGACGATAAGTGGTTTCTTGCCCACATATTTAATACACATTTCCTCCAGCACATTCACCAGCGGCGGTACAACAGAAGAGATGATAATTCCTTCAATTTCTGAAGTTGATATACCCGACATCTGAAAAAAGCTATGAATGAGAATACCATACTCATCTACCGTTGACTGTCTGGAGGTGCTGATACGAAAATGATGAAGAAGCTCACGATGCTTGTATATACCAAGCACAATATTACTGTTACCTACATCTACTACAAGGATCAAAGAGGATTATCCTCCTTTCTTTTCGTTTAAATCAAGACTGATATCTAGGCTGTCAAAGGAGTAAGTCAGTCTTCCTACAGAGATAATATCTACTCCTGTCTCAGCTATGCTGCGAATGCTGGCAAGTGAAACATTACCCGAAGCTTCTATTTTAACATGCGGGGCTGCCTCTCGGATATGCCTAACTGCCTCACGCATCATCTCTTCATTCATATTATCAAGCATAATGATATCTGCTCCCGCCTCAATGGCCTCATTCACTTGATATAGGTTCTCTGTCTCCACTTCAATTGTCATGGTGTGCGGGATCCCTGCTCTTGCTCTTTCAATAGCTTGTGTTATCCCTCCAGAACCCTTGATGTGATTATCTTTGATCATAACTGCATCATACAGTCCAAACCGGTGATTATATCCTCCACCGACCCGTACTGCATATTTTTCAAGCTGCCTGTGACCTGGTGTTGTCTTTCGTGTATCAACTAACCGTACCGGAAGATCTGCAATTACATCTACATAAGTACGGGTTCTGGTCGCAATACCTGAGAGCCGCTGCAGTAAATTTAAAGCCAGCCTCTCGCCTGTTAGTAGGCTATGCGTACTTCCCTCTACTACACAGAGTATCGTGCCCTGTTTTGCTAGATCTCCATCCTTCAATTCTGCACGAAATTCAAGTGAAGGATCAACGATATGAAAAACAAGTTCTGCAATAGAGAGTCCTGCAATAATCCCGCCTTCTTTTGCATGAATCACAGCTTTGGACTGATGTCCTTCGGGAATGGTAGCCAAAGTTGTGACATCTCCGGAACCAACATCTTCTCCGAGCCAACTTTTAATTGATTGGGTTAATACTTCATTATATCCATTAAGTAGCATGGCTAACTTCCTCCGCAATTTTACGTTCACGCTGCTGCACCGTATGCTTCTGCCACAAAAGATCGTTACAATCGGGATAATCCTCCCGATAATGAGCTCCTCGACTCTCTTTGCGGTGAAGTGCCCCCTCGGTGACAAGTATGGCGCACGTAAGTAGATTGGCAAACTCATATTCTTCTTGTGTAGTAAGGCTGGTATTAAATATAGCTAGTTCCTTCTCGAGTACCGACTTGGCCTGTAATAAACCTTGCTCCGTGCGTCGAAGCCCTACTCCCCGTACCATTGTTTTCTGCAGGGCAAGTCTTCTAGCATGAATCGAACTCACTTCTAAGGAAACTTCCTTTCTGTTAAGGGAAGGAACGAAAGGAACGGATTTCTTTAGAGGAGTGAGCTCGCGTATGCGATCTACAATTCTTTTCCCGAAAACGATGGCTTCCGATAAAGAATTGCTGGCCAGCCGATTTGCTCCATGGACACCGGTAGATGACACCTCTCCGCAGGCAAAAAGCCGCTGAATACTGCTTTCTCCTTGTAAATCTGTTTTCACTCCGCCCATCATATAGTGAGCAGCAGGTGCTACAGGAATCCAATCCGAAGCCATATCCAGCCCATAGTTCATACAGGTCTCATAGATTGTCGGAAAACGAAGCTTGATCCGGTCAAGGGTCTCATGGGTGATATCAAGATATACCTGGGTTGCATTCGTAATCTCCATCTCACTAACAATTGCTCTTGCCACGATATCACGCGGAGCGAGCTCGAGCTGTGGATGGTACTTATGCATAAACCGTTCACCTCGAATATTACGAAGCACTGCTCCTTCACCGCGTACGGCCTCAGATATTAGAAAACGAGGAGCCCCTGGATAACAAAGAGACGTTGGATGAAATTGAATGAATTCCATGTCTCGTATTTCGGCCCCTGCCCGGTAAGCCATAGCTATACCATCTGCAGTAGCCACTTCCGGGTTTGTGGTATACCGATATAACTGGCCTGCTCCTCCAGAACAGAGTACAACAGCGTTTGCTTTTACATAGATTCGTTCACCATCAGCATCCTGTACAATAGCACCCCTGCACTCACCAGACCCCGTTACAAGATCAATAACAAAGTGTTCATCCCATACCTTAATCGATGCATGAGAAGCAACTTGCTTGGCTAATGCCCTTACAATCTCGTATCCTGTTGCATCTCCATTCGCATGTAGAATCCGGCGATGACTGTGAGCTCCTTCCTGTGTTAATGCGAGTTCCCCATTCTCTATATCAAAAGTGGTCCCGAAACTAATTAATTCTCTGACTCTCTCTGGCCCCTCGCTAACAAGCACTTTCACAGCCTCTTCTCGGCACAAACCCGCACCCGCAGTAAGCGTATCCTGCATATGATAGGCAGGTGAATCATCCTCTGCGGTAACCGCTGCAATTCCACCTTGCGCATATCTGGTATTACTCTCTAGCAATGCTCTTTTCGTAATCATAAGAACCTGCCGATCCCTGCTTGCCTCGATTGCTGTAAACAATCCTGCTATACCTGTACCGATAACAAGCAGATCTGTCTCCATTTGAGGTAAAGCCGCTATATCCAAATCAATTAAGTAAGAAGGAATCATGGGGCATCCTCACCTGTCTCCTATAAAGTAGCTCACGTAATCATGCATATATAGAAAAGGGGGCTTACCTTCATCTGAAAGCCTCCCCCTTCATCCTATTTTACTTGTAACATGCGCTCTAGGGATAAACGTGCACGATCGGCAACAGCAGGAGGTACATAAATTTCCGGCTTCATTGTCTCCAGCGCTTTTACCAGTTTCTTGAGGTTATTCACTTTCATATTCGGGCAAACAAGAAATTTGGTCGCAAAGTGAAAGGTTTTGTCCGGACTGTCTACTCGAAGTTGATATCCTGTACCGTCTTCTGTACCGACAATGAATTGTTTGCGGTCCGACTTTTTACAATACTCGAGAATTGCTGTAGTACTGCCCACAAAATCACCCATCTCAACCACTTCTGGGCGGCATTCCGGATGAACCACGAATTCTGCATCGGGATATTTAGCACGCATTTCGACCACATCTTTTATCGTTAGCATGTCATGTGTATTGCAGTACCCTTCCCATATAATCATCTTCTTATCGGTATGCTGCTGAACATAATGTCCGAGATTTTTATCAGGAACCCATATAATTTCTTCCGCATCAAGCGATTGAATCACTTTTACTGCGTTAGCAGAAGTGCAGCATATATCTGTCTCAGCTTTAATTTCAGCAGATGAGTTAATGTATGTAATGACCTTCGCATTCGGATGTTGCTCTTTTAATTTGCGAAGCCCTTCTACGTTGACCATATCAGCCATGGGACAGCCCGCACGTTCATCAGGAATAATTACTTTTTTGTTTGGAGCCAAAATTTTGGCGCTTTCCCCCATAAAATGGACACCACAAAAAACAATGACTTCTGCATCAGTTTCTGCTGCCTTCTGGGCTAGAAGAAAAGAGTCTCCACGAAAGTCTGCTACCTCCTGAATTTCATCTCGCTGATAATAATGAGCAAGTATAATCGCATTCCGTTCCTTCTTTAGTACTTTTAGTCGCTCTTTCAACTCACGATTCATCTCGGCCTTACGTTCTAGTGCCTGAACCTCCACTGTTGACCCTCTCCTTTTATGGAATAGCGAATACTACGTTCACTTTGCAGTGTATGACCCCGCTTGTTAATCGATTCACAAAGTCTGATACAGAACTTCCTTTTGTTTACAACTAATTTACACGGCGCACCCTGACCTGTCAATTCACAAAATAGACGCAATTCAGAGCTAAACGAATGTAATAACGCAAAAAACCGGAGAACATAAGCTGTTCTCCGGTTTTTCGTATATAGCAACCTTATGAAGTAGGTTTATTCTTATCTGGATCACTTGGAGGTGTAGATTCAGACTCCGGCTGATTTGGAACATGGTTTGGAATTTCTTCCGCCGGTGTTCCGCCGTTGTTATCTTTTCCTTGAATGCGAACTTTAACATCACCGACATTGTCGATAATAGGTTCTCCGCCTTCAGAGGATCCTCCCGTATTTCCTTCTTCTTTTTCGGTAATTGCTCCGTTTTCGATCAACTGCTTGATATCTTCAAGATCAAGAGTTTCTCTTTCGAGCAGTGTTTCCGCAATAAGGTGAACTTCTTTAGAATACTTGGTCAGCAAATCTTTTGCTTTCTCATAGCATTCTGTAACCATGCGGTGCATTTCTTTATCGATCTCATATGCAATGGAATCACTATAGTTCGGCTCGTGTCCGAAGTCACGACCCAAGAAGACTTGACCTTGGGAATTACCAAACTGCAATGGTCCGAGTTTTTCACTCATACCATATTCCATCACCATGCTACGAACGATACTTGTAGCTTGTTGGAAGTCACTATAGGCCCCTGTACCAATCTCACCAATAAACAGTTCCTCAGATACACGACCACCTAGTAACCCTGTTACTTTATCAAGCAATTCTTGTTTCGTTGCGAGCATACGGTCTTCTTTTGGCATCATAATTACATATCCGCCTGCACGACCACGAGGTACGATCGTAACTTTGTGAACCATATCAGCATGCTCCAAGAAGTAACCTACAATCGTGTGACCAGCTTCATGGAAAGCAACGATCCGTTTTTCACGGTCGCTTACTACGCGGCTCTTCTTCTCCGTACCAACAATTACACGGTCAATCGCTTCATCCATCTCACGCATGGAAATATCTTTACGATTACGTCTCGCAGCAAGAAGGGCTGCTTCATTGAGTAAGTTCTCAAGATCTGCACCTGTAAATCCAGTTGTACGCTTCGCGATTACATCCATCTTCACGTCTTTTGTAAGAGGTTTGTTACGAGCATGTACTTTAAGAACCGCTTCACGGCCTCTTACATCAGGACGGTCAACTGTGATTTGACGGTCAAAACGTCCTGGACGAAGAAGTGCAGGGTCAAGAATATCTTGACGGTTCGTTGCAGCAATGATAATAATACCTTCGTTTGCTCCGAATCCATCCATCTCTACGAGCAATTGGTTTAGCGTCTGCTCACGCTCATCATGTCCACCGCCGAGTCCAGCACCACGCTGACGACCAACAGCATCAATCTCATCAATAAAGATAATACATGGAGCATTTTTCTTGGCATTTTCAAATAAGTCACGCACACGGGATGCACCGACACCGACAAACATTTCGACGAAGTCAGAACCCGAGATACTGAAGAACGGTACGCCCGCTTCCCCAGCGACAGCTCGTGCAAGGAGTGTTTTACCTGTTCCCGGAGGACCATTTAGTAGAACCCCTTTTGGAATTCTAGCACCTACTGCTGCAAATTTACGAGGATCTTTCAGGAACTCAACAACTTCGACAAGCTCTTGCTTCTCTTCGTCAGCTCCTGCAACATCTTCAAAAGTAATCTTTTTCTTCTCTTCGTTATATAAACGTGCACGGCTCTTACCAAAGTTCATTACTTTGCCGCCGCCGCCTTGCGCCTGATTAAACAGGAAGAAGAAGAGGACAAACATCAAAATAAGAGGTATAAACGACGTTAGTAGTGTCAGCCAAATACTGTCACCCTTCATCGGTTTCGCTTCCATTGCTATTCCGTTCGCTTCACTGGCATCCGCAATTTCTTGAACTGCAGCATCCGTAGCAGGAATGTACGTAATAAAGTTTTTGGCTTTTTCAGCAGGCGGGGTTACATACTGTCCCGTTACCTGGTAGGCATATCCATCAAACTGAATACTCAAATTCTCTACGTTATTTGCAGATAATTCCTGACGAAACTCGTTGTATTTAGGGGTATCAGCCGCTTCACTTCCACCATTAATAACCTGGTAGATGCCGACTACAACTAAAAATAAAATTAGATAAAAACCAGAATTCCGGATGAACCGATTCATCCCCTACCTCCTCTCGAGACACCTTAGTTATTTTACCATAGCCATTCTGCCCTTCTCAACAAATGGGCAAACGCGATTCTATCATTTTTCTGCCGGGATTTTAGTTACTGTAAATCTCCGGTTTCAGAATCCCGATATAAGGCAGGTTCCGGTAATGTTCAGCATAATCCAAACCGTAGCCAACTACAAATGCATCCGGCAGGACAAATCCCGTATAATCTGCTTCAAGATCAACAGAACGGCCAGATGGCTTATCAAACAAGGTAACCACCGTTGTCGATTTAGCGCCTCTGTTTTGCAAAAGTTCAATTAGATGGCTGAGTGTAAGCCCGCTATCGATGATATCTTCTACAATAAGAACATCGCGTCCCTCAACGGTCTGATCTAAATCCTTGATGATCTTGACTACACCGGAAGACTTGGTAGAAGCACCATAACTTGATACAGCCATAAAGTCCATTTCAAGAGGCACTGTTATGTTTTTAACCAAATCAGCCATAAATATAAACGCACCTTTAAGTACACAAATGACTAAAGGATTACGATCAGCGAATTCCTTGCTTAATACTTCGCCTAATTCCTTGATTTTACCTTGAATTTCTTCTTCACTAATTAAAATTTCTTGAATATCGTTCTGCAACGTTAGTGAACCCCCTAAAGTTATACTATGAAAGTCTTATCTGCACCATTACTGTCAACCGCCTGCGCGTAATAGCTACTCGATCCACATTTGAATGACCTGTGCAGATTGATCGGTTACGGGAGCATGAATGGAGCGTCTTACGCCCGGAATCCAGATGATGTTTCCTTCAACATCACACACGAGGGGAATACGAGAACGCAGGGACGGCGGAATTTTGGCATCGATAAAAATATCTTTCACCTTTTTACTTCCGTTTAATCCCATTACTTTCATGGTATCTCCAGGCAATCGTGCTCTTACGGTAAGCGGCCAATGAAGTTTGCTCAAATCAAACTGTGCTTCATTAGCAGATATCGGACTGCGCATCCCCTTTGAATGAACCAAATGAATGGTTCTTTCAATCTCTTTCAGATAGAGAAATGAATCTCCATCTGGAGAATGCAACTGATAACTGTAATGCTCAGATACAGACTTCCGGGCAGTAAAAATGATACTGTTATATTCCCGCATACAAACGATACCCTGACCTATATCAAGAATCCAAGTCGTCGGTTCGGTCTGAACCACTCCCTTACGTATGGATTCTATTCTTGAAAAAGTAGCAAAATCATCGTTTGAAGGCAGATAATTTAATATTAATTTAATGAGCCTTCGTTGTAAAGCGACATGTAGCCCCTTAAACGCAGGGACAGAAAAGGTAAGTCGATCACCTGACTTCAAGACCATATCCGCAAAGGTTTGCTCTGCTACAGCTTCCATATAGTCATCTTCTGTGCTTATAACTTCGGCCATCCGATAAAGAGATTCCTTTATCTGCCCATTATATTGCCCCAAAAAAGGAAGCACATCCAGTCGGATCGCATTTCTAAGATATTTACGATTCATATTACTACTATCAACGAGATAAGGAAGCTCTTCTTTTTCACAGAGCTTTTCCAAGTCCGTCTTGGTAATACGTAAACATGGCCTAATAAGTTCCACGTTTTTTTCAGTTCGTTTGATTTTCATACCCGAAAGTCCCGAAGCACCACTTCCGCGCAGCATATGCAGCATAACCGTCTCGGCCTGATCGTCGGCATGATGTGCCAGAGCAATGCTGTTTGCCTTATACTTCACCGCGACTTGATGAAGAAAAGCATACCTTCTTTCACGGGCCGCATCCTGTGAGTTCCGCCCAGTCTCCTCTAAATACTTCGGCATATTTAGATGAACCATTTCAAAAGGAATGTGCAGCGATTCCGCATATTTTTGTACCAGCTCGGCTTCAGCATCCGACTCTGCACGAAACCCATGATGTACATGGGCACAGATCAGTGTGAGCGGTGTATGATAGAGAGATATTTGATGAAGAATATGTAAAAGAGCCACAGAATCCGCCCCACCGGATACTGCGACTACAATCCGGTGACCCGGTTTCCACAATTGATACTCCTCTGCTGTAGCAGCAATCTGCATTACCGTAGGTTCAAGTTTCGGTCCTTTCATGATGTTCCTCTTTTCTAACTCGGATATTTCAAGGTATGTACCCTCTAATTTTAGCGAAGCATCAGGATCACTGCCCCAGCCATAATTAGAGCTGATAACGCAAAAGATGGAATTAACCATCCTGGGGTTGGTTCTGATGAAGCATTCTTAGATCCGCTTCTTACTCTGTAGACATGCTTTTTCCACGAAAAAAAGGCATCTTCTGCATCGTCATAATCACCCTGTATTGCCTTTTGAAGCCAACTCCTATATGGCGCTAGCCGCTCGCTCTTTTGAATGATAGTTAAAAGCGCGGGTATTCCTCTTAGTTGAGGAAGACTGTTTCCAGTGATTCTTCTTAGTTCTTCTCCCTCCAGAAGATGAATAAGAAGAAGAGCAAAGGAAAACACATCATATTTCTGATCTGCGACACGGCTGCCTGCATTCCAGTACCCTCTATCATACCACTCTGTGAACTGCTTTACACTGCGTCCTACAGGACTCGCTCCTCCATAATCGATGAGCTCCACCTCACCATACGAAGAAACAAGTACATTTTGCGGTTTCAAATCACAGAATATATATCCTAACCGGTGCAGCTCAGCAAGCTTTTTTAAAAGCCTAAGCCCGACAAGCATCGTCCAGTCCGTTCCATTTCTCCGGATAAATAAATGAAGCGGCTCACCTCTGACATAGGTCATGACATAAAATGAAATTTCACTTCCGCCAGCCTGGTAATTATCGACTTCTTTTAAATAGGAAGAGAGTCCGTTCCCATCTGCAAGGTGATCCTTCTTCGCTAATGAAGTAAGAACATTAATCTCCGACTGCAAATCAAGCGGATTAAAACCCATCTTGAGCGCATACCGGCCTCCACCCGGTTCACGCTGAACCAAATAAACGATCCCATTCGCTCCCTTGCCCAGCACTCTCTGAATAATATATTTATTATTCTTCCATTTGCCGATAACTACAGTTCCAGGAGTAAGATCAGGATCCAGCGGCATAGTCACCATGCATCCCTTCTTTTTCTCCGTAATCGCGATAATACAGGTCATTCTCGTTTAGTGTACCATAACGATAATAATCAATCACCTTTAATATTGCAGGCCCGGTAGGTGTCGCACCTCTCATATCCAGCTTAGTAAAAACCGAACGAAGTGCGTTCATGTCGCTTGTCCAGTTGATATCAAGTACTGCATTTTCACTGCCTTGTCTCCCAGGAAAATGAAATACAGAGATCTGACTTCTTCCTTCACGCGCTTGAAGGCTGAGCATTAAATCCCGAATTCCTTCCTCAACGGCAGCCAGTTTTGGCTTCATACTAGCACTTGCATCGATAAGTAAAGCAACTTGAAGCGGTGTTGTCTCTGTCAAATGATCCAGCACTTGAACCACCTCTGCGCGCTGATGCAAAGGAAGTTCAGCAATACTGCCCGCACTTTTGCCAAGAATTTGTTTAAGCTCTTTATTAACCGCTAGTTCAATGGTCTGAACCACCGTTTTTCGCGTCATCATCTGCATGGTTTTTGCTAATACAGGTGTACCTACAATCCGGCTAATTCCACCTCCTGCCTTGGCAATCGCTTCAATCTCTTGTCCCCCAAGGTCACCAATGGTTCCATAATCCACCACGCCCACCACATTCACCGTAATGCCTTCCTCCAAGGCATTTGCAGCAGCAAGTACTGGATTTGAACCAACATTAGAGCATCCGTCTGTTATGAGTAAAATTTGCTTCATCTTTCTCATCCCCTTTAGCTTCGAACTTCTTCCTATTATTTCCATAATAAGCTAGGTTCAAACGAGGACTTTCCTTCTATAATAAATATCCACCCGTCAGCTGACTGTCCTAGGCCGCTCCATCCGATCAATACCCGGTATACGCAGTGTGGCCCATTCAGGGTTAAAATGATCCACTTTGCCAACGACAACGGTCATGTCATCATGAATCTTATTTTGCTGATAACGAATGACACGCTCTAATAAGATATCGGCAATTTCTTGTGGATCTTCACTATCCATCTCCTGAATCATTCGTTTCATCCACATTTCTTTATTTACGGCGTACCCTGGTGCATCATATATACCATCTGTCATCATTATGACGATATCCCCTGGGAGCAGCTGCGTAGTGACTAGATCTACCTCTATATCTTTAATAATGCCAACAGGAAGATTGCTTGCTGATATCGGGATTACCTCTTCTCCTCTTTTAATAAAGCTGGGAGTAGATCCAATCTTCATAAATGTGGTCTGTGCTGAATACTGATCAATCAACGCCATATCCACAGTCGCAAAAAATTCTTCTGTAGACCTTAGCATCAGTATAGAATTGACTGATTTGATGGCAAGTTTCGCATCCATCCCCGATTGTAGCAGCTGTTCTAGGATACCAAGAGCAGTACTGCTCTCAAGCCTTGCTCGTTCGCCATTTCCCATCCCATCACTGAGTGCGACGACAAAGGTACCATTGCCAAGCTCAACTGTGCTGAAGCTGTCACCCGACAGAAGGCCTCCACCCTTGGCTGCTCCAGCTACGCCTGTTGTCACTTCATATGTCTTCGCTGATCCGAAAGTTACAGTGGCAAGCCCCTGCTTCGGAAGAGTCGTCGTTTCTTCTACAACCGCAATATGCTCACCAATAATATCAGATAAAAGCGGGGCAATAATTTTTCGGCATTCATCAAACCCTTTCGTATAGGCATGTACAATCTCAATCTCGACTTTACCTGCGTCCAGGTTAATAATGTCGATACTATGGATGGACAGACCAAGCTGCTCCAACGCTGATCTAATCTGTTCCTCCTGCTTGTGCATTACCTTTGTTTCGCGCTGTATTTCCCGTGCCAGGTCCTCCATTACCTGCGACACACCAGATAATTGTTCTGCTACAAGCATTCTACTGTCGTATATTTGGCGTTTCCATTGCATATTATCTTGGTATAGCCCATACTGACGCTTCATCACATCAAGTACAGCTCCTGTCTTAGCACAACTTTTTGTCCAGGATGCTGGAATGTCCTTTGCCTGAAAATCTGGATTTTCTTCAATTGAAGTCATCATTTCTGTCATATACTTATAGGTTTGATAGAACTTACCGTCCCAACACTGCTCTTGTTTAAAGCAGGATGTACAGGTTCCTTCCGCAACTGCATTCATAAAATGTTCCATATCCTGCTGTCCTTGTCCCATCTCATTAACCCCGGACATCTGATCAAAACTCTTAGATAGCTGCTTAAACACTTGTGAAAAACGATTGACCCGCTCGGCAGTCAGATCCCTGATCCGTTTAGCGTATTCATGCTGTGAATAGCTATGATCCTGTGTCCCAGGTACATATTTGGAAATAACTTGTAACATGCTTTTAGGTGTCAGTAAAAAGAGAAGAATTGCAGCACAGCTCTCATATGTCGATGTGATTACATCTCCTGTTCCACCTAAATAGATGGCTAAGATTGAGGATCCAAGCAGCATCCCCAGAGATACACCCAGTTTTTTTCCTTCCTTCATCATTCCGGCCAGCATCCCTGCAAAAGCAAGCAAGCTCATCTGATAGATGGCTGACATATTCGCCAGGCTTAAGATCAGTCCCGTAAGTACACCTACTGACGCACCAAGCGGTGCCCCACCTACAATAGCGAAGAGAAGTAACAGATATCTTGATAGTACATTTTCAGCTGATAAATGATAGACCGTAAACCCAACAGCTCCGGTCATGACGGATGCCAGTAAAATAATTAGACACAGGATCTCCTCGCTGCGGAGGTTTACATTCTTTTTCCGATAAGTAAAAATCGGTATCGCCTGTATAAACACCATGGTTAGTACAAAGCTCAGCACCGCATCGATGGTCATCATTAGGACCGCGTACCATGTGAATGAGGGTCCGATCAGGACGGTAAACAAATTCACCATAAAAGCCGAGGTAAAAACCATGACAGGCGCATAAGATAATTCGGTTTTTCCAAAAGAGGAGAGTCCTTTGTACAGCAGATAAAAGATCCCTAGTTCGGCAGCGATGATGAAGAAGGTTGGATAAGGCGAGAAAAAACTGCCAGCGAGAATTGCGGCTCCCACGGGAATTAAGAAATCCCTTCTCAAGAATAAAATAACGGCAAAATAGGCTATGGCAAATGGTGAGAGCTCGTCTAATATCATAGCCTTTCCTAGCAAAAAACCCATCACCGTCAGCAGGATCATCCATTTCTTCTCGGATATGATCTGTACGGCTCGCAAGGATCCTATCCATGTCTTCATTCTCATGCTTACATCGGCACGCAGCTCTTTTCCCCGTTTACCAGCTTTGATTCCTGGAAAAGGTATTACATTCCACTTGTCCATGTTTTGCTTCGCTCCCCAACGTTTGATTTGATGTTTCCCATTATAGTCAGCTTGTTCTGTGAAAGTTTGTCAGAAACTAAGATGTCACAAAAAGAAATTTCCGACAAAAATAGGGGTCTGCGAAATAACAGAGTTACGAATTAAAAGGACAGCCCATATAGGCTTAAAGAGAGTTATGACAATTTCAGCACTTGCCAAGTCATCCTCTTCTTACTCATAAAATTCTAGCGATATGGAATGAGAATACTGGAACTAGCTTGAAACATGTCGGACGATTCTTGAGATGCGACAAAAAAAACCGCAGACTCTAAAGTCTGCGGTTCTCTCTATTCACGTACTTATATATGCAAGATCAGGTTGGTGACTTACACGCGTTTTGCGCCGCGACCTCCGCGTTTACCTTCGGTGTTCTTCTTCAACGACGAAATCCGCTCTTCACTGTCTTTCAGAAAGCGTGACACTTTATCCTCAAATGAAGGCTTGCCAAACGAAGGCTTGCCGGCAGAAGGTTTGTAAGGACGCCCTCCCCGTTCACGATTGTTATAGCTACCGCCGCCACTGTTACCAGCGCCGCCGCTAAATCGTTCTCTATCTCCTCCGGTACGTTCCGGTCTTGGTGTTCTTGGTGGACGAGCTTGCTGTTGTACTTCACCTGCTGGACGGTCAACCGCCTGCTTGATTGAAAGTCCAATTTTTCCGTCCTTGTCAACATTGATAACCTTAACAGTTACCGTATCATTAACTTTCAAATGATCGTTGACGTCTTTGACATAATTGTCAGCGATTTCCGAGATGTGAACGAGACCCGTGACACCTCCAGACAGATCCACGAATGCTCCGAAATGCGTGATGCCTGTCACTTTGCCCTCTAATTTGGTGCCCACTTCAATTGCCATAGAATAAAATGATCCTCCCTTAAAAATATACAACCCGATTTTTAAATCTGTTGCGGTAAATTAATTATACCTTATGGATTAAACCAAGGTCAACTGAACGAACGCCTGTTAACGCGCCTAATTCCGGTTAAATTTGAACATAATTCCAGTAAGAAAACAGAATTCAAGTTCTGTTGCTATATTATTCATCAACTGGGTAGATTGGTGTCTCCCCAGGTAAATACATTCCATATTTTTTTCGTGCAATTTGCCCAATATATTCAGGATCTTGAAGTCGGCTTACTTCCTGCTTAAGCTCTTCAAGTGCTTGATCTGTTTCTGTCTGTGTCGCCTTGATCTCCTGCAGCTTGGCACTCTTGTCCGCCATTTGAGTAGACTGATTAAAGAATGTGTATCCTGCCCATCCTGTGAAACAGATCATAAAGGCAAGCCATAGCATGATTCGCCTCCGAGCTCCTGTTACTTTGGTTTTCTGAGGTCCAGCTTGTTTTGAATTTTGAACACTGCGCCCAGACGATGATTTCATACGCGTACCTCCTTCATGATTAGGTAGGAATTTGAGCTAACCAGCCCATTTTGTGAATAAGATCAGAACCAGTAGTTCCACCATTCTTTAACCCGATTGAACATACGTGCTATCCAGCTTGGAGTCTGCCATTTACTGATCAAGGGTCTTATCGGCAAATAAAGAAGTTTAAGAAACGGTCTAATTATGTAATAAACCATTCTGATCAGAAAAAGGAGAATCGCTATAACAAAACCAAACAAAATCCGTAATAGCCGAAGTATCCCTTTTATAGGAATGACTAAGATGATGTAAAGCGCACGGTAAATTATATAACAGATCTGCTTTATAATTCCAATTAACATTACCACAAATTTTTGAGTCAAAACACTTAAAACCAAAAAATAGACCCAAACCCCTAAAAAAAGCCCCAAAAAGACATAAAATCGTAACTCCCCATGGTTACTGGCATACAGCATGTTAAATACAAACACGGCTGCTGCGATCCAATATACCAAATCGATTGTATGGATACTCCATCTCGGAAACCGGAACGAGAGAGACAGGACCCGGTAACTGTCATAGACCATTCCCAGTGCCGCTCCGGAGAAGAGCATCCATCCTAATGTGATCCACTGAATTTCTGGATTCATTTGAACAACTTGCCGAGAATTCCTTTTCCGGATTTGGAACTTGAACCGGGATCTAAATAGGCGAGAAAACTTACATGACCTTCAATCGATAAGAGTCCCTCTTCAAGACTGAGGTTTTTGATATGTAAATTTTGCCCTCTAATGGTTAGGTGACCGAGCTCTGTCTTGAGTAAGAATTCCTCATTATCGAAACTCTCAACATTCAAAACACCTGTAATATCAAGTTGCTTCCGGTTCTGCATGGTTAAACTGTGCTGTTTCGGTTTCACATGGTCTATCATGGCATGTACCCCTCCCTTCTTACACCTAGCTTATGGGAGGTTAAGAAGGATTAGAACAGTAGCAGAAGGAAATTAAAAAAGCGTGCTTCTCCCTCATAATCAGGATTAGCACGCTTGTTACTGTAAAACAAAGGTTAACTTAAAAAGTCCAACCCGTTATCTCTGGCAATAGGCTCTTCTTTCACCACGGTGAATAGACTCGAAGCCTCTTCTTTACGCGTGCTTTCTGCCAAACGCTCTACTCGAACGGTTACAAGTTTCTGTCCGAACTGTACGGTAATTTCATCACCGACTTTGACAGCACTACTTGGCTTCGCCTCTCGTCCATTGATCAGGACTCTCCCCTGTTCGGAGACATCCTTAGCCACCGTACGGCGTTTAATCAGTCTCGAAACTTTAAGGAATTTATCTACTCTCATTATTTTACAGCTTCTTTAAGTTTATTTCCTGCCTTAAATGCAGGAACATTAGATTCTGGAATTTCAATTGTGTTTCCTGTTTGCGGGTTACGTCCTGTACGTCCGGAACGTCTGCGAGTTTCGAAAGTGCCAAAGCCAATGAGTTGTACTTTGTCGCCATTTGCAAGGGCATCTGTAATTTCACCAAGGAAACCATTAAGAACCGCTTCTACGTCTTTTTTCGTAAGTCCACTTTTTTCTGAAATATTGTTTACCAAATCTGTTTTATTCATTGTTAAAGGCCTCCCAAATTAAAGAAAATACGACGTGCACTTCCTGCGTAAAAACGCTTCTTAGTATCACGTGCCGTTACTACACTTCTATTCTTGCTAAGTCACTAAAAATCCTGCTGCAATGCGTCTTTTTTTAATGTGACACACGCAGTGGTTTCAAGTTTGGTAAAGAATACGACATTTTAGGTGTCGTTGTCAAACCAAGTCCAGCTTAATTCATGGCAGTAGTTCTCGTATTATTCAAATACCCGCTATTTATGACTTTCAATCCGATTTCGAGCGTTAGTAATCTTTCAGTTCCTGCTTTGCTTCTTGCCAGCATGCTTCCATCTCTTCAAGCGTGCTGTCTTCGATGGTCTTTCCTTGCTCGGCAAGACGAGACTCGATGTACTTAAATCTACGGGTAAATTTACGGTTTGTAGCAGCTAGCGCTTCCTCTGGATCGACTCCAATAAACCTCGAGATGTTAGCAGTAGCGAATAAAACATCACCGAGTTCCAGCATCTGCTCTTCTGCAGCATAATTCAACTTAATTGCCTCTTTTAGCTCGCTAAGCTCTTCCTCAACCTTAATAAACACGTCTTCTACCCGATCCCAGTCAAAACCGACTTTCGATGCTTTCTTTTGAAGCTTGTAAGCTTTCATTAACGCTGGAAGATCTCTAGGAACACCATCAAGTATAGAGGTTCCCTCTTTTGCTTGTCCTTTGAGCTTCTTCTCTTCTACTTTCATCGCTTCCCAGTTGGCTAGCGCTTCTCCAGCATCTTCTGCCTTGTTGTCTCCGAAAACATGCGGGTGTCTAAAAATGAGCTTGTCATTCAGACCTTGAATGACGTCATAGACATCAAATGTACCCAGCTCTTCTTCCATCTGAGAGTGCAGCATAATTTGAAGCAGCAAGTCGCCGAGCTCTTCTTTCATATGATCTGGATCATCATCATCAATTGTCTCCAGGACTTCATACGTTTCCTCAATTAGATTCTTGCGGATGGAAGCATGGGTCTGTTCACGGTCCCAAGGACATCCTTCCGGGCTTCGCAGAATTTCAACAATTTCATGAAGACGGCCAAACGTACGTCTGGTGAGCTGCTCATTGTCACTTTTTGGTATATAAATAAGTGATAAATTGCCGTATCCTTCTACGCGATCCAGTTCATATAGCTCGACTTCCTGAATAACCTCCTGTCCTTCAATACCGAGTGCATGTCCAACAATGATCTTCGTGTCATCTGGATACACCTCCATCAGACTTAGCTTAACGTCAGATGCAGTGAATACATCATACACTTGTCCAATGACCGTATGTAGCTTAGGCTGTAGCAATTCGCGGTCAATAACACCCGCATCAAGTAATTGAAATCCTTCGATAGGATCAAATCCAAGTCGTATAAATGCCTCATCCAGGAAGCTTTCTCCCCCGAGTATAGAGAGAGGAATTCCCTGTTCAGCGCAGCGCTCTTTTAGAAGTCCTACCGTTGCCTCTGCTACCATAGGATGTCCGGGTACAGCATACACGATCTCTTCACCCACTGTGCCTTGCTTCGCAAGCTGAATAAGCTCGTTTGCAATACTATCATATACTTCTGGGAAAGAACTTTTTGCCTCATATATACTATCGAACGAAGTCAACGATAAATGAAGATTTTCTAAATCTTTGCATACCGGATGATCAAGCGTCCGAACATAGATCCTGCTCGCTTTTTGTAACCTTTTCAAAATGCCTAAAGTCAGTTGATCTTCCCCGCCTGAACCTAGACCAACCACTGTGATTGCTGTGCTCATGTGACCCCTCCAAATAAATGGCTTCTAAATAAACCTTGTTAACTGTAACTATATCATGCTTTTACATCAAGCCAAAAATAGAGCACTCATTGTTTATGCTTATATTAATCTTAATTTGTGAAACAGCTTCATCAGCTTCTCTCCCTTAGGAAGCATAGTGATCTCTTCTGCTGTTATCCATTTTGTGCGGATTGTACCAATCATGAATATGATTACGCCAGCAGTAATACCGAGTAGGCTTTGCACAAGCGCAGTTATTCGGTTGCCTGAACCCATTCCCAAAGCACCAATTATAACCTCGGTGCCCCATGCTACCCCGGCCGCCGTCAGCGACATAGCAGCGATAATGAGGAATGGTTTTAATAAGCCAGCAGTCAAGGATACTCGCAGCCTCAGTATACGAGAAAGCAGCAATACGTTTAACAAAGCGGCCAGCGCATAAGCTGCTGCCGAGGACCAAGCTGCTCCATTGATACCTAAATACGGCACTAGTAGCTCATTTAGCAGTGTTTTGACACCCGCGGCAGTCAGCATAATAAGGGCCGGTGCTTTAACTGCACCATACCCTTGAAGTAAGGCTGCAGCAATGACGCTGACTGCGCTTCCGGCAGCAGTGAGTGCCAATATACGCATCGTACTTGTTCCTTCGGTCGTGATATAAAGCATCTGGTTGATGGGTCCAGCCAGCACCGCCATACCCGCAGTAGCAGCCAGACCAATGAGCCAAAACCACTTGAGGGCAAGACTGCTTTGCCTATGGATTGTATTTTGATCACTTCGCACCTTCGCTTCAGCAATAGCAGGGATGAATAACACCGACAATGTCGTAGCTAGCATGGTCACTAACTGTACAAGCGGAATCCCCCGATTATAGATACCAAAAAGTCTCATCGTTTCTATATCAGCCATCCCTTCCTGCTTTAGCAGGCGTGGAACAGTGAAAGTATCAACCATATTCATTAATGGGACGACAACCGAACCAAGTGCAACGGGAATAGCATAACGGAGCACACTAATCAGAAGAGTAGATGTAGACTTTCGACCTGATTTCAGGCCCTTCTCACTAGTAAGCACATTTTCTTCGAGACGCATCTGTTCAGTATGAACAGCTCTCCTCTTTCCCCTTCTTAACCAGAAAAACCACATGAAGAGCAGTGCGGCGGCTCCACCCAGGGCAGAGCCTAACATGGCCCCTGCTGCAATCGTTTCTGCTGATGCCCCTCGTTCAATCAGTATAAATAACAATACAAGCATGACGGTTACACGTACGGTCTGCTCTGTGATTTGAGAAACAGCCGTAGGCATCATATCCTGCAGGCCCTGAAAGTATCCCCTAAGGCCTGTCATGACAGGCACAAATAAAAATGCCAGGGAAGCAGTACGAATGGAGAGAACTACCTCTTCATTATCAATAAAATGGCTAATCTGCGGAGCAAATTGATACATGAGCAGGCTAAGCAGTCCTCCAAGTACCGCTAAGAGCACAGAAGTAACTTTAAGAACACGCTCACCTTCGGCTTGGTCTCCCCTAGCGTTGGCTTCAGCAACCAGCTTGGATACTGCTATAGGGAAGCCAGCTGTTGCTAGGGTAATGAACATCATATAAAAAGGATAAACCGTATTATAAATACCAAATACACTGTCACCCGCTATATTTTGCAGTGGGATCTTCTGCAGTGTTCCAATCAATTTTGATAATAGTGCAGCTACGCTGAGTATAAATGCTCCCTGAAGCATTTTTGTACTGGTTTCCATTGATTTCATATAGGCTTACCTACTTCTTCTATAGGGTAGGACGCTATGTTCCTTTACAATACGAAACCTATTATACCTCTTTATGTAAAAGCAAAAAACTCCTGCCCTCTTACAGGCGGGAGTTTATTGTTCTTTACTGCTCCATTTGCTTGCCAAGGAACGCAGCTGCGGTTTCAGACATTTTCACTTCAAGTTGAGACATTTTTGTTGATTCATCTTTGCTGTACAATATCACGGCACCGATAGGATCTCCTCCAGATATAATCGGTGCTACAACAAAGGATGATAAAGTTTCGTTATGATCTTTAGCTATTTCATAAGATCCACTGCTGTTCTCAAGCAAAGTTTTACGGTTATCCATGGAGTGCTCAACCAAATTTCCGATTTGCTTCTCCAGGTATTCTTTTTTAGATCCGCCAGCTACCGTAATAATCGTATCACGGTCAGTGATAAGCGTTACATGGCCTGTACTTTCAAACAAGGATTCCGCATATTCCTTTGCAAAATCACCCAATTCACCAATAGGTGAATACTTTTTCAGAATAACCTCGCCATCCCGATCCACAAAAATTTCAAGTGGATCACCTTCACGAATGCGTAAAGTACGACGAATTTCTTTGGGAATTACGACACGACCGAGGTCATCAATACGGCGGACGATACCAGTAGCTTTCATTTACATGTTGCCCCACTTTCTCGAGAAGATTTTTCAACTACTGTCCTTTTATAACGGAGGGATTAAGGTAGTTAGTTTAGTGTGATATCTAGACCATAGTATTCATCTGTTCCCATTTCCTTATACATGGACCTTATAATATCGTTCAATAAACCTACTTAAAATTTGTCTGTATATAAAGAAAAAACCTTCTTAGAAGGTTTCGTTATACCAAAAAGACGCGGTTACCCGCGTCTAATGGATTACGTTCTATGCTATCCTGCTTGTCCGACCTGATTATTTACTGTCGGTTGTTGGTTCTGTACTTTCAGTACCTGCATCGGTTCCTTCGGTATCTGTTGTTCCTTTGTCCGTACCTTCAGTTCCTGTTTCAGTTCCTTCTGTACCTTCAGTCTCTGTACCTTCGGTACCTGTTCCCTCAGTATCGGTTCCTTCTGTTTCAGCTGCAGGATTTGCAGGAAGCTTGATTTCACCTTTCATAATTCCATCAAGCTCTTTTTCCATGAAGGTTTGGATTTGTGTATTTACGATGGTATTAGCAAGTGTATCTTTTTGTTCTTGTGTTAATTCTTCAAAGGTTGGTTCTGTACGTTTCTCTACCTTGATAATGTGATATCCATAATCTGTTTCGACAGGATCGCTGATCTTGTTGATTTCTAAAGTTTTAGCCGCCTCTTTGAAAGCTTCTACCCAAGATACAATAGGAGTATCTTCATACAAACCGCCATTTTCAACAGAACCTGGATCCTCGGAGTATTCTTTCACTACAGCAGCAAAATCTTCTCCTTTATCCAGTTTTGCTTTTGCTTCTTTTGCGATTTTCAGTGCTTCACCTTCTGCACGCTCTTCTTGTGTTTCAGGATCTTGGAAGCTGATCAGGACGTGACGAACGGTAGCTGTAATAAATTGCTCAGGGCTAGCGTCATATTGTGCTTTCAATTCTTCTTCCGTTACTTTTGGTGATTTATCCTTAACAATGGTCAAAACACGAGCCATATAATTTTTGATATCTGCTTCAGTAAGATCATAATTTTCGAGCATTGCTTTCCACTGCTCATCTCCAACTTGTTCTTTCATCTGAGCAAGCTGATTGTCTGCTTCTTCTTCTCCTTGTTTCTTGGATTCGTCAGAAGCTTGATTGCTCAAATACTCATAAGTCACTTGCTGCTCAACTAGATATTCACGGAACTCATCCATTTCCATGAGCTGTGCGTACTGAGGACTCATAAATTTCATGATTTTCATCTCAGTATTAAATTCATTTTCTGTAATTTCACCGCCATCATATTTAACGATGATCGCACTATTATCGTCGCTTGCCGCATTTTGATCATCGCCATTTCCACAAGCAGCCAGAAGAGATATCGATAATACGCCGACCATTGTCACCGCAATCGTCTTCCAGGATTTTTTATTACTTCGCAACATCTTGAAGTTCCCCCTTTGATTTAAAAGCATCCTTCATGGCTGCAAGGAATTTCTCTAGCAATTGAAGAAGCTCCAAATCGCTGAGTCCTTTACCTTTTACATGAATAGACATACTTTGTCCTTGTTCAAATTGTACACGTCTTTCAAACTGATTTCCAATCTGAATAAGTTTTGCTCCATTTACAGCTTTTTCTTGACCCTCATAGAATTTCAGAGTTATGTCATCTCCACGCTGTACGATCGACTCAATACCATAGGTTTTACCATAGATTTTAAGTCTCGCCACAGTGAGCAAGTTCGTAACTGCCTCCGGTAAATCACCAAAACGATCCACCAGTTCATCTTCCAGTTCCATCGTATCATCAAAGGAAGCAAGAACAGCCACTTTTTTATAAATTTCAATTTTTTGAATGCTATCATAGATATAATCTGACGGCAAGTAAGCATCGATCCCTAGATCAATCGCTGTTGTCCAGCTGGACTCTTGTGGAGCTTCCTCACCAAGCATTGTTACTTTACGTTTATTAATTTCTTCTGCGAGCATCTGTGAGTAGAGATCAAAACCGACAGAGGCGATAAACCCGTGCTGTTCTGCTCCAAGCAAATTTCCAGCACCCCGAATCGTTAGATCCCGCATTGCAATTTTGAAACCGGAGCCAAGTTCTGTAAACTCCTTGATGGATTGAAGCCTTTTTTCCGCTACTTCTGTCAGCACTTTATCCCTTTGATACGTAAAATAGGCATACGCAATTCGGTTGGAACGTCCAACTCGTCCGCGCAGCTGATAGAGCTGAGAAAGACCCATCTTATCGGCATCATGTACGATCAAAGTATTCACGTTCGGGATATCAACCCCAGTTTCAATAATACTGGTGCTGACAAGCACGTCAAACTCCCCATCCAGAAAATCAAGAATGGTCTTCTCAAGTTCGGACTCTGTCATCTGTCCATGCCCAACACCGACTCTTGCCCCAGGGACAAGATCTGAAATTTCTGCAGCCATCTCCTGAATTCCCTGAACACGGTTATACAGGTAGTACACTTGCCCGCCTCTTGCCAGTTCCCGCTCTATCGCTTCCCGAACTAAGGTCTGACTGTGCTCAACAACATAGGTCTGCACAGGGAAACGATTTTCTGGAGGCGTTTCGATAACCGACAAATCACGTACACCCAGCATAGACATATGAAGGGTTCGAGGAATTGGTGTTGCAGTCAGTGTTAATACGTCCACATTCGTCTTCAGCTTCTTGAGTTTTTCTTTATGAGTAACCCCGAAACGTTGTTCCTCATCCACAATCAGCAACCCCAGATCTTTAAAGACAAGATCTTGAGATAATAAACGATGCGTACCAATTACAATATCAATAGTTCCTTCCTTGATTCCCTTCGTTGTCTCATTCTGTTCCTTACGAGTACGGAAACGGCTCAGAACGCTCACATTAAATGGATATCCAGAAAAACGCTCACGGAATGTTTCATAATGTTGCTGTGCAAGAATCGTTGTAGGAACAAGTACTGCGACTTGTTTCCCTTCGATTGCTGCTTTGAATGCAGCTCGGATCGCGACTTCGGTTTTGCCGTATCCCACATCCCCGCATAATAAACGATCCATAGGACGACTTTGTTCCATGTCTTTCTTAATTTCTTCAATTGCTCTTTCCTGATCCCGTGTTTCATCATAAGGGAATAAATCTTCAAATTCCTGCTGTTCTGCCGTATCTTTTTCAAAAGCATAACCTGGTGAAGATTGACGAGCTGCATACAGTTTGATCAAATCATCCGCTATATCCTGAACAGAACTCCGAACCTTATTCTTAACACGTGTCCAGTCATTGCCGCCAAGTTTATAGATTTTCGGCTCTTTCTCTTCTGATCCCACATACTTCTGGATGAGGTCAATCTGTTCAATAGGAACAGACAGCTTATCTCCGCCAGCATATAGAATATGCATGTAATCCTTATGGATCCCAGCGACCTCTAATGTGCCGATCCCCATATACTTACCGATACCGTGGTTCTGATGGACAACATAATCCCCAACCTTAAGTTCACTGTAACTCTTAATACGTTCTGCATTATCTACATTGCGAATAGGTTTGCGAACTTTACGTTGTTTTTGGGAGAACATCTCGCCTTCCGTAATCACTGCTAAATGAATCGAAGGCATCTCGAAACCACTCTGTAAACTACCAATCATCATGGTCGGTTCATGTATATCGTAATCCTGTAATACGCGGCGCATCCGATCCAGCCGTTCTTCGCTGCTTGCCAGCATAAAAACCTGTACACCTGCTTTTTGCCAGCGTTCCATTTCCGCTTTAAGCACATTCATCTGACCATGGAAGTCCTGCATACTGCGGCTGACCATGTTCAGAATGTTCTGAGGTAATGTATGTGGAACCTGTCTTAAGAAAACAGAAATAAATAACGTCTGGAATGGACGTTTATATAAAACTTCTTCATGATCAAGAGAAAGAGTTAGCTGTGGCAACGTTTTCCCATTTTGAAGCAAATGCATACTCCACTCGGACTCATCCCGCTCAAGTTGTTTTCCCGTTTCCAGAAGCCTTGCCGGCTCGTCGAAAATCAGGACCGTATCCTGCGGCATAAAGTCATAAATGGTTTGTTTCTCAGGGTATAACTCTGTTACATATTTATATATTTCAGGAAAATACACATGCTCGCGCAGCAGTTCAATCTCACGATGGATTTCATCCCGCAGACGAAGTTTCGCTTGCCGATCTGTTGTCTTTTCTAATTGCTCCTCAAGCAAAATGGCCGCTCGATCTGCGGCTTGCTTCATTTTAGCTTCGTTTGCAATTAATTCCTTGCAGGGTGTAATGACAACCTGATTTGTCTTTTCTATAGAACGCTGATCTATCGGATCAAAGGTACGAATTGAATCAATCTCATCGTCAAATAACTCCACACGATAAGCAAGCCCAGAAGTCACAGGGAAGAAGTCAATGATACCTCCACGGACGCTCATCTCTCCTTGCGTTTCTACGCGTTCTACACGTTCATATCCTAGCTCCACCATACCTCGAAGGAAGGACTCCAGCTCAAGCGTTCCGCCCTGCTGTAATGTAATTTCCGCATTTGCAATAATCTCAGGAGAAGGTAAATACCGACGGGCCCCCGATAAAGGAATAACTACAATACCACGAAATCCTTTGGCACACTTGAGGAGTACATCTATACGCTGTGCAAGGGTCTCTGGACTGGATATGGCTGCCTCAGCAGCAATTAACTCGTTTGCAGGGTATAACAGGACTTGATCAGCAGAAAGCGCTTCCTGCAAATCATCTGCCACTTTTTGCGCCGCAAACATATTATGTGTCACAACGAGCATTGGTCGATCTAATTGCTTGTGTAGGGCAGCTATCATGATTTGACGAGCCGACCCAGTCAAACCGGAGATCAACTGCTCCTTCATTCCCGACTTAACGCCGGATGCAATCGATTCAAAATCAGAATCTTTGGAATAGGCATCAATAAGTGCTTGTAGCAAAAGGGGCACCTCTCTTATCACTTTCTAATCTATCTGCTATTTATAAAAGATAGTCAGCATTGTAATTGTAAACTTTTGGATACTGGTTATCTCATCATAATCCTTTTTTTCTGGCCTTACCATAGGTAAAGTCAGAACATACGGCTTATTTACTACTCTGTAACTGAAAAAAAAGCCTCAGCACTTACAGCCAAGGCTAGAGGGAATGGAATGAGTCTTCCCATAAAGCTCAATGAATCTTATGTTTATAAACAAAGCTTACTGCAAGGGACTTGCAATCAGGCTAAGCTCTGGATGGTCCATAATTGCTTCCGTACAATAGCTGCAGGTAATACTGACAATCTGCTCACCTTTTGAATTATAGGCAATTATATCTTGACGCTCTGAAGGGGTCAAGAAATGAAGACCTAATCGAACCTCTGTCGTAAGATCCGCCTCGATACTTCCTATAGATGAACGGCAGTGACGACAAACATAATGGATTTGCATAGATATGCCTCCTGAAAAAGATTAATATCTTTAGTCTTTCCAGGAGACTGCTAGTTTAGCCCATCTATCAGAGTAGAATCGAAAATTAGCCATTGAATTTAGCCATCGTTCTCTCAAATGTATCCTTCATTGCATACTCCAAAGCATCACAAGTGGATTCAATCATTGAAGTCAGCGCCTCTTTTTCCTTCTTTGGAAAATTGGAAAGGACGTAATCAACAATTGCATGCCCCGGTTCGGGTCTTGAGACACCCATGCGAATTCGATTGAACTGCTGAGTCCCTGTATGCTGAATGATGGATTTAATACCATTATGTCCGCCCGCGCTTCCTTGATATCGAAGTCTTATTTTTCCAACCTCTGTATCCATGTCATCGTAGACCACAATTAAATCTTCCAACGCAACCTTATAATAATCCATATAAGCTCGGACCGTTTCTCCAGAAAGATTCATAAAGGTCATAGGCTTGATCAGAACTGCTTTTTCTCCTTGGATCATTCCTTCTCCAATAAGCGCCTTACACTTGCTCTGATTAATAGATATATGATGACGATCTGCTAAGGCATCAAGCGCCATAAACCCAACATTATGTCTTGTCTTAGCATATTCAGAACCTGGATTTCCAAGTCCTACAATCCATTTCATAATATGCTCCTCCCTCCTTTTAGATGAGTAACGAACAAAATATCAAAAAAGACATCGCTAGATCCGCTGATGTGGACTTACGCTCTTTTTCACTTTACAATAAAAACAATTGTATACGGCAGGAAGCGAGTAATAGCAACCGATGAAAGGGTGACCCGGTTATGCGCCACGATATAGAACGTTTAACGCAGCTGTCCCAGTTTCAGCACCATATGGAACAGGCCATACCGGTACAAGTGTATGACCGAGACAGACACATTGATATTGGTTACATCACTCATTACGATGAACATTTTGTGGAAGTTGGCAGTGTTTTATTTAACCGTGCCTGCCACTATTTTATTTCAAGGCCAGGGTACTAAAATCAGTTCATACGCCGACAGGGGTTACATTGTCTTATCCAAGACAGTGTAACCCCTCTTTCATGTTAACTATGCAGAACTATTCAATTTCGAACAATTTACTAATCGACAATTCCTCATGAACCCGGATAATAGCTTCGCCCAGTAGCGGTGCTACAGAAAGCACATTCAGCTTATTTGTTGGATTTGGATGAGTAATCGGAATGGTATCCGTCACTACGACTTCCTTAAGCGGTGAGTTCTCCAATCGTTCCATTGCAGGACCGGAAAGAACGGGATGGGTACAGCAAGCGTATACTTCTTTCGCTCCGCCTTCCATCAATGCATTCGCACCAAGAACGATCGTACCTGCTGTATCGATAATATCATCAATCAGAATTGCTGTTTTACCTTCAATGTTACCGATGATATTCATAACTTCACTTACATTCGGTTCAGGTCTGCGCTTGTCAATAATAGCAAGTGGCGCATTCAGGAAGTCAGCCAATTTTCTTGCGCGTACAACGCCGCCATGGTCCGGAGATACAACAACCGGATTCTCAATCTGCTTCGAGCGGAAATATTGTGCAATAATTGGAACTGCAAGCATATGATCTACAGGGATATCAAAAAATCCTTGAATCTGCATTGCATGCAAGTCCATAGCAATAACACGTGTTGCTCCTGCTTTTTCAATCAAGTTTGCTACGAGTTTAGCCGTAATTGGATCTCTTGAACGTGCTTTACGGTCTTGTCTTGCATATCCATAATACGGGATAACTACGTTAATTGTTTTAGCAGAAGCACGCTTCAGTGCATCAATCATAACAAGCATTTCCATCAAGTTGTCGTTAACTGGCAAGCAAGTGGATTGTACGATATACACATGGCTACCACGTACACTCTCTGACAGTTTTACTTGAATCTCACCATCGCTAAAGCTTGTTGTATGAGACTCACCCATTGGAATACCGATGTAGTCGGCAATTTGATGTGCGAGTTTCGGGTTTGAGTTACAAGTAAATATTTTTAGTTTGGAATCAAAATAAGTCATAAAATAAAAAACCTCCGTGCTGGTTCATTGGAATCGATTTTAGTTCTGCTCATAAAAGTCGGCGCTATTCGTATAGAACAGCATTTCATTATGAATTCTTGTTGTTTTTCTTAGCTTTGGCACGGGCACGAATCTTATCTGCGTATCCCGGCTTATTTTCTTGACGGACTCTCGCAATAGCAAGATCATTATCTGATACAGAGTGCGTAATCGTTGACCCTGCAACAACATAAGCGCCTTTGCCTACTTTAACAGGTGCAATTAAATTCACATTACTTCCTACAAAAGCGTCATCTTCAATTTCTGTAACAGACTTATTATAACCATCGTAGTTCACAGTTATTGCTCCGCAGCCGATATTTACATTTTTGCCGACGGTAGCATCTCCAATATAACTCAAATGTGATACTTTTGAGCCATTATCAATGGTCGCATTTTTGATCTCTACAAAATCACCGATCTTAACATCTTCACCAAGTTTGGATGCTGGGCGTAAATATGCGAATGGACCTACGGAAGAACCGTTCCCCACTTCTGCTTTACTAAGAACAGAATGTTTAACGGTGACGTTATCGCCGATTTTGCTGTCTTCAATATCGGTATTCGGCCCAATTACGGAACCTTCACCAATTACCGTGTTGCCTTTAAGCATGGTACCCGGATAAAGAACCGTATCAGAACCAATCGTAACATCAGCCCCAATATACGTAGATGAAGGATCGATAATTGTTACTCCGTTCAGCATATGTTTACGCACGAGACGTTGTCTCATAAAACCTTCTGCCTCAGATAGAGCTACACGATCATTTACACCAATGGATTCTGCAGCATCATTTGTCATGTATGCTTCAATGGTTTCTCCTGCTTCACGGAAAATACCAATAACATCAGTAAGGTAATATTCTTGTTGTGCATTATTATTTGTTACTTTATCCAAAGCTGCAAACAGCTTAGCATTATCGAAACAATACGTACCTGTATTAATTTCTTGTACAGCATCTTCTTCTGGACTGCAATCTTTTTGTTCTACGATTTTAGTTACAGATCCTTCATTGCTGCGGATCACACGGCCATAGCCAGCTGGATTATCCATATGTGCTGTCAGCACTGTTGCTGCAGCTCCGCGAGACTCATGAAGCTCCATCAAGCCTTCTAGTGTTTCTTTTGTTACCAAAGGAGTATCTCCACAGATTACAATTGTGGTTCCTTCTTCTTTGCCAAGCATATCCTTAGCCATCTTAACTGCATGTCCTGTACCGAGCTGTTGTTCCTGTAGTACATAATCAGCTGCTGAACCAAGATATGATTTTACTGCTTCAGCACCATGACCTACAACAACAATATTGCGTGTTACTCCTGCTTGTCCTACCGTATCCAAAACATGACCAACCATCGGTTTGCCACATACAGGATGGAGTACTTTATATAACTTCGACTTCATACGTTTTCCTTGCCCTGCGGCAAGAATAATAGCCATTCTTTTCAACAATCCCGACCTCCTACGCTGTAATTGTAATGTTATCCACTCTAATTCCAAAAAAGGATCTCAGGACTATTCAACAGTGAATTGGGCGCAAACAATTATACCCTAATCCTTATCTTCAGGAAGGGATGCAACTTCGCTCAATCTTACTCATTAAAGAATATACTTCATTATTGAAAAAAAGAAAAGAGAGCCATAGAATGACTCTCTTTTCTTTCGAACCCCAATAATGTTATTATGCGCCTTCTTCGATAACCTCTTCTTCAGTTGCGGCGCGTTCATATTCGGCCAATACTGCAGCCTGAATCTTCTCACGAGTCCCTGAAGAAATCGGATGGGCGATGTCACGGAATTCTCCATCTGGAGTCCGCTTACTTGGCATAGCAACGAACATTCCATTGTTACCGTCAATAACTCGAATGTCATGAACGACAAACTCATTATCAATAGTAATCGAAGCTATTGCCTTCATTCTCCCCTCAGAATTAACGCGGCGGAGTCTGACATCTGTAATCTGCATGTGTGTTCACCACCTTTTTCCATCGGAACTTGGTGTAATAATTCCACACAACATGCAAGATTTCCTTCTTTTTACTGCTACAAAATGTCCTAATTTTAGGAATTTTTTTGTGGATGAGCCGTTTTAGTACATTTTCGACAAAAATAGTGTAAACTCACCAAAAAAACAGCAAATTATAGAAGGGAATCGAAGTAATTTCCAGGCTTCACTGTAATCTGCTTTGTTTTCGCATCAACAGCCGTCAATGTTGCTAGGGAAATATAATCATGGAGCAGACGTTCCTCTGAATCCACCGTTCCTGATTCAACCAATACACCCACACCTGCGACTTCAGCATTAAACTCCCCTAGGAGATCAATCATCCCCTGGACCGTTCCTCCTGCTTTCATAAAGTCATCTACAATAAGCACACGGGATTTTTCAGGCAGTGCTCTTCTTGAAAGAGACATCGTATGAAGGCTTTTATGAGAACCTGATACATAGTTAATGCTTACAGCTGAGCCTTCAGTCACCTGATGGTCTCGTCTAACAAGAACAACAGGAAGATTCAACTGAGAGCCTACCGCATAAGCCAAAGGGATTCCCTTTGTTTCTACCGTCATAACTGCATCGATTTCGAGGCCCGAGAAGGCAGTGGCAAGAATCTTACCAATTTCATTGACAATAGACGGTTGTCCCAGCAAATCAGACATGTATAGATATCCGCCCGGTAAAATCCGATCAGGCTGTTCTAACTTACCGCACAGCTGCTTAATAAAAGAGAAAGCCCGTTCCTGGGACATTTTCGGCATGAATTTCACACCGCCTGCAGCACCTGCAAGAGTTTGCAAATCTCCCATGCCCTCTTCTTCAAATACTTCCTTAATGATAGCTAAATCTTCGCTTATGGATGACTTCGCAGCTCCATATCGTTCCGCAAAAGTAGTAAGCGGAATTAAGGTATGTGGTCTAGAGAGCAAGTATTGTGTCATTTCAACCAAACGTGCACTACGTTTCAATTTCTTCACAGACGATTCCTCACGATCTACTTCCAAATCCGAATATTTGCTAATAAATATATCATTTTTGTACGTATTTGTACAATGCAACAAATGAAAATAGCACTATATTTGGAAAAATTATTCTAAGTTAGTAATCTTACTGCATAAACTTCTTTACAGAAACCACGCAGTCCGTTGTAAATCCTCGGTACTTTTGATTCTTTGGAGACCAGTCCAAATACAGTAGGACCGCTGCCTGACATCAATACACCATCGGCGCCAAGACGCAGCATGGCCTCCTTCAATTGACCTACTTCAGGATGAAGTTTTAGGGTAACATCTTCTAAAACATTACCAAGTTCCTGGCAAACCCCTGCAAAGGACTGATTGCGAATGGCTTCTTCCATTCTTTTGGCCGAAGGATGATGTGTAATGCGGTCACTTCGTACACGCCCATAGACCTCAGCCGTCGATACATTAATAGGCGGTTTCGCAAGGATAACCCAGCATTGAGGAGGATTTGGCATCATCGATAGCTTTTCTCCTCTTCCTGTAGCAAGAGCGGTTCCTCCTGTTATACAGAAAGGGACATCAGACCCAAGCTCTGCACCTAGAAGTCTAAGTTCTTCATCAGAAATGCCAAGACCCCAAAGTTTATTTAGTCCTCGCAGTGTTGCAGCAGCATCACTGCTTCCCCCTGCTAGTCCTGCAGCAACTGGGATTTTTTTATCTAAATGAATATAGACGCCTTTCTTGACGTTATATCGCTCTTTTACTAGCCTGGCAGCCTGAAAGGCTAAATTTTTCTCATCAAGGGGGATATATCCCGCCTGGCTTGAAATCATGATGGTGTCGCGAGGCATTTCTGCCATCTCGATTCGGTCAGCAAGATCGACCATTGTCATGATCATCTCAACTTCATGATACCCATCGTTTCTTTTATGTAATACATCCAGCATCAAATTAATTTTTGCAGGAGCTTTTTCGTAAATTTTCAAGGCGTTCACCCACCCTTAGCTTTTCCCTCAAGACAACTTAACATATTATATCAAAATGACGCTGTCAAGTCATTCTGCCGATCTTAGACCAACTTATACCTGCTCAGTAAACGATAGGGCAGAAATATAGAGAAAAGACCCCCATCATTCAGGGAGTCTAATGCTATTATTCCTTCTAGGACTTTCTCGCAGCCTGTTCAGCGAGCTGAATGGCCCGCTTTACCATATTCCCTGCATCCTTGGCCTTGATGCCTCCCCAGCCTTCCTGCTGGACGGTATCATAGAACCCCAAGTCTTTTGCAAGCTCATTCTTAAGTTCCTCTGACATTACACTGCGTCTTCTGCGGCTCATGATGGTTCCTCCTTATAAGGGGACTGATAATTTCCTGCACCATTAGTATCTCTGTAGTACAGAAACATTATGCATTGACACTTGTCACTATAAAGACGCGACGTTCTCCTAAAACTTCTCCTCATACAAAAAAATGGCCTCACCCTGCTAAACAGGATAAGACCACCTTACAAAAATCATGCCTACACTTCGGTATACGATATTTCACTTGCAACCTGCTCAGGATCAAAAATTGAAACTTGGACAGATTCAGTTAAAATATCGGCGTAACTGTAAGACACTCGTTTAAACGTTTGTTGTTCTTGATCTAGCTTGACAATAAAAACAGAAGGGTACGTTTCTTCGAGTACACCGGTCCGCTCAATTGTCTTACGGCGTCCGCCGTTCGCACGAAGCAAGATCTTCTGACCAACGTGAGCGTCGAGACTTCGTTTAATATCCAATAGCGTATTTTTAGCCATCGTGTAACGACCACCTCTTTCCTCTTGTCCATTATACAACGTTTCATATGTATTGTCAAATTAAATAAATAATTATATCAGTATCAAAAATATGTTGTCAACGAATTTTTTAGCGGAATCCAAGTTTATTCAAATCATTTTTATGAAATATTACCACTTGTTTTGTTAGTATGTTGTTATATGAAATAAAAAAACAGATTCCAATAAAGGAATCTGTTCTCAAGAAAGCTTCAAAAGATGCATTCGCAGATTTTAGATTGCAGCCGGTGTAACCTTTAAAGTGGATAAATCTTGTAATGGAGGCAGGCCGATTCGGTAACTTCCTTTGGATTCAAGACCGCCTATTCCTTCACTTCCTGTAATAGTATGATGAACGATGTCATTCATATTCATTGTATCTTTGACAGAAGTAAAAGCAGCCTTAGCCGCGACGTATACCGGATCAAGAGCATGAATAAGTACTCGGCTAGGTGAACTAGCAAAATTAGCACCCGCACGAATTAGCGCCTCAAAATGAGACTGACATGCCCCCGCCACAATAGTGAGTGCATCAAGATGCCACTCATATTGTCTTGCTACTTGTATAGCAGCAATGAAATTAGCTGAGTTTTTATAATGATTAATGTTGTATAGATCATACGGCTGTCTACTCTTCAAAACGCCATCATGTCCTGTAATAACAACAATGTCTGGACGGGAACGCGGCAGTAAGCGATAAAGAGTATCTGCCATAGATCCTTCATGTACATAATGTCCTTCAGCCGGTACACGCAGCCTTTCGTAAAGCGCCATGCTTTTCTTTAAGTAATTAGGATCTCCATCCAAATGCAACACCTTACCTGGCATCTCAAAATACGAAGGAGTTTCTGCCTTTACTGCTGTATGGTTCCAATCATCAATAAGCCCTGCCTGATTACGCTGCGCCTGTTCCTTGCGATGCTGCTGAAGCAGCGAATACGATTCATTGGCTTTAATATGAGCCAATCTTGTTTTTTTCGTCTCTGGTTCGTACGGCACTTTCACCAGATCATCCAGGGGGGAATCGGCAAGAAGCCTAAACTCGGTTCCTTTAATCACCGCTTTATCCTCCTGGAGGCCCTCTACCCGGAAAGTAACGTCACCACCGTACGACTTCCGAATGACCAAGTCTCCTAAATTCATCAACATTATCACCTCTAACCCTATGGTATGGGCATCCCCCTGCTTTGGTTCGTAGGTGATAAAAAATATGGATTCTTAGATCTTCGCAGCGAAATATAAGTTTACTCCGTACCTATGCCTGCTTCCAGTAAAACAGCACTCAAACGAGCATACTCCTCGATACTGAGTGTTTCCCCGCGTCTAGTCGGTTCAATACCGGCCTTAAGCAGAAGCGGTTCTAATTCATCTTTGTTTTCTTTTGTAAAGAAACGACTTTTCAAGTTGTTTGCTATCGTCTTCCGCCGCTGAGCAAAAGAAGCATGAACCACTTCGAAGAAGTGTTTTTCGCTTATCACCTCAACAGGAGGCTTTTCCCTTACCTTCAATCGAATAACGGCAGACTCTACATTAGGCTGAGGTATAAAGACCGTATGCGGTACGATGCACACTAGCTTTGGCTCACTGTAATATTGCACAGCAATACTAAGGGTACCGTAATCTTTTGTTCCTGGAGATGCAGCCATTCTCTCTGCTACCTCTTTCTGAATCATAACCACAATGTTGTCGATGGGCAGCTTCTCTTCAAGCAGCTTCATCAGAATGGGAGTCGTCACGTAATATGGGAGGTTAGCCACGACGCTGACTTGATCGACATCACTAAAATTTTCTTTAAATAATTCAGGTAAATCTGTTTTAAGAACATCTCCGTGATGTAAATATATATTAGGATAAGGTTCAAGTACTTCTCGCAAAATTGGAATCAGGCGCTGATCAATTTCCACTGCAGTTACTTTCTTAGCTGCCTGTGCCAGTTTTTCAGTCAGTGCTCCAATACCTGGTCCAATCTCCAGCGCACCTTTGTTTTCATCCAGATTTGCAGCATCTACAATTTTGTGGAGGATGTTCTGATCAATAAGAAAGTTTTGTCCCAAGCTTTTCTTGAAAGAAAATCCGTGTCTTGCAATAATCTCTTTTGTCCGCCTTGGTGTTGCAATTTCATCCATACCCTTCACATTCTCACAATCCTTTTTGTTCAATTTGCTCAAGTGCATTTACAAACTCTTCACGACTAATCTGAAACATCGTTAGTCTTTTATATAACTGTTTTCCATTACAATAACCAATTCCCAAAATGTTACCAAGCTCCATACGCCGAGAAGCAGCATCGGGGTGTACAATAAGCCCTGCTTCGATCAAGTCCTGCCAGTCGATAAGCGGCTTAGCTGCCTCATACGCTGTATGAGCCCGGGATAACGCCTGACGAATCGCTTCCGGTGAAGCATTCTCAACGCCAATATCGCCTTTACGAGTCGCATCTTTTTCTTTTATGAAAGCATGACTTACCCCGGGAATTTTATTCGCTATTATTTTACGAATGCGTTCTCCAGCATGATCAGGATCTGTAAGTACAATTACACCCCTTCTCTGCTGGGCAAGTTCGATTTTTCTCAAAATTTGAGCATTAATAGCAGAGCCTCCCGTTTCAATGGTGTCTGCATCTACAGCCCGTTTAATTGCTACGGTATCATCTCTGCCTTCAACGACAATAATTTCTTTAATCATGACCGCTTGTCTTCCTTTCTAAACAAAAAGAGAAGAGGAAAATTTCCTCTTCTGCATGTAAGAGGCAAACGATAGACCTGTGGTCTAAACTTCCGTTCACCTTATATAGCATCACCGAATCATGTTGTTAATACTATAGCATTAGTGATGCATTGTAAATTATATTTTAGTTCAGTTCCGGCTTCACAGGACCGATGACATACACGGTTTTTCCCTTTTTACGGCCAAAAGTTAAGGCTTGGTCCAGACTGTCATAATAGACGTCTATTTTATTTCCTTTAATAGCACCGCCCGTATCTTCAGCACGGCGGAACCCGACGCCTTCAATATAAACCCACCATCCAAGTGGTATCACATTTGGATCAACAGCAATTGTGCGACCTTCCTGTACACGAGTACCGGATGCTGTTTTTGTTCCTATGCCTTCTTCTTCCGAAGAATAAGCTGTCATAGAAACATTATTAAGTACTTTTTTCGCTTTAAAAGAAACGCCGTCTTTCGTTATTGTATCACTGCTTGAAGAAGAGGAAGATACCTTCTTCACTTTATCTGATAAAGATTTGTTACTTACATTTGATGTACTAGCTGCTGCCACAAGTGTCTCGGGCTTAGGTTCAGGTTTAGGCTCTGGCTTTTTCTTGGACCCGACAGCAATGACCTTATCGACACGATTCTTCGAAATGGTCTTGCCTGTCATTTTCTTGGATACCAATTTACCATCCTGGAACACTTTCTCGATGGTTTGAACCATCACACCTTCTTGCCCATTTTGTATTACGCGGTTATCCCCTTTGTACAAGCTAGGGTCAGCAGTTTTGATTACTTTATAAGGAATCGCAACTTCTTGTTTTGCCGTTTGTTTCGCTACCCGGACAATTTTAATATTAAGATCTGCTTTCACCGCGGTGTCCACAGAAGGATATACTTTATCATCTTCTGATACCTTCACGCCCTCATTTTGAAGCGCTTCCTGGACTGTATCCTTTGTCGTATAAATTTGTTCCGTTTTTCCATCTGCTGTTACGTTCACGGCAACAGCTCGTTTAATGGTAACTTGATCTCCATCTTCGATTGCTCCATTCAGCGGCATCGAAATCTCATCATGGGGGCTTACTGTGATTGCATGCTCATCCAGCACTTCATTAAGCATACCCTCACGAGTTTCCAGCGTTTGGACCTTGCCATCCACGACTAGTGAAATTTCCTTACCTCCCTGACTGTAAACAATAAGAGAGACCATAACTAACAGTGCGATTGAGAAGATTGCGACTAATATCATTTGACGCAGATTCTCATGCTTCCATCGCAACGCGTAAGACTTGCTGGATGATGGTGACTCATGGGTCTCCTCTGGTTGGAAATTTCCCACTTACTCCGTCCTCCTTCGTAGTCCCGCCGTCAAGAGTAATGCATGATTGTATTTTGACGCGACTATAACATTTGTATACAGAATCAGATTGCTTCTGTTTCTGCACCATGTGCCACTCTTCGCGGCATGATGTTTCCTCCTGTTAACCAACAGTATGACGAGGTTGTAACTTTTATTCTCCTAAAACAAAAAGCCAGTAGAGAGTTTATGAGGAGCTCTCTCATGGCTTCCGGATAAGATCATAAGAATAACCGGAAACATCAAACGCGAGTTTACCTCTTTATACGCTTACGGAGTTAGCTGTCGGATTGGGACGCAAGAGTCGCCCTGGATCAGGTCATTAGCTCATGGCTAGTGCCTTTTCCTTCACCCCAAGACTCAAAATGAAATCAAATATGATGGTCTAAAGTATAAAGCTACAAGCTTATAAGACCAACTTATTGGTTCCCCCGCTCTTCGGTTTTTGAAGAATTCAGCGAGAATAACACACGAAGTGAATATTTCAACATTTCACTGAGACGATGATATCCTGTTTGTATGCATGTTGTAAAGCCGTATTCAAGTACGTTTTTCTAAATAAATGGTTAAAACTTTGTAATAAACACGTGAAAAGCCTTCCAAAAAGGTGAATCGCTCTTGTTTACTCACTATTTCATCTGTTTTGCTCCAAATATGAACTATATTCCAAATAGTTCCAGTGCATTTTGAGTCGTAATCTGCCCGATTTCCTCTACAGATACCCCTTTTAAAGACGCTGCAGCTTCTGCCACGAGCGCCACATGTCCCGTTTCATTTCGCTTTCCGCGATATGGATGTGGTGTCAGGTATGGAGAGTCCGTCTCAATCAACAATCGATCCATAGGTACCTTGGCAAGTACCTCTTTCGGCTGTTTCGCATTCTTAAAAGTGATAGGGCCCCCAAACGAAAGATGGAATCCCATATCAAGACACATTTGTGCCGTTTCCCAGCTTCCTGAGAAAGAGTGCATGATCCCGCCGACCTCATGGGCTTTTTCTTCACGCAGGATTTTAACTATATCCTCATGAGCATCTCGATTATGAATTATAATCGGCATGCTGATTTCTCTAGCAAGTCCAATTTGACGCCGTAAAACCGTATGCTGAATGTCTTTTGGAGAAGTATCCCAGTGGTAGTCTAGTCCAATCTCCCCGATTGCTACCACTTTCTCATGCTCACACAAAGAAGCGATCCACTCCAGGTCTCCATCCTTCATCGTAATAGCATCTACCGGATGCCAGCCAACAGCTCCATAGATGAAATCGTACTTTTCGACAAGTTCCATGGTTGTCGGTATCGTTTCGCGGTTAAAACCGATATTTACCATCCGAGTTACTCCCGCATCGAGAGCACGCTGGATTACTTCTTCTCGATCGTTGTCAAATTCTGCTGCATCTAAATGCGTATGTGTGTCAAATAACATCGTTTTGTGCTCCTCTCTTGCTATGAATGAAAAGTATCTATTCTAAAGAACATTACATGCTTAGGAAAATATTTTTGCGATTTGAGGTGGTAGTTGACCAAGAACTGTCCTCACTTTTTCTTCTGGAAAGTATAGATGGTACTTGCCTCGCTGAATGCCGCTGATGGACCGAACGATTTCAGATACTTCTGAGATATCGCGTAGACGTTCTTGTTTGTCGATGATAATAATTTGCTTTTGGCTATCCTCATCATCCGGACGAAACACATCATACGGCAGATCAGATGGAAAATCAATTTCCAGGTCATACTCTGGATTAAGGCCCACATCTTCAAAAGCCTGTGTGATTTCCGTGATTTCATCAGCTGACATAAGATCCACTTCTACATATTTATACAGTTTTCGATCTAGAAATCGCGTACATAGATCTCGTAGCAATTCATCCTTCTCTTCAGTCCACTGGTTAAATGCAGTTTGTATAATGGACTCATCAATACGAAGATATTCTTGTACCGTAATATTCCCTTTAATGAGGGAAAGGAGTGAGGGTAACATAAAACCGAATGAATATTCGCTTTGAACAAGCTCTTTTGCTCTTCTAAAGATTTGACGAAGAATAATTTCTGAACTGCGGGTTACAGGATGAAAATATACTTGCCAATACATTTGATAACGAGCCATTAGATAATCTTCTACCGCATGCATTCCTGAATCCTTTACGACAACCCTGCCATGATACGGACGCAACATTCTTAGGATTCGATCGAGGTCAATCGTGCCATAGTTTACCCCCGTGTAATAAGCATCTCGTAATAAATAATCCATACGATCTGCATCAAGTGGACTCGACACAAGGTTTACTACAATTGGTTTATCGTAGGTCTTTTCAATGACAGAAGCTATCTTCTCTGGAAAATCAGGTGCAACCGTTCTTAGAATCGCCCCAATCTCCGTATCTCCCATAATAATTTTACATGTCCACTCTTCATGGTTCATATCAAATGCTTCTTCTATAGAATGTGAAAAAGGTCCATGACCCACATCATGCAGCAGAGCCGCACAAAGTGCGACAAGTTTCTCTTCTGTTGGCCAGTCTGTATAACCACTTCGCTCAAATTGCGAAATAATTTTTCTCGTAATTTCATAAACACCGAGCGAATGGGAGAAACGGCTATGTTCAGCTCCATGAAAAGTCAGATAGGAAGTCCCCAGCTGTCTAATTCGACGAAGACGTTGAAATTCAGGGGTATTGATTAGCTGCCAGATAATCGGATCTTTAACATGCACATAATTATGAACTGGATCTTTAAAAACCTTTTCTTCAGTTAGTTTTAGTTGCATATGTCTCAATCCTCCTCAAGATAATGAATTAAAATTCAATTGCGCGCAATCCTTACAACAATTTCGACTTATAGTCAACTATTTATTATTTTTTTCGACATTTTACGACATTTTGTGTCGAATTAGGCTATAGTTTTGATTTCCAAATCGACAAGCGTTATAATAATAAAAGCGACAGTGAAAATCATAGATAAACCAGTCCTTTTCATAGATGCTCATTAAATATTAATCTAATAAGTCATTTTTAATGTTGACTGATTTGGGAATGGTTGGTATGATGATTAGCATAAAAGATAAAATAATGTCGAATAATGCAATTATAAGTGATGGCGAGAGGAGCAACAAATTTATGATGAAATCTACAGGTATTGTAAGAAAAGTTGATGAACTAGGACGGGTGGTTATCCCTATCGAGCTGCGTCGTACACTAGGCATCGGAGAAAAAGACGCTCTGGAAATTTATGTTGATGGAGAGCGCATCATGCTCAAAAAATATGAGCCTGCTTGTATCTTCTGTGGTAATGCAGAGAACGTAACTTACTTCAAAGGAAAAATTGTTTGTCACGAATGTATTTCTGAAATCCCTGCACCTGTGACAAATTAAGGAATACTGGTTATAAAAGATGCTATAGAAAAGCTATCATTTTAAATTAAATTATAGATTTCTCTATTTTATATATAGTGCTTTTCTTTTTTTGATTTTAGTCTTAACTACGGTTATCTCTAACCTTTTTATAATCCTTAATGCCTTCCTCGGTTACTATGTAACCGGTGAAGGCATTTTTTGATTTCTGAAATTCATTATTCTTCTTTTAATAAGGCATTGTAGATATCTCTTTTTGATAATCCACGATCAGACGCTGTTTTTTTCATTGCATCCTTTCGGGATAATCCTTCGTTTTCATAATGCTCTACATGCTGACCTAACTCTAGGTTTTGCCACCATTCATTCTGCAGCGTATGTTCTTCCTCGGCACTCATTCCTTCCACAATGACACAGTACTCTCCAATCGGTGGATTTTCCTCAAGCCATTCTATACATTCCTGAATGCTTCCCCTTACATATTCCTCATGTCGCTTCGTCAGTTCTCTAGCGAGAACGACTTTTCGATTGCCATAACTCTCAAGTAATACTGTTAATGTTTTCAGTACGCGGTGCGGAGATTCATAGAAGATTAACGTTCCTTGGGAATAGCCTACTGTTTCTAAAACTTTTTGCATATCTTTTTTATCACGCGGTAAGAAGCCAATGAACGTAAACCTTTCTGTAGGTAAACCTGATGCAATGAGAGCAGATAAAGCTGCATTCGCACCCGGTACAGTAACGACGGGAATGCCTGCTTCAATTGCCAGCGCAACGAGATCAGAACCAGGGTCTGAAATAGCCGGCATTCCTGCATCACTAACGAGCGCCAAATTTTTTCCTTCTATTATATAACGTATCAGCTCCGGACCACTTGCAGCCTTATTATGTTCATGATAACTAAATAAAAGCTCTGGACTAATCTCAAAATGACTGAGTAATTTTCTTGTCATTCTTGTGTCCTCTGCGGCAATAATGTCGCAATCTTTCAATGTTTGAACCGCACGATAAGTCATATCATTTAAATTACCTATAGGTGTAGCAACTAAATAGAGTGTTCCTGTCTGTATCTGACTATCAAAACTTTTTTGTACCTGAAATTTCATTTATTCTCCTCCTCTAGATTGTGCTCACCATAATAGATGTTCATAATCTCCTCACAGTATTGTCCCTCTTCGTTATAGACAATTAGAGGTGGGAGCATTCTTACATCCGGTTTTCCATCACGTAAAGCTTCAATTAGCACCATGTTTGCCTCTTTATCAATCCTAGGGTGAACCATACGAATACGTTTAGGTTCCAATCGGTATTTCCGCATAAGCGTAATAATTTCTCCGATACGCTGTGGTTTATGGACCATAGAGACTTTGCCGCCTGTACGCACAAGGTGCATGCAAGCTTTTATCATGTCTTCCAGTGTTCCATTCAGTTCATGCCTCGCTGTAGCTTGATGTATACTCAGCTTAATGTCACTTCCATTGAGAGGCATATAAGGCGGATTCACTGTGATTGCATCATACTTACCATAACCAATCTGTTCCGCAAAATTCCGCACATCCCCCTCGTAAATTTGTATCTGCTCATCTAGCTGATTTAATTGCACACTTCGTCTTGCCATTTCTGCTAATCTGGGCTGAATCTCCACTGCATCAATAGAAGCCTTTGTTCGAGTGGTTAACAGAATAGGGATAACCCCGTTACCCGTGCATATATCTAGAATTTTTCCTCTTTTCGGAATCCCTGCAAACCTTGCTAAGAGGACTGCATCCATGGAAAAACTAAAAACCTCATCGCTCTGAATGATCTGTAGATCGTGCGTAAGTAGATCATCTAATCTTTCAGAAGGGTGTAGAAAAATTTCGTTTCTTTTCATTATGATCTCTTCCCTGCCTTACCCTTAATATCGTTCCTAATCCCTAAAAAAAAACCGTAGGGAACCCCTACGGCTCATTACTTATTCAAAAATGATAGACAGAACAGACAATCGCCTTCCGTTCGTAAATGACCATAATAGACATTACAAATATGAAAACCTTCATAATACAGTCGAGCCAAGTTGTCATGACCTTCACCAACAACATCTTCTTCTGGCTCAAGGACATGAGTCTGAGGTAGAGGAGTCTTGGGTGTAGGAGCCGCCTTCTCGGCAGAAGCCCCACGTTTTAACACCTTACGAAGTTGCTCGTTCTCTAGTGTGATACGCTGGTTTTCTTCGAGCAATTCCTTTACGATCATTTTCAGCTCTCCCAGATCACTGCTCATTTGTCCCATTTGTGTTTCCATTTCAAGAATGTGTGCAAAAACTGTTTTCTTCTCCAAAATCCCACCCCGAAAGCAAACATAATGGTTTACTTGATGACAACGTCATCCATTGAAAGTTCTTTCACTTTATTTATCTCAAACAACTGAACATGAATGGTTCGATTACCTGCATGTATTCCAACAACTTTACCTTCACCAAGTGAGGTAACCACAAGTTTTCCTACTGCTGGCATCTCCTCTTTAACACTCTCATAGTTATCATGCTCAAATTTCAAGCAACACATAAGTCTTCCACAAAGTCCTGATATTTTGGTTGGATTGAGCGAGAGGCTCTGATCCTTCGCCATTTTGATGGATACGGGTTCAAAATCCCCGAGCCAAGAGGAACAACATAGTACTCGTCCACAAGGACCTATTCCTCCAAGCATTTTCGCCTCATCACGCACACCAATCTGGCGCAATTCAATTCGAGTACGGAAAATACTTGCCAAATCTTTTACCAGTTCTCTAAAATCTACACGGCCTTCTGCCGTAAAGTAAAATATGATCTTATTGCGATCAAAAGTAAATTCGACATCAACCAGCTTCATTTTGAGGCCATGGTCTCTGATTTTATTTAAACAGGTTCCAAATGCGTCCTTTGCTGCGAGCTTATTCTCTTCCACTACTTTGGCATCCGCTTCACCTGCAATACGAATGACCTTTTTGAGAGGCAATACGACGTCAGATTCCCCGACTTCCTTCTTACCTATAACTACTTTGCCGTACTCAATCCCGCGAGCGGTCTCTACAATAACGCTAGAATCCTTTTCAATAGGAAGATCGAGGGGATCAAAGTAATAAATTTTGCCCGCTTTTTTGAAACGGACACCGACTACACTGTACAAAAAATTAACCCCCTTGTATACAATAAAACCTCTATTGAAGCCTTTAAATGAAAGACCGCAATCAAAGCGTATTATGTTAAGACATTGCTAGGGTAAAGAATAAAAAAACAAAACAATATACTTATTGCTGACTAGACCCTTTTAAAAAGTTATGCTGCAAGTCCAATCAAAAATTGCTCCACACATAGTTGTCCATTCATATTCGAACGCAATTTCTTTCTACATTCTGCAGCCAGATCCATATAAGACACCCACTGCTCTGTCGAACGACTTCTTGCTATCGTAGAAATGGAACTAAGTTGATCTATAAAAATAACGTTCTCTTGCTTGCCGTAAGTTACATAAAGCATGTCCTTGAACCACAAATGGAACATATCAAACATCAGTTCAAGATGTTCAGAAAGTCCTGTCTTGAAAAGTTTCTGTTGTGCAGAAACTAGTGACATACTGCCTCTCGTCAGTGACTCTCCTCCTAATTGTAACATTACATTTCTAATTTCTGCAAACCAATTCTGGTCAAGCAGACTCTTGCATGACTCTAACCCTGAGGTTAAAAATGCGGCAGTTCTTACAAGCGCAGGTGAATATCCTTCTTTAACAAACACCTCTTCGATTCGCTCCGGACTAAGTGCCTTAAAGGGAACCTCTTGTGTCCTGGATAAAATTGTTGGAAGCATAGCACCTTTGTTACTTGTTATTAAGATCCCTACAGCGGGTACCTGTGGTTCTTCAAGAAACTTTAGCAAGCTGTTTGCAGCCTGTGTCGTCATCTTATCTGCCTGATCTATAATGTAAATTTTACGATTGTTGTTCTCGGACCGGTAATTGAAAATTTTCTGCAGCTCACGAATCTGATCAATCTTAAGGCTGGCCCCTTCAGGCTCTATATAATGTAGATCCGGATGGTTCCCGTGTTCCACCTTACGACATTCCAGACATTCTCCACACGCATCATCCTCCTGACGAGTACAATAGATCGCTTGGGCTAATGCAGTAGCCATTTGTCGCTGCCCGCTGCCCGAAGGACCACTAAATAAGTAGGCATGACTGGTTGATTGTTGCCGAAGTCCGCTTTGCAGCATTTGTTTTGCTGTTTCCTGGCCCATAATATCACGAAAAGACATGAGATGATCCTCCCCATGCTGTATTGCCGCATGAATTATGTTTGTATGACAATCCTATATAATTCAATTCTTCATAAAAAAGAATTACAAATCATCATCTTTATCTATTATATCATGTTCACTGGTAATATAAATTTTAGGATGATAATAAAATTAATTACCAGTTTACAAGGAGCGCTATATATAAAAAAAGACAAGTTAGAGTGCACTTGTCTTTCACTACATTTATCAAAAGCTGAGATTTATAAGCATTCCGCGAATCTCGCCAATTTTTTGAAGGAGTTCCATCTTCCCTTGTTCTGTTTGAAGCATCTCTTCAGCCATTTTGAGCAAAACCTCATCTACCTCATCTAGAAGCAGATAACGTTTCCCGCGTCCTCTTCGATCCCAACCTCTAGATTCTTTCATGCTGACGCCTTGTCTTACCGTATCCTCTAGAAATCGCTTAACGAGTTGCTTATACGCCTTTAACTCACGAATCGTCATGGAACGTGCAAGCCGGTCCCCCTGAAGTTGAATTTCGTTCAATCGGCGAGTTAGCTCCTCATTCGATGCTCTCTCTGCCTGTTGCTGCATCATGCCGGTAAATTCCTTATTCTGTACAGGTCTGGCACCTGAATCAGAGGGGCTTATTCCATTCTGCAGCGGCCGAAATCCTGGGTTGATTTTCACACGTATCCCTGCTTTCTTCTAAAACAAACTTAGGGTGTTTATTCTTTCTATTAGAAATGTTCGAAACGATCGACTGGTAATACGAATACGGTTGCTCCGCCCACTTGTACTTCCACTGGAAGCGGTAAGTATGAATCAGTTGTTCCACTCATAGGTGTCACAGGGGTTACAAGTTGTTCTCTTACTTTACAGCTGCTGCGAATTACATTCATCACGGCTTCTACCTGACCATCGTCTACCCCGATCATAAACGTTGTATTTCCCGCTTTTAGAAAACCACCTGTACTGGCAAGCTTCGTTGCGCGAAAGTTAGCTTTCACTAGACCGCTGGAAAGACGGTTACTATCTTTATCTTGAATAATGGCTACGATAAGTTTCATCGAAAAACGCCTCCTAAGTAGAAATAAATAATACCCAAAATGTAATTCGTCTGTTCATATCTAACCTATTCTCCATTGCTTGAACAGTTTCCCTTACTGTCAGAGTCCAAACTTGCTCTGTTTAAGTCTTTATTAGACATATACCCCTAAATATCCTTTAATACGCAATCAAGGTTTGCAATTAAACTACAAAATACTTCATCAGGTGACAACGAAGCATCTATCATCTTTATTCTCTCCGGCTCATTCTCTACTAATTTGAGGTAACCTGCTCTCACCTTATCGTGAAATAAACGGTTTTCCAAATCTAAACGATTAACTTCTCTTTCTTGATTGGCTGCTATTCGTGCAAATCCAATCTCTGGATCAACATCAAAGTAAATCGTAACATTCGGAGTAATACCTTCCGTCGCAAAAAGATTAATGGAACGAATTTCCTCTTCACCAATCCCTCTTGCGTACCCTTGATATACCAGACTACTATCAACAAACCGATCACATAATACAATAAGCCCTTCTTCAAGTGCTGGAATGACTTTTTCGACAAGATGTTGTCTGCGTGCCGCTGCATATAGAAGGGCTTCTGTTCTCGCATCCATAGCTGTATGTTCAGGATCTAAAATAATAGACCTGATCTTTTCGGCTATTTCAATACCTCCGGGCTCCCGAGTTACTAGATAAGCAATGTTTCTTTCTTCTAAATAATTAGATAGACGTCCAATCATTGTAGTTTTACCTGATCCTTCGCCACCCTCAAGCGTTATAAATATTCCTTTAGACAATGTTTCTCTCCCCTAGGCTTTAATTTTTAGCAATAAGTACGTAATTTATTAGTTCATAGATGGTTGAGAACCATTCATAATAACAATACGATTTGGTTAAGTCCATACGATCATTTCTACTAATGATGATTTGGTCTTATATACAGTTAGTAATTACTCTTCTACCATAACCCAGATGGTTTCTAAGCTCGAATCTGCAGTGCCTTGAATTTTTGCTCCCGAATCCCGTAGCTTTATCAGATGATTTCTCATGTTCTCACTAATTTCTTCTCCAGGATACAATATAGGAATACCTGGAGGATAGGGAATAACCATCTCAGCACTAATTCGGTTAGATGCTTTTGTAATACTAATTTTCTCTTTCTGTTCTTTCTTTATTTTACCTAAATGAAAAGGAACAGGACAGGAATAGACAGAAGAATGCAAAATGTTCCACGTGGAAACATGATGTGTAGCTGTACTCTCTGATTTATGATGTTGTTTTGTTTCTTCAGGGCCCTCTTCTAATGATATATGCACTAAGGCCTTCAAAAGGTGTCTAGCATCCTCCTCCGTGGAACCTAGACTAAAGAGGAGTACAACGTAAGTCTCGTCACTCATTTCAGGCACGCAGTCCTGCTCTTCCAGCTTATCCTGCAATTCATATCCTTTTAACAGCTTCTCTTTATCATATATGACGAGTTTAAAAGGATCCTGAACCGTATATGCTTCCGCTTCTCTCAGAGGATCCAATAAACCAAAACGGGGCAAGTCTTCGATTCCCCTTCTTACCATGTGTACAGCTGCGAGACCAGTAGAGAAGGCCTTCTCACCATGCTTATGCAGATGTAAGCGCGCAAGATCAAGAGAGGCCATAATGGGGTAGGATGGACTCGAACTCTGTATCATAGACAAACGCTGCTTCAGAAGCTCACGATCCAGCAGGTTACCCTGTACATGAAGCATAGCACCCATTGTCATGGCTGACAGCATCTTATGAGTGGATTGTACCACTCCATCGGCTCCTGCGGTTAAGGCAGACCCAGGCAACGCAGGATGCTGTCCATAATGTGCTCCATGTGCTTCGTCCACGAGAAGCGGTACACCGGCCTTATGGCAAGTTGCTGCAATATCAGATAAATCAAATCCCATCCCATAATAATTAGGCATGGTAATAAATACACCTTTTGCATTCGGATAAGCCTGCAGTGCTTCCTCAATCGTTGATTTTGCTGGGGCTGTAGCAAGGCCACTTGATGGATCTACCTCTGGAGCTAGAAACACTGCATGTGCACCAGCGAGCATGAGACCATGAATTACTGATTTATGAACATTACGCTGCACAAGTATAAGATCTCCTGGTTCAGTGCATACCGTAAGAAGCAGCGCAATATTACCTGAGGTGCTTCCTCCTACAAGAAAGAAGCTTTCCTCTGCACCAAAACAATCGGCTGCTAGCTGCTGTGCCTCCTTGATGACGGATTCCGGATGATGCAGATCATCGAGGCCTGTAATCTCTGTAGCGTCAATTTTCATTACTTCTTGAAGCAATGTGCCCTGTGCAAGATTTGAATAAACCTGCCCATTTTTATGACCAGGTACATGGTATGTATGTTTTTTTGAATTTCTATATTGAATCAAAGCCTCGTATAAGGGAGCTTTATCTTTATTTAATTGGTGATTGTCCATTTCTTTAATCCTTCCGATCTTTTCATAGATACAACTATATTGTATTGTATTCAAATTAAAATAGCATCGACCGTAGATAAAAAGTTAATAAATGAAATAGAAATACATAATACGTAACCAGAAATATAAAAAAAGGCCTTCTCAGGCCTTTACTAAAAGTTCAAGGAGAAGAGCATTATATATTATGCATTATTTTGTTGTAACCAAATTTGCTTTAGTTGATGAATAAAAAAAGGATATTTTGCATCTTGAGCGTCCGTGTGCACGATTTCGGTCTCACAATCTGTACAAATAAATTCAGAAACAATAAAAATACCTTCTTCTTTAGACTGCTCACAAACAATACATTTGTGTTTAGGCTGAATTTGCTGTGCATCCATAACTATCCCACCTTTATTTCTTTTCCTATTAGTATGGTACAGTTTCTACTATTTTAAACCTTTTCATAGTCAAACACCATTTCTTTATCATAGGTTATGCTATTCATCCTATATAGAATGGGTGTCTGTACCTATTTCTTTACAACATTTAAATTTATCCATATCATTATCCGATATACAATATATGAAAGAGGTTTCAAAAGTTCCTTAGAATATAAGTGTAGTCAATCAGTTCATAGGTAAGGGAGGATTTATTAGAATGCCCGAAGTCATCGGAGAAGAAGCTACATACTATCATTATCGTCTTCTACGTAAAAGCTACATAGCGCGCCCAGTCATCTGGAGTTATGTAAGCTTGGCCATCATTATGCTGTTCATTAGTCTTCTCTTCTTCACATGGTTCGGAGTACTTTGCTATGTATTATCATTCATTACAATCATTTGGACTCATTTCGTTATATCCCGCTCTGTCCTTCTCCTCAGTAAAAGATACTTACAGAAGTGGAGGTTCACATGGCAGCTGCCCTGGATGGGAATGATCCCAGAACAATATGTCAATTATCGTTTTTTTTCAAAAATACATCTGCATATCACTTGGATCAGCCTGATCCTCATCTTCATCTTTATCATAGCTGCCCCAATTGCTTTCTCCATTAACTTATTATTCTGGCACTTCTGGTTGCTACTCCCTAGGTTCTACTGCATAACCTGGTTAATCCGTGAAAGAAAAGACGGTCTTATAAAAATAACCAATCAAGATATCTCATACTACATACAGTAGGGGCTTCGCGGTAACTTAACATACCCCTAGTAAAAATACATTCACTACCTGGTAGTTACATAATGAGTTTAATGAATAAAAAAAGACCTTTCCTAAACGAAAGGTCTTAATTATTTGTATCTACAATTTTGGGTTTAGTTAGTGATGCATCTTGTGTAGGCACAAGAACTGTTAAATAACCATTATGCAAAGATAAATGTACTCTGGTTGTGTCTTTTACAAAAATACGCGGTGCTGGATCAGAAGTGTCAGATTGTTCACTAGTTACGTCCTCAGTCCAACCCCACTCTATAATTTCATTTATATATTTATCCGGTAATTGATCGTTCTTACTCACGCCTGGCAACGAATATTGTATGTAATCCATTTCCGGATTAGTTGTTGCACGATCCATTCGATTAGCTTCTTCTGGGACAGGAAAACCTTTAACATTAGCTGCTTCTTCATATGACTCCCAAGAAGTTTTCTGGCTGCATCCCATTGTCATCAACAAACTCAGGCACAGTAGACAATAAAGACATAGTTTTTTGTATCGCAGCCGATATTCTCCCTTTGTTGCAGAAATGATACCACCCCTTTTATTTTATAACCCGTAGTTATTATAACTTTTTAAAAGGGTAAATCCGTAACAAAAATGTTACTACCTTCTTTCAATACAGTCTTTTTAAAAAATAAAAACCACCATCGATTGATCGACAGTGGTTCTTTGCTTGGCGACGTCCTACTCTCCCAGGACCCTGCGGTCCAAGTACCATCGGCGCTGGAGGGCTTAACGGTCGTGTTCGGGATGGGTACGTGTGGAACCCCTCCGCTATCGCCACCAAACAGGATTT
>NZ_JARBDA010000014.1:0-66777 GCF_036577645.1 Paenibacillus sp. GYB006 | reverse complement strand
GACTTGCATGTATTAGGCACGCCGCCAGCGTTCGTCCTGAGCCAGGATCAAACTCTCCAATAAAGTTATTGAAAAGAGCGATAAGCTCATTTAGAAAATGCTGACGAGAACTTAAAAGTTCTCTATTCAATTTGTTATGACCAACAAATTGAATTTGTATTGATTCACTCACGAGTTTCACTTACGTAAAACTCCTCGTTGTTCAGTTTTCAAAGATCAATCTCGCTAACAACTTTCGTCGTCAGCAACTTTTATATAATATCATGTCCGGTTCAGAAATGCAAGCTTTTTTTCGAAGTTTTTTAACTTCATTTATGAGGCTTGTTATTCAGTGTGTTGCTTACTGGCTAACTTCTTGGCCGGAATTAGAATATACCATGCTGATATTAATTATGCAAGTACTTTTTTCGAAAAAATTAACTCCATTTTTGAGATGCTGATAATGCAGTATACAAGTCCATCATCACAATCTATTTCTTCTATATATAAGTAATCTTGCGCTCATCGAGGTGCCGTACAACACGCGGAATTATTTTGTCATCGATCGCGTTATTAAAGTTCATAGGAGCAAATTTCTCTGCACCAATGAAAGCTATCGAATTTAGGGAGCGTGATGTCCATGATAACAAGATGAGGTTGCTGATCAAGAAACGAATGCTTGACCTCTTCAAAATCCTCGGTCTCGTCACATGAAACCCCCAAGATTCCAGCCCTGTTTTGAGCACTTCAAATAACGCATTATCATCTTCAACTACGAATATAGTAAACTCCCTATAGTGAACCTCCTTCTATTTTGAAAAATGAAAAAGCAGTCGATGATTGTATCGGCTGCCTCATTGTTTTATTCAACACGTTTAATGTAATACTAAACCGCCTGGAAAAACTCAGAAAGATCCTGCTGCTTGTTGACTACGTGGTATTACACGAATGACGGGATCATTTACATCTACTCCTTGAACTTCCCACTGTGTGGATTCATTCAACCCGTAATGAAGTGTAATTGTTTTTTTCATATCTGAAACCCACAGTTCATCGCCTACAATGGCTGTGATCTCGGCCTTCAGTTCTTCTTTTCCCTCTGTAAACTTCACTTCCCAATCATCAAAAACTAGAGGGGTTAAAGCGGTTTTTTCATCTTTCTCCGTTGTATCCCCTAATAAAATATTGGAGGCTGATATCTCAGCATCTCGTATTACCTGATCGGGTGTAGGTAACTCGGGGCTTCGTTCACTCCCACAGGCTACTAATGCAAGAAATAAAAAGAGTACTAGGCTAATAGTAGTACAGGCTTTTATTACGATGACCCCCTCGCTCTAACTTATCTATTCGTTGAATAGAAGTACACTTCTCTCCTATCTCCTTCGCTGAACACCAGAACTCCTTAACAAAGTTTACCTTTCCACCTTCGCTCAACACGGACTTATTCATGATCCTTGCACCAGTAATTACCTTTAATTAGACACGTTGCTTCTATAAGAGAAGCAACATTGTCCCCTTGCCCACTCCCCGTATCAGGGGAAGCTGTTTTTCATTACTCTACTTTGCTGATTCCAAAAGCGTGGCTCCAGGGAATTAGGTGATCTCGAGGTCTGAGCGACTTTTGGCTTTGGCTGGACCTCCTACTTCGAAGCAATACTTCGTCCAGACGAAACAAGTGGAGCACAGAGCTCGTGAACACCGTTTCCCCTTCTACTTACGCTAATCACGGAGCTCATGAACACCGCCGTTCCTCCTCCACTTCCGCAGAGACAGATCTCATGAACACCGTACTTCCTTCCGCGCACCAGTAATCATCCTTCATTGGACACGTTGCTCGCCTTAAAGAAGCAACGTTGTCCCCTGCCCACCCCCGTATCAGGGGGAGCTGTATTTCCTTCTCTACTTTGCTGATTCCAAAGGGCGTAACTCAGGAAATAAGGTGGTCTCGAGGTCTGAGTGACTTTTGGCTTTGGCTGGACCTCCTACTTCGAAGCAACACTCCGTCCAGACAAAACAAGTGGAGCACAGAGCTCGTGAACACCGTTCCCCTTCCACCTTCATAAGCAACAGTAATCTCTACTTCTTTACACCACGTTCTTTTTCAGCTGCCCATGATACAACTCACTATAAAATCCGTTCGCCCCCAGCAACTCCTCATGCGACCCTTGCTCAATCAGTTTCCCATGTTGCATCACAAGGATCTTGTCAGCTTGGCGAATTGTATTCAGCCGGTGAGCAATAACAAAGCTCGTTCGGCCCTGCATCAGGCGCTGCAATCCTTCTTGAATCTTAATCTCCGTTACCGTATCAATACTGCTGGTCGCTTCATCTAGAACAAGCATAGCAGGATTCGCGAGCATTGCCCGGGCAATAGCGAGCAGCTGCTTTTGACCCTGACTGATCCCGCTCCCATCCGCATGAAGTACTTGGTCATAACCCTTCTTCAGTCTAGTGATAAAAGAATGAGCATTAGCCATTTTTGCCGCTTGCTCTACTTCTTCATCGCTAGCATTTAGGCGACCGTAGCGGATATTTTCACGAATGGTCCCCTCAAAAAGGAATGAATCTTGCAGTACAAATGCCATATGAGAGCGCAGACTCTTCCGCTGTATGGTCGTTACATCCTGACCATCTACGGTGATCGTTCCTTGATCTGGACTATAAAACCTCGAAATCAACTGAATCAGCGTGGTTTTACCTGCCCCCGTAGGCCCAACAAGCGCAATCATTTCCCCTGGTTTAGCTTCAAAAGAAATATCCTGAAGACTAGCTCCCTTTTCTTCATAGCCAAAGGAGACATGTTCAAACTTCACTGCACCTTCTACATGGTCGAGTTTCTTAGCTCCAGCTTCATCTATTACCTCAGGATCTTCGTCCATAATTTCAAAGACTCGCTCCGCCCCTGCAATCGCTGATAAGATCGTATTCCACTGGTTTGCCAGATCATTCAGCGGTCTTGTAAACTGCCGCGCATACTCAGCGAAAATAATAATGACGCCAACACTAATTGAACCCGAGATCGCCATAATCCCGCCAATCCCTGCAATAATGGCAAAACTAAGATTGTTCAGCCCATTCATCAGCTTGGGGATGAATCCCGATATCGTCTGTGCCCAAAAACCAGATAGACGAATTCGATCATTTCGCTCTTTAAATGCAGTAAGAACTCGTTCCTCCTGAGAAAAAGCTTTAATAATTCGCTGTCCTGACAAGGTTTCCTCAATATATCCGTTCAGTTCTCCTAAGTTACGCTGGCGCTCCTTAAACAAAGGTCCAGTCCGTTTCGTAATCCAGCGCATACCAAGGGCCATCAAAGGAACGACGGTAAAAGTAAGCAACGTGAGCAGCGGACTCAGTGTCAGCATGACAATAACGACCCCTGCGAGTGTCAAAATGCTGGATGTAATCTGAATAATGGAACCATTCAAGGTTGCACTGACATTTTCAATATCGTTCGTAAGTCTGCTCATAATCTCGCCTTGCTGACGTTTACCGAAGAAAGGAATAGGCAGTCTATGAAGATGTTCAAATAAATCGTGACGCATCCGGTATACCGTTTCCTGAGCAACTTCAATCATCCAAATGTTCTGCAAGAAAGCAAAGAGTGGATGAAGAAGATAGACACCGCCGAGCGCCACTAAAAAATACACCCATGTACTATCTCCCTCTCCTTCGAGATACGTATCTACCGCAGTACCAATGAGGTACGGTCCAAGTAATGCTAAGGCAGAAGTAAGAACGACCATAATGAGTACCAAAATCAGCTTGAGCCTTCTTTTTGCGAGATAATCCCATATTCGGCGCAGCGTCCAAGACCAATTTTTCGCTTTGACTGCTTTTTTTCGGGTTCCCTGTCCAAGCTGATTTGTATCCTTCAATGCCTCGGAACGTTCCTGACGAAATGGTTCGGCTAGTTGTTTAAGCATGCTGCGCCTCCTGTCCGTATTGGGATTCATAGATCCGGCGATATAGAGATGATTCTATAAGCAGCTGCTCATGTGTACCACTCGCGATCAGTCTTCCTTCATCGAGCAGTAAAATGAGATCTGCAGATAAAGTAGATGATATTTTTTGCGTAATAATAAACGTCGTACAGGATAATTCATTAAGCTCATATAAAAGGGCAGCTTCCGTCTTCACATCAAGCGCACTTGTACTGTCATCGAGAATCAAAATCTGCGGATGACGAACGAGTGCTCTAGCAATAGATAGACGCTGTTTTTGTCCACCTGACAGGTTGACACCCCGCTGTCCAAGCATGGTATCGTAGCCATTTAGCAAGGAGAGGATCGTATCATGAATTTGCGCTTTGCGAGCGGCCTCTTCCATTTCCTCAAGACTTGCACTTTGATTGCCCCAAGCGATATTGTCACGCACTGAACCGGTAAATAGGACCGCTTCTTGCGGTACGTAACCAATTGCGTCTCGAAGTTGTTCCACCGGTATCTCTTGAATATTCTGACCCTGAATCGCAATTGTCCCCTCATTTGGCTCATATAACCTGAGAAGCAGCTGAACCAGCGAAGTTTTCCCCGATCCCGTTGCACCCATAATAGCAATCCGTTCACCAGGCTTCGCCTGAAATGTAATATCACTTAGGACATTCATCTCCCCTTCTGGATAATGAAAATGAACGCCTCTATACTCAATGGTTCCTTGTAATGTTGCCTTACTAGGAGAAATTGAACTCTCCTTAGTATCGTATACATCCGAATCCATCAGCAGTACTTCCTGAATCCGGTTTACGGAAGCATTTGCCCGGGAGAAGGTTGCTACGATCCATGACAGCATCGATAATGCCCCCATTGTACGAACGGCATAGTTGATCACGGCGACAACTTCCCCGAGGGAAGCACTGCCCGTTGCTACAATCTCTTTGCGTCCAAACCATAAGATAAACAGAACACTTGCGTTCATGAGAAGCATAATAAAAGGCATGGTTGTCTCTGCGAGACGCTGAGCTGACATCGTTGACGTCATTAACTTATGTATCGAACGGCCAAATCGTTCTACCTCATGACCCATACGCACGAACACACGAATAAGCCGTATACCAATGAGGTTTTCCTGCGCTACTCCGTTCACTTCATCCAGCCGATTCTGTACATTCCTAAAGAGAACAGATACCTTTTTCATAATGAAGAAAATAAAAATGAGCAGGATGGGCACTGTGACAGCTAAAAACAATCCCAATCTCACATTGACGATCAGTGCCATAATGACACTGCCGATGACAACTAGCGGTAACCTTGTTGCGAAACGCAAGCTCATAAATACCGTGTCCTGAATTTGTGTAATGTCTCCAGTGAGCCGAATAATAAGTGAAGACGTAGCAAAACGGTTAAAAACCGCGTAAGAAAACGCCTGTACTTTTTCATACAAAGCTTCCCTAAGATCTGACCCAAACCCCTGACTGGCATGCGCTGCATAAAAAGAACTCGAAATCCCTGCTACAAAGGCGATTACCGCACTACCTAGTAAGAATCCGCCCCATGTCCATACAACGGTTAGGTTCTCCTGCTGAATTCCATCATCAATAATCTTCTGAATGAGATAAGGTTGAATCAGTTCTACCATAAGCTCGAGCAGCAGCATAAAGAGTGCAGCGATTGCGGCTACCCGGTATTTCCGTAAATAAGTAAACACTAGGGCCATATTCATTCCTCCGACGTTTGAAGCATATATTATTGATCTCTGTATGTCTCTACTCCGGTTTTACCCCAAATAATGCACTCCTATCCATATTATAGCGCATACATCCACCTCATTCTTCACTCCAGGAAAATTAAACTATATAAAATCAGGAAATTCTGATACGTTCAATTCATTTCGGTCTTTTCGGTCTTACCAAAATAAAAAAACCGTAGGCAAAACTAGATTAAGCTAGTTTGCCTACGGTCTAAACTGCCGGGATTTTCTAGGCAGCCTTTGAGCTATGATAGAGGTCATTCCGTTCCATTATAATTCGGAATCGAGATCCCTCTTTTTTTATATATCATGCTTGATTTGCTCTTTGTTTCTCTAGATTGCGAAGCTCAATTCGGCGAATCTTACCTGAACTTGTTTTGGGTAAGTCACTAATAAATTCAATCTTACGCGGATATTTATAAGGTGCTGTTATCTCTTTTACGTAATGCTGAATTTCTTTGATGAGAGAATTGGAACCTTCTACGCCCTCTTGCAGCACGATGAACGCCTTTACGATATGCCCTCTTGTCTCGTCTGGACTTGCTACGACAGCACATTCTTTCACCGCAGGATGCTTCATGAGTGCTTCTTCCACTTCAAACGGTCCAATCGTATACCCCGAACTGATAATAATATCATCCCCGCGGCCTTCAAACCAGAAGTACCCTTCTTCATCGATGCTTGCGCGGTCTCCTGTCAGGAAATACTCCCCTTTTATACTCTGTTGCTTCCGATTCTCATCTAAATAATAGGCACTGAAGAGGGCTGGCATTTCTCTATGAACGGCAATGTTCCCTACTTCTCCAGGAGGAACCAGCTGTCCTTCATCATCGACTACCTGAACAAGTCCTGGAGACATGGACATGCCCATCGAACCTTTACGGAAAGGCATATCTTTCAGGTTACCGATCAAGAGCGTACTTTCCGTCTGTCCATAGCCATCCCGAATCGTAATATCAAAATGGCGCTGGAAGCTGCTGATCACTTCGAGGTTCAGCGGCTCACCGGCTGACACTGCACTGCGCAAGTTGGATAAATCATACTGACCGAGTCCATCAAGTTTTGCCATCAGCCGATATTCGGTAGGTGTACAGCAAAGCACATTTATTTTGTAATCTTGCAAGAACCGTAAATAACGTTTCGGTTCAAACGAACCACTGTATACAAATCCCGTTGCTCCATTTCCGAGTACAGAAAGGAACGGACTCCAAATCCATTTTTGCCATCCAGGGGCTGCCGTAGCCCACACCATATCTTGGGATTTGATATCAAGCCAAGACGAAGTAATGCGAAGATGAGCGTAACCCCAGCCGTGAGTATGAACAACTCCCTTAGGATTGCCCGTTGTACCTGAGGTGTACGTCAGAATTGCGATATCATCCCGGTGTGTATCCACCGCTTCGCGTACCTCTGGCTGGCCTTCCATCAGTTGATTCAGCATACGGTATCCCGCTTTTTCTTCTCCTGGTTCAGCAGATACAGCAATTCGGTATGCCAAAGAAGGGATCGTTTCTTCCATCTTATCAACTTCATCCGTCACACTGGACCATACAATGACAGCGCGAGCTTTCGAATGTACAAGCCGGTAAGAAAGGTCTTTGGCTCTCAGCATCTCAGAAGAAGGAATAATAACAAGGCCAAGTTTCAAACAAGCGATATATATTGCGTATGCAATTACATTTCTAGGTACCATAACAAGTACCTTGTCACCTTTTGTTAGACCAAGATCTGCAAGGCCGCCTGCAATTTGGTTTGCTTTTTTTAGCAAATTCCCATAAGTTACTTCCTCTTCATGTTCATGCTCATCCAAGCACTTGAGTGCAACGTTTTCAGCCGGATGATGTTCCATTTCTGATGTCATATTATATTGTTCCGGTGCAATCCATTGCTCGTAATTCACACTCATCGTCTCCTTAGGGTCAAGTAGGTATTAGGACCATTATATCATTATTTAGTACCTGGTGCTAATAATTAGATTTCTTGGCTTACTTTTTTGCCCAGGAAAATAGTTTGATTTTAATCGGTCCCACTGATACCATACCTCCAGCAGACCGAGCTTTATGGCGACTCTAATTGCTCGTCTCTAATTGCTGGATTCTTAAATCGAATCAACAAACCTGGGAGCACACTTACGCAAATGATAGCTGCTGAAATCAGGTATACCGTAAGTAAAGATGTTGCATTCATGAGAAGACCTGTAACCGAAGATCCAATCAGAATGGCTCCCATAAATAACGGCATAATGGTTCCACCTACTCGGCCAATCATGTTTTCTTCAACCTGTGCAACCATAAACGTCGAGATGACGACATTGATAAAAGCTAAACTGATAGCACCAAAAAAGCTGATCGTAAGAGTCAAAGCAAACGCAGTAGATAAAGCTTCACCTATGGTTGTAAGTGCCATCACACATATTCCTGCAACAAGAAGGAACGTTTGATTTATTTTTTGACCTATAAAGGCGGCCATTCCGCTTCCTATAAGCAGTCCGAGACCTGATATTCCCGAAAGATAGGAAACATAAGTCGCATCAAGTTCTAATCTATCCGTAACGATAAAGATCTGTAAGGGTCTGACCAATCCTTCTGCGAGACCTACAATGGCGAAAACTACGGCAAGCCATTTTAGAGAAGGCGTTCTTAGTATGAAGCGCCACCCTTCCAGCAGATCTTCGTATAAAGAGTTCTGTTTTTCTCTTTCCACAGTAGTTGACGGCAAAAAAGTAAGCAATACAGCGGACGAGATAAATAAGAAGAGTAAGGTATATAGGGAGGCTTGCAGTCCAAGAGTGGTATAGATGAATGTCCCAAGCAGAGGACCCACAATAATAAACAGTGAATGAAGGCTTTGTGTAAGTGCAATCGCGGTCTGAACGTGCTCTTCAGGAACATTCCGTTTAAAGATTTTAGCGGAGGATGGCTGGGAGAACTGGCTCACGATGGCAGATACAAAAGTTGCTGCATACAGCACCTGCCAGTACCCGGCCCAGAACAAGGCGAGAATCAGAACGATGGAAAATGTGCTTAAGACATCACCCCATATCATCGTTTTTTTAGGATTCCAGCGATCTGCAAATCCCCCGCCAATGAAGGAAAAAACGAAAATGGGGACATATTCTAAAACCGTAATGAGCGAAACAGCGAAGGGGTCTCCCCCTGTCCGTTCCACAATAAAATACAAGATCGCCATATTCCGTATCCAAATTGCGAGATTTTGCAATAAATCAGAACCCGTTACGATTAAAAATGACTTGTTGCGCAGCAGTTGATTCATTTTCTCTCTCCTTTGCCCACGTTTTTAGACCGACTGTTCGGTCCACTAATATAAAAAAGAAAAACTGATCTTTCCCATCAGTTCTCTTTTGTCACCTATTCGGTAGGTGCTTCTATTCCGGTCAATAATATTTCTATTCCTTTTTTGTATAGACGCCGTATCTCTTCTAAGTCTTTCTCGAAATAAAGCGTACTCATTCCGTTTATTAGTCCATTAAGGACATACATGATGTCACTCGAACTGTCTTTCTTCAGTTCCCCGCGCTCCATACCTCGTATAATCAACTGTTCATATGCCTTATAAGGAAGCCGTGTCACCTCCAACATATCATTTAGCATATCCTCTGTGACAACTTGGCTGGACATGAATTCATTAACCGCATGAGTCAGAGGATTGTTCATATCATCCACATAGTGATCTGCGAGAGCAAACAACTTTTCCCGGGTCGTCACATATGCCGCTTCCTTCGCCATCCAGGCTTCCATCCACTCCTCATTATTCAGCTTGATGAGATACATAAACATCTCTTCTTTGCTCTTAAAATGATAATAGATGCTGCCCTTACTTCGGCCTGTAACTCGACAAACCTCTTCCATTGAAGCAGCATTGTATCCCTTTTGTGAAAATAGATCCTTGATCTGATGAGCGATATCTTTTTTAATTTGAGTTGCATCTTTTCTGCGCTTGACCTCGATGAGAACCGTCTCCTTTCCCTAAACCGACTGTTCGGTATAATTATAATATATGGAAAAAATGGATGTCAATACGAAAAACCCTTATCTTCGCTAAGATCATATCATCTCAGCAATAATAAGGGGTCATGATATTCTTAACTATACTTTAACCATACAATAAATGGGTGCATTTCAATTCACTCTTACGAAAGCATCCCTTTATACATTCCCGGAACAGAACCCTCGATAACGGTAGCACCTGTTGTTTTTGCATAAAATTGGGTCGGCCCTGCTCCTCCAATAATCGCATATCCGTAACCTTCCTGCTTCATATAATCCAGTGAATAGAGCAGCAGCATTTTTCCAATTCCGCGTCCACGCTCTTTCTCATCCACTCCGGTAGGACCAAAAAAACCTTTAACCGTAGCGTCATAACAAGCAAATCCAAGCATCTTACTGTTCTCTACCGCGACAAGACAGGTAATAGGCGACCTGGCAAAAGCAACTTCCGCTTCACTTACCCATCCCTTTCCAAAATGCTTTCCCACCCAGTCAGCAACAACATGCTTCTCTGGTGCGATCGCACGGCGGATCGTAACCCCTGTACGCTGTTCATAACTTCTTAGTGGTTCTACTTCAGGCAAGTCATATAGTTTCACGAGCATATCGGGCATAAGGAGTACCTCCGCTGATTTTTTGCATCGATGTTGAACAAGAATAATCTTATACAGCAATCTGTTCGACATAGAGCAGGTATATTTGGGATTTATTCTATAAGTATACTCGGATGATGGTCTTAATGGCATGTTCTAATACGCTGTCTATTTGCAAAAACTTGCGATTTTATGTCTGAATCCTATACATCTATTTATATAAATTTGAATCAATTTCATAACCATTTTGATCTATATATACTCCTGATTATAACAACCAAGGATATTAAAAAAAATTAATTAAAATTAGTAAAATATTATATATTTTACCTTTCTATCCGATATAACCTCTGTCCGAGGTAGTCGATCGCTCTAGTTCGGTAGACTGTTAGAAGGATACTCGGGCGTAATCATTTTATAGGAGGTTATTGAATGAGATGTGAGAATTGTGGTTATGAAAACGGACAAGGTGCCTACTGCGCAGAATGCGGTGCCGCCAGTAGAAGAAGGATTACGAATCCGTCACACGTAGACAGCAATGAAGAAGCAAGGTTTTCCACTCAGGATGGATACGGAGATTCCGTAATAAAAGGAGGTCAAGTTGCAGCTGAAGGAAGAGCCAAAGCCAATCCCCTGCAATCACTTGGGCAAAACGAACGGGTTCAGCAAGCTGCAGAAGTAAGCAGACAGTATCTTTCCTTTTTTGTAAAAGCACTGCTAAGACCTTACCAGACGATGCGAAATGTACAACCGGCACATGCACTACACAGCTATATTACAATGAGCTTGATTTCGATTCTTACTGCCCTCTTCTCCATGCTTGTGCTGAACAGAGTCAGCTTTGGATATGGCACCAGCTTTATGAGCGGGTTTATGAAGCCCTTACTGTTTACAGGAATTACACTGCTTGTTGGTTTAGCCATTGTTTACGGTATGACAAAGCTATACCGAACAAAAGCGGACTTTAAGCAGGTCGCAGCGGGATATGGAACCCTGCTTATTCCTTCTGTAGCATCAATTCTGCTAGCGAATCTCCTGTTTATGGTGCATCTTACAAACCTATCCCTGGTTTTAATGGGGATTGCGTTTCTCATTGCTTTTGTAGCCGTAAATATAAGTATTTTTACATATCCAGTTTTGCAGACGAACCACCAGACAGTAGATGTCACCTATGCGCTGATCATTGCTAACCTTATCTTGTTCTATCTAATCTACAAAATTGTTAGTTCTATTGTACTGTCTGTGCTTGGCGGCATGATGGCCAGCTTTTTATAGTGTAATCGGTACCCTAAGTTAGAAAATAAAGAATCTTTAGCGAAATAGAAAAAATCCCCCTGATCATCTAACAAAGTAATAACCTTGATGGAATGACAGAGGGATTTTACATTGTAATCCTAGTTATAAATTAGCGATCGTTATTATGTACGTAAATAGCTTAGCCAGATCTCTTGAGGCATTCGGTCCCAGCTGAAGAGCAGGTTTACCAGAACTCATCATAATATCACCATAGATTATGCCCCAGTCACTTGTAAATTTCGGCTTTACTGGCTCTGGCGGTTCAAGACCGTACTTATCTATTATCTGTTCCCTTAATTCGTTTGATAATGACAATCCCTTACCCTCATCTGGGTTGTTTACCCGCTCCATCTTAGCAGATAACGTACTAAGAGTTGCCATTTGTACCTTGGTATTCGTCACTTCTTGTGCTTCTGCGGTTTCAAGTTGAAACAATAAGAGAATCGCACAAAAGAAGGCAAAAATCATTCCTTTATTCATTTCTTTTCTCCCCATTTTAAAACATATCCCTTCGTAAACAACATAAAAATGGTATAATCAAGGTTAACTATTAAAAATTACCACGTAGTTATCTTGAAAATAAAACGCTACTATAACACAGAATTATTGTTCTCTCAATGGATAGAACATATATGAAGGAGGCGCAAACATGGTATTTTTGATACTTTTACTCTTAATCATTATTATTTTCTTGTTGCTTAACATTAATTCTAAAATTCCACCCCGGGATTATGTGAAAGAAGCTCTCGATCGAGACGAGAAATGGCGTCAGGACATGGAAAAGAAAAAAGAACAGGAAAAATGGAATACGTAAGGATCACGATTCTAATTTCAATTAAAAAAATGGATACCGCTTTGGTATCCAAATCAGACTGTAGACACACTAGCTTAAACTAGTTTGCCTGCAGTCTTTTTATTGATATCACGTATTACTTCTAACCAGTTTCTTCTATTTAAATAGTCGGCTTATTCCAGACCTACTGTAACATTTACATTTCCTTTAATGGCTTTAGAATAAGGGCAGTAATCATGAGCTAGTTTCACATACTTCTGTGCTGTTTCCTCATCCAGTCCATCGATACGAACGTTCAGTTCGACTTCTAGTTTAACTCCGTTATCCTCAGGATCCGTTTTTAACATCACCGTCGCGGTTACTGTACTCTTCTCAATCTTTACTTGATTCTTCTTCAATTGAAACTCCAGCGCAGAGTTAAAGCAAGCACTATATCCCGCAGCAAACAATTGTTCCGGGTTGGTCGCTGTCGTTTCTTTTCCTCCAAGTTCAGGCGGGGCTGCAACTTCCAGCAGGAATGTATTATCTGGAGATTGTACAAACCCTTGGCGTCCACCTGTGTTGATCACGGTTGTTTCATATAATGTTTTCATCGTTTTATTCTCCTTTGGATTACTCATGTATTCTTGTTTCGATTCATCTCTTGTTTCAATTCTTCTTAATTAATTTCAACTCAATAAAATTACTAACAATTCAATTGTACAAAATATAATATTGAAAGTAAATCCTTTTTTAATAATCAATGGTTTTTACTCTCTTTACTCTTTTCAGAAATTCTGAATAACGTTTTCTCCATTAACGAACACTACCTTTGTCCTTTTTAAATATGTCCCTATGTTGTAGGGGTCAAACCCCAGTATCTTTCCTTTGAATTTGTCAAGGGCTTTGATTACAATTTTTATTGACTCCAGTAAAAAACCTTATAAATTTCAAGCTGCAAGTTGATATCGTTTTCTTAATTCTGGCCAGTTTGTTTTTCGTATACTTTTTACAAGGAGCGTGGATTCATGAAGAAACCCAGTGAAAGAACAGTTCAAATGACCCGGTTTCTTCTTGCAACGCCAGGCCGCTTTGTAACCGTACGTGAGCTGTCAGATGAATTGGATGTTAGTGAAAAAACGATTAAACGCGAGCTGTCCGCTATGGAAAAATGGCTCAGCGATTATGCTCTTACGCTAAACCGTAAACCCGGGGCTGGTCTTATGCTTGAAGGAGAACCCTCTGCTTTTGAGTCCGTTCGTGACGCGATTGAAGCCTTTAAAGCACCCGCCAGTTATTCCCGAGATGAACGCCGCTATTTTATTATTAGTGAGCTTTTACTGAGTTCTGAACCGATCAAACTTTTCACCTTCGCTTCAAAATTTAAAGTAACGGAAGGTACACTCAGCCACGATCTGGATCTCATCGAAGGCTGGCTGGAAGCCTTTCATATTAAGCTAATGCGTAAACCGGGATATGGTATTTACGTAGAAGGCACAGAAAAGGATTATCGGGCTGCACTCATTCATCTGCTTCATGAGAGTGTGGATGAATATGAACTCATTCGTCTGGTTCGTGACCCGCTCAATGAAAGCGGCCAAACGTTAGGACGAATTCAATATCATATTCGAAGTCGGCTTCTGAATCTTGTAGAAGATAGCACGATTGTGATTATTGAGAAGTATTTGACAGAACTCGAAGAAAGAACCGGGATGAAGCTGACAGACAGCGCCTTTATTGGGCTTGCCGTCCACCTTGCTCTTGCGATCGAGAGAATCAAAAAGGGACAACGTATTATTATTCCCCCAAGCGTGCTTAGCGAACTGCGATTGCATCCTGATTTCAATGCAGCTCAGATGCTTGTAAAACGCTTAGAGGAAGTTCTCGGTCTAACGATTCCCGAAGATGAAGTTGGCTATATTACTATGCACCTAAAGGGTGCTGAGACAAGAATTCAAACCGAAGCCGAATCGGAGGCAGCTTACGAGAATGTCAGTTTTGAGCTCGTTCGCCTGGCTCGAAAAATTCTTAAAGAAGCGGAAGCGGAAACAGGTTTTGAATTAAAAAGTAACAGCAAGCTTTTCTATGGTTTTATTAGTCATCTTGGTCCTGCTATTGAGCGATTACGGCTTGGCCTCGATATTCGTAACCCTTTGCTCTCTCAGATTAAGGAGCAATACGCTACCACTTATAAGGTAGCCAAAAAGTGCGCCAAAGTCCTAGAAGATTATCTAGAAAAGCCTGTCCCAGAAGCAGAAATCGGTTACATCGCCCTACACATCGGAGCGATGTCAGAATATGCAGGAGTTAAGTACAGAGAACGACCTGTTCGTGTCTTAATCGTATGTGCAAGCGGAATGGGCACCTCAAGTCTTCTCCAAACCAGAGTTAGAAAAGAATTCCCTTCTCTTCAAGTTGTCGATGCCATCTCTGCTGCAGAGATCAGTGAGCTTGATGAACAAGTCGATCTTGTCATCTCCACCGTAGATCTTACAAGCAAGAGACAAGTAGTCAGAGTATCACCTCTCCTTGGAGAAGCGGATATGAAAAACGTAAGAACTGCTCTTGAACATCTTGAACCTTTACCAGAACTTCAGCCTGCTTCAAATGAAGCACCCGCTTATTTACCAGATACGCTGGAAAAGCAGAAGAATCTGATTCAAGGTATTCAAGATCTCATGAATAATCTGGTCATTGAAGATCTAGTGGAATCTAGAACGGTTAATGAGCTGATCGATAAGATTGCTAGGCAATTTACGACCGAGGAGGAAGAAGCTTCAACGCTCAGCCGCGAACTTCATGATAGGGAACGACTTGGGGAAACGATTCTTTCTACGGAGGGAATCTTTCTACTACACTGCAGATCGACCGTTATTCATCGTTTAGCTCTTGGTATTATTCGCTTTAAGGAACCGCTGACCTATGGCACAGAAAATGATGCAAATCTCTATTCTGCCATCATTTTATTAGCTCCAAAACAAAGCGAACGTACGTATCTGGAAGCGGCAAGCGAAGTCAGCAAATCCCTGATAGACCGTCCTGGCTTTGCTATTCGTCTAAGTGTAGCTCGCCAAGCTGCCTTAACGAAAGAAATTCAAGGTATTTTGAAAGATCTATATTTACGAAAGATGGAACAATACACAATGGAGGTAGAACAAATATGAGTACGCTGGAAGCTACTAGCGAATCTGTCCCTAAAAAAACGGGCAACATCAAACAAGCAACTCAGAAATTTGGACGCTTTCTAAGTGCAATGGTTATGCCGAATATCGGTGCCTTTATTGCCTGGGGGCTTCTGACTGCTCTCTTTATTGAGGCAGGTTATTTCCCGAATGCTACACTGGCATCCCTTGTGGATCCAATGATTAAATACCTTCTTCCACTGCTGATTGCATATAGCGGCGGTAAAGCCGTTCACGATCATCGAGGCGGGGTACTAGGTGCCATTGCCGCAATGGGGGTTATTGTCGGAGCAGATATTCCGATGTTTATCGGTGCCATGATCATGGGTCCGCTCGGCGGATGGGTAATCAAGCAGTTTGATAAATATGTTGGAAGCAAAACACCTTCTGGTTTTGAAATGCTTGTTAACAACTTCTCTGCCGGTATTATCGGTATGCTTCTCGCTATTGCAGGACTTTACGGTATTGGACCTGTTGTAGCCACATTCACTAACCTGTTGGCTTCAGGTGTAGATGCGATGCTGACTTGGGGAATTCTCCCGCTTGTATCCATCTTTATCGAGCCAGCAAAAATCTTGTTCTTGAACAATGCAATTAACCATGGAATTCTAAGTCCAATTGGTATTCAACAAGCAGAAACCACGGGTCAATCGATCATGTTCTTGCTTGAAGCAAACCCAGGACCAGGTCTTGGTGTACTGCTTGCTTACTGCTTCTTCGGAAAAGGTTCCATTAAAGGATCTGCACCGGGCGCAGCAATCATTCATTTCTTTGGTGGTATTCATGAGGTTTACTTCCCGTATGTCTTGATGAAACCAATTATGTTCGTATCTGTCATCGTGTCTGGTATGGCTGGTGTATTCACATTTAACTTGCTTGATGCGGGTCTCATTGCTGCATCTTCTCCAGGAAGTATCATTGCGATCTTGGCGATGTCAGCAAAAGGTTCTTATCTTCCTATTCTTGCTGGTGTTCTCGTATCTGTTGTTGTATCTTTCTTGCTCTCTTCTTTATTCTTGCGCAGATCTTCTGCAGATGAACAAGACCTAGAAAAAGCAAAAGAAGCAGTAGCAGGTATGAAAAAGAGCAGCAAAGGGATCACTGATGCTCCTGCAGCAAACTTGAATGACAAAGCAGAAATCAAGAAAATCATCTTTGCATGTGATGCTGGTATGGGTTCAAGTGCGATGGGCGCTACTTCTTTCCGTAAAAAAGTAAAAGCAGCTGGCCTGCCGATTGACGTAACAAACACAGCAATTGAGAATATTCCAGGTGATGCAGATCTTGTTGTTACACAGCAGAATCTGACTCCACGAGCAAAAGGAAAAGCTCCGAATGCAATTCACGTCTCGATTGATAACTTTGTAAATAATCCGATTTATGACAAGTTAATTGCCGACTTAAAAGCAAAACATGAACAAAGTGCATCTCCTGTACCTGAAAACGCAAAAGAAGATGTATCGGGTGCAGTAGAAAAAGCCGTTCCTGAAGAAGTGAAAGAAACTTCGGAAGAAACAAAAGGCGGCGACGTACTACGTAAAGAAAACATTGTACTCCAGCTTCCATCCGTAAGTAAGGAAGATGCGATCCGCCGTGCAGGTGAATCCCTTGTTGCAGCAGGATATGTAAAACCACATTATGTGGATGCCATGATTGAACGCGAAGGGGTAGCAACGACTTACATCGGTAACGGTGTAGCGATTCCTCACGGAGTTGGCGATGCGAAAAAAGAAATTAAAACAAGCGGTATCGTTGTTCATCAATATCCAGAAGGTGTTGAATTCGAAGGCGGCCGTGCATATCTCGTAATCGGGATCGCCGGAGCAGGCAGAGAACACTTACAGATTCTTACGAAAATTGCAGAAGCCATTGAAGATGAATCTACTGTAACTAGACTGGCACAATCCAAAGATCCTAATGAAATCTACAGCATTTTCGGAGAATAAAGAATACCAAATCTTTAAAACGAAAGCGGGTTTTTCATATGAAAAAAGCAATTCAATTTGGAGCAGGAAATATCGGGCGCGGCTTTATCGGCGCCCTTCTCTCCCAAGCTTCTTACCATGTCGTATTTGCAGATATTAATGAAGAAATGATTAATGAACTGAACGAGAAAAAAAGCTACCAAATCCATATTCTTGATCTGGAGCAAAGACAAGAAACCATCACGAATGTTTCTGGTGTACTCTCAAATGGTCCAGATATCGTGAACGAAGTGGCTGAGGCTGACATCGTAACGACTGCAGTAGGTCCGAATGTTCTGAAAATTATTGCTTCTACGATTGCTAAAGGTATTGAAGCTCGCAGAGAAGCAGACAGAGGTGTTCTGAATATCATCGCTTGTGAGAACATGGTCGGCGGAAGCAAACACCTAGAAGAACAGGTGTACACTCACTTGTCCGAGGCAGGTAAAGCATATGCTGAGAAGAATGTAGGTTTTGCTAACTGTTCAGTAGACCGGATCGTTCCTCCTTACCAAGGTGAGAACATGCTTGATGTCGGTGTTGAGTCTTTCTACGAATGGATCGTAGAAGAGCCTTCCCTCAAAGGAGAAGTACCTCAAATTCCAGGCATGAAACTGACAGATAACCTGCTTGCTTATGTTCAGCGTAAACTGTTCACATTGAACACAGGTCATGCGATTACTGCTTACCTTGGTTACCTGGCTGGTATGGAAACCATTGAAGAAGCAATCAATAATGATGAGATTCGCGCAGTGGTACGTCAGGCAATGGAAGAAAGCGGCGATGCACTGATCAAGAAACATGGTTTTGATAAAGAAGAACACTATAAATACATTGATAAGATCGAAAAACGCTTTAAAAACCCATATATTCGCGATGAAGTTATTCGTGTAGGTCGTGAACCGCTTCGTAAGCTTGGTCCTGCTGATCGTCTAGTAGGTCCTGCTAATATGGCGATTCAATATGGACTTGGACATGTTGCTCTTCTGAAAGGTATTGCAGCTGCATTCCATTATGATAACCCGCAAGATCCGCAATCCAAAGAGTTGCAAGAGCAAATTGCCAAAAATGGCATCGAAGCTGCTGTATCCTCTGTTACTGGATTTACGGAAGGCAGTGAAGATCACCGCATCATCTGTGAAGAATATGCGAAGACTTCCAAAGCTTAATAAATCTGATGTGAAGCTGAATATGCTCAACCGTCATCCTCTAAGGATGACGGTTTTTTTGTGTTTTTAGTGCAGATTTCTCCGCTAAAATGGTTCTTTTTTAAATCAATTTCATAATACCTTCAGTTGCTTTAATCAAGATTATATATAGATCAAAATGGTTCTATTTGTCTATATGTAGTTACAAATTTATCGTTTTAATGAGTTATGAGATTGATATTTGTATATAAGGTTTTTCGCAAATATGTTAATTGTTTTGTCCATTTGGGTATTCTATAAGTATATAAAATGATAAACAGGACTATTTACACCTTGTTTTCGCTCAGGAAATTCATTTATATTTAAAGAAAGCGATTACAAAAATATGTCTTCACTTTTTTCTTCCTGCTACCGACATAGTTATTATGAACTAATCAAAAGCGAACGGAGGAATTTCTATGATGAAAGAACTACAAATTGCTGAGCAAAAAGGTTATTCTGTACATCTTTCTTTAACCGATGGGTCTGTCTATTCTGGAGTCGTAAGTCTTCAGCTTCCTTATAAGAAGCTTCGTCTAAAACATACACAAGGTATTGTCAGCATTCCTTTTCAGGAAATTAGACATTGCTCTACCCTCATTCCTGTCCCATTTTGAATTCTAGCCCCCTATCCTATATTATTTTTTATTTGATCAGCCGATGTCCACTCTTTTGATAAGGAGCGAGTATCGGCTTTTGTTATTATGCTATCTCCCCTCTATTCTTCTATTTCTCGCAAGCAATCCCGTCCTTATCCCGATCTTTTGATTGATTGGCTTCATACAGCGATGCAGAAACATGCGGTTTATATTTCGTTTTGCCTCCTTTATTTTTAATGGAAGAAGACTTGGCGACTCCGCCCTTATACACTTTGTTCAGCTCAGTACAGTTCTTATACTTTTTCGCACTCTCTGCATGGATCTCACCCATTACTCCGAACGTTATGGAAACAGATACCAAAGTTACCATTGTGATTTTTAGGCATTTTCTCATTTACACGCCACCTCCGATACATTATGTATACAACACCGTCATTTATTTTAATATAATATGAAAGGAAAATATATGAATTTATTGATCGTTTCGGAAGTTTTTATAGAAGATTAATGTTATTAAGTGAATAATATCCAGGTGGGAGATCCGTTTATGATGCTTTTACTCCTTCACCAGCTCTTTCTTTAATTAGCGGACTATCTAATTGGCACGTCTTTTTTATGAGTACAGATGGGGAATTAAACGAAAAAGACCTCCCCATTTAATAGGAGAGGCCACTTTTTTAACTCGTCTAACTTATTGTCCTAACATAAACAAACTTACGGCACCTAAAGCCAAAATCACGATGGAAAGCACCTGAATCCACGATCGAAGCTCCCAATACCGAATGGCATAGACCACAGACATACTGAGGAAAAACCAACCTAGAGAGATACCCGAATTCACTAGCGAAATAATCAATAAAATTAGGGCGAGGGCGGTAACAACTGCCTCCGCTATTACAAACTTAGGATTGCGTTTTTTCTTACCCGGGTTCAGGATAAAAATCACCTCCGGATACCATTTAACCATAGGTTCTAGTCACTTGAAAACAGCTTGTCTTCATATACATATGTCCTTATTTCACACCATTATATACAAATGCTTTAATAATCGAGCGCTGTGCAAAGAAGAAAATAATTAGAATCGGTACAACAAGTATCAAATTGCCTGCCATAAGAACATTCCATGTGGTCAATCCTTCTGTTTCTCGAATCTTGGCAATCCCGAGCGGAAGGGTCCGCGCCGTTTCGTTCGTTGTCATCACCAGCGGCCAGAAATAATCATTCCAGTGACTAATAAAACTGAACAATCCGAAGGTAATAAGTGCAGGACGAGCCATGGGAATCATCAGCTTCAGCATAATCTTCCACTCTTTTGCTTTATCCAGACGAGCTGCCTCGATGAGTTCATTCGGCACTTGCTTAAACGATTGGCGCAGAAGAAATATCCCGAATGCACTGGATGCAAAAGGTAGAATCAGCCCAAGATGCGTGTTAAGCAGATTCCAGGAACTAAGTTCAAGATACACGGGCAAGAAGATGAGCTGAGAAGGAATCATCAGCGTTACCATGACAAATCCAAACAAAATACCTGATCCCTTAAACTCAAACCTCGCAAACGCATAGGCAGCAGGAATAATCGTCAGCATCTGCAGCAGCAGAATGCCTGCGGAGATCATCACGCTGTTCATAAAATAGTGAAGAAACGGTCCAGAGTTCCAGGCTTGAATAAAGTTTTGCCACTGCGGGGCTTCTGGAATCCACTCGGGCGGAAAGATCATCGTTTCCGGCAGTGTTTTAAGTGATGTGGACACCATCCAAACAAAGGGTAAAGCAAAGATAAGGACAAGCACCCCCATTAACATTACGTTAACGACTTTCAGGAGACGGTTTATCACCTTCATGCTGCTTACTTCCTCTTTCACTTTGTCCCTAGATGCGCGTTCTGCTCTTGCTGCTGGTTCAAGTACATTCATAAGTAGCCTCCTCTCCCTTTTACCGATAATGCACCTTTTTGGATAATAGACGGAAATAGATAAGGGTTAGGATCCCGACAATCACAAGCAAGATTACCCCAGCCGCTGAAGCATAGCCAATCTTAAAGAAACGGAAACCATATTGATAGATGTAATAGACCAAGGTGTTTGTGGAATTCACCGGCCCGCCCTGCGTCATAATGGCAATCGTCTCAAACACCTGAAAGGAACCAATCATACTCATAATCGCTAGGAAAAACAGCGTTGGAGATAACATGGGCAGCGTTAAACGCATAAACGTACGCCATGGTTTGGAACGATCCAGTGCAGCCGCTTCATAGATACTTTGCGGAATGCTTTGCAATCCGGCAATAAAGACAAGGGTGTTAAATCCGATCCCTTTCCACACAGCAACCAGAATGAGTGACATGAGGGAAGTATCCGGATGAGATAACCACTCTAATGGTCCAAATCCCAAAAGGCCGATAACCCAGTTCAATAGCCCATACTCTGGGTCCATCAGCCAGCTCCATAGCAGTGAAATGGATACCAAAGAAATAATATGCGGACTGAATATGGCCCCTTGGACAAATCCATAGAACGCTCCGGAACGATTTAACCAAAGAGCCAGCAGTAAAGAAATACTAAGGGTGAGAAGCACGGTAGAAACGGTGTATATTGTCGTATTTAGTATGACCTGACGAAACTCAGCATCCGACAATAATGCCGAAAAATTTTGCAAACCGACATAATCCTTTGTAGGGCTGACAAAATTCCAGTCAAATACACTGAGATACATCATATAAAAAATAGGATAAATGAAGAATACACCAAAAACAGCTAGTGCCGGCATTACCATTCCATAAGGTCTAAGCTTATGCCATATACTTGATGTCGAACTCATCATGCCTCTAGCCTCCTCCGCTCACCGAAATGAGTTCAAGAGATTTCGTCGTTCCATTTTCACTTCCAGCGGCTCTATATTCTGCTTGTCTTACCCTAAGTCCCCTAGAGTCAAAATAGTACAACTGCTCATATGGAACTGTAACGGTAACCATGTTATTCATAATAAGAGGAGAAAGGAAAGTCTTAACGGAAAACATACCGAAGCTCGACTGGATCTGGTATATACTCTCTGCCCCGAGGCTTTCCCTGGTCATGATTTCTCCACTGATTCTAAGGCCCTCTCCTTTTAACTCATGCCCGGTATGCAGCTGCGCGTGCTCAGGACGAAATCCGAAATGGCGAATCTCTTCTTTGCTTTTTGCTGATAAAGAGGGAAAATGGATCCCTTTATAGGGAAGAATGTTCATCGCAGGTGTTCCAATAAACTGAGCAGCAAACATGTTTGCTGGATTGTGATACAGTTCAATTGGGGAAGCCGCTTGCTGAATGACTCCTTTATTCATAATGACAATCTCATCGCCCATAGACATGGCCTCTACCTGATCATGGGTTACATACACAAATGTCGTCCCCAGCCTTTTATGCAGCTGAATAAGCTCTGCCCGCATCTGATGGCGGAGCTTCGCATCCAGGTTACTGAGCGGCTCATCGAGAATAAAGACCTCGGGTTTCTTAACCATAGCGCGAGCAAGAGCTACACGCTGGCGCTGTCCGCCGGAGAGCATCTCCGGCTTCTTTTTCATATAATCACTCAGGCCTACAATTTCGGAGATATCAGCAATCAGCGTATCGCGTTCCTTCTTCGGAATCTTCCGGTTAATCAGTCCAAATTCAATATTGTCATGGACATTCATCGTTGGATAGAGTGCATAGTTTTGGAAAACCATCGCCACATCACGCATACCCGGGGGAACTCCATTCACTCGCTTGCCATCAATAAAAATATCGCCGCTGGACTGGTCATCAAGCCCCGCAATCATGCGGAGCGTTGTTGATTTACCACAGCCAGATGGACCGACAAGCACCGTAAATGAACCATCTTTTATCGTAAGGTCAAGGTCCTTGATTACCTCTTCCTGCTTAAAAAACTTGCTGATTCCTTTTAGCTCAATTTGGCCCATCTTCTCCACTCCTTTTATTTACCTAACAGTGTATTTGCTTTCTCATTGGCTTCGTTCATCGCATCCTGGGCAGAGACTTTGGGATCAAGTAATGTTTTCTCAATGGCATTCTTTACGATTTTCGCAACTTCAGGATATGCCGTCTCCATCGGACGAGGTCTGGCATAAGCCAGCTGATCTACAGCAACTTTATATTGCGGGTATTCCTTATAGAGCGACTGTAATTCTTCACTTTCGAGCGCTGAGATTCGCGTAGGTAAATATCCCGTGTGTTTGCTTTGATACGTTGTACTCTCAGCCGTTGTCATGAAGGTAAGAAATTCCCAAGCTGCCGCTGTTTCTTCTTCACTAAGTTTTGATGTAATTACGAGCTGACAACCGCCTGTAGGAACGCCATATGATTTATTCGCCGGCATAAAGGCCGTGTTAAATTCAAAGTTATTTCCTTGTGAGATTTCAATAGCACCGGCAACCCCTGCGGTTGAACCAAATCGAAACGCAGATGTCTGGTTAGCCCAGTCTTTTTCCGCCGTTGCTCCAGCTTCATCTCCCACTGGAATTTTAATGATTCCTTCGCCGGCTAATTTCTTCCAGAACTCTACAGGAGCAACACCTTCAGGAGAGTTAAATAAAGCAGACTTCCCATCATCCGCTAATACCTGACCACCAGACTGTGCTACAAGTCCCTCGTAGAACCAAATATCTGTAGGCATTGTCATTGCTGTTTTCCCTTTTGCTTTCAGCACTTTACCGTACTCTTCAAATTCGTCCCATGTCTTCGGTCCAGCGGGGTCAAGCCCGGCCTCTTCTAGAATGCTGACATTCATATACATAATCGGTGTACTTCGCATAAACGGCAGCCCGTATAGCTTGCCATCCACATAGGCATTCCCCATGAGTCCTGGGTTGAAATCGTCAATTTGCAGTTTTTCTTTATCTTGTTCTGCTAAAGCAGTGAGATCAGTGATCATTCCGTACCTGGCAAAGGTTCCTGTTGAGGAAATCTCTAGATCTGATACGGCCGGCGCATTGTTTGCAGCAAAAGCAGCTTGTACCTTGGCATGTAAATCATCATAGTTGCCTTGATACTCAGCAACGACTTCGATTCTGTCCTGAGATTCATTAAAACGTTTTACTAATTCTTGTTTTGCCTCTTCAATCTTTTCTCCATAGGCATACCAGTATTTAATCTGTATCTTCTCTTCCGTATTTCCGCTGTTCCCGGGAGCAGCACCTGCAGCACTTGTTGCATTGCTTCCTCCTGAATCCGTACCGCAAGCAGCAAGTAAAACGCTCATTCCTAGTACCAGTGTTAATAAATTCCGTCTCTTTCCTCTTCTCATCCTTTGTATCCTCCTTAGAATGAACATCATGAACCTAAGCCCAGCTACCTGATATAACAAAAAGAAACCTCGATCAGACCAAGAACAGCCAGTTACAGGCTCTCTCTTGATCCGATTAGGTTTCTCCATCACTCCAACCCGGGTACATATTTACTTGTCAGGAAATACGTTATTTCTCTTATCTCTTCTCATCTTAAGACGTTACTGTTAACCGAATTGAAGATTCGTGTTAAGTAAGGATAAACTTTATAGATTAGATTTTGAAGGAATCGCTCCTAGAATGATTTTTCCCACATCTGCTGACTAGATGAAGAAATGGCCGTTGCCCCCTCCAATATACATGCTTCCGCATGCTCTCGTTTTCGTAGAAGTCCTCCGGAGATGACGGGAATGTCTGTCATTTCTCTCACCTTGTGAAGCACCTCAGGAATGCGTGCAGGCATGATCTCGATAACATCGGGTTCTACCTGAGCGAGACTTTGCGCAATATTGGCCAGTCCTTCCGAATCAACAAGAAAGAATCGCTGGATGGTAGTAAGACCTAATTTCTGTGCTTTCTTGACGACTTGAATCTTGGTTGTAATAATCCCGTCCGGCCGTATTGCATTCGCTACATATTCAAGCCCCTGCTGGTCATAAGAAAGCCCCCCGATCTTCTCTACATGCACGAATACCGGAATATGATGTTTTTGAAATAATTCCACATAACTTTTAATCACACCAATACTTCCGGTAAGAAGGAACACCGCACTGAGCTGATCTCGGTAAGAAAGGGCGGTTTCAAGGTAACGAACATCCCGAATGGAAGCTACATTACGATACTCGGATAGACGTTTTAGCAGATCATCCACAGCATGCTGCTGTTTTGTTTTTCTAGTGGATAGTTTGGTGTTTTCCGCTCCTAGAGCTAGCTGAGATACACGGTTAGACATGCGCTTTATCTCCTCCGTGTCTGGTGGCTGCACTGATTTGCAGGTCCTCTTCATTCAGCACCGCTTCTAATGTTTCGAATAAATCTGCTTCGTTCAACCGCTCGCCCAGCAGCTGCACACAGCACGCTCGCTCTTGCTGTTTTCCCCGAGCATGCGGAGTGGCCCTAAAATGATTCATATAAGTAAAAATTTCAGGTAACTGATCAGTGAGCGTGGAATCTATAATATCTACAGCCTGAACTCGGACTTCTTCCCCCGTAATTTCGGCGATCCGATAGGCATGCTGATCCAGGCAGGCAGACAGCTGAATAAAGGTCCATCCATCCTGTTCCATAATTGAATCCACGTGCGTATGTCCGTTAAAATAAACCCCTGTTCCTTTTTTCTGGTGGAGAATACGCCACATATCAATGGAAGGATCGATTGATCCTTTTTTCACGATCTGAACCTGTCGTTGTTACATGGACCGGGTGATGTGCAAAGACCAGCATCGGCTTTGATCCTGACATTTGGACCACTTCCTCAAACCAGTTCAACTGTTCTTCGTCAAGCCAGCCTCCCCAGTTTCTCACATCCATCTCTCTTGTCGTATCTAGAAATACAAGAATGAAATCTTCCATAGTTATAGAGTAATAACAGGCTTGTCCTGTTTGTTTTTGAATTTCTTTTTTAGGCTGAGTATACGTATCGTGATTACCCAGAACATGATGAAACCTGCGTTCATAAGAATGTATGATCTCGTAAACTTCTTGCAATTCGCGCTTTGTTCCGAGATTGGTCAGATCCCCAAGTGATATATACAAGTCGGCTTCAGAACTTAAAAAATGATGCAGCATATTTTTATAAAACGCATCTCTTGCTTCTACCCAGTTACCTAGTGTTTGATCTGCCTCATGATAATGTAAGTCACCTATCAATGCGATCCTCATGGTCTTGTACACTCTCCTTTGAGTTGATCTGTAATGAAGTATAGAGGGAGAATGTTATCTGAGATCTTTATCCAGTCACGTTTTTTGTAAATGTGTATCTTCAGCAAACCTGTATTTACATTTAAATCAAATTGTGTTAAAAATAATAAATTGAAGTTTCTGCTTGGAAATGTTATGAACAGGATAAATTCTCACGTAATCTATTGGAAGAACTTTGCATAAATACGCAATATAGTGTGTCATCTGCTATTATGGTGGTATATATAAGAAAGAAGGGCTCGAATACTCACTCGCGCCCTTTTGTTATTTACATCTTTGAATCAATTTCATAACTCAAATGTGAAATAACTTATAGGATTACATTTTACGATCGCTTATTTTAATTTAGGTTGAGGTCGGATATTACGTTCTTTTCTTACCTTAGTATTACTGGAAATACATACACTGACTTGAACCTGGACATAATCTTGTAAAGACTCTGGAAATCATAATCGATTTATTATTTGTTTCGCAGAATACGGAGGGATCCATTTGGAAGCAGAAGGTTTACGACAAGTTGAGAAATATGCACTAAGAAAGCAAAGAGTCTACCAAAAAGATTGGAAAATGTACATTCTGCGAGCGATGCTTGCCAGTATGTTCATTGGATTCGGGGTTATTGTTGCTTTTAAGACAGGTAACTATTTTTACATAGCGGATTCACCGGCAGCTTATCCCATGGCCGCACTTACATTTGGAGCAGCGATCATCCTGATTGCTTATGGGGGAGCGGACCTGTTTACTGGAAATACCTTTTATTTTACTTATGCAGCCCTTAAGAAAAAAATGGAATGGAAAACCGTCTACAAGCTGTGGGGACTCACGTATGCAGGCAACCTGCTTGGTGCACTGGTATTCGCATTTCTCATTGATGTAACGAATCTCTATGCCTCTCCTAGTGTTAACTCGTTCCTGATTAATGTAGTGGAGCATAAGCTGGATGCTACCGTAGTGGAGTTGTTTTTCCGTGCTATTCTATGTAACTGGCTCGTATGTCTCGCTTTTTTTGTACCGATGTTCATGAAGGAAAATGGCGCGAAGCTGTTTGCAATGGTCCTCTTTGTCTTCTGCTTTTTTATATCAGGTTATGAACATAGTATTGCTAACATGTGTACCTTTGCGATCGCACTAGTGCTGGATCATTCGGAAACGATTACGATTGGTGCCATACTCCACAACTTAATTCCAGTTACCATTGGTAATATGGTCGGCGGCGTATTTATGATGGGGTATTTTTATTACTATATCAATAAGCCGTTTGAAGATGAGGAAGAAGAAATAAAACACTAACCTACGCTTAACGAGAAACAGGGTGCGGGAACGACTAATGTTCCTACACCCTGTTTATGCATTCATTCTATACAAGGGGCCGTCCGTATTCAGTCCCCGATTCCCTTAGTTACACTGCAGCCGTTTCAATATGAATCGTTGTTTTTAAACCTAGCGCATTCATCACACTTTGTATCTTCTCTGTCGTTGCTCCTTCATATTCATTCCGTTCATCTCTTGATACTTGAGCTTCAGATACCCCCAGTCTTTTCGCAAGCTCGGCTTGAGATAAGTTCATATAGATCCGATGAGCAATTAAATTTTTACCGACTTCCATAATCGTCTCAATCGGGAGGAAGACTCCTTGTTTAATCATCTCATAATGTTGAATATCTTGTTCAAGCTCCCCTTTAAAAGCAAGCAGCGGCTGAACAGCGTGTGAAATTTGGTCTTTACTAAGACCCATACTTTCTAAACGAAGTTTCTCATTCGCGATATAGGCTTTGTGGTCTTTCAGCTTTTCTTTTGCTCTGCGGTAAGCGGTTTCAGTCTTAATCATTTCGAATTACCCTTCCTTTACTCTTTAGCATAATATTGAATGTTCATGTTGTTCTTATTTCCTTATGTAATGCAATCTATACCTAAAATATGCCTTAAAAATGAATCTATTCGTAAACTTAACAGCTATGTTAATATTATAGACCTGAATCATCTAGTGGTCAATTCATTCCTTAGTTTACAAAAAAAGACTGATTTCATGATTAGAAATACAGTCTCTTCTGTCATTCTATGTATCACTCTTATGATTATTACTACTTCTTCCCTTTGATGCTGTATCCGTCTTCGTTCCAAATTGAGCTGGAATTTCTTTTACTAGTACACCGAACAGGAGGATACACAAGTAACCAAACATAATAACCATATCTATACGTCGACTCATCTTATTTCCTCCTATAACTTCTTTTTTATTAATTTAACAGCACACCAACCATTTGTATATATTTTCCTCTATTTCCTTTGAGTAAATCAATTTCACCCTCTTCCTTTTTTATCGAACAAAGAAGCTCATTTCTGTAGAGAATGCTCGTCAAAAATAAAAAGCACCTGCCATGGTAATGACAGATGCCTATGAAAAGCATACTTCGTTTTTTTAATTTCCTACCTTTTCCCGATCCTTCCCTTTATCCGACTCACCTGCATTTCTAGACGCCGCTTCGCGATCCTGCTGCATTTCCTCAACCGTCTTCACTTTCATCCGTGCCGCACCTTCATAATCTTTAACCGGAATCCAGCTTTCGGAAGCCATTCTTTGTTTTGCCTCGTCGATCGCATGACTGTACTTCGGAAGCCACCTTTCCTGTGCAACGAGCATCTCATCAACCATCTGCCAGATCTCATTCGGGTTACATACAGCACCTACGAGCGGGTCCATCAAAAAAGCCTGACGAAGCAGCTGATCGTCTCCCTGAATGGCCGCCTCTACGGCAAGGCGCTGTACGGAAATACTCACATTACATACGGCAGCCGGTCCAAGGGGAAGCGGACCCACATGCGGCATAGAGATGCCGTTACGATCTACATACCCTGGAGCTTCGATGACGGCATCATCCGGCAGATTCGAGATAACTCCGTTATTTACTACGTTAAAATGTCCGCGGTAGACTCTTCCAGTCTCAAGACTCTCGATAATATAAGATCCGTGTTCCTGCCCTCGCTGATCTGCTGTAAAACGATTGGGCTCATCCTTCATCCAGTTTGGAAAATCTGTCTCAAACCAGTTACGACCTTCCGTACACACACGCAGATATCCGCCTGTTTCGCCGTTAATCCAGCTGCCGAGGTCAATCCATTCCTTAATCTCCTCAGGACGTTTCCGGTACCATGGAACATATTCACTCAGATGTCCATTGGATTCTGTACTGTAGTATCCGAATCTGCGAAGCATATCAATCCTTACTTTTTCGGTACGGCTATACTCTGGATGTTTCAGGAAGGCTTCAAGCAGCCCCGCGGTCAGATCTTTACCTTCATGACTTGCTTTAATATACCAAGTCTGATGATTAATTCCTGCACATACGATGTCCACTTCTTTCATCTCAAGTCCATACACTTCGGCAATTTGATGATGCCCATGCTGTACACCATGACACAAACCGATGGTGCGGACACCGCCATATTGATTACACGCCCAGGTAAGCATCGCCATTGGGTTAGAGTAGTTCAGCAGCAGTACATCTTCCGCACACACCTCACGAATGTCTTTACAAATCTCCATCATTTCCGCAATGCCACGCTGACCATACATGATTCCGCCCGCACAAAGCGTGTCCCCTACACACTGATCGACACCATATTTTAGTGGAATATCGACATCGCTCGCAAAAGCTTCCAGACCGCCGACACGAATCGTACAAATGACATATTTTGCGTCTTTCAAAGCCTCGCGTCGATCGGTTGTCGAATGAATCTGTATGCCAAGCCCATTTTCCATAATATCTCTTTGACACAACTCTGTTACCATATCGAGATTATGTTTACTAATATCATGAAATGAAATCTCGAGGTTACTGAACTCAGGTACGGTTAATAAGTCACGCAGTAATCCGCGTGTAAATCCAATACTTCCAGCGCCAATAAAAGCGATTTTACATGACATATAAGATGCTCCACCTTCCATTATTGAAACCTTCCCCCTCAAAAAAAGGGTTTGATTTGTATACGATTATTGTAGCAATCGCAAGATAGGAAGCGTTACCAATATCATGACTTCTTTTCGCTAACTTCGTATAAAATCCTCACTTTTATTCTTGTATGAATCTATATCACTGCTCTGCCTATCTCACATCCACAGCATGCTCTACAAGAGGAACAGAGAGGCCAAGTCCGTAAGCTGATGCAACTGCCCCTATAAAATAAACAATGAACCAAATGTCACTGTTTGAGTATCCAATACGATAGTAGTAAGTCCGTTTGTTCTCACTTTGAAACCCCTTTGCCTCCATCGCCACGGCAATCCGCTGCGCTCTTCGAATACTTTGTGCCAGCAGCGGAATCGCATATGATTTTATTAGCGCATATATATTCCACTTAGGTGTTTGGTTCCCTCCTCCTCGGATCATCAATGCATGCCGAAGGGTCTGAAATTCATAGACTAGAATCGGGATCAGATTCATCGCAGCCAGGAAACTATACGCATATTTCGGCGGAAGTCTCCACTGTTGCATCAGAGAGTAGAACAAGCGCACAGGTCTCGTTGTCAGCCCAAATAATAAGCCAATTGCAGCCATCGATAACGCCCTGCAGCCTAGATGTATCCCGCGTAAAAAACTCTCTTCGGTTATATGTATAATGCTGTATTTCCACCAAGTCGTTTCTCCTTTTCCGAAAAACATCATTCCCGTCGATGTCGATATAAACACCAGAATAAATGGGGATGCATACAGGAGTAAACGAAGCGGAGGATGACCGGAACCGATTAAGAGAAGGAGCATAGCGATTGATAAATAGATCATCATATTGAGATTATGAATTAGGATGACCACAAGAAACATCAAAGCAAACGTAATCAGCTTAAACCCGGGGTTAACCCGGTGCAGCCAAGTTTCATGGTATGGGATATTTAGTGGCAAGTGGTGATTCTCCCCTCTGCTGCCTGCCATACAGAAGTACAGTACCGGGCCACAATTTCTTCATCATGAGTCACCATGATCATGGCTGTTCCTTCACTTCGCAGACGTTCTAGTTCATCCAGCATCGCAAAGGTATTTCTTGCATCCTGCCCGAATGTAGGCTCATCAAGCAGCAATACACGGGGATTACGAACGACTGCGGAAGCTACACTCAGCCTTCTTTTTTGCCCAAGGGACAGCTCGTAGGGATGCCTGTTCTCTAGTCCACTTAGATGGAACCTTCGCAGCAGTTCTTCCACCCGCACTCGGCGTTCTTCCATCGATATGGGCTCAAACAGCAGTGAATATTCAACTTCATTCCATACGGAATGCGTAACAAACTGCAATTCTGGATTCTGAAATACATAGGCGATATGCTGTGCTGCCTGTTTGGTATTTTTCAGCTCTATACCGTTCACTAAATACGTTCCCGTGATAGGGAGCAGTTTCATTAATCCAAGCAAAAATGAACTCTTCCCTGCACCATTGGGTCCTGTAATTCCAATAAAGTCACCAGGCAGCACCTGCAGCTCCTCTGCTTGAATAACAGGCTTGCTGCTGCGATGAATTACACATTCTCGTAGTTGTAGAAGCGGCTCTGCTCCCTTCTCATTAGCTATGACATTTTCCTGTCTAAGAGGTCTAGGACAATTCTTCCAAATCCCCGGATGCCAGATTCCATAATCCGTTATCGTCTGCTGATGCTGACTGAAGATCTCTTCGGCCCCGCCATCTGCCATGATCTCTCCTTCGGAAGACAAGACAATAATACGATCTACATAATCAAGGATATAATCAATTTTATGCTCTACTATAATCACAGTGCGCTCTTCAGCAATGCCTCGTATCGTCTCCCATACTTCAATCGTCCCTTGTTTATCGAGCAGTGCTGTCGGTTCATCTAGAAAAAGGACACTCGGTTCTACTCCAAGTACCGAAGCAATGGCCAGACGCTGCTTCATACCTTGGGAGAGAGCTTGCACCGGTGTATGTACATCAGGTAATTCCAGTCCAACAAGACTTAGAAGTTCTCTTATCTTCGCTTGCATTTCATCCCGGGGAACCTCACGATTCTCCAGCACAAAAGCTAGTTCCTCATCTACATAAGGCATACAAAACTGAGTATCTGGATCTTGAAAAACAATCCCTGGATGATCAGGAATACGTATATGATCTACCTTCATCGGCACATCAACCGAATGAGGAATAAGTCCGCTCAGCACTTGAAGCAGTGTTGACTTCCCGCTGCCACTGGCACCAAGCAGTAACACTTTCTCCCCTTGATTTATGGTTAAAGATAATTTGTTGAACCAGATTTGAGATTCTCCGGGAAACTTGAGACGCAGACCGTCAATAGCTACTGCTACTGGCGGCTGAGTATCGTGTGATTTCTCCTCTGTCTGCAGAACTTTGTCCTCTGCGGGGCCTGTTATAGAAGGACGCATTAATGCAGGGCCTCCATATCTTCTTTCGTCGTCCTTCTTAAGGATTTCGTTACCCCTGTTATTTCTAAAGCCTTATACAGTGAATAAGCAACCATTCCAGCTAGCACAATACTTCCAGCTAATCGTAGTCCAATGAGCAGCGCATAACTCCACGTTTGCAGCGAATCGATATAACCATACCCAAAATCGAGGATCAGGGAGCCGGCCGCTGAGCCGATGGCAGCAAGGCACGTAATCCATACATTCACTTTCCGGTATAGAAATAGAGCGAAGATAAGTTCAGCTCCGAGTCCCTGTACCGCGCCATAGATCAGTGTAGATATCCCCCACTCACTTCCTAGAAATGCACTTACGGTCGAAGCCGCAATCTCTGCTAGAAGAGCGACACCTGGTTTACGAATGACGAGAAAAGCAAAGGTGCCTGCCATAAACCACATGCCGTAAATCAACTGTTCCGCATGGAGTCCGAACGGTTTGACTAGATCATAAGTAGGTCCCCATATTTTATAGATGATTCCAAATACAACTGCAAGCACAATGGTAACTAGAATATCGGTTAATGTAAGCCCTTTGCGCCTTGACTTTGAACTATCGCCTTTTGTCTGCAACATGTACAAATTCCTCCTTAGAATATAAAAAAAGCCTCCCCAATTCGGGCAGGCCAGGTAAGGACGCATCTGTATTCGCATCTAAAAGACAAAGGATACACTTGCATCGGCAGCGATTAGCTTGGAGGGTTACCTCACATCATATCGTTCAGCTGGCTGCTTCTACATTCATGCATCACATTTGTTCCTACATACGATTCGCGATATTCGTTCTCTACGCTGGCATTACCCAGATCAGATCTACGGTCAGCGGCATAAGGCCACTCTCTCAGCCTGACTTGATCAAGCTCCCGTTCATGCTTTTTAAGTTAGTTACAATGTACATGAAATATGCTGTATTGGCAATTATTTCTATAAATTTACCAGGATCTGCGCTCCATCTGTTCTCTATAGGTGCTAGGGGTGAGCCCTGTATGTTTTTTAAATAAAGTATGAAAATACTGACTGCTGCTGATCCCTACATAATCACATAGTTCGTAAATAGGTATATCCGTCTGATGGAGCAGCATTTTAGCTTTTTCCATTCGAATTCCGGTTAGGTACTCTGTCATCGTTTGGGATGTGCTTGTTTTAAATATTCGCTGTAAGTAACCTGGATGAAGACGGACTTCTGCTGCTAAATCTTTAATTTGAATGTTGCGGTCGTAATTTTGATGCATATAAAGGATACAGCGTTTGACATACCCTTCTGCACTCGGCTCTCTTGTCATTACCACGTCTTCGCGGAGCCTTGCAATACGTACAAACAATTGTAGAAACAACAGATCCGTCATGGTGTTTTTCTGTCCTACTGGCTGCCGGTCAAGCTCCAGCACGAGACTTTTGAGAACATAATATACCTCTTCCGAATCGGAGAGAACCAGGTACTCAAAGGGGGAGCTCACAAAGTCGGATAATGCTTTTTCTTCTGCCAATAACGCTTTCATTGATGAATCAAATAAAGTTTCTCCTTCTTCAAAACCAAACTCCACATTAAGCATCCGGCAGGCAACCCCGGGCCCAACAATGAGTCTATGCGAAACATCGGCGTCCAGAATAATAAACTCGCCTTTACGCAGTGTGATCAATTCACGATATCCATTCTTGCACTTCACATCAATGGTACATCCCCCTTGAATCACATACATAATTTCAGTCCAGCGATGTTCATGGTAGGCCATTTCATAGTCTTTCCATTGCTTATAATAGTAGGCATAGAAGTACGGGTTCCACGAGCCTTCTGACGGATGCATGCAGAAAAAACTGCCTGACATGTTAAAGTCCCCCCTGTATTTCGAATCAGCAAACGATTCAGAAGATGAAGTACCTAGGGGGCCTTACGTCAGTCGCTGGGCTTGAAACTTCTCGATGACTTCAGATAATGAATTCATACTTAACGGCTTGCTTATATATTCATCCATGCCCAGTGACATGTATTTTTCCCGATCGCCCTTTATCGCATGTGCCGTTACAGCCACAATATAAGGGCTATCATCCGCTAGTTGTTCATGAATAAGCCGCGTAGATTCCACTCCATCCATAATCGGCATTTGGATATCCATAAACACAATATCATAGGAATCTTCCAAGCAAGCTTTCAGTGCTTCTTTTCCATTCGGAACAACAACAGCCTTATAGCCTAACTTATTCATCATTTTAACAAGAACGATCTGATTGACTTCGTTATCTTCTACGACAAGAATACGCAGCCCATTATCTATTTCATCACCGTATTTTTGAGCATGTCTATCCTCTATCAATTCAAGGTTTGTTTGCAGGGAGAAATAAGCAGTAAATACAAAACGTGAACCAGTTTGGTCCCTTCTAGGCTCATATCTTATTTCCCCGCCCATCAGTTCTACCATCTTCTTGCTGATCGCAAGACCAAGTCCCGTTCCTTCGATTTGTCTTGTCATATAATGATCCACTTGGTAAAAAGGTTCAAACAGTCTGTCTGCCTTATCCTCCGGGATCCCAATACCCGTATCCAAAACTTCGAACTCAAGACACACTTCATCATCGTCTTGGTCGATTTTCTTCGCGGATAAAGAAATGGTTCCCTTCTGCGTAAACTTAATCGCATTACTAAGCAGATTAATCAGAACCTGCCTAAGCTTATTACCATCGCCCATCAGCTTATCGGGAATACTCTCATCGACCGATATTTCTACATGTAAATCTTTATTGTTAGCTCTTGGCAAATTGAGATAATAGACATCCGAAAGTAATGAATTTAATTCCATCGGTTCAATAGATAACTCCATTCTTCCAGATTCAACCTTAGAGAAATCAAGAATATCGTTAATGATGGTAAGGAGTGCTTCCCCGCTCTGCTTAATGATGGATGCATACTGCATTTGTTCATCACATAGCTCCGTATCCAAAAGCAAGTCGGTCATCCCAATCACACCATTCATCGGAGTACGAATTTCATGGCTCATCATGGCTAAAAATTCACTTTTCGCTTTGTTCGTTCTTTCTGCTGCTTCTTTCTCAATAATAAGCCGTTTCTGTTCTGTCATATCCTTGGCAATAAGATAAAAACCGACTTTGTGATCATGAATAATAATAGGAGCGAGCGTGGCGAGTATTTCCACCACATTTCCATCTTTATGGCGAACCACGTTAATATCCCGCTCAATTGCCGTATATTCCTGATCTACAAAAGCCAGATTGGCAATGGCTTCTTCACCAACAATACGCGAAATCCGTGTACCAATTAACTCAGAAATTGTGTATCCTGTAAGATGTTCTGCCATCTGATTCCCATTAATGATAATTCCGTCCAGCCCAAAAGAAATAATCGCATCATGATTATACTTTTTGAGCGATGTATACCTTTCCACGCTCTCTAATAGTTTCAGTTCTGCCACCTTGCTGCTTGTGATATCTATCATATGAACAATGTAATAGGCAGGTTCTCCCGTTTGTTGATCACAATATAAAGATATATATACACAAGCCCAGACCACATTACCGTTTCTATGTAGATATTGTTTTTCATTCTCGAAACCAGAAGACATCTTCGATGCAAGCTCAGTTGGCGGTATAGCTTCTGATAGTATATAGTCAAGTGCAGGAAGCGTAATAAGCTCTTCTCTGCTAAACCCTATGATTTGGCATGCTGCAGGATTCACATCGATCCATTTACCGTCTAGTGATACTAATGCAACCCCAACAGGCGCTTGAGTAAAAATGTGCTCTACTAAATTTATATTTTCTAATCGTTCCAGGTCACTCATCTCAGCACCTCCTCACATGGACTATTATACAACTAGGAAGAGGTCTTGTGGACGGGTTGTTTTATGAAAAACTGCCATATTGATCAATATTTTTGTAAAAAACGGTTAAAATACTCATTTTATAAAAAGTAAAGCTGAATTCTGCCTTTTTCCTCTCCTTTTCCCCATCAATCCTCACAAAAAAAAGAGATAACATATGTGCCATACAAGGCATGTCATCTCTCTCTTTATCATGATTTAAAATGCAGGAATCATCGTATCCTTATGATTTTCTTCAATAAATTTTCTAGCTTCGTCACTTGTCAGTGCAGCTGCCAGTTTTTGAATGGCTTCGGAGTCTTTGTTGTCTTCACGTGCAACCAGCGATATGGCAAATTCCTCATCCAGCGTTTCGGTGACGATCGCATCCTCAGGTGTTAAACCCAGCGGTGAAGCATAGGCAGGATAGAGAGTAACCATATCCACGTCATCATAAGCACGGCCAAGCATGAGAAGATCTACTTCTTTGAACTTATAGTTCTTAGGATTGTCGATAATATCCGACTGAAGGGCGTTAATACCCACACCATCCTTCAGTGTAATCATTCCGTTCTCAGCAAACATCGCAAGGGAACGTCCAATATTGGCTGGGTCATTCGGAATTCCAATCGTTGCACCCTCTGGTAACTCCTCAATGCTGTTATATTTCTTAGAGTAACCACCGTAGATAATGTGATAAATAGGAGTAACCATGACGAGGTTTCCATCATTATTTTCGTTATATTGCTCCATGAACACTTTATGCTGGAAGAAGTTCGCATCCACTTCTTTATTGTTCAAAGCTTCATTAGGCTGAATATTATCGGATACACTCACAATTTCAAGCTGAATTCCGTCTTTTTCAAGCACCGGTTTTATCGCTTCCATCATATCGACCATTGCAGACAGACTGCTGGCTACTTTTATCTGCTGCATCTCACCTTCTTGAGAAGCAGTTGAGTCCCCTTGAACGCCCCCGTCACTGCTCTCTGAACTACAAGCTGCTAGAGCTAACATAAGTACCGCCAACATAGCAAGTCCAAGCCATTGTTTCATGCCATTCTTTTTTGTCTTCATCATCTGATATTCCTCTCTTCCTCATATTCAAAAGCAAAACATTGCACTTATTAACGCTTATCCAGAATACGTGCCAAAAGATTCCCCAAATACTGAATAAGCTGTACGAATACAATCATAATGACGATCGTGAATACCATAAGTTCTGTTTCATACCGCTGATATCCGTACCTAATAGCAAAATCGCCGATTCCTCCGCCGCCAACGACACCGACAACCGTGGAGTAGGAAATAAAGCTGACCGTGGACAAGGTTAAACCTCGCACCAGTCCAGATCTTGCCTCAACATACAAAAATTTATAAATAAACTGAAACAGATTCGCTCCCATCGAGGACGCAGCCTCAACCACACCTTTCGGCACTTCAAGCAGCGACTGCTCAGCGAGCCTTGCGTAACTTGCGATGGCTACAACAGCAAGCGGAATAGATGCAGCGGTTGTACCAAGAGCGGTTCCTACAATCATTCGTGTCAATGGAATCATAAAAACAACGAGCAACAAGAATGGAAAAGAACGAATGATATTTACGATAACGTCAAGTATGGTGAATAATACAATATTCTCATATTTCTGGCCTTTTCGCGTTAAGTAGAGCAGTGTTCCCAGCGGAAGTCCGATTAGGATCGCAGCCGCCAGCGAGACGCCTACCATGAAAAAGGTTTGTCCGATGGCTTCCCACATCTCACTCTCATACTTCGCTATATATGTCTCATAAAAATTCATCTCTCGATATCACCTGCTTCCTGCTCCTCATACCAGGCGAGCATATCAGGTGGTAATGCCCCTTCCTTAATTGGCAGTGTCCGTACAATCTTTCCTGCATCCATAAAGGATACCGCCGTACACAGCCGTTCAACAACCGGAACTTCATGCGTCACAATGACGATCGTAATCTTCAATGCTTCATTAACATGTCTAAGTACCTCGAGCACACCCGAAGTAGTCTTCGGATCAAGCGCAGAGGTGGGCTCATCACAAAGCAGCACCTGAGGTTCGTTGGCAAGTGCTCTAGCAATGGCCACACGCTGTTTTTGTCCCCCGCTAAGCTGCGCAGGATACTGCTTCGCCTTGTCCTCAAGCCCCACAAACCGTAAATATTCGTGTACCCGGGCTATACGTTCCGCCTTTTTCACACCTGCAAGCTCAAGAGGAATGGCTACATTCCCCTCTACGGTCCGATTTTCAATCAGGTTAAAGTGCTGAAAAATCATTCCGATCTTTCTTCTTGCTTCTCTCAGCTCCCTTTCCCTCATCTGCGTAAGCTCTTGTCCACCTATATAAACCTGACCCTCTTCTGGTCTCTCCAACAAATTCATGGTGCGAAGCAGTGTTGATTTCCCGGCGCCGCTTGCCCCGATAATGCCATGAATACTGCCCTGTTCGATATGTAGCGAAACATTATCTACTACCGTCAGTCGCTCTCCATGCTTCTTAGGACCAAAACTCTTGCTGACATGGTCTAGCGATATCAAGCTTATTCCTCCTTCAATATTGACATAAAGAAAACTCGCGCAAGACATCCGTCTCGTGCGAGCAGGTATTTTGATCATCGTACTTCTCAAAAATGCTAAAATCCAGTTTGTCAATTTCATTTCGCACTTTCAAATCATACCATATCGATAGGGATTTGACTCTAATTTTTCTTAACAAATTCTGAGAAATACGGCTTCCAATTTAATGAAAGATCTATTTTCTTATTTAAACCAGCCTTTTTCTTTAAAATGCTTAATGGCTTCAATCCGGTTGCCCACCCCGAGCTTGTCTAAAATGACGGACACATAATTTCTTACCGTTCCTGTGGTGATGTATAGTTCATTTGAAATTTCTCTCGTGTTTTTGCCATCTGCGATTAGTTCCAGTACAGCTTTCTCTCGTTCCGTAAGCGGGTTCTTCTCCCCGTATCCTTCGTCAACAAGTTCCGCTGCATAGATTCTTCTTCCCGACATAACGCTTCGAATCGTCTGTGCTAGTTCTTCAATTGGACTGTCTTTTAGCAAATATCCACTGACGCCCGCCTTTAGTGCCCGTTCGAAATAGCCGCTGCGAGCAAACGTGGTTAGGATAATGATTTTTACATCTTGGTCCTTCATTTCTTCCGCTGCATCAAGTCCGCTTTTGATTGGCATTTCAATATCCATAATACAGATGTCCGGCCCATGTTCTTTGACAAGGTTAACCACATCTTCTCCATTATTTGCCCGTCCAATGACTTCCATATCTTCTTCTAAATCAAGTAAGGAGGCGAGAGCTCCAAGCAGCATCCGCTGATCCTCAGCAATTACAATACGAATCATATCACTCAAACTCCTCTCACATTTGACGCTGAACGGCCCGAGGCACTGCAATCCGCACCTTGGTCCCTTCTACCGAAGTAATCGCAAGACTGCCGTTAACAAACTCCAAACGTTCTCTCATTCCCCGAAGTCCATTACCTCGAATTCGTTCAGGCGCGTCTTTCATCCCTTTTCCATTATCTCTTACGGTTATAACAAGTTCGGTATGATCTGGTTCGATCATAATCTCACATATACTCGCTTCACTATGTTTAATGACATTCGTAACGGCTTCTTTCAGGCACATACCCAGCACATTCTCTGCCATAAGGGAGACGCCTGTCAGATTATCTTCTCCTTCGATCAGCAGCTCGATGTCCGCAACCTTCAGTATCTGTCTGATACGGAACAATTCATCTTCAAACCTTGTGCCTCTCATCTGGGTGACCATCTCCCGTACTTCCTTAAGAGCCGTTCTTGCTGTTAGTGTCACATCTTTCATCTCTTCCTGAGCTCGAGCTGGATTACGTGTTATCATCTTACTGGCAAGTTCACTCTTCAGACCGATAAGCGAAAGCTTTTGTCCCAGTGTATCATGTAAATCTCTTGCAATCCGCTGTCTTTCTTCCTGTTTGACCAGTTCCGATATCCGTTTATTCGCATCTTCGAGCTGTCCCTGAAGCGCGTCTTGTTTATTCTTGTTATATGTACTGACGGGCAATAGAATAACAGCGATCATACTAATCAGTACAAAAGGCAGCTGTTTGATCACGACAAGATTAGCGGACGCCAGCAAATAATTGATGGTGGCAAAGGTGCTGACTAAATGAATTGTATATAACGTAATAAAGCCGGCTTTATTTTGAATCGTACCAATAAAAAAAGCGAGAAATAAAGAGAAGTAAACAAATCCAAAAATAACTGCCATTAAAATGGAGATGGCGATCTGCAGCCCATACCAGATATATACCGGCCACCCCTTCATCACAAGACCCAGCAAATTAGATGCAAAAAACAACATAATCGCCAGGATACCAAATACGACATATCCTTTGGAGGAGGAGCCGATGATAAAGTAGAAAGGGAGGATGAAACATACTAACCATACATACGGATTTAGGCCTGTATTTTTGCGAAAAACGTCCTGCCAACGATGCATCATACTCACGAACTCACACCTGCTTCTATTCAGAAATATCAAGAAAAAATGACTATAGATTCCAAGCATCTATAGTCATTTCTCTCATTTTAGCTTATTAAATATTGTATCATATCCTGTGCTTTAACTGACAGGCGCTGAAGTAGATACCTTATCTTTGCGAATCTCATTATGGGCTAGCTCCAGCTTCTGCTCGTGAAGCACTTTCTTATATTCTCTAAATGTTACAAAACGTTTGCTTTTCTCATCCCAAAGCCGGAACCGCATGGCCTTTAGACTGGTTGCCACGGTGATTGTCGTCGCTTTATGCAGAGGAGGCGTTGCATTATGTGCTTCCTCCAAATGATAATTCGGCACTCGTGGACTTAGGTGATGCACATGGTGGAAACCAATATTCCCCGTAATCCACTGCAATACTTTAGGAAGTTTATAGTATGAGCTGCCTTCTACGGCTGCCTGAACATAAGACCAATCTTCTTCATTTTCGAAATAGGAATCTTCAAAGGTATGTTGTACATAAAAGAGCCATATGCCCAGCATACTTGCAAAATAAAAAATAGGGATTTGAATCAGTAAGAAGGCTTCCCAGCCTACTGTAAGGCACAGAGCAGCGTAAACCGCTACAATCAGCAGATTGGTCAAATACGTGTTCATACGCTCCTTACGCTTTGCATTTTTCCGATTAAAACGATATTGAAGCAAAAATACAGCGATCGGGCCGACCCCGAACAAAACAATGGGATTACGATACAGGCGGTAATACAATTTCGTCATCCATTTAGATGACTGATATTCTTCGGTTGTCATCATCCAGATGTCGCCTGTTCCTCGCTTATCCAGATTACCGCTGGTTGCATGATGCATCGAATGACTATACTTCCACTGCATATAAGGAGTAAGGGAAATGACACCAAGCAGTGTTCCTACGATATCGTTTGCCTTGCGGCTCTTAAAGAAAGACCCATGACAGCAATCATGAAAAATAATAAACGCTCGAATGACAAATCCGGCAGCAATCAGACATAGAGGCAATGTTATGAAATAGGAAACCGTCAGGCTTTCAAAAGCCAGATACCAGAGTAAAAAAAGAGGTACCAATGTATTAATCATTTGTATGATACTGGATTTCAGTTCTGTTTTCTCATAAGGGGCTACTTCTTTTTTTAATTGAGTTTTAAAGGATGCAGACATGGCATGTTCTCCTTCACGCGTAAGCTCTACGCATATAATATCTTAATTATATTGGGAGACTGTCATATGGGTAAGTCATAAACGTCAGTGATAAAGTATGATATATGTCATACTCCATTGACAAAAGGAACACGCCCATTTTATAATCTTCAGGTTGCATATTACTTATACTTAAAGTAAACTGTCATATACAACTGTTACATGAAAGGAAGGTAGATAAGAATGATCATCCCTTCAATTAATAGAATTAACGAACTGAGCCGCAAGCAAAAAACAGAAGGCTTAACTGAGGAAGAGCTTGCTGAACAGCAAGTCCTGCGTAAAGAATATCTTCAAGCCATTCGCGGACAAGTAATGTCCACCATTTCTGGGCTTACCATTGTTGATCCCAATGGTGAAGATGTTACACCGGAAAAGCTTAAAATTGAGCAACAACAAAATAAATCGAAGCTTAACTAAAGCTTAAGACGGATATATTTCGGTTATAGATCAAAAAGGATAGGAACAAGGCAATTATGCCCTGTCCCTATCCTTTTTTTTGATTAAATACTATATCGAAAGAATCTCACGAATTTCATGCTCACTGAGCGGTGAAACTGCTTCTTGCCCAGGCTGAATAATTTCTTCGATCAGATTCTTTTTGCGTTGCTGAAGTTCATACATTTTATCTTCTACCGTTCCTTGGGTCACTAAGCGTATTACCTGAACTACATTTTTCTGCCCCATACGGTGTGCTCTGCTTGCTGCTTGATCTTCAACCGCGGGATTCCACCATAAATCATACAAAATTACGGTATCGGCCCCCGTCAGATTAAGCCCTGTCCCGCCTGCTTTTAGTGAGATCAGGAAAAGATCACTTTCCCCTTGATTAAAACGCTCGCAGAGTTCAACTCTTTCTTGGCCTGGTGTTTGGCCATCCAGATAGAAGAATGGAATTCCTTGAAGTCCAAGTTCTCTGCCAATGATTCCGAGCATCTCCGTAAACTGAGAGAATAACAAGATTCGTTTTCCTGCACTGCGGCTCTCTTCAATCAATTCCATCAGCTGCTCAAACTTCGCAGAACTTCCTTTATATCCTTCCACAAACAAGGCGGGATGACAGCAAAGCTGTCTCAGTCTTGTTAACCCCGCTAAAATTCGAATACGGTTCTTCTGAAATCCTTCTTCATTTAAATGCTTTACCGTCTCCTGCCGCAGCTTGGCTAGATAAGCGATGTACAGTTTTTTCTGCTCTGGCAAAAGCTCGGAAGCTTGCAGGGATTCGATTTTATCAGGCAGTTCCTGCAGTACATCCGATTTTACCCGGCGCAGCAGAAATGGACGAATTCGTTTTGCAATCGATTCTCTAGGCAACTCCTGAAAAGCTTTTCTTCCGGAGAATAATTCGGGAAAAACAGCGTCATAAATGGACCAAAGTTCTTCTTGGCTGTTCTCGATCGGAGTACCGGTGAGTGCAAATCGATGTTTTGCCGAGAGCTGTTTGACCGATTGTGCCGTCTGTGTCGAATGATTCTTGAAAGCCTGCGCTTCGTCCAGAATAAGGATATGGAACTGCTGCTTCGCATAAAGATCTCCGTCTCTTCGAAGCAGTGGATACGAGGTAATGACCACATCCACCTCACCCATCTGACGGATGGCTTCTCCCCGTTCTCCTTTGCTTCCATCTGCAATAACGGTTCGAAGATCAGGAGCAAATTTTCTAAGTTCATTATGCCAGTTATATACAAGCGAAGCGGGACACACGATCAGTGCCGGCATGTTGTGTTCACGCATGGCGTCTATCTCCGACAGAATAAACGTGATGCTTTGCAGGGTTTTTCCAAGTCCCATGTCATCAGCCAAAATTCCGCCGAAACTATAGGAAGCCAGCATTTTCATCCATCTGTAGCCTGTCTTCTGATAATCACGAAGTTCCGCGTTCAGAGAGGAAGGTACCGGATCATTCATTTTCTCAGGATGGGCGAGATTTACAAGGAACTGCTGAAGGGTTTCACTCATTTCAATCTGCTCCGATTGCTTATCCATCAGTGATAAACCATGGTACGCAGGAAGTCTGGCTTCTCCTCTGCTTAGATCTCCCTTACGGAACCCCATCTCATTCATGAGCCTCACCATCTCCTGAAACTCAGGAGTTGTCAGCGGCTGCAAAGCTCCATTTCTGAGCCGGTGGTATTTGCGTTTTGCCTCCACACTCGTTAATACTTCTTTGATCTCGTCATCCGGTATTCCCTTGATATCAAATTTGAATTCAAGCCAGTCCGTTCTTTCATCCAAATGAGCACGAATCAGAGGAACCACCGGTGAGGTGACAACTCGCACTTTTACCGCTGAGGTGGCAAGCACCTCAACAAGCTGCTCAAGCTGAGGCATGGTGTAATACAGAAAATCAAACTCTGCATCTTCATCTTCCAAATAATATCCTGCTTCCGTTCTTGCAAAACTGCTGGTTTCCATGAGCCGCAGGATTTGTTCCTCCTGCACTTTGTCACGAATCAGGATACGGCCTGCCGGGGTACGCTCTTTCTCCTCCAGCGGATTAATCACGACATCTCCATACTGGAATTCAAGCCCTGCCAGCAGTTTCTCTCTCACTCGGTCTAAATACAGCCGGGCTTTAAGCGGGACTTTCACCATCTGACTCGAAATTTCTTCCCCTACATGTACACGCCCAAGGCGCATGAGTCCAGGTACAACTTTCTCCATATATGGCCCCATCTGCTGCTCGGGAATACGGAGTACAGGAGATTTTTTAGATGCTAATTTATCCCTAAGTCCTGCTAAATGATGAGCGGATTGCTCTGGAATCTTATAAAAAACACCGCGATGCAGTACCATAGAATAATCTCTTAGAATGATCATCTGAAGAAGTCCCGGTATTTCCAACTGAAATCCGCTGTGATCTAAAGCTTTTGAAAATTCAAAATCAAGAGGCAGCGTCTGGTCAGGCAGCGAAAAACTGCTAAACAGTTCATCTTCCTGCTGTACATAAACATCCCCGGCTTTCGATAGTAACGGAGCGATTTTCTCCCAAGCCAGCGGCGGGATCAGCAGCATTCGGTCTTGGCTGCGGGTTTTTCCTATTCCCGGATATCCGCCTAGTGACTCCAGATACATTTCTTCTTGACGCTCCAGATGAATGAGTTCAGCCAGGACCGCGTAATCTTGAGGCAAAAAGCAATGAACTCCAGGATCATACGTGAAATGTTTCGAAAACACATGAGATTCCTTGCGCGCTAGACGACTTAAAAACTGTTTGACCTGCTGCACGATATATAATCGTTTAGGACCAAGTTTCATCTCAAGACCAAGCATTTGCTTATGAAATCCATAAGGAACTGTTTTAATTATAAACTGAACCGACAGTCGCTCTCTTGTATCCAAAATCGTATTTGCAGCCGCGACCGAAATGTGTGAACCGCTGCTAAACAAAGAAAGGATATCTTCTGCTCGCTGATTTTCTGCCTGTTCAGAGGTATCTGCACGCTGAATCCTTGGCGTTAAGTAACCTTCTGGCAGTTCAAGATCAGGTTTATGCAGCAAAGATGGATAAGCGCTGACTTTGGCAGTACCTTCCTCCTGTAAATAACTAATCTGAATGAGTACAGCCGCAATATGGTTGCAGTAGTAATCGTGTACAGGAAATGTTGGACAGGAACAACTGGCCAGTACATCTCCATTCCGATCTAAGTTCACTTCAACATCGTATCTATTCTTGGTCCCGTCTTTGACTACAGCTCGGAACTGTCCTTTGTCTGCATCAGATAAGGTAATTCCTACACTGCCTGAATCATACGTGTATTCTCCTTGCTCATAGAAGCGGGGACCGCAAAGCAGTTTTATTTTTCGTCGATTCAGCATGATATTCATTCGATATACTTTCCTTTCCGTATCCTCAGTCTATGAGAAAAAGCGCCCCTAAGGACGCCTTTCTTAACATGATGACCAGGCTATCATAAGTTTTATGCACCGGCACCAAAACGTTTGCGATAACCGCATTTACGGCATAATTCTTCCACAGCCTCCCGGCGGGAAAATCCATAAAATAAATCATTCGCGCGTTTACTCTCCACGATCTCAGAGAATGGCGTTGCATTGATATTCCCCAGGTTAATTACCCCTTCTCCATCGAGACAACATGGAATAACCGTTCCATCTACGAGCACACCTGCCTGCGAACGAAGTCCATGGCAGAAACCTTTTCCATCATCTTCTTCCGCAGCAAGGCTCGGCCACTCAAATTCATGGTCTTGATTTAAATAAATGTTTTTAGCGATTTTCACACCACTACCTGGTGTTACTTTCTCTTCAATCTTAAAATCGAGTCCAAATTCATGTTCCAATATATCTAGTGTTTCCCGGTTCCGTTGTTTTTGCAGATTCGTCATATTGTCCTCGGTTAAATTCCAAAGCCGGAACGAAACGATAATATCTTGTTTGACCGCTTCTCGTACAAAGTCAATGATGCGGTAGAGATATCCTTCGCGATCCTCACTTCCCTCATGACCATCAAAACTATGGAGAGAAAAGTTCATTTGTCTCACTGCAGGTTTCCCAAGAATACGATGTCTCGCCTTTTCAATTAACGTTCCATTCGTCGTCATATTGACTTTGAAGCCTTTCGCATCAGCTGCATCAAGGAGCTGATCAAGCTTCGGATGAAGCAAAGGTTCACCTTTAACATGCAAATAAATATGTTGGGTATGTGGTTTAATTTGATCAAGTATGTTATTAAATGTATTCAAATCCATGAACTTTGCTTGTCGCTTCGTCTGTGGGCAGAAGCTGCAAGCTAAATTGCAGATACTTGTAATCTCAACATAAACTTTCTTGAATGTTTTCAAGCCCATGTACTCCAATCTGTTATCTATTATATCTTACATTATAAAGAAGCCCGCTCCATACGACCAGTAGAAGTTCCATTTCGAGCCGTTTCACGAAGGATGCCAGCATGTAATTGAAGACCGCCCATAAAAAAGACAGCCACAACGATGTGCGGACTGCCCTCGACCTGTCTATTTTTTATTTTTGGATAAGTGTTGCTGCATTTCTGCTACAAAACTTTCATGTTCTTTATTAAAAACAGACGTTTCCTGATTGAATTGCTGTTTCAATTTATTCGCCTTCGCAAAAGCTTTATTACGTTCGCTCACTTTGCTTTTCAGCTTGGATAATGAAATGGCTTCATCTTGTTCTTCCAGTAGGACGTACAACTCTTTATCTTTTGCCAGGCTCTTATTGTACTGCTCATAAAACTCACCGAATGTCGCCTGACGAGCTTCATAATCATTCCATAGCTGGTCTGCCTTTTGGTACATTTCCTGCTCTTTCGCATCATTATTATAGACATCCAAAGCCGATCTCCATGATTTACTTTTCGCTTTAGCCGCATCCATAATCTGTTTGGCTGATTCCAGGTGCTCCTTGCGATCATCTACATGCTTTAGGGCATCTTCTAGCAAATCATCCAGCTTCGCATCCGCCTCTTTACCTTGCTCCATAATCAGATCATATAATTCTAAATCTTGACCTTCTAAATTCGCAATCTGCTGTAAATGCTCCTGCATCTGATTCTCAGTGTTCACCGTATCTTCCATGGTTTTCATCGTATTAAGCGCATCCTCTTTACTGCAGGCTGCAAGGAGTACCATGCATACCATCAGCAGAGCACCCAGCTTCCCTTTTGACCACATATAATAAAATCCTCCTGTATCTATTTATAAACGTAAATCATTTTTGAAATTCATAACAAGATGATTCTCCGGGTTATAGACTTCAATCTTATACCCCTTCTTTTTCAGATGCTTGATAATCTCAGGAAGTGCCTCCACCGTCTGCTCTTTTTCGTGGAATAAAATAACTTCCACATCCTTGTGTACATCTCGTTTTACATTGGCAATGACTTGTTTCGGTTTACCCGGCAAATCCCAATCCAGAGAATCTGTGGTCCAATCCCACAGCTTAAACTGTGCTTTCGCAATATCGCCTCGGAACTTTTCGCCGATCTGCGGAGCACTGCCAAAGGGTGCACGAACCAAAAACGGTTTATATCCTGTCAAATCTTGAATGATCTTTTGTTCCTGCTTCACTTCTTTTATAAAATTGGCTGAACTTCCGCTCTTGTAAAGTGTCTGATATTCATGAGTCATGGTATGCATACCCGGATAACTGCCCTCTTCCACCATTCGCTTCACTGCATCCGGGTATTTATGTATTTCCGTACCTACCATAAAAAAGGTGCCTTGTACTTTATTTTCTTTAAGTACATCAAGAATATCATTCGTATATTTACTTGGACCATCATCAAAAGTGAGGTATGCAACTTTTTGAACTTTACCCTTAAACCGAACAGGCTCTTTTTTCGCCATCGGTACAACGGTAAATCCCCCTAGCATACTAGGTTGTTGTACTACCACCGAAGATTCTGCTACTTGTGGGAATCGATCTAAAGCAAAACTTCCAATCTTCCATATAAGAAAAACCGAGAGTGCCAAAATAAACGCGGCGATCAATACTCGATCATAACGAATTCTTCTTCTTGCTTGTCTTCCCCGAAATACAGGGCGTTTTTGTTTCCGTTGTCTTCTCAAGGTTGTCACTTCTTTCTATAATTTAATAGATTCTTTTACGCCATGATCCTCTAAATCTGCTGTCGATTCCACTTGACGTAAAAGGGGAATTGTCTAAATTTGTGGTTATTTCTTAGCCCCAGATATAAGATTAAAGGAATTCCCTATCTGTTGAATGACAACGAGGTTACAATTCAGATAAAATAAACGTAATAACTACATACAACTTTTTTCCAAAGGAGCATAACGATCGTGAGTCCGTATTTGTCACAAATCATCCAAAGTATGGTTAATCGGAATCTCGAAACCTATTATAACAAACATAAAGAGTCCGTACTTGTTATTGGAACCGTGTACGGAAATGAAAGACGAGTCTATGGAATAGGTGATATCCATCCTTATACTACGACGAATTACAGTGAACTTATCTATGAAATTGGGTCTATTACAAAACTATTTACGACCACATTACTAGCACATTTACATCATGACCGTTTCCTCGATATCGATGATTCATTAGGTCAATATATTCCGCTTCTCCCTCCGGACTCACCGGTTACATTTCGTCATCTGGCGACGCATACCTCCGGTCTTCCGGAAAAGCAAATCTGGAGAAAAGTCCGTAACTTATTTGATTCCGAGAAAAGCCGTGACTCCTGTTCCACTTTCAGTTTGTCTGAAGCTGCTTTCTACTTACGGCGCGCTTCCGCTGAAAGTGTAGGAAAGACCTACCGCTACTCCAATGCCGGGATCGGTCTGCTTGGGCATATTCTAGCTACAGAGATGCAGACTTCTTATGAACATGCTGTACAAGACATGATTACCATTCCTCTGGAAATGCCAGATACTTCGATTCGCCTCACAAGCGAAGGGATGACAAGACTCGTTCCTGGATACAGAGGACACCGGGCAGCTCCACCAATAGAGTTGAATGATTTTCCCGGTACGGGTGCACTCCGTTCAACTGCTAGTGATTTGCTTACTTTTCTTTCCGCCCATATGGGTGTACATCCAAATAGGGAAATTTTTGATATTTATTCTATTACCCAAAAAAACTATTTCCAAAAAAACAATCAGTTCAGAATCGGGTTAGGCTGGCATCAGAATGCACAAGAAGGAATCCTCTATCACAGCGCTGGCACTCATGGATATCAAAGTTTCATTGGTTTTCGTCCTGATCTGCCGTTTGGTGTGGTGATCTTATCGAATATTCGCGATCACAGCCATCTAAACCCGACTACCATGGGGATGGAACTTCTGCTTGCGGCTAAGCAAGGGACTAAAAAAAGCTGATGCTTTAGGAACTTCAGTTTCCTAAGGCGTCAGCTTTTTCATTTCTAAAAAGTCTTAGGGTGAGATGTACGCAAGTTATCTATTGCTCTTTTAGTTCATCATAGAATACAGCTTGTGCTGCTGAGAAATAAGGCCCTACAAAGAACCAAGCAAGTCCAAAGGTTACGGCTGTTAACAAAAACCATCCAATAAAGCTAAGAAGGAACAGAACATATTTCCACTTATATCCGTCCATAAGTCTTCTGCTCTCTGTGATCGCTTGGGTTGCTGAATATTCAGGATGATCCCTTAATATGTACAACGTCTGCGAATAAGAAATACTTTTAATAATTCCTGGAACAATGAGAAGAAGAGTCCATAACAGTATAAAGAAGATCATTACAATATACGTCCATATTAACTTTAAGGTTAATCTACCGTCTTGGTATATTTTAAAAATATTGCGAATTTGCGCTTTTTCTTTCCTAACAAGACTGATGTAGAACCATGATACGCCAACATAAAACGGCATTAATACAATCTCATATACAAAACTAAAAAGAGAACCAGGTGCCTCCTCGTTAACCCAGGGCTCAACCCCTCCACTTCTTTGTATATCCATCGCTGTTGGGATAAGCACGGTGATTATGGAGATAAGGACCGTCAGTAAGATGGCTTTTCCCCAGTTTCCTTTCAGCGCATCAAGTGAGCGGTGTTTCATTTTCATAATGCCCATTATTTATTCATTCCTCCTGTCAAAACTCGATTATAGCACGGTTATTCAGCTCAGGGAACCTTGCTTAAAGATTACTTTATTTGGTCTCTCAGCTCCTGAACTGTTTGCGCTGCATACAGTGCTAGTTCTGGAATATCATTCATTTGTTCTTCGTTAATTTTTCGAGGAAATAATATTTCGGTTGTACTGAGCATCGGCGATATCTTCCTTGGATCGTATACGTAACTGATCGTCTGCGTCAGCGTCTGATCCGGCCAAATCTTCTCTATCACCTGCTGAATCTGCGGACAGTTTTTATCGGGGTTTGAAATTGGCATTCTGTATCTAATGGTCAGTACACAGCCTGGCTCCGCGCCTTTCTGTTCCAAAATTTCGGAAGCCAGCTCTTGCAGTGATGCCGCAAGTTCGATTTCACCCGTAATCAGGTTATCATCCGTTAATTGAAACTGTATCCGAAATAATCGTGACATCACAGCAAGTTCCATCCGGTCTACTCTGCCAGTTATGCGTACACGCTGATCTAAATTGTCCATATCATACAGCTCATTCTCGAGTGCTACTTTTAAGTTATCAAAAACAGTTGGGTCAAACATAATAGCTCCTTTCCACATATCGATCATGATTCCAGCCTATAGAAATGAAAGTGACATATACTGAACCTTCTTCTCTTTCATATACAGATGTAGATAATGCTCTTCATCCACCTGGTAGCTCCATTTGCTCCTGGTCATTTTACTCGGCTCTCCGAGCCGGCTTACCACATCATACGTACTGCTACCAATAGATATTCCGTCAGCAGTCTCTACCTCGTTCTTTGTAAAAAAAACACTTAAACCCGTAAATAAAACACCATTTTGTTCATCTACAAGAATTGTCTTTATTTTATCATCCAGGATCGAATAAAAACGCATCTGCTGTTTGTAATTAGGATCTCCCTTGATGTGATCATACCATTCAGCAAAGTTCTGATTTTGCACCTTGAGTTCACTCGTCTTGTACTGCTCGCTTTGATTAACTACATATCTTGAGACATCTTCCGTCTCCATGTCAGTCATCCTCATTTCACCGAGCGTAGCTAAGATTGTGTCCGGCCGGCAAAATAAATTCATATATCCTATCGTATTATATGTAGCATAATACCTTTGTCCACCTAGAAGATACGTATTGCTATTCAAATCATATGCAACCGAATACACTACATCTTCTGCATGAAAACGAATGTAAACAATCCCATCATCCGATGGTTCTGGAATGTCGGCTTTTGCACTGGATAGATTAATGTCGCCGAATGCTTCGAGTATCATACTGTTATTTTGAGGCGGTGTGCTAAACGTTCTTTCACCCTCATTCGTGTGTATCAAAATGCTAGTTTTTCGAATCGATTGTATAGCAAAAGAATGCTGATCCTTAATTCTGCCTTGATCAGACGTCAGCGGCACAGCAAGATCATTAGGAAAATAGGGATTAACCGGTTCTCCACTTTCTTCTAGGGAGGTATTCTGCATGGTCTCATAGGATTCGGTGATTATCTCCGGACTACTGTGATCTATTGGGGTACGCTCTTTACCCTGGATATAAAACAAAATTATTATAATCAAAGTCAATACGATCATAAGCAGACTTATAATCAATAACTCCATTCTTCTCAAACTTTTCATTGTAGAAACTCCCCTCTAAGGAACAGTTTCACCCTATCTTTCAAAGATGTATTTTCAATATAGCAGATGCACGCAGAGATAATTGTCGAAATTTGTTGTTTGTTGCTATCCATCTTCATAAGAAAATGAAAAGAGGCTCCCCTGTAAAAAGGGAAGCCTTAGATTTCATTATATTTTTTTGTTCCTGCTTTATTCTAATTTTAGAATTCCAGTTGAATGTAAAAATACGAATATCATCAGAATCGGCGCTACATAACGAAGCATGAACAGCCAGATGCGGAACCATTTAGTCGTAAGACCTGCTTCTTTTGCAGCGGTCTTCCAAAAGTATCCCGCAAATAGAGTAACAATGAGTCCGCCAATGGGAAGCAGCCAGTTTGAAGCAAAGAAATCTACATAATCAAAGAAATTACGTTCCCCAATATTAATCTTCATCAGACCCATGGAAAGAGCTGACGGAATACTCACCAAGAAGATCAGCAGGGAAATAATCCACACTGCATTGTTACGACTCCAGTTCCATTTTTCCATCGCATGCGTAACCGGTACTTGAAGCAAGGATACAAGAGAAGTCAGCGCGGCAATTGCCAGCAAGATAAAGAACAGACCTCCGAACAACCAGCCAAGCGGCATTGCTGAGAAAGCAGCCGGCAAAGCTACAAATACAAGCCCTGGACCGGAACTCGGATCAATCCCAAAAGCAAATGTCGTCGGGAAGATAATTAGACCCGCTATGAAAGCATAGATCAAATCACCTACACCTACAGCAAGAGTAGCTGATCCTAGCGATTGTTTCCGATCCACGAATGCTCCGTACGTTATCATCGTTCCCATTCCTAAAGATAAGGAGAAAAAAGCGTGTCCGAGTGCAACAAGTCCGGCCTCTGGAGAAAGCTTCGAGAAATCAGGAGCTAAGAAGAAATTTACACCTTCCATCGCACCTGGCAGTGTGATAGAACGAATCATAAGAATAACAAGCAGAACAAGCATTCCAGGAATGAGCACTTTATTAAACTTCTCAATTCCGCCAGATATTCCTTTTATAACAACCAAAGCAACAATCGCCATCGCAACAAATGCCCAGATTAAAGGCAAGTAACTTCCCGTAAACTTATCAAACTGAGCATCAAAATCTACACCCGTCGTCATCTGCCCGCTAAAGGACAGGACAGCATAATGAAGAGTCCAGCCGGCTACTAAGATATAGAACGTCATGATAAGGAAAGGCGCAATAACGGAGATAAACCCTAGTTTCCCCCATATTCTCCCTCCCCCTGCTTTTACGAAGGATGAAGCTGCACTTCCCCGGCCTGCCCGGCCGATTGCAAGCTCAGCAAGCAGAACAGGAAGTCCTACTGCAACCAGACATGCAATGAATAATAGAAAGAAGGCTGCGCCTCCATTTTCCCCTGTGATGTAAGGGAATTTCCACATATTACCCAGTCCTACTGCACTGCCAATTGCGGCTAGTATAAATCCTTTTGAAGAAGAGAACCGTTCGCTGGTTCCTGTGCCTTTTTCGTTTGTCTTATTTGGTCCCATGAAGCCCTCCATCTCGGTTAAATCCGTACCTAATATTTATTGCTAACTACTAAATAAATAATAATGTATTATACAAGATAGAACTTTAAACGTATATATGTAATGTTATGTTAAATAATGAATAATTCTTTTTACCTAAATTTGAGTTACAGAAATGCATTAACACGAAAATATTAATGCTTATTTTTTCATTATTGCAATTCTTCGACTTTGTTACCTCTCATCAAAAAAATAAAATAGAGGCAGTGTTTAACTGCCTCTATCTCTATAGCTGCTCGCCTGTCTCTTATTTATTTGTTTTCAAGTAAGCTTCTTTATATTCAGACATCAATTGGTCGCCGCCTTGCTTCTTCCATTGTTCTATCGCTGCCTGCCAGCCAGCTTCATCAATTTGACCCATAATATATTTCGTCTGTGCATCAGTGGTCATCAGCTCCAGCTCCTTACCACGTTCCGCATAGATCGCAGAATCTAAAGTCAATGCAGGGTTAGGCACGATAAATTCATCGTTTTCTTTTACAAACTTTTGGCTTTTACGGAACAGATCTGGCTGTTTGGCCAGCTTTTCAATATTATAGTTTTCGTTGCGGTTCGGCATCGTATCACGGTACGGCTTTACTTCTTTCAGATCCGCATCACGGTCCAGTACCTCCGTTACATCGCCTGCATCCTTCCAGTGTTTGTTCTCTACCCCTTTAACTAAAAGAGTCGCCATTTCTGGATCCATCAACTGGTCAACAAATTTCAGAATCAGCTTCATTTCTTCTTCTGTTTTTACTGTCTTCTTAGGAATAGCCAGGAATCCTGCGTTGCCTGTCTCTCCAGGGAGTCTGCGTCCTTCGGGGCCCGTTACCGGTGCGACATCAATCACTGCTTCTGGAACGTTCTTAATGACTTTATCCTGCCAAGACTGGGCATTCCCTCCGGAGAAACGAATTCCCGCACGACCTGACTCGTATAACTTATCAATTTCGCTCGTGTCTACGACTGCAAAATCCTGATTGATTAAACCTTCCTCATACAGACGTTTTACCAGGTTCATGGTTTCAAAGTAAGGCTCGGTCATGAATTCCGGTGTAAAATTACCTTCTTCATCAACCGCCCATTTGTTAGGCGCACCTTGGGAAACGGCGAGGCGAGTTAGTGTTGAGGCCGCTTCCTGATTGTATTTTTTATCAAATACAAGGCCATACGTGTCATCTTTTCCGTTCTTATCTGGATCTTCCTTAGCAATCGCTTTCATAACGTTGTACCAGTCATCTAGGGTAACCGGAGCCTGAAGCCCAAGTGTATCAAGCCAGTCTTTACGGTAGTGCAGCGTCGCCCGTCCCAAGTCACGGAACAAAGGCACCCCGTATATTTTACCGTTCACGTTGATGTTATTATAGAAATCTTCGCTCTGTGCTGCCAGGTTAGGGTAATCCTTGATATAGGGCCCTACTTCCCAAAACTGTCCATTTTTGAGTGCTCCAATCGTTGTTGGATTATATCCGAGCTTGATCAACTGAGGAAGCTCTTCCGAAGCGATCATTACATTCACTTTTTCATCATAAGCAGAGGCTGGAATCCACTGGATATTAAGATCGGTGTTCGTGTACTCCATAATTGCTTTCTCGATCTCATTCCCTTTTGTCGGAATCTCTCCTACCTGATTTACAACATATTTCAGTGAATAAGGCTTACTTCCATCAATCACAGCGGCCTCTTTTGCCCCCCCACATGCGGATAATACCAGTGCAGCAGTCATAACGGAAGCGGACAATAAATGAACTTTCTTTTTCATCTTTTTTCCCCCTATATCAAATGATAAGTTAACCCTTTACTGAGCCTAGCATTGCTCCTTTAGCAAAATGTTTTTGCAGGAACGGATATACGACCAAAATAGGAATCGTTGCAAACACGATGACCGCCATTCGAATCGTCAGCGGCTGTATTTCCGCGTCATCAATATTGGTGTCGCCGATCCGGCCCGATGCAAGAATAACGATCTCACGAAGTAATACTTGAATAGGCCATTTCGTATTGTCATTGATATAAAGAATCGCGTTAAAAAACTGGTTCCAGTGCCCAACCGCGTAGAACAGACCAAAGGTCGCCATCGCCGGTAAGGATAAAGGCAAGACAATCCGAATGAGAACACCTAGATCATTACATCCATCGATTTTCGCTGAATCTTCCAGTCCATCAGGGATTTGCTGAAAGAAGTTTTTTAGCACGATGAGGTTAAAAGCACTGATTGCCGTAGGAATCATTAAGGACCATAAGGTATCCGTTAAATGGAGCGCTTTTACGACAAAGTAAGTGGGGATCAGTCCGCCGCCGAACAGCATGGTGAACAGAACTCCCATCATAATCGTCCTGCGTCCGCGAAGATGTCTTTTCGCCAGCGGATAGGCCATAAGCGAAGTGAACACCAGATTAATGAACGTACCGACTACCGTAATGTATATCGAAACCATCATACTTCGCATCAGTGTATCGGTAGAAAAAATGTAACGATACGCCGAGAGTGACCATTCCTTCGGAAATAGAATGATCCCGCCTTGGGCCACTTGAGCTGGACTCGTGAAAGAGACGGCAACCACATAAATAAATGGCAGTGAACATGCTAAGGCCACAAAAAGCAGCAGCGAGTTGTTGATGATATCAAATAACCGGTTTCCGATGGTTTTATCTTGTTTCATTGCATTTGACCCCTTCCTTTAATAAACGCCTTCTTCGCCAAACCGTTTAGCCAGCCAGTTTGCCGAGACGACAAGGACCAGTCCCACAACCGATTTGAATAATCCAACAGCTGCAGAGTAGCTATACTGCGCCTGGGTCAACCCTTTTACATAGACGTACGTATCAAATACTTCACCTACATCCCGAGTGGTTGGATTCAGCATCAGGAAGATTTGCTCGAAACCGGAATCGAGGAAATTACCGAGCCGAAGAATGAGCAAAATAACAATGGTACTCTTAATCGCAGGCAAAGTAATATGCCACAGCTGACGCCATCTCCCCGCGCCATCCATTCTCGCTGCTTCATACAGCTGAAGGTCTACGCCAGCAAGGGCAGCAAGGAAGATAATAGTCCCCCAGCCGACTTCTTTCCATATGGATTGAGATACGATCATCGTTCGGAACCATTCCGGATCCTGAAGAAAAGCGATTTTCTTACCTGTTAATTGGAATAAAAACTCATTAATCAGTCCATTCTCTGTCGTAAAGAGCATGTAGAAAATACCTACTACAACAACCCATGATACAAAATGCGGAATATACACTAAGGTTTGGACAAATCTTTTATAAAAAGAAGACCTAACCTCATTCAGCATCAATGCCAGCATAATCGGCAATGGGAAAAAGAAAATCAAGTTATACAATGCTAGGATTGCTGTATTACGGAACAACATCCAAAACTGCGGTTCACCAAAAAATCTTTCGAAATGCTTGAACCCCACCCATGGGCTGTCAAAAAAACCGAGGTAAGGTTGGTAATCCTGAAAAGACATCGTAATGCCGTACATGGGAACATACTTGAAAATAATAAAGTAAGCTATGCCCGGCGCTAACATGAAATACAACCATCTATCCCGGATCAGATCACGCATGACCGCACCCTTCATCTTAGACTTAGGTACGAATGCATCTGCCTGGTCCGGATTATGTAACGTCGATTCGCTCTTCATTTGCGGTGTTTACCTCCTTTGTCGCTTGGTGACCTGATTATGACAGTCAGGAATCAGTGCAAGCTATACCTACGGGGCAACCTCCACAGCATGTTGAATCTAAGACCGCTGATTACACCTGTCATTACCGTACTTATGCGCAGCAGGCAACCAGCGATGTGCAGGGTACAACTTTATCATTTTTACTGCTTATATAAAAAAGCAGCACCCCGAAAATTCCGGTATGCTGCTCCTAAGAAAAGAAAGTGAATCCATCCTTTTTCAGGCATGATCTACAGACTTTCCTTCTGTATCCATTCGCGAACTGCTTCGCTCTTCTCTATATTGACCTGGCGTTGATCCATACATTTTACGAAATGCCCGGATAAAGGCACTGATGTTCTTATATCTTAATTTCTCACCAATCTCCGAAATTTTCATGTTTGTCGTCTCCAGCATGTGTTTAGCCATCTTCATCCGGAACTCACTTACGTAATCGCTAAAGGTACGCCCTACCTCTTTCTTAAATACACGCCCTAGATACACCGGATGAAAATGAAGCTCTGCTGCAATCGCTTCGAGTGTGAGTTCCTGGTCATAACGTTCGTGTATAATGGACACAATTTTTTCAGCCGCGCTGACAAACTGACTCTCCTGCCGTTCTTGCAGTATACTTGCAATCGGAGTAAGCAGCCTATGCTCGAACCACGACCTAATCTCCTCGTGAGTCTGTAGTTTTAGGAACCGCTCAATTGTTTTCTCTCCTTCAATGATCTTATGGACCGGAATTCCTTGTTCTTGAACAATCTGCAGAATTCGCATCATCAGCTGTAAAAGTAGAATACGTCTTTCTTTGACGTAGCTGTTTTTGTGCAATACAGCAGACAGATACTGATCCAGCATTCCTATGGTTTTCTCAAGATCAGCTTCCCGCAGAGAGTGTACCATCTGCTCTTCAAGTGGTTTGAGATGTCCATATACCGCCGTTTCGCCTGACGCGCGTTTGTCGATTTCTTCAACACGGACAATCATGCCGGAACCAAGGCTGTTTCTGCAGCGCAGCGCTTCTAGACTTTCCCCATAAGCGATGACCGCATCTGCTATATTGTGGAAAGGTCTGCTCACCCCGATACTGATCTGAAGCTGTAGATACTCCATTGCTTTGGCTTGTATCATTTCAGCTTGCTCTGCCGCATAATTTAAAATTTCTTCTTTGCTTCCTTCCGGGTTCGCAATCAATGTGATCTGAGTTCCACCAAGTAAAACGGGACTAAATCTGCGATCAGGGGGCAGCAATTCCTCTACAATATTATTTAGCGCGAATAATAAAAGTTCACGGTCCTCATCTGCGTACCTCGTATAGGAAAGATCATCAATTTGAATGGCAAAGACCAACAGATGCTCCCATTCTCTTGGGAAGCCATACATATCGGTGCGCTGAATCAGCTCTTCCTCCGACAATTGCCCCGTGAAGAGTTTGATCACAAAAAATTCGCGTAAATGCCGAATTTGCCCTTGCATTACGTGTTTAAGTTTACTTTTGGTAGAAGCCAGTGCCTGGATGCCTTCCTGAATCAACACTAAATCGTCTTTCTGCTCCATCATGTCTGATTCTTCGTTGGCTTCTCTAGTGAGCTGTGTCAGATAACGAATCGGCTTATACATGCGCTGGCTGCCAAAGTATGAAATCGCCGCCACGAGAAGCAATATAGAAACACAAACAGCGATCGTCATTAGACCGATGGACTGAGATTCCTTGGTTACAGCAGCGATTGAGGAAACAGATACGTACACCCAGTCATTGTAATTGGAAACACGGTAGCTCACTCCAAGTTTCTGGCCGCCTGACTTCGTGTTAAAAAAGCCACTGGAAGATGATGTATCACTTATTTGTTCCCTAATGGCATGGTTAATCTCTGCATACTCTCTTTTCTCCGAAGCGGAAGAGAGAAACATCTGACCCGAGGCATCCAAAATATAACTGTTTCCGAGTTCTTTACTCTTCGTCAGCACTCTTCTTATCTCATCTGACATCACGCGGACAACAATCATGCCCTCCGGTTTATCCGTTCCCGCGAGCAACGGCAGTTTATAGATCAAACTGATCGTTTCCTCTGGAACCTCCAGCGCATCCATTGAGTTATCACTGCCTGGCTCCGTTTGAGCTGCAGGCTGAGTTTTTGCTCTTGTATTCCACATCAGTCCCTTAGATTCACTTGCATAGGCTTCAAATTCATCTAAATTCGGTAATTCCTGAAGCTTTCGGAGTGCAGCAAAATGAATGGCCCATTCTTTTTCAAATTGAATAATATACGTATCTTTAATATCAGCCGAAGACCGCAGATTCGCCATCTCATTCGTAAGCTTTCGAACGGTAATGAAGTCTTCGTTGGTAAGGGATTGATGAAAGGCTTCCTGAACCAAAGCCGTGTTTGCAAACTGCGTGACTGAATCTTCTAACGTATGCAGCATTTGCTCTACTTGCATTTCGGTCTGTTGTAACACAAGCATATTGGCTGCCTGAACTTTGTCCTTAACATCTTGAGAAGCTGTGATGTAAGAAAACAGGCCGATAAATAGGGTAGGTACCGCACCGAGTAAAAGACAGAATACCAAAAGCTTGATCCAATAGTTGCGCATGACTCACCCTCCACCTCTAACCCAAGCTTAACTATTATGGCAGCGTTTACAACATTATTTGAAATAATTACTCATTATTGTCAAATTATACTATATATTTCATTCGACATGACTTAAATGACTCCTTTTTACTTGCATCAATTTGTTGTATACAAAAAATAGAGGCACCCTGTCTGCATGTAAGCAAACGGGGTACCTCTATCCTCATCATTTTCCTAACTTAGTGAACAAAATTTAATTTTCTTTTCCTTTTTCTTTTATCACTGTAACGGTAGTCTCGGCAAGTGTCCGGTTCCCTGCATGATCAATCGCTTCATATACGATTGTATATATACGCTCTTTCAAACCGCCTTTTACTTCAGCACGAAGCATAAATTCAAAATCAGGAGTACCAAACTCTGCTTCTTGAATATCTGCTCTTGGATGTCCTTCATGTTTGTCTTCATCACTGCTTGTAATTGACACCAGATTAATCACCGCTACTCCGGAATGGTCATCTTCCGCAGAAGCCGTTACTTTGATCGCTTCCAGCTTGTTGCCCCTTGGGTACAATACCGGCTTATCAACGGAAAGAGTTAACTGCGGCGGTGTCTGATCGATTTGTTCCTGTGTATTAAACTGGATTGTATAGTTACGTTCACTTCCATCTTGTGCAGTAACCGTAATAAGAGCCTGCCTTGAATCCGCATCCGCCTGTATAATGTCCACTTTCGCATATGCAGAACGAACCGCAGCTTCTAGTAGAGGTACATCCTCACCAGCTCCTACTGTAACTTCATAAGATAACCGGTTTGCATCAAATTCTGGCAGCGGCTGGCCGCCGATGATGACTGAAGATAAAGCTGTATCTCCGTCTGGAACGGCAATCATAGAGGCTGGGTTCCATCCATCATCTCCAGAAAGAATATGTTCAGGAGTGAGCAAAGATGCTTCCTCATATGTTAGCTGTGTTGACCAAGCGTATCTTGCCGATGGATTCGCGCCTGGGCCGTAACTCGCAAATTCCCCATAGCGGGCGGTGAGTTCATTCGTAGGATTTCTCCAGTTATCCCATCCCGTTGGTTCAATGTGATCACCGAGTTCACTGTTAATGACATATACATTAGAATAAGGTCTCCACGGACGTCCCAAAGGAACTGTACCTGTAAGTCCTGGTTCTGCAGTGAATCGGCTATTCAAGAATACATAGCCTAGTTTGTCTTCCGGGGTTGATGCCGCTGTGACGTAACCATCATTCAGACTGTGAATAATACTGTTCTCAAAAACAACAGTTGCTCCGCCAAAGATAAAATCAACATCCCCTTCAATATAACTGTCTACAAAATACTGACGACCATCATTGGCATAGAAGGTATCTTGATAACCCTTCAGATTTACTTCCCGGAATGTCATACGATCTCCTTTAGTATATAAGGCAACCGCCTGACCGGCGTCATCTCCCGCATCATTCATAATGGTTAATCGCTCTGCTGAATAGTCGTTTGCCAGCACCTTGAATCCAGAACTATTGGAAGTTCCCATTGGCAAGCCGTCGGCTCCCGGGGTATTCGCACTGTCGCCATATACGAGAACGGTACCTTCCCTGCTCTCCCCGATCATCCGAATGTTCGGTTTCGTAGCCGGAAGGACCAATTTCTCGCGATAGGTGCCGTTCTTAATATAAATAATCATCTGGGATGTATTTTGATCTGGTACTGCATTAATGGCCTCTTGTACGGTCTGATAATCTCCGCTTCCGTCTAGTGCCACGGTAATACTACGGGCTGGAGTATCACTGATGGGAAGTGAAGCTGCGCTTTCAACTCCCCCGATGACGGCAGATACAATATAGTAATAAGATTCTCCGTTCGTAAGGCCTGTGTCAGTAAAGGAAGTTTCTGTCAAACCATCCGCGATGGTTAGATAAGAGCCGTCTTGAGACGAGCTTCTTTTCACCGAATACGTATCGGCTCCTGCTAGAGGTTCCCATTTCAGGGTAAGCCGTTCATTGCTCGGCACAATCATAACTCCCTGAGGTCCTGCCGGTGGCGATCCCTCGCGTTCTTGAGGTTTCACAACAACCACTTTCGATCCCAAACTACGCGAATCCTGATTTTTGGCAATTACCTGATAATAATATGGCTTGCCGCTAATTACATTCGTATCCGTATAGGATGTGGATTCGGCAATCCCTAGTTCCTCAAATGGTCCATCCGCGTATACAGCTCGCTGTACGGAATAGTTCTCAGCTGCATCCACAGCAGACCAAGAAATAAGGGCACCCTGAGAGATACTTTCGCCTGTTATCTCCGGTGTTCTCAGCTGTAGAACAGGTGTAACTTGAACGGGTTCACTATCGGGTCCCTCACCTGCAACACTTGAAGCAGATACCGTATAGTAATATACCTGTCCATTTACAAGACCGGAATCTCGATAGGAGGAACCGCTAATTTTACTGGCAACCATCTCGAAAGGTCCTGTCATGGTCTGACTGCGTTTCACCGTATAAGTCACCGCCTGTGTAAGCGGCTGCCAATTCAGATCTATCTGACCACTCCGGGCAGCAGCGGTAAGTCCGCTTGGAGCATCTGGTTTCACTGCGCTTGCGCTTGGCAGTGCTGTGGCCTGATTGGATAGGCCGCTCTCTCCAGCGGGTCCTGTTGCTGTCACTACGTAATAGTAATTGACTTCGTTCTTAACGGTTTCATCGACATAGCTAAATTCGGTCAGTCCTTTTGCTAGTATCTCATAAGGACCGCCATCTTTTTGACTGCGTTTCACCGTATAAGAAGCAGCTCCTGCAGCCGGCTGCCACTCGAGTTGAACTTTTCCATTGCCAGGCAAAGCTTTCAGTCCTTTTGGAGACGCTACAGGTTCGTTATACACTTTTAGGTTGTCATAATAGATCGTACCCTTGCCGCTTCCCGGCATCTTGCCCATAATGCGGCTGATCCCACTAGCTCGCACATCCGCTTGAAGCGGTACATCATCTGCACTAAGCACATGATCAATATAGATATCCGCAGTCTGTGCAGTGATGTCCACTGCTACCTTCACATTATACCAGCGGTTATTTTCTGGACGGTCTGCAAGCTTATAGTCCGCTCCACTGCGTTTATATACGAAAGTGTCCGTTCCTTCTGCCGCTGGCTGGGTTGGTTTCCGGATTTCAATGGACAGCGGAATCTTGGTACCTGTCTCATCCTGAAGCTGAAGCAGGACGGAAGTACCCGGCCATGATTCGGACATCACGTCAGCTTCTACAACAAATGCACCTGTCTGTTTTGTAAACTGCCGAGTGAATTGGGTATTCACAGGCGCGTTATCATAAACTTTTAGACTCTTCGCCGATGAATTTCCTGTTGAACTTGCTGGAGTATCTACCACAGTTACTGTATGGTCGGCATCCTGTGGATCGGGAAGAACGACATAACCTGCAGGGGTGGCGCCGAGTTCAACCTCTTCAAAGTTATCATCTACCACATGGATCGTTCCGACCGATCCTGTCGGTATCGCGCTTACTTCGGAAGAACGGAAGCTTTCGCCGCTCGCGTTCACTGTTGTCAAAACATAATAATAAGCAAGCCCTGAAGTCAGACCCGTGTGAAGGTACGAAGAACCTGTAACAGCGGATGCGACCTGTTCATAAGGTCCGCCAGGTATCGTACTAGAATAAATATGGTAACTCTCTGCCTGAGGAACTTCATTCCAAGACAGTTTCACTTGCTGATCTCCAGCCTCAGTCTTTATTCCGGTTGGTGCTACAGGGTAATCAGCTTTCAGGTTTTTGACCTCTGCTCCTGTGAACCTTGAAGTATTATATTTCAGCACCTCATCATTTGCTTTGGAGGCATCTGCTGCAAGACCGTAATATACCTTTTCATTCATCGGAAGAGTGATCGTATCAAACTGTGTCCATTCGATCCCATCCTTTGAAGTCAGTGCTGTGATTTTGTCATCCAGGCGCATAAGTTTGACCCAGTACGGTGTATTTACAAAAGCTTCTGGCTCTTTCGTAACTGCATTTTTTCCGCTGGCAGTTCTCGAAATGAGGACCGTTTTCTTTCCTTCCTTAACGTATGGAATCATCAGAGCTGCCATCTTAGAACCCGGCTCAAGGCTTTCACGAATCATCACACCTGCCTCAGCCTCATTATCTGTTCCTGTGATGTGCTCTATTTTTGCTATAATTTCACCGTTACCGACAAGTTCTTGGTAGGCAAAATGAAACGCATCGGCAGGACCACCAATATCTCCGGCACTTTTCAGTGTAACTTCTGAAATGTCCGCACCGATTTGAAGATGACCAGCGATTCCTGGATTTCCAATATCCTTTGAAACCCATGGCTCTGTATTTCCTTCTGTGTTGGCATGAATCGTCACTTTGTCTGACTGTGCAGCGGTTCCTGTATTATCGATTGCTTTGGCCGTTATATAAAACGTACCATCAGGAATGTCCTTCCATTCAAAAGAATAAGGCTCTGCTTTATCTTCCCCAAGCAGCTGATCCCCTTGATAAAATTCCACTCGGTCAATGGATCCATCTGGATCTATTGCTTCTGCCGCAATGGTAACGGAGTCTCCTGCTGTAATTATCGTATGATGTGTTGGTGAATTGATGGTAACTACAGGACTCACGGAGCCACTGCTGACAATTCCGTTTAGATATACCTCTAGGTTCGTATATCCAGACTGCTGCGTCCCATTTCGATCAGAAGGATCGTTAGGATTCAGCCCCTGCTGAGTCTCCCACACATTCGGCATTCCGTCCCTGTCATCATCCGCTAGATCAGACTTCACAGACGCAAATTCCGGGTACCCTCCAACCTCTTTCTGAGAATTAATATGTTCCCCGGTCCGTTCCGCTGTATCTCTGATGATCCTTGCGTCAACCGAGTCTCTTCGCGGAAGCACAGCACCCGCTCCTTCGAGCACGCTCTCATAAGCATCCGTCGCGGTTTCCGGTGCCGATGGGTTTGGCATTACGATCGGTGTATTCAGCTTGGAAGCTGGGTTACGAACAATCGGTACCCCTTTCCAGTTATCACTTGTCACTTCTTCTGATCCATCTACATAGTTGCCGCCAATATATATTTTCGAGCCTTCATGAACTTCCTGAAAAATATTGTCGCGGACCGTACGATAAGTATTTGACCCATATTTATAGTAATTGTCTCGAATGTTGTACTGCCCGACTTCCCCTCCATAAGTGGAGAAAAATCCCCAGTTATAGATGACATTATTATAAAAATCTACGTTATCTTCTGGAGATTTACCTGGAAGCCGAGGATTTCTGCTGGCATTATGGGCAATCAGGTTATGATGGAAGCTTGCATTCTTTCCTCCCCATATCCCGCCATATCCATGTCTGCCTTTAAAATGTGTGGTCATCAGCATACTTTCAGAAACGATGGACCACTGAATCGTTGTATTTTCGTTATCATAGACGCTGAGCACCTCATCAACTGACCAGCTGAATGAACAGTGATCAATGATAATGTTCTTGTGGTAACGACCACCAAAAGCATCATCTTCATTTACATAACGATCTCCCAGACGAAATCTTAAATAACGGATGATCAGATTATCACCTGCAAAAGAAGTGGTGTAATCCGATATCGTTATGCCTTCTCCCGGTGCGGTTTGTCCTGCAATCGTCAAGTTAGAGCCTGTAATTTTGAGCGGGGATTCAAGATGGATCGTCCCTCCCACTTCAAAAACGATGGTTGCATTACTTTTAGCTACTGCCTCTCTTAGTGAACCCGGTCCGCTGTCTTTTAATGTAGTGACATACACCGTCTCACTGCCACGTCCGCCAGTCGTATACATGCCTCCGCCCTCTGCTCCAGGAAATGCCGGCAGAGCGGGTGCTTCTGACGAAACATCAGACGTTGCCGCAGCAGCTGGCTGCATGGATGCAATAAGCGATAGAACAAGCAGCAGCACACCGAGTTTTTTCAACATTAAACAATCCCTCCTCAAATGAATAGCTTCCTTGCTTTACATCCTCCTTACCTCCCTGATCTGAACTTTCCATGATTTTTGTCTCAGAGATTATCCTCATTATCAGTCAGGGCAACACTTACAAGCTATATATCTGAAGCAACCTCCCGATTAGATTAAGAATTCTTATGTAAGCGTTATCAATAAAGTTGTTTACTGCATACTTCTTGCTCATTTCTGCACATCACTATAATAGGACAAAAAAAGACCCCTCTCATGTGCCGAGGCCACTGAAAAAGTCCAATATCTAAAATCAGGATGCCTTTCCTCAATATTGAGGAAAGGCATCCTGATTTTTTGTATAATAAAAGTATAAATTTCAGGTGGTGTCTCGGATGATTTCAAATCAA
>NZ_JARBDA010000013.1:0-95534 GCF_036577645.1 Paenibacillus sp. GYB006 | reverse complement strand
CTTTTTACGTCGCCTCGGCCACCTGCTTCTCCTAATCTTTCATTTTTCTCACTTTGACTAAGGAGAAATCCTGCGAATTCATGAGCCTGAGTGAGGTATTTAAATCATTTTGAGGGAGCTTAATGATGTGTTTTGTAAACTCCAATAAATTTCAGTTTTATCGTTGCAGAAAAAACCTTCCAAATCAGCAAACTCAACAATTTTATTGATTGTATTTTTTTCTGAACAAAGTATTGAAAAGTGGCAGTCATGTCCTTCTTGTTTTATTGACAAAAGCACCTTATTCATTAGAAACTCTGGAAATAAACCTTCCATTGGTTCGATTAACTGTAGCTTCCCACAAGTGTCTTGTATTCTTTTGGAGGTCTCTTCGTTTGCAAATTGTTTTTTCAATCCCATGATTCGGGTTCTTAATCCAATGTCTAACTGGTTGTAACTTTTGGTTTCTGATATTGATAAAAACTGTTTCCAAGTAATCATCTCGCACTTTTCTATAATGTCATTTTTACCTGGATACGTCCCAGGCTCAAATAAATCGTAGCTAATTGATATTGGTTTTATGAATGGATGAAAAAAAACGAATACTTCATCATATATTCCCTTGTAAAAATCCTTTATAGGAGCATCTTCGGGTGCACAAACAGCATATTTATGAGAATTCAGGTAACTCTCTTGTTTCACTCATTAAAACACCAACTTTCCCACACTTCACAACTATTATAACATTGCTAAACCTAAGCAATCCTGACCAGTAGCTTAAAGAAAAAGCAACCGGTCTATTGATCGGTTGCTTACTTTTCCTTCTTGAACTAACGTTAGTACTATTATAAAGGTATTTATCAAGCAGTGACGAATAATATAGGTCAATAATTACATTCGGGACTTTCAGGAGGAGCACATGCTTAGAAAATATTTATTGAAGTATCCACTGTGGTTTACAGTTATATGGTGTTTGGCTGCCTTAACTGTACTCTTAAATTTGATGTTTTGGAGAAATATCTTAATAATTCTCTTTTCTCTGATTGTTTTATATGTGGCTAACGGATTTCGAGCATGGAATATTGATCGAAAATTATCTCTTGTATCGTTTGTTTTGACATTCGTTTTCTCTTACATCTTTTATCGGTTTTTCACTTTGATGATGCTGTGAAAAGAAATATCGCTTCCTGCCAGAAATCCCCTGAAACTGCCGATTTGCATAACTAAAAGGGGGCGGTTAATTGAGCTATCTTCTTCGATTGCTTAATTAATGGATTGCTCAGCTTCATAATGAAATATACTTTTACCGTCTTTATCAAAACCATTCAAGATAAATCCAGGTTGAGCGTTACTGTATTTATCTTGTAATGCAACCCATAGTTTAGTTCCATCACTTAGTTTGACTATTTCAGCATATTTATCAATATTTTTACTCATTCCTAAATTTTTGATATGAAGTCTGGAAATCGACTGTTCTTTTACTATGCCAATGTAAAACTGATGCTGCTTTTCCTCTTCCTTTGCATTCATGTTAACCCAACTCCAAGTAACATCTGTTCCGTTAGAAAGGAACGACACTCCTCCTCCATAGCTCCATTTATATTTATTCCCGACTTTATAAACAATTCCAGCATCTACCCCTCCATTAGGATTTTCATAAATTAAAATAATGCTATTATTCAGTTCTTCCTTATAAAAAATCTGTTCATTTTGAATTCCTTCACTTCGTATAGTTGCCTCAATTGATTTGTATCCGTTATCTGTACAACCAGATAATAAGAGTAATAAACTCAAACCCAACAAAAAAATCACTTTTTTCATAAGTATCCACCTTTCATTGAAACGACGTTATTAACACTATATATTGAACGCTAAAATCAAAAGAATGTTCTGCTAATCTGCCCGTTTGCATAACTAAAAGGGAGCAGCTGCCAACTGGCAAGCTGCTCCCTGCTGTGTTCAACTAACGTTTTTTCGTTAGTTCAATTATCTATAATCTCACCATGGTAACCTCTTTGGGCAGTTGCTTTGTTAATGATATCATTAAACTCAGAAATCAATCCGCTTCCAACATGTTTTTTTCCAATTCGATTAATTGCCCATGTTGCAAAAGAAATAGCCTGCTCATTATTGTTCATATGCAAATGTATTTTAGAAAGCACTAATGCTAGTCTCTCTCTTGTATACTTATTACCCAATCGCTTTACATTTTTATTCCAATGTTCTATATCCTTTATACTAATATTGGTGAGACATTCAGGGAAATTACTGAATTCCTCAAAGTATTGCAAACCATATTCTAAAAAGATTTCTGTCATATGCCCGATGTTCTCTAGAGCTTCGCTTTCCGTCTCGCCATAACTCCACCATAAATCTTCATTTATAAGGTTTGATAGTCTCCACCGAAATTCACAATCATAAGGAGAAACTTTATTGAGAGGGACATGAACACCCAAAGTGTTTGGGATAAAGTCAATGTATACTCCAAGTTCAACACAACAACACCCACCATATTGATCACCCTGAATATTAACAGTATAGATTAAATGATTATTAGGTTTGGTTCTATACCTACCTGCTGTACCTTGGAACCCATGTTTTCTTAGTTCTCGTGAGAAAGTTTCTTTTAACAATTGCTTGAACTTTTTTGTATCAATCATTGATAATATAACAACTTCCTTTCCTGACACATTGATTCAAAGTGTTGGATACATAAATTACAATATTTCAAAAAAACATTTTATCATCATCAACCTGATAAAGAATCCTCCTGAATCTTATATACTAAGAAAAGCTTTATTTATTCAAGTGTTTCTACATTTTTTCTTCAACTAAACTACCGAATAGCTTAAAGAAAAATCAACCGGTCTATTGATCGGTTGATTACTTTTTCTTATTGAACTATCGTTTCTACGTTAGTTGACCGAAGATAAGATTATTGTTTAGTCCATTATAGTCAGTTTCTATGAATTCATATTTTCTACTTGACCTTCACTAGCGTAATATTATATTGCAATAATTCACAAAAAACACAGTTAACAGGAAATCCTTCTAATATAAATAACTTTCTATCTTTTTTATGTAAAAATATTCTATTTATTGCTAGTTTTATTATGCTTTTATTAGAAACGATTTGTTAATATATATTAATTGATTTTAGATAAAGGAAGATTTTTTTGAAGAAAATAATGATGATTGGTGGCGGAGTTGTTCTAGGGATTTTAATTCTTGTAATTGGTTTTGTGTTCTATGTTTTTTACCTTCTTCAAACTCCACCGAAGAATGATCCAGAAATTGTTGCTTATACTGAGGAAAAGGTTAAAGATTACTTAATTGAGGAGAAAGGGTATTCGGAGAGTGATATTTTAAGTGCTAATTCAAAAAGAAAACCAAAGAATAAAGATAAAACAGCAACTGGATATCAAGTTTTAGTTGTATTCACAGATGAACCCGATACTACTTATTATTATGAAATAGTTGATGAAGATGAAAATAAAATTGAACAACTTGGAATTACTGGAACAGATATTAAGCATAAAGATTTTCCATAAAAGATATTAGAATTATAACAACATCATTAAAATATTAGATTGTATAATTTATCATTATCTATTACTTATACATAAACGGATAATGATTGATAAAGCGAGTATAACGTTACAATAGACACAAAGAATGTAGCCCACAATAAATGATGGCAGCTCTTGAGTTATAATTTCCACTTCATCTATAGTCATTCTAAGCTCTAGTTCGCCAATACTTTCTCCTACTTTGATGTAAATATGATACATTATTTGCTTATATTCCTTACTAGAAACATAACTGAATGACTCTAATTTATATTATCATATTTCCTTCACATGATTGAACTATCCTGCGGGTTAGTTCAAAGAAAAAGCAGCCGTCGTATTGATTGGCTGCTTTTTGTGTTATTCAACTAATATTTCTACTTTAGTTCAACCAAACCTAAAAAATGAATTGTAGTAAGCAAAAGATGAAACAGAACAGTTGCTTCACCGGCGTCGTCTTCTTAAGAATATGACAAGTAAGATAGACAATGTTAAAGAAATTAAAAAAACTAAAATGATTAAGAATCGGTTATTGGTTTCCTTATTGAAAGAAGATAAGTCTAATGGATTTTCTTGATGGCTTGTTATCTTAGATGGTTCATATCCTGCTCCCAATATTTTAAGTTCTTCTTGGGCGGATTTAACATTCTTAGTTCCCTCACAAAGACCTGTTACAAGTCGATCTGGTTTACCATAGGCAAAAACGATAAATTCTTCATTCACTTCAAATCCCTCATATCCACAACTTTCCGAACTCAAAGCTGTGTAAACAGTCGTTTGAGAATCCAATTCTCCTTTCCAAACCTGCTTAACTTCGAACTGAGCTTTTACAGGATCTGCCGAAGACCACATCTTATCAGGTTTTGTCAAACTTAATAATTTGCCCGTAAAAATTGCAGTTTTTCGATTCATCTGATCTTCTATGCTTGGGGGTTCAGCACAAGAGCATGCATGGACATTTACAGGTGCGACCACAAACCACGTACTGAACACGAACAAAAAAATGAGTGAGTTCATAGCTACTCTTTTCCACATTTTTATCACCTCACTGAAAAAAGCGGCAAATTCCTGATTAGCTTTTAGACGTTTTTAATGAAAGAATGGTTGCGTTGTCCCGCTCGTTACTAGAGTAAAGGGCTGGGTAAACCAGCCCCTCCTCATCAAACCGTACGTGAGGTTTTCCCTCATACGGCTTTCCGATGTTCGTCATTCATGTGCATACAGATTACAAGAGCGTTTTGAGTCCACATTGTCTCGCCATGTACCGCACTTCTTGGACCGCACTTTGCCACCGAGAACGTTGCCTTTTCTTTGCATACCATTTTGCCAAACGCAACACAATGTACCAATCTAACTTCGCCATTTTTCGTTGGCTGTAAGACGTGTGGTAGTAATTGCGCCACCCCTGAATCTTCGGGTTCAGCCAACCTACGTGCTCCGCGAGTGACTTATGTCTCTGGCTGGACGGAGCTAAGCGCTCTTTTACCACTTCCCGGATGCGTTCCTCCGCTTTCCGGCACAGCCACTGCTGCGTGGTATAGTACACTTTTCCGTAGGATGTTTCAGCTTTTGTCTTGCGATGATGCATGCCTAGAAAATCAAACCCTTCTTCTCCCGTCCATAATCCTACAATCCGCGTTTTCGTCGGATGCAAGGTCAGTTCCAGACGATCCATAATCGCACGTATGAGTGCATACGCCCGTTCTGCATCTTTCTTCGTTTTGCATACAACAACAAGGTCATCTGCGTATCGCGTAAGTTCCCCGATTCCACTGCCATGTCGTTCCCACAGAATATCAAAATAATTCAAATAGATATTCGCGAGAAGAGGGGATATCACGCCGCCTTGTGGTGTACCCAGATCGGATCGTCTGACCTTGCCTTCTTCCATCACTCCCGTGTTCAGCCACTTCCGTACCAGCTTCAGGACGCGCCTGTCGCTGATTCGCATCTCCACCAGTTTCATTAGTTTCTCTTGGTTGATGTTGTCGAAGTAGCCTTGGATGTCGACGTCGACCACCCAATTCCCTTTCCGGTTGCAGGCTTTTCGGATACGGTCCAGTGCCCCTTTCGCACTTCGTTTTGGACGGAATCCAAATGAAGATTCCTGAAAGTCCGCTTCAAAGATCGGTTCCATGACCAGTTTCGCTGCCATCTGAATGACGCGGTCTCGGACGGTTGGGATACCCAGCGGTCTTTGCTTCCCGTCTTTCTTCGGAATATAATGCCGTCGTACGGGCTGTGGATGGTATTTGTTTTCCTTCAAGCATCGTTGGCATTCGTACAGGAAAAATGCTTCTCCCTTTTCCTCAATATCCGAAAGAGTTTCTCCATCGACGCCAGCCGATCCTTTGTTAGCTCGTACTCTTCGCCAGGCTTCCTCTAATACATCCATTCGGTAGACCTTGTCGTACAATGCGTGGAATCTGCGCTTCTTGTTTTCCTTGGCCGCATGACCTAGTTTCTTTTGGAGTTGTTGAACGTTTTCTTTTGGTGTCGTTAGCCGTTTGGCATTCACTAATTCGTACCTCCTAAAAAAAAAAAACATGAACAAAGCAGGGCTCCTTCCCTCCTGCAGGTTGTGTTGTCCTACAGTTCCTCAGTACTATGAGCCCCTCGGACTCCCTTCCTGCAAGTAGATCATTTCGTCTTTTGGACTTATAGACCACTTTGTTACGGGTTAAAAAAAAAAAATCCGTGCAGGGGAGGGTCTCCCCAGTTCACTGCATCTTCTTTCATACCATGCCGATCCCCTTACGCCGGAGGATTCTTCACTGCCGCTCCAAGTTCTTAGCAGTTTCCGTGGCCTTCACCCATTAAGCCGGGGTTCGGCTTCCCCTCGTCCCTCTTGCGAGGCCTTTTTGACGACGCGGCAGGATTCACTTGATGTTACGGCCTGGTATGTTGCTCGCTCTGTCTCCAACAGATACTTTTGTCGATACGCTTCTACGCACAGTTTTCACCGTACGTAGGTATCCTAGCTACACAGGGGCTTGGCCCCTCCCGTGACCGGACTTTCACCGGCTAGAAGATGCGTGCTTAGCTGGGCACGCACTTAATGAAAAAGCAGCCGATAACATTGATCGGCTGCATACTTGTGATATTTCCGTACCAAGCATATAAAAATAGTCTCCCTTACTTATAAGAATTTTCGTATTGCTTGAATTTTTCATAATAGTCTACCTTAGAAAGATAGATTTTATATCCTTCAAATGCAATAACTGAAATCGGTAAAGCTATAATAATATTAGAAATTAAATGATCAGCATGTGAAAACCATATGATATAGGCTGGAATCATTGATAGTAATGCAAGGATACACCAAAAAAACATATATTTTAATGGAAAAAGATCAAGAAACAACATTGTATATGTGTAGTATGAAAGTAGCGTTGAAATAAGGAATATAAAAACACGTGTTGCGGCTAATTTAGGCGTGTAAGAATATATAGCTATCAAAGTAGAAATAAATATCCATATTCCCCAGTTACTTCTGGATCAAAAACAAAATTCTCACATCTGAAAAAGTTGGTATTTCCACTTGCTATTCTTCAACAATCCTTAGCCCGTGTATTGAATAAAGATAATCTCATAAAATCCAATTATGACAATTATTACATTCAATTATATGACAACCTGATAGATACAACAGTTAATCCTGTTCTTTAGTTAAAAAGCAACGGATTCAAAAGGCTGATCCGTCGCCATTACAAACTAAAAGTATCGTCTATAAGTTCTCTCCTACGTTCGCCGCGGAGTTTCTTGAGTGGTCGATGCTTTCTCATGACCGAACATTCCTTGGTCCCATTGTCGAATATCTTCTGTTCTTTTTATGTAGCAAATCTCTTCTTCCGAAGGAAATCTGCCGGAGAAATACCGAAAAAACTTCGGATAAAGCCTCTTATTTAGAATCCTATCAAAGGAAGGACCCCAACTCGATTTTTTTAATTTATTATAGTTTCCCCCAAAAAACAGGCATGAAACTGGCATCACCGTAATTCTTGATACGTTCCACTTTTTTCAGAATTTCCATATCCTCATTGGAGATTGTAAAATCAACGTCGGCATTCGTTTTCATATGATCAAGATTCGTTGTTTTTGGTAAAGGTAATAGTCCTAGTTGCAAGTCATAACGGATACATAATTGAGGAACAGAGACACCATATTTTTCTGCCATTGTTGTGACTTCCTGATTTTTTAGTATTTCTCCATGAGCAATAGGAGAGTATGCTTCCACTAGTATCCCCTTGCTTTGTGTATATTCGATAAGCTCGAATGGTGTATTGCTCACATGAGCAAGAACTTGATTCACCATTGGAGTAATGGAACAAGATGAGAGAATATTTTCGATATCAGGTTGTTCAAAGTTGGAAACACCAATAGCACGAAGTTTTCCTTTCTTATAAGCATCTTCAAGGGCGCGCCATGCTTCCTGATTGCCTTCGAAGTAACGGTCCTGCTCGCGGAATTCAATCCAAGGTTGTGGGCTATGAATAATCATCATATCAATATAGTCTAACCCCATTGTTTTTAATGAACCATCAATTGCGGCAACTGCTTCGTCATAAGATTTTATCTCAGCAGCAAGTTTGGTAGTTACAAAAATCTCTTTCCGGTCAACACCAGAAGTTCGAATACCTTCCCCTACACCATTTTCGTTATGGTAAGCTTGAGCAGTATCAATATGGCGATAACCCACATTAATCGCATCACGAACAACTTGCACTACATTTTCATCGTCAATCATCCATGTACCGAGTCCTAATTTTGGAATTTCCACTCCGTTTGAAAGTATAAAAGATTCGTTAATTATCATATCTGGTTCCCTCTTTCGTAAGATTGGAGTCTATAGTTCCGAATACAACTTTTTTTGTTATTTGAGTTTTTCGTCCTGATATTTCAACATCTTCTCTTCATAACCATCGATTTTATCATCGAGTTTCTCTAGTGTGTTCTGCATAACTCCGATTTTTTTTGCCAACTCGTTTCGCTGCTCAATAAGAAGTTCTTTTCTAGATAAAATCGTTTTCGCTCCCTGTTGAAACAGGGCTACATATTCGATAAGCGCTTCAACTGAGACACCTGAATCACGCATACATTTGATAAAGTAAACCCAGTTTAAATCAATTTCCGTATAATCTCGATAACCACTATCATTTCTAGGTACAGGAGGGATCAACCCAATTCGTTCATAGTAGCGAAGAGTATCCGAGGTTATATTGAATTTTTCTGCAACTTCTTTAATATTCATCTTCGACTCTCACCTATTCTCTATAATGCGTCATACCATTCGTCAGTTACTGGTTCAAGCCATTCAGCCTGACCAGCTGTAATCGCAATATGTTCAAACCAGCTGTCCTTCTTTGCCCCATGCCAGTGCTTCACTCCGTCACGCGTCAAGATTACATCCCCAGCCTTCAGTGTTTGAGCGGGTTTTCCTTCTTCCTGATACCAACCTTCGCCACCAGTTGCCAGTAAAATTTGATATCCACTGTGGTGAATATGCCAGTTATTACGAGTACGAGGTTCGAATGTGACGTTCCCAACACCGACATTGATATCTTGTTCAACTACTAATGGATTCAAGTAGCTTTGTCCTATGAAATACTGTCCAAATGGATTCGGTCCACCAACAGGGAAAATCACGCCATCTTTTACTTCTTCAAATTTTGTCATTGTATTTTTACCCTCCATAGACTTCTTTTGCTACAGCAAATGCGCTCCAAGCTTTTGGCCATCCTACATAAAACGCAAGCTGTGTAATCACTTCTGAAACTTCTTCCTTCGTTAGACCATTATTTTTCGCTGTTATCATGTGGAAAGGAAGTTGTTCAAATGCGCCCATTGAAATTAAAGATGTAATCGTAATTAAACTACGGTCACGTGGTACCAATTCATCCTCGCGACTCCAGACTTGTCCGAATAATACATCATCGTTAATCTCAGCAAATTTTGGTGCAAAATCACCTAACTGATCGCGACCTGCAGTTACTTTTTCTGTCATACTGTAATGCCTCCTTAAATCTCAACTTAAGTTAAATCATAAACCTTGAAGTTAACTTCAAGGCAAGGACCTTAGCATAATTCGTAAGAATATTAAGGTTAAACAATATTTTTATAGAGTTTTCATTTCCTAGTGTCAAAATTTTTAAAAAGCCGAATTCCAGTTAGGAAATCGGCTTTTTAAAAAAGAAAAATATTAAATATTAAATTTAACATTACCGAGCCATTTTACAAATTCGGGATCTGTATGTGAAAAGAACACACTGTTTTTTGTATCTAACTCAGTAATCTTGTCCATATCCTCTTGATTTATTTTGAAGTCAAAGATATTAAAATTTTCGATGATTCTTTCTTTATGAACAGATTTAGGAATCGCCACGACTCCCCTTTGTGTTAACCAACGTAAAATTACTTGAGCAACGGATTTATTATATTTCTCAGCTATCGCTACCAAGGTTTCGTTCTGGAATATGTTATTTTTCCCTTCAGCAAAAGGTCCCCAAGACTCGATTTGGACATTATTCTCTTTCATGAAGTTAGCACTTTCGATTTGCTGGCAGAAAGGATGTGTTTCGATTTGGTTTACTGCTGGAGCTACTTCATTATGATTCATCAAGTCTACTAGACGATCCATATGGAAGTTACTTACTCCGATAGCTCTTATCTTTCCTTCGCGATACAATTCCTCCATCGCACGCCAAGAACCATATACATCACCAAAAGGCTGATGGATTAAATACAGATCTAAATAATCTACCTGTAACCGTTCCAAAGATTTTGCAAATGCTTTCTTGGCACTCTCATAACCTGAATCTTGAATCCAAAGTTTTGTTGTAATAAATATTTCTTCTCTTGGAACACCACTCCGCTTGATTGCTCTGCCTACTGCTTCTTCATTCATATAAGCTGCTGCTGTATCAATTAATCGATAACCTGCCACAAGAGCATCGTAAACAGCCTGTTCACATTGATCTGGGTCTTCAATTTGATAAACACCAAATCCTAGAATTGGCATCTCTACGCCATTGTTCAAAATTACTTTCTTCATAAATGTTCCTCCTACCTTTTTATTTAATCAAAGCTGCCTATTTTCTTATTACCCCATCAATTAATGAGGTTTACAATTTCAGCAACTTGTACTATGTTTAGCCTACCACCTTCGTGTAACCCGAAGGCAAGAGTTTTGAGGTATGTAAATCAAAAAAATTTGAGGAGTGGTTAAAATCTATACAGTGAAGGAAGTGTCAAAGCTACTGGAATTGACAGAACATACCGTTCGCTACTATACGGATAAGGGATTAGTTCCAAGTGTCCAGCGTGACAAAAACAATAATCGAATTTTCGATGAAGAATCCATCAACTGGCTAATTGGCGTAAAACATTTAAAACAATGCGGTATGTCAGTGGAAGACATTAAATCCTATGTGGATCTGTGTTTGGAAGGCCATTCTACCATGCAAGAGCGCTATGAAATCATTATCAAACAAAAAGCCATTGCTCTAGCTCAGTTGGAGGAAGCTAAACGAAGAGCTAAATATATGGAAGAGAAAGCGAATCACTACCTTGATATTATCAACGGTGTGGTCCCAGATGACATGAATCCTAGAGATTGGGAGTCAATAAATGCGAATACCCCCTTAAAGAAAAGAACAAGTTGATTTTCTCTTGGAAAATCAACTTGTTCTAAAATTTCACTTCGAAATCCAATATTTTAAAAGGCGTTGCTCCAATATAGCCCTTATCTGGAATGATACCCACTAATATTTTTAAACAAATGCATAGTTTTTCTTGTTGATACTTCTGTAAATCAGACAAATATTGTACTGAGTTCTTCTTCAACTATCCTGCACGTTAACTTAACGAGAAAGCAGTCGATTGCATTGATCGGCTGCTACTTGTGTTATTCAACTAATGTTTTCCACGTTAGTTGAATGGTCTTCAGGTTGATTCCATTTACCTTCTAATAAATAAAAAAGCCGCAGAATATGCGACTTCTGTTGTATATATGTGCTTGTTCTTCAACATTATAAGTTGATACTATCATCTACAATTTTCACATCACCCTTAGATAATGCCTCTGTAAGGAGCTGTTCCTTAAATTTAATTAAATCTTGTCCTAAATTAGTATTACTATCTTTATCAACACCGATTTTCCCTTGTTTGATTAACAACTGACCAAGGTTCTGTAATGTTAGTTGTTCTTGGTATTCTGAAGGAGCATATACAGTCCAATACTCTTCTTCTGTTAGATCTCTTAATTCTATGAAATTTTTCTGAGTATCCTGCACTTCTTTACTTTGTGTTGCCAACAGAGCACGCATTTTTTCTGCTTCTTTTTTTCCTTCCTCATGTGTTGCAGTAACTCCTTCATCATCAGCTAATTCTAAGAATAACTTATCAACTACAATTTCTTTAAGTAGTGTAGATTCATCTATTACAGGATTTTCTTCAACTAATTTGTTAGCTTTTAAATTTTCTAACTCTATATTAGTCACCTTGATATCTCCAATCTCAACTAATACTTTATCTTGTAGTTGCTTATTTGACTCAAGTTGAGACTCTACTATTCGTATTGAATTTGTAAAAGGATCTAATGCTGAAGAATAAATGGCACCTAAAGTTAAAGCACTAACAACACTTAAACTAAAAATAAATAAATTCTTTTTTTTCATACAAATCCTCCTTACCAATCAAAATTTACACTTGCAGCATTATCTGTTTAATCTATATACCTGTTGAGTGTCGTTATATTTCCCTTTGATGTTCCAATATCCTTACTCGTAGAGGAGTGTAGATATATCCTGTTGTAGTTACTCTCTATGCAAAAATGAGTTCGTCATCCTGATGATCAACAGCAAAAGGTTTAACATCATATTTTGGTATAATATTCGATTCTGCACCTGCACTTGTTGATAATCCGACTAACAATAACCCTACTAGTGAAGATGATAGTACTGCTTTTTTAGGCTTTGATCAGTAGTATAATTAATAAACGCCTCTAAACTATAAAAGTTATGTAAATATTGGTTTTATTGATTAATAAATAAGACAAAATAAGTTGAAGTATATGTTTATTTTTGAGGAGGGAGAAAAGTGACAGCGAAAAAAATAAAAATGAAACTAAAAACTCAGAGGGCGGTGGAGGACCAAAAAAAGCACATCTAAAAAGTATGCCTTTATTAATTAGATGCTTTGGCTATTTCTTTTTACTCATCGTACCTTTACCTACCAATTTAGATACTGCTGTAGTAGGAAAGATAGGAATTTCCCTGAAAGTCAATGAATCAAACTCTAAATTTCATATCCATTCTCATTGGCTGATTATAACTCCTTTCTTTCGTCCAAAATTGTCTACTTTATAGATAACTTTCTTATTATCATTCAACTGTACTACCCGTCAGCTCAAAAGAAAAGCAGCCGGATGTTTAAACGGCTGTTTACTTGTTCTTATTAAGTTATCGTTTTATCGTTAGTTGAATAACTTAAAAATTCAAATCACCTAATAAAATTAATTAAAATTTGTAAAATATGATAAAATATTATTTTGTATGGATTAGAATCTAAGGAGTCGATGCTTTTAATGGATAAAAATATTAAGTTAATTTATTGCATTGTGGGAAGCGCAATACTTGCATTACTAAGTACTCCTATTTTCGACTACGCTCAACTTGGAATGTTTCCGGGTGGTTATGGAGGAAATATTTTTGGAGAGTTAATTGTACGTATTACTGATATAGTATCGTTAGCTGGGTTTATCTTATTGATCTTATTTTCCATTGTACTAATTGTAAATAATATAAGTTTCAAAAAATAACGTACTACGTACTACATTAAACTTCTACATCATTATTTAACTAACCTTCTGGTTAGCAAAAAGGGGGCAATTTCCAACTGACAATTTGCTCCCTTTTGTTCTCAACTAACGTTTTCCAGTTAGTTGAATTCGATTTATAAATCACAGAACACTACAAAAATGTCTGTTAGCTGAATCAAAAATCATTTAGTCTCCCTTCTGGAACCGCTGTAATTTCATTCTATTTTCTTCATTCAAAGCATAGTTAATTAACTCTTCATTATAGCCGGTATTTTGAAAAACCCTATTGATTTCTTTAATTCTCCCCTCTAAGTTTCGATTCATGTTGGTTTCGAGTTGAATCTCTAAAGGAATAACAGGTAGTAATAAATCCTTATAAGGAAGAAAAATAACATGCTCCCATACGTGTGGACCATTTTCCCAAAAGCCTGAACCTTGTATGTAATCGTTTTGTATCATTGGTTCAATGTTCGCTATTTCTAGCTTCATTTTATGGATCATTATACGAGCGAATGTCCAATGGTTATCAGCAAAATCAGTAAACGACTTGATTGGAGAGGACACTGTTGAGAACCAATCTTCAATTGGAGTCTCCTTCTCATTTAAGAACACTCTTTCATTAATAAAGTTACCGAAAATAAATACAATTTTATGGACGTCATCTGATTCAGGAACAAGAATGTCGATATCACCTGGGCTAATTTCACATCCCTGAATGAAAGAACTAACTGAACCAGCAAATACAAAACGTACGCCTGCTTGAGTTAGTTTTCTTGCAACAATTTCAACTACGTTCATTATTTGAGTTGAAGAAACCAAATGATATCACCTTCCAATAACGAATATTGACTCAAAGTGATTATAGAGAACACACGTTTGTTTTACAACTATTTTTTTCAATTTTAACTGAACTAACCTGCCCAAAAGCTTAAAGAAAAAGCAACCGGTCTAATGATCGGTTGCTTATTTTTCTTCTTGAACTATCGTTTCTACGTTAGTTTAGCACTACGCATGAGCCAATTTAGGTATACAAAATGCAGGTAGCTTTCCTAAATCAGAAAGCGATTTTATAAACAAGACATCCTCATGCTTGCCGAAGGGTTCTGTATATACTTTATCAATAATTTGATCTGGGGTGAAGTGGAACCGGATCCGCCTTGTTTGTTTCGTTGTAATCCGTGAAACCAACGCTTCAATGTCTACCTCTTTGTCGCTAACAATATCATACAAATGCATCAAATCGTCTTCATGCTCAATAACTATGATCGCATCGTCAGTGTGCGAATAATAAAGGCATTCGGGAAAAACGTTTAAAGCGTAAAATTGAAATAACCCTTCGGTGTTAGTAACACCAAAATGTTTTGAAATTGGTCTACGAGAACTAAGCTTCTGTTTAATTAAATTCCAATGCTCTTTCGTGGAAACATCCAGTTTATCCAGTGATATTAGATTAGCTTGGGGTTCATCAGGTGTATTTAAGTGAAATTGGTGTTCAGGGAAGGTAGCAAATCCAAACTTGGGATAAAACTCGAGTACGGTTCTGTTCGCAAATAAGAAAAACAAGTCGCATGTGTCTTCGTATGTATCCAATACATGCTCCATTAGTTGTTTTGACAATCCCTTACCCCGATGCTCAGGATGAGTCATTACAGTTCCGATTTGAAGAGCCTGTTTGCATTCACCATTAATGACCAAGCTCATTTTGCTTACTGAAACATTCGCAATTACCTCGTCATCGGCAACAAATGAATGGCAAATATAACGGTCGTCCCAGGCTCCTTTTTGGTACCATGCTTCGAACTCAATACCAAATACTAGCTTGGAAAGTCGATTGAAGCTTCCTCGGTACCCATCATGGTTTCTGTAGTCATTACTATGTATTATCATCGAAAAGTGTTGTCCTTTCTAAGTAGAATAAAATTCAATTTATGTCTAGCCAACGCAAGTTCCTTATTGTTATTAATTAATATTCAAAGGATATACTCCGCAAGGATATCCCCATCGTCGTCTCTCTCACCATTTTCTATAAAACCAAGTGACGTATAAAGTTTCTTTGCTATCTTGTTTTCCTCTCCATAGACAATTACTATTTTCGAAGCATCACCATGCGGGAAAGTCTTAATCAATTCAATTGCCCTTACTATTGCTTCTTTACCATATCCATTTTGTTGATATTCTTTATCTATCATAAATCTATAAATGTCATAGTAATTTTTGTTCTGATTCTTTTGTGAAATTACATATGACATTGTTATAAAACCAACCATCGTATCATTATGATAAACAGCATACGGCATCGGAATAAAACTACTATTATTTGTTTTAACTACATATAATTCGGCGAGCGTATATATATTTGAGACAAGGAATTTTTGTTGATCTTCTTCTACCCTAAGACTGATACATTCATTGAAGTTACCAAATGTAATTTTTCTTAACTCTATCATTATTTTTCCTCCTAATATAGATATTAGGGAATTGTTATGTATAACGACGAAGTTTATATAATTCCATATGTAAGTATTCAAGAAATCATTAAGCTATCCTGCCCGCTAGTCTAACAAAGGCAGCAGATCACGAGGATCAGCTGCCTTCTAATTTTAATTAAGCTATATTGCCCCGTTTTATAACCGACAATCCCTCATTCTCCTATCAGACTTTTTATAACTAAAACCATAAAAGAAGTAGTTACTAGTTTAAATTGTTCTCTTCACACCACTCTTTTAAAAACTTCAAATTCCCGCTAAAGTGGTCACCGTAATTGTTTGCTCCCCAAACTTCTGAATTCCCTGTATGAAGTCCCATTAACCATATTTCCCTAATTGCTACGAAGGTCGCAATCGATGCTAGGTCGATATCCGATAACGGTTTGATTTTAAGATACGATTCCAAAAAAACGCTCCAAGATTCGTTCTTAAAATGTTCTTTTGTACGCCCTCGTACTCTTGACCAAAGAAACACGGAAAGATCATATGCCCTCCATCCATAACCCCCGCAGTCAAAATCAAAATGAGTTAAAGTATCATTATGAAAGTGTACATTCCACCCATGAAGATCCCCGTGACATACTCCCCACTCTAAACCATGTGAAATATATTCTACCCGTTTTTGTAAAAGCAATGCCAATGATTCCAGATACGCTATATCTTCGGGTCTGTCTGAAAAAACGGACTTTATTGAATGAATGGGATTCGTCAGCAAATGATCTAAATCAATAGAAAACCGATTATGATTACACTCAAAAGTATCCATTGCCAAATGCATCTTAGCTACTTGTTCTCCATATAACAACGCGCTCTCCTTATTATCCAAGAAGTCACCTTCCGCATAGGTAAAGAGAACAGCGAAACGTTGTCCCTCAGGCGCCTCAATCTCAGTAATATAATTACCATCCTTCTTTGGTATCGAATGAGAAACTGGAATTCCTTTGGATATCAAGTATCCTAATAGCTCGATTTCAAAATCAATGTCGTTCTTATTTCGCCAATTCGTCTTGTATATACGTAATATATATTTGCTTTCGTGGGTGGTTATTAAATACGTATCATTTAATCCATTACAAAGAAATCTACACTCTACTATATTTCCAAGGTTATAAAGTTCATTAATCATCGAATGTAAGTCAGAAGAAGAAATAACGGAATATTTCACTGCCGGTTTGTACATATCATTCCTTCTCTCTCAATTATTTAACGTATTCAAAATGACCTTTAAACCTTCTTAATTACTAACATACTACTCGCGCCCTTCTGAAATTCATATGGCACCTTGATTTCTTTTGTAACGTAACCTTGGCTTTGTACGACATCCACTAGCTTTTCTAAATGTTCGTATCTATTGCTAGATAAGTCAATTAAGGGGAATATACGTACTTCCTCACTTGTAACACGCAGTAACTCCTGTATGGATTGTAAATGGAATTCATAATCAAACCGATCGGCGTACATAAACAGGAAATGTGCGGAGAGAGTTAATTCAAATTCATTATCTTTGAATGGCAATACAGGTAAATTAGCAGGAATATAACGATTGGGGGATTCTTTCATATCACTTGAACAATCAGTTAATGCTTGTATTCTATGTTTTTTCAATTCTTCTACTGACTTAAAATAATCCCATACATAATTACTTTGTGCCTTTTCCATGTTTAACATCGCATGCTCGATATCATCGAATCCTTTTTGGGCAAGTTGTTCAAAAGGATGATAATATGCAATGTCTGTTGCCGTAACATCTGCACCTGTTGTATTTGCAATTGCAGTAAAAGAACAAGCACCTGCAGGACAGTCAAGAATCTTTCGTCCACGTAATTCCTCTTGAGTAAGGTTGAACATTAACATGTACTCGTCAAATGTTCTTCCAATAAATACAACACGACTTAAATCTAACTTCCCCTCTGCTCTACTCATCTCAACTCATCTCACCTTTCTCAACTGCTTATTGTCTTTCCACTTTTTCCATTGCTATTGCGGTATTTTATCCACAGTCTCTAATGTCATATACAAAATGTGCATGATCTGATTCTCCCGAATCGCCTGCTTTAGCTGCCCAGCATCAGATAAATCATGGTACATGATCCGCCCATTTGTATTCATTAAATAAGCACCTAAGATTCGTTTTTCACCTTCCATCAGCGGAACATCCTCATCTTCTGGCAATGCCTCCTCCCACGAAGTGGAGAGCCCCTGTCCTTCCTCCAATTTTGCTTTAGGTAATTCATACATACTTGTACTTGTTCCATCTACATTAAACTGAGCGAGTATCTTTTCTCCATGATTCATTAATACCAGCCCAAGATCATACTTGTCATCTTCACTTTCTATAAAATTACCTGTAGATAATTCTTGAGTCTCTTCCTGAAGCTCCCCGCCAATATAGGTATCAATTCCAAAATGAACCCATTTCTCTGCTCCATCCGGGATAAATGCTCTATAAAAATGCGCCTCTCCAAGTTGCAGATCCTTAAACGTTTTTTCATATGCAGGCTGCACTTTATTAGCGATTGTAGCCTGTGTGGACTGTTCTTCCCTCGTACATCCCGTAAAAAACATAGAAACTGCAACCGTTACTATAGCGATCCATGCAGAACGTTTACGCATTCAATCACTTCCTCTCTTATAGAAGGAACACAATATGCATACAAAAAGTTACGTCTTCATCATTTGATTAGAGAATTCTTTTGCGCAAAGTTCAAGCCCATAACAAAAAGAACGATTTTGTGAGATATAAAATGAGGATAAGTCATAACGATGTTTGAGACCTTCATAAGTAACTAATAAACGATATCCCATCCGCTGCATTGCATACTCCACAAATTGATCCGTATTCGGACCTTCCATTAAAGTAACATACGCATATAAAGAATGGTCCTCTGGTTCATCCAAAATACTCACGCCCGCACATGAATACTCTGTTTTGAAATCAAGCGCTTTTAGAGCCATGAGAGCCGGATAGATGGAAGCATCGACTTCTATATCATCAAAAAGCAATAGTTTTTTTTGCCAATTCTGAGGTTTAGGACGTTCAATCCAAGCGGCAAGTTCCCTCTTACGTCTCTTCCACTGCTCCGCAGATTGATTACTCCATAATTGTTCTATATCCTGCTCCAATCTGCTTTTCTCTCCCTTTTGTTCGTTATATGCTCATCTCATTCTACTACAGCTATGATGAAGTGAATACCACACAAACATGATTTATGGCAAAAATTAGAGAAAATAAAAAGGAGGCTCTTCAGCCTCCCGCAATCTCAACATTTTACTTATTATAAATTTCAAAATCCATGTAAAGGTAAGTTAATCATTAGATCTGTGCTGAGCTCTTCCCTTAAGAGATCAGCACTCTAGGTGTATGATATCATCCTGCTAGTTAAACTTTTTTTCGAGCTCTGAGAGATCTGCTCCCTCTATAACATCTAATTACTTTTCGTATAAATCTATTCGTAGTGCTTAAGTTATTCTTTTACTTTCTAAGTTAATGATTTGTAAATTATTATAAATTAGGTGACAAATTCTTACTGTGACCTTTTTCACATTCATATGTCATGAAGTCCTCACGATTTATTAGAATTCATCCTATTGACTACGATCTTTGTTAATATAAAATCTGTTTTTACCCATCCTTTTTGCGATATATAGTCCAGCATCTGCACATTTATAAAGATCATCATAACTATTTATACTCCGATCTACATAGGCAACTCCGATACTCGTTGAAAACCCATAACGATCATAATAGCTGCTTAATTCCTGCCTGATCGTAACTAATAGAGCCACAAGTTTATCTGATAAAATATCTGCAGCGATATTCGAATGAATAAAAACAACAAATTCATCTCCGCCCATTCTCGCGACAATGTCGTTTTTTCTAAAATATGATTTCAAACAACCTGCAAATTTCTTTAATACGATATCTCCTTCCGGATGTCCTAGCTGATCATTCACCAATTTAAAGTTATCCAGATCAAAAATAAGCATCGTTCCTTGTCCTGGTTCATTTTCTAATGACGTTTTCACTTTCTTTTCTAGTCCTGCTCTGTTGCTAAGCAGAGTTAAAGGATCCATTTCAGCACCTTCTTGTGCAGCATGAAGTTCTTGCTCTATTTTCATTTTCAATTTCATATCCTCGGTTTTATCCATGATCATCCCGTAAAACTCATTTTCCTTATGAAAGGATATAATTCTGATATATCGATCGTTTTCTAGCTTTAAAATGTCTTCATCTGAATCAGATATCAATGAAGTAAGATATTTTTCAAACCCTTTAGGTGTCTTTGTTATCTCTTCCCACTCTTTATCATCCATCCCTAAGATAGAAGGTGTATTATCAGAGAAGAAATTCTGGTTTATGGAATATAGACACTCAAATACGGCCACATGGCTGCCGATGGCAGAAATCATTCTCGACATTCTTTCTCTTTTCGTTTTATAACTATCTTTCAAGTCATTTAGTACCGCTGTGATCTGCCGAAATTCTGTATTGTATTTTGTTTCAAAAGTAATATCCGTATTTCCAGCCATTAACTCTTTAATACTCGATTCAATGGATGAAATATCTTGTAAGACATATCGTCTAAGATAATACCTCACAATCATGATGACACTGATAAGGACAGCCAACATACCTGCCAAAAAGTAAGTAAGTTGTATTAGCATCGTCCTGTATACCGTGGCTGCCTCCACATAGGCGCCAAGGATCAACTTATCTGCATTTTTCGTTTTAAGAAACTTCTTCGTTCCATTGATTTTAATAAGTTTTCCATTGTTACTGTTACTCAGGATCGATACATATTCTTCTGTAGATTCCGCATCATCTATATTTATTTCTTGCTCATTATTTTGACTTATATCCATGATCTTGCCTGTATTCCCATCGATAACAAATACGGTTTGCTCATATAAAGTCGGTATATTCCTTATCTCGCTTTTCTTATATGAAACTTCGATTTGTTGAATCATCTCATCAAGTTCCTGAAATGTGATCTTACTTTCTGTGAAAAATATAATTCCCGCAAACGATGTGAATATGAACATAGATAAAACCACAAAAGTGAACCCTAATTTTTTAAGTATTATTTTCTCCATATTTACCTCACATACATCAGAACTACATAATGAATCGTTGTTTTGTTCTCCCTAAGATTGCCTATGCTATTTGATATTATGCCGCTCAGGACATCTGCCCTCTTACCAATAACCCATAGTTGATTCAGCATAAGTCGGTAATGATAGTGTAATATATCCATATTAATAATAGTGTAAAGATAACAACCATTACACTGCCACATATTAGCAATCATGTTATCCACGAGCACAGCAAGTATATTTAAGATTCACCTGTATTTTTTCTTCATTCCACAAAATTTGATACAATCAAGTAGATTACATTGCTCTGAAGGAGAATAAGCATGTTTAAAATATTCATCGTGGAGGATGACAGAACGTTAGTCACCTTGCTTGAGAAACGATTACATAAATTTGGTTTTGATACTTTCGCCGTCTCCCGCTTTGATACCGTTATGGAAGATTTTGAAGTTTTTCAGCCCCATCTTGTCCTGCTGGATGTGAATCTCCCTCGTTATGATGGATACTACTGGTGCAGACAAATTCGGAATCGCTCCACTTGCCCGATTGTATTTATATCCGCGAGAGAAAGTAAAATGGATCAAGTTATGGCTCTTGAAAACGGAGCGGATGACTATCTAACCAAACCTTTTGACTATGATATTGTCATTGCCAAGGTAAACAGCCACCTTCGCCGAGCATTCGGCTCGTATTCATCCCGTGAACAGGATCGGTCAATAACAGTGGCTGGTCTTACGCTGAATATGGAACGACTCGCTTTATTTTATCAAGAGGAGCGGCTCGACCTTAGTCATACTGAGGCAAAGATTATGGACGAATTCATGAAAAAACCGGGCCAAGTGGTATCCAGGGACCGGTTGCTTGAAAAGATTTGGGATGAACATACTTTTGTTGATGATAATACGCTCAATGTCTACATTACCCGAGTTCGAAAGAAGCTAAGTTCTTTAGGGCTGACAGATGCCGTAGAAACGATTCGCGGCTTAGGCTATAGACTGCGTTCAGAACTGGAAGAGAAGATATGAAAAAAGGGATCTTGCTGTTTTTAAGAGAACAAGTGCCATTACTATTTATTTATATGCTCCAGCTCGCGCTCATTTCATTCGTCTACTGGCTTGGGGGGATGCGTGATTCTTCCCTTACCCTATATGCGATCCTGCTTAGTACAAGTCTACTGATCACTTATTTGATCTATCGATACTATACGCATCGGCATTTTTACGAACGACTTGCCAGACCTAAGGCAGTCCCTGATGAACTAACCTATAGGTCTGAACATGCGCCGCTGGCCGAAAGCCTTCATAAGTTGTTACTTCATCAAGAGCGAAAACAAAAAACAGAGCTATTAAGCGTGAAGGAACAGCTGGACCAGCATATCTATTTTATCAATCAATGGGTTCATCAGATGAAGACCCCTCTATCTGTGATGCATCTATTAAATCAAGAACGAGATGATGAGTTGTCACATGGAATGGAGGATGAGTTAGATCGGATGCGAAAAGGTCTTGATATGGTGCTATATGCCGCAAGGCTGGATTCTTTTGAACATGATCTGCATATTGAAACGATATCTCTGCGGTCTCTCGTAAGAACCATTACCTCCGATCAGAAGAGACTGTTCATACGAAATCATGTATTCCCTGTGATTCAAATACCGAGTGACCTCAAGATTGTATCTGATGAAAAATGGCTTACATTTATCATCACTCAGCTGCTTACGAATAGTGTGAAATACAGCCGCCGAACGAATGGAAAAGTGTATTTTGACAGTTATGAGCAGGAACAACACACCATTCTTGAAGTGAAAGACCAAGGGATTGGCATTCCAAAACACGATATAGAGCGAGTTTTTGATCCTTTTTTTACGGGGGAAAACGGACGAACCGTACCTGAATCGACGGGCATGGGTCTCTATCTTGTAAAAGAGGTCTGTGAGAAACTGGGTCACAAAATTATGATTGAATCCGTACAAGGCGAAGGCACTTGTATCCGTCTCATTTTCTAGTCTTACAAATCTGTAAGTTAACTGTAAGAATGCAGGCTGGTAAGTTCATAGCAGAACTTATTATAATAAATAAGGTCAGGAGAAGGGTGGCAAAAGTGAAGTGTCGCTTCTTGAAGTAAGAAATGTATCAAAAATATATGAAGGTTCCATCGAGAATAAAGTACTCGACAACATTCGATTCCAGGTAAAAGACGGTGATTTCGTAGGCATTATGGGGCCATCGGGGAGTGGAAAAACAACATTACTGAATGCCATTGCTACGATCGACCCTCCTTCTTCCGGAGACATTAAGATTAGAGGTAACAATCCGTATCTGATGAATGCAAAAGAAATGGCGCTTTTCCGCAGGCGTGAACTCGGCTTTGTTTTTCAAGATTTCAACCTGCTGGACTCCCTTACCGTGGAAGAGAATGTCGTCTTGCCATTAACCCTTGATAACATTCCGCTCTCTACAATGAATTCTCGGCTAGAGGAGGTTATTCAGACCCTGGGAATTGAGCCCATCCGTCACCGCATGATTCATGAAATTTCAGGTGGACAAAGACAGCGTACCGCGATTGCGAGAGCGATGATTCATAACCCGTCCATTGTCCTGGCTGACGAGCCGACCGGGAACCTCGATTCCAAGTCGTCTAAAGATGTCATGATGATGCTGCAGCAAATGAATGAACAAGAGCATGCCACGATTCTAATGGTTACCCATGATGTAATGGCTGCCAGCTATTGTCAGCGAGTGATTTTCATCAAGGACGGAAAGTTATACAATGAAATATACCGAGGCGAAAACAGACAAGCTTTCTTCCAAAAAATCGTGGATATGTTAGCTTTACTAGGTGGAGATCGATATGACCTTACGACAGCTCGCCTTTAAGAATGTGGTTCGTAATAAACGAACCTATGCTGCTTATTTTTTAAGCAGTGCTTTCTCAGTAATGGTATTTTTTATTAATGCATTGCTGATTTACCATCCTGATATCAGGCGCGGATTAAGTTCAGAACTTGCCGTACAGGCTTTCGTTTTGGCAGAATGTATGGTGTTTCTGTTTTCCTTCTTGTTTGTACTGTATTCTGTACGCTCTTTTTTAACTTCTCGCAAAAAAGAGTTCGGAATCCTGTTAATGCATGGGATGACCCTTGCTCAGCTCGGAAAAGTCATATTCCTCGAAAATATGATCATCGGTTTGTCTGCAACCATGGCGGGTACAGCAGCTGGGGCACTGTTTGCCAAATTGTTTTTTCTCGCCAGTGCCAGGGCACTTGAGATTAGCTCTCTTCCGTTCTATTTATCATGGCAACCACTCATGCTGACCCTTTTTGCTTTTGTGTTCTTATTTCTGCTGATTTCTGCTTATACTTCGAGAATCGTACGTATAGCGAAACTCATTGATCTTTTTCAAGCAGCGGCTAAAAATAAAACAAAACCGGAAGGTTCACGGGGGCTTGCTTTACTAAGCTTGATTTTACTCGGTACAGGATATACACTAGCAGCCGGGTCGGATACGAACAGCATATATAACCGGGTAATTCCGGTAGTGATGATTACGATGGTTGGAACGTATCTGTTCTACTCTCATTTTAGTGTGATCATTCTTCAATGGATAAAAAGAAACCAAAAGCTTTCTCTCAGACGAACCCATTTAATCATGTTCTCTGGGCTTTCCTTGCGGATGAAAGAACACGCAAAACTATTCTTTATGGTGACGATGGTTTCAACGATCTCTTTTTGTTCGCTGGGTGTATTTGCTTCTATTAATGTGGTAACTGAGCTTTTTCTGGAGGATTATCCTGCTGCTGTCGGCTATGTATCCAAAGAAGGTAATTCATCAGAAGACGCCCATTTATCACGTATTACATCAGAGCTCAAAGACCGTAATATCCCCTACAAAAAGGATCGAATTCCGATAAAATACGCGGCGATTCATCCGGATGAGGACAACCAGGTATTCTCTTTCGAACTGCCCCTGATCTCTTTTTCAGATTATAAACAGGTAGTTCAGCTCGCCGGGTATGAATGGTCAGAGGAGTCTCCGGGCTATAATGAAGCTTACGTTCTCATCAGTTCACAGAATGACAAGAGCAAAATCAGACTGAAAGAGCGCAAAGAGTATACTCTGCTTGAGCCTGAAGTAACGATTCGAGAAACAGGCTACACCAAGCACGTGATTATCCCTGATAATCTGCTCGCAGACTTCGATGATAGCTTTGAAGCGCTCGTTATTCACGATGAGTTATTCGCGCAGATTGTCAACCCTGTTCGAGTCGATGTGTACACCGGTTTTTATGTAGAGCATTTTGAGCAGACCGCTTTTTTAGCAGATGTGCTTGTTGATCATGGACGAACACGTTATGACGCAGGAGAAACCTATGCGATGTCGGTCAGCGGTACGCTGTTTATTCTCAGAGAAAGTATGTATCGTATTCTTCTATTTATCGCGATGCTGCTTGCCGCTATTTTCTTCATTGCTGCAGGAAGTTTCTTATACTTCCGGCTCTATGCTGATCTGGATTATGATCGAAGACAGTATTTAACATTGATGAAAATGGGCCTCACTCCCAGAGAATTTCGAAACTGTGTAACCGGCCAGCTTGCATTTTTGTTTTTTGTGCCTACCGTGGTGGCAGTCATCCACAGCATTTTTGCATTTATTGCACTGCAAAGCTTGTTCTACTTATCCATAGCATCTAAAATGGGAGTTGTGCTTTTGTGTTTTGTACTTGCCCAGGTGCTGTATTTCTTTTTTATTCGTTTTCATTACTTACGAAATTTAAAAAAATCACTTTAACAAGATTTTAGGAGGTAGACCTTGGAGAACTGGATTACTAGTTTTATGGAGCAGTTTGGTTACATTGGTATTGCTCTCATTATTGCACTTGAGAACGTCTTTCCGCCGATTCCATCAGAGATCGTACTCCCCTTTGGCGGATTTATGACCACCTACACGTCCCTCACCGTATTTTGGGTTATCGTTGCTGCTACGATTGGTTCTGTCGTTGGTGCAGTTATTCTTTACGGTGTAGGTCTCTTACTTGATGTGGAGCGCTTGGAGAAGATCGTAGATCGTTGGGGACATATTCTGCGTATCAAGAAAGAAGATATCCGCAAAGCAGATGCCTGGTTTGATAAATACGGATATTGGACCGTGCTCTTTTGTCGTATGATCCCGCTGGTACGAAGTCTGATCTCTATTCCAGCTGGTATGTCCAATATGAAATTCGGATTATTCCTGGTGTATACCACAATCGGTACCTTAATCTGGAATACAATTCTGGTTCTGGTCGGAGCTACCCTCGGCAGCAACTGGCATGAAATCACTGATTTCATCGGTGTATACTCTAATTTCGCTTATGCGATTATCGCAATAGCAGGTATTGCCTTCCTGATCTGGTTTTTCAGACGCAACAAAAAAGCTAAATAATAGAAGCACCCTTTATAAAGGAGAAGTGACATCAACATGAATTTTATAGATTTACTAAAAACCATTATTCTTGGAATGGTGGAAGGATTAACCGAGTTTGCCCCGGTTTCATCTACGGGACATATGATCATTGTTGATGACATGTGGCTGAATTCAAAAGAATTTCTAACTCAATATGTGGCAAACACTTTTAAGGTAGTCATTCAATTAGGTTCCATTCTTGCTGTGGTCGTGGTATTCAAAGATCGTTTTATTAACTTGCTCGGACTCGATCGACTGTTCGGTAAGAAGAAACCTGCGATTCCAGAAGGACCTGGTCATAATCGACTGAAATTGTCCCAGGTTATTGTAGGGCTCATTCCTGCCGCTGTCCTCGGCGTGCTTTTTGAAGATTATATTGATGAGCATCTATTCTCCATTAACACGGTACTCATCGGACTAGTCATTGGTGCTTTCTTTATGATTGCTGCTGACTACTTTGCTCCCAAACAACCGAAGGTAGAAACCGTGGACCAAATGACCTATCGCCAAGCATTTTCGATCGGACTTATACAGTGTTTATCTTTGTGGCCTGGATTCTCACGCTCCGGCTCTACGATTTCTGGCGGTGTCCTTCTTGGCATGAGTCACCGGGCAGCGGCTGACTTTACTTTCATTATGGCCGTTCCCGTTATGTGTGGTGCAAGTTTCTTGTCTCTCCTAAAAAACTGGGAGTATTTCACAATGGATGCACTTCCTTATTTTATTGCAGGGTTCATTTCTGCATTTATCTTTGCCCTCATCTCGATCCGTTTCTTCCTGAAACTGATTAATCGAGTGAAATTGGTTCCATTTGCGATTTATCGCATTATTCTTGCAGCAGTTATCTATCTCGTATTTATTATGTAGTCAATCATCGTTTGTACCCTCTAAATAGAGGGTACAAAGAAGAGAGGAGCGACCGGATACCGGTCCTCCTCTCTTCTTTGCTTTTTGAGTTTGCCTTACGACTTACGGGAACTGAGCTGAATAATCATCAAGATGAGCACTAGCAGTTGGATGAGCAATTCTGCACTCATGCGATTCGCCTCCTGCACATAAGGATGCTCCTTCAGTACCAGATCCTCTCCCATTCGCTTGGCCTTATGTTGATGGCTTGCATTTACGTTTCCCGTTATATGTATATGACTGGGCCTTGCATCATATGTTTTATATTTTGTGATCTAATTTTATAAGCTGTCCTTATTTCACTCTCATTACATAGTAGAAAGGCTGATCTAACTAACCATGAAGAACCGAAAAAACAAGTGTTTACTTACCCTTATTATGTCCCTGTTGCTCCTATTCCTTCTCTCCGCCTGTGCCAAGGGAGAAGCACATGTAACCGTCCATACAGATGGCACGGCAGACGTGAATTTCAACCTGCAGGTTCAGAATCGCAATGTAAAATTCATAGGACAAAAGGAGCTTGTTCAGTCCATTGAGAAAGCTTTTGAAGACAATGGTTTTGTGACTAAGAACGGGCAATTCGAAGGTACAAGTGAGATTTCTGCTTCTAAGGAAGTGAAGATCAGTGGAGAGGACAGCAAACAAGAACTTCCTGAAAGCATCTCTTACTCTACCGTCACAGAGCAAGGTTTCTTTTTCACAAAACACAAGATTACTGTCGATGCGGATCTCATGTCTGCGATTCCTGACAATACATGGACTGAACATTTAACAGCGATCCCTAACTTCGTGCGCAATTTATTATTAAAAGATGTTGAACTGGATTTCAAGTTAACTTTGCCGATCAAACCAGAATCAAGTAATGCAGATACAGTGACTGCGGACGGCAAAACAATGACCTGGCATGTAGAACCTTTATCCGCTAACCATCTAGAACTCTCAGTGAACACACCTAATATTCAGAATATCATCATCACTGCCATTGCTAGTCTTCTCCTCCTTGGTGTTATGCTCTTTGTTGTCATTAGAAAAGTCCGGAAAAATAAATGAAATAAGAAATAAATAAAGAAGGCTGCCCTATTGTAGTTAACTCTACAGGGACAGCCTTTTTAGTATAAGAATAAATAGTACATTTACTAATTCTCTAAGTTACTTTTGATCTTTACGGAAAGAATCCGTTGCCTGATCAATAATTTCAAGAAATGCGGAAGGAAGCATAAACTGTTGATCACGAATGACAATTTTACGAAGATCTTCCTGATTGCTTTGTTCTTCTGCATCTTTAATCTCTTTAATATCGTGGTGTAATCGCTCCATTTTCAGATCCAGGCTGTTCGCCGTGTCAGCAGCGCTTTTGAGTTCCTTGAGCAGAGACTCTGGAACATCTTTTTTGTACTTGTAAAAAATCTTGTGTTCCAGACTGGCCCAAAAGTCCATCGCAATCGTCCGAATCTGAATCTCTACACATACATGCTCTACCCCATCCGATAGAAACACAGGTACTTCCACGATCAAATGCAAACTTTTATATCCATTTGGTTTGGGATGTTCAATGTAGTCTTTCACGCCAAGCACTTTAAGATCGCTTTGTTTTTGCATCATCTCACTAACTTTGTATATATCTGAAATAAAAGAGCAGGTAATTCGGAGACCCGCAATGTCTTTAATATGTTCTTTCACATTCTTCACTGAAATGGGAAGTCCCTTACGGTGTAATTTTTTCAAAATACTTTCCGGAGATTTCAATCTAGACTTCGTATGTTCAATCGGACTGTAATCATGAAAAGATTCAAATTCCTCTTTCAGAATATCAATTTTGGTCTCGATCTCATCAAGTGCAAATTTATAAACCATAATAAATCGGGTGATTTCATTTTTAATTCTCTTCACTTGTTCCATTTGATTCTGATGATTGACTAACTCGTTCATAAGCTAACTCATCCTTCCTTACTCTCAGGGCAATTATACTTCATCATATGGCTTTTCATAAAACTTCTAACTCTATTCCATTGTACATGAAGTGAAGGTTAAAATTCAAAACTGGATAATGCTGGTACAAAACTGACAATATTTTAGTATACCTAACATATCTTAAGTGTAACAGCATTTTTTTCGTTATTAATAGGTATTATGAAATGAATTTTATTTCATATCATAACCTTATATTTCTACTCCAAGGGGGTGTCTCTCATTCCTCTGGTTCTAAGGGCAACCTTTAACGCTACCGGCGGGATCACATTTACAGGGAATACACTAGGCTTAAGCCGATCTGCTGTCCAAGGTGTTCCAGGAGATTTAGACAGCATCGGTGCTTTTATAACGACAAACACAACTTCAAGATTTGGGACTTTCCCCCTGGGAACCACGAATAATTATGTAAACAATAGCTCTTCTGCTAATCTGGTGATGCCAACAGGAAGTACGGTTCTCTATGCGGAACTCATCTGGGGCGGTTCTTATATTAATGGTTCGGTTAATTTGTCGAGCGCAATTAATAACCCCGTGACTTTTATTACACCAACGGGAACAAACAGCGTTATTCCCGATCCCACCACATACAATGCATTTGATCTCGGAAATGGTGCGCAGGCCTATGTTAGATCTGCCAATGTAACGCCGCTTGTACAGCAAGCGGGTGCCGGGACATATACTACGGGAAGTGTGGTAGGAACGATCATTATCACCGGAGACAGTACAGCTAACCATGCAGGCTGGACCCTAGCCGTCATATATAACAACTCCTCACTCCCATTCCGGAACATGTCGCTAAGAGCAGGCGGTATTCTAGTAAGTGCATCCAATGCTACAACGATAACTGGATTTGCAACTCCAACTTCAGGACCGCTTGGGGGTCGCGCTTTATTCAGTGCACAGGAAGGAGATGCCAACCGGACGGGAGACTCTGCCCAGTTTGGACCGACTTCTGCTACACTTGTTTCTCTATCAGGGCCAAATAACTTTGCTAATAATTTCTTCGCATCCCAAATTAACAATGATGCTGGACTTATTAATACAACAGGGACATTCGGAACATTAAATCAAACAAATGGTGCACCTGGAACGAATATCATAGGCGGCAGACAGGGCTGGGATATTACAAATGTTGATATTTCGGCAAGACTAATCAATAATCAGTCTTCTGCAGTACTGAACCTCACCACTTCCGGTGATGTGTACATTATTAACGCGAATGCCATTCAGATCAATATCAATTCTCCTTCTATTAATGTCGTCAAAAGTGCTTCTGCAACAGGGTTAGTCTTAGGAGACACCTATACCTACACCGTTGTTGTATCGAATACCGGAACAGCTAATGCTGCAAGTGTCGTATTAACGGATGTCCTTCCTTCTGGCATTACCTTCGTACCTGGAAGTGTGGTTGTTGGAGGAACATCAAGACCAACCTACGATATACTTAGCGGTGTACCCATCGGAACGTTGAACTTGGGCAGTTCAGTAACCATTACATACAGAGCCACAGTCAGCTCTATTCCAACCAACCAGACCATCTCTAGTTCCGCTAATACTGCATTTACTTTCCAGAGTGTTGCCGGAGGCGCGACGATATCAGGTGTCATCCCCTCCAATAACTTATCGATACCAGTTTATGATCCACTATTCACTATAGTTAAGTCAGCAGACACAACAAATGCCACGGTAGGAGATACGGTGACTTATACGGCAACCATAGCTAACACGGGAAATATAGGAGCCGCTGTAAATTATCGCGATGTCATTCCTGCGGGTACAACATTTGTTCCTGGCAGCTTTCGAGTGAATGGAACAGTGATTTCCGGAGCAAATCCTGCTACTGGTGTGAATATAGGTGCTCTAGCTCTCGGCAGTACAACAAACGTTACTTTCCAAGTTCTTGTTAACTCACTCCCTGCACCGCCCACTCTAGTTAATCAAGGAAGTATTTCTTATACGTTTCAGCCACCTGATGGAAGAACAATCAGTGGGTCTGCCTTATCTAACACCTTATCGATCCCAGTAACCACGCCGAATGTGAGCGTTATAAAAACAGCAAATGTAACAGATACATCCGTAGGAGAAACGATCACATATACTTCCGTTATTACAAACAATGGTCTGACCACTCTACAAAATATCGTTTTCACAGATGCCAGCCCCGCAGGCACAAACTTTATTGCGGGAAGTTTTACTGTGGATGGTGTTATTCGACCTAATGCAAATCCCGCCAATAGTATTTCCATAGGAAGCTTGCAGAGCGGGAGAACAACTACTGTATCTTTTCAAGCGCTTGTAACTTCAGTCCCTTCGACAAGTCAGATTTCGAATCAATCGAGTATCTCATATGGTTCAGGCAGTTTTACAGGAAACGTTGTATCTAATATTGTTTCTACGCCTATATACGCGCCTAATATTTCCGCCTTAAAAAGCTTTAACGCTACAAGTACTGCCATTGGTAATCTACTTGAAGTTACACTACAGCTTACGAATACAGGAAACATAGGAGCTCAAGTTCAAATTACAGACAACATACCACCTGGAACAAGCTTTGTTACAGGAAGTGTGACACTAAATGGGGTACCAATTCCTACAGCAAATCCTGCACTTGGATTCTCCATTGGCACGCTTGGTGTGAATGTCACAAGCACGGTCACTTTCCAGCTTGAGGTCATTTCTTTGCCAACGCCGCAAACCATCACGAATACGGCAACGATCAATTACGTATATACATTACCTAGTGGCCGCACACAAAGTGGTTTTCTTACTTCTAATACCGTATCCATCCCTGTGTCAGCCCCCAATATTAGTTTGGATAAAATAGCAAATACGACTGAAGCCGCGATAGATGATATCATCACTTACAGTATTACAGTAAGTAACACCGGATCTGGAACCGTCAGCTCCATTATTTTAGCTGATCTCACGCCCGAAGGCACCTCCTTTGTAACCAGTTCAGTTCGTATTAATGGAGTTGCTGCAAGTACCGCAGTACCCTCTAGCGGGATTGCGATTGGTCCACTTGGGGCTCAATCCTCTGCCTTGATAACTTATCAGCTAAAAGTCATTTCTTTACCTGCTTCTGGAGCGATTGCAAATCAAGCTACTGCTGCATTTACAAGCGGATCATTCACGGGCTCCTCCACATCAAATACAGTGACGATTCCTGTCTATAACGCTGCGATTTCCCTTGTGAAAAGTACGAATACAACGCTGGCTACAGCTGGAGACACACTGACTTATACGATTCAAATCAGCAATTCGGGTAATACAGTTAGCTCTCTAACATTGAGTGATGTATTACCTCCCGAAGTCAGCTTTGTGACCAATAGTGTGGTAATTGGAGGTGTGCCTGCTCCAGGCGCCAACCCAGTGAGTGGTTTTTTGATTTCGGATGTACCTGCAGGTGGAATGACCGTTGTTACTTTCCTCGTAACGATAAATTCACTGCCTGCCTCGCAGAAAATCCTGAATCAGGCAACTGCTTTGTACTATTATCAAACTCCTTCTGGCCGTGTACTGTCTGGAAGCACTACATCTAACAGTGTTGTAATTCAGGTATCTGCTCCAAATGTATCGGTGGTCACAACCACTTCTACCGCTTTAGCTGTAGTAGGTGATAGAGTTACCTACACTACCACGATTACTAATCGTGGTCCCTCTTCGATCACCAATGTCATACTCAGCGATGGATTACCGCAGAACGTTTCTTTTGTACCCGGGAGTGTGCTGATCGGTGGAGTCCTTGCTCCAAATCGATCGCCTCTAACCGGCATTCCAATCGGCAGTCTAGCCCCAGGGGCAAGTGCTGTCGTTACATTTGAGGTGAATGTAACCATGGCTGTACCTTCACAGATTAATAACCAATCAACGGTTAGTTTTACATCAGGTGTTTTTTCAGGCACATCAACATCAAATCAAACACAGATTCCAATCACTCAACCGCAAATTTCACTCACCAAAACAGCGGATACAAACAATGCAACCGTAGGCGATACTGTGGTATATACAATAACGGCTGCAAACTCTGGAAATCTACCCGCTGCACTTATCGTTTCAGATACCATCCCTGCAGGAACTACCTTTACTCCAAACAGTGTTCTTGTTAATGGAATTTCCATACCTGGCGTTTCCATCATTGATGGAGTCAGTACAGGAATAATTGCAGCCGGTGCAACTTCAGTCCTCTCTTTTTCCGTTACGATTACATCGCTTCCATCACCACAGTTCATTACGAATCAAGCTTCGTCTACCTTTACGTTTACCACTCCTGATAATCGGACATTAACAGGAACCGCTTTATCCAACACGGTTAGTTTCCCTGTATCCTCACCAAATGTACTCGTTACCAAAACAAGTTCACTTGCTGATGTTTCCGTAGGTGATATTATCACGTTTACCGTAACGGTTACTAATCTTGGTATTGAAGATGTGCAAAATGTGCTTTTGTCAGATCCAATAACAGGGACGTCATTCATTCCTGGTAGCGTCACAATTAATGGCGGTCCGAATCCAACTGCTAATCCAACGGGTGGGATTAGTTTAGGCGGAATTGCAGCCTCAGCTTCTGCTACAGTCACATATAATGTAAGGGTTGATTCCGTACCAACTCCACCTGAAATCAGTAGTTCCGCATCTGTGAGTTTTACATCTGGAGTGTTTGCAGGTACAACCTTCTCTAATGCACCAATCATTCCTGTATATAACCCCGTTCTTACAGCTGTCAAATCTGCAAGCAAAATCAATGCTACTGTTGGTGATACACTCACTTACAGTATTACGGTAAGTAACACAGGTAATTTTGGTGCAAGCATCAATCTAACAGATACGATCCCTGCTGGCACCTCTTTTGTTCCAAATAGTGTATTAATCAACGGACTTCCATCACCTGGATCCGACCCTTCTCTAGGCATTGTATCGAGTAGTATTACCCCAGGGACCTCCAGTACAATTACCTTTTCTGTCGTCATCGATACGCTTCCGAGTCCGCAGTTCTTGAGTAATCAATCCTTTGTCAGTTACTCTTATACATTGCCATCAGGTAGAACGCTCGGCGGAAATGTGTCTTCTAACGTGTCTATAGTTACTGTTTCTGCTCCTAATGTGACAGCAGTTAAAATATCTTCATTAACGGCACTTACTGTTGGGGACGTCAATACGTATACCGTAACCATTGGAAACAGTGGAATCGAGACCGTGAATAATGTGATCATTACCGATGCGCTTCCCGCAGCAACCTCCTTTGTCAGCGGAAGCGTATATGTAGACGGAACCCAGCGCCCCACCGCCAATCCTTCTACAGGAGTGACAATCGGAAGTATAACTCCAGGGTCTACGGTCAACGTTACTTTTCAATATCGTATCAACTCAATACCTACGACCTCTTTGTCGCAAATTGAAAATCGCGCAATCGTAACCTTTACTTCGGGTACATTTTCAGGCAGTACATTCTCAAATACCGTGAGCACGCCGGTATACAGCCCTATTTTGTCAGCTGTTAAAACAGCAAATACCATTAATGCAACGGTCGGAGATACCGTAGTTTATTCGATTACGTATACGAATACAGGTAATTATGGCGGCAGCGTCGTTCTAACCGATCTCATTCCTGAAGGTACAACACTTATTCCGAACAGTGTCATTGTGAATGGCGCTCCAGTTCCCGGAGCAAATCCTGCAACAGGTATGTCCGTCGGTGTTATATCATCTACAGCCACCGTTTTGTTCTCCGTCGTCATTAATACGTTACCGGTCAGTCAACAATTAAGTAATCAAGCGACTACAACCTTCACTTATACGTTGCCTGATGGTAGAACACTGAATGGTTCTTTTGCCAGTAATTTATTGCAAATACCTGTTTCCTCCCCAAATATTACACTCGTGAAATCAGCCTCTGTAGCAACCGCAGTCGTTGGTGACACCTATACGTATCGTGTCATTGTTACGAATAACGGAATTGCGAATGTGAATAATGCTGTATTGTCCGATATTTTAGCAGCTGAAAGTACTTTTGTACCCGGAAGTGTTACCGTTGATGGAAATTCCCGAATAGACGCAAACCCAGCGGGCGGGATTAATCTAGGCACGATTGCACCAGGGAATGCAATGACCGTAACTTTTGACGTGAGAGTGAATACGCTGCCAAGTGCTCCTTACACCATTCAAAACCGTTCATCCGTCAGTTTTACCTCCGGTGCTTTTACAGGTGCTTCCTATTCCAACACAGTGAGCATCCCGATCTACCAGCCCATTTTTCAATTACTCAAAACAGCCGACTCGTCAAACGTGACCGTAGGCGATACCGTAACCTATTTCTTAAATTTGACGAACACAGGCAATTTACCGGGAATTGTAACTTTAACGGATGACTTACCTGATGGAGCCGTTTTGGTTCCAAATAGTGTACTCATCAATGGAGTTCCTCAGCCCGGGGTGAATCCGGAAACAGGGATTCCTGTTGGTAGTGTAGCTCCCGGATCGAATATCAATATCACCGTAACTTTACAGATCATCGTTGACACGCTTCCAGAATTACAACAACTGATCAATCAAGCATTTGGAACATTTACTTACGCACCCCCTGATGGTCGATTGCTCGGCGGCAATTTTAGTTCTAACCCGCTCGTGATTCCTGTCTCATCACCAAATGTAACGGTTGTAAAGACGACCTCCACAGGAGATGCTGTTGTTGGCGATACCATCACTTATACCGTAGTTATTACCAATAACGGAATCGTAGAAGTGGAGAATGTCGTTATGGTAGACCCCGTACCTGCCGGTACTGAATTTGTTCCTGAAAGTGTAATTGTGGATGGAAACGTTAGACCTAACGCCAATCCAAATACTGGAGTTACGGTTGGGACCATTCAGGAGGGAGCTTTCTCAACAATTACATTCCAAGTACAGGTCGTTACGATATGAATTCGCAGAATAGAAGGAATTATGTAGTAAACAATCAATCTTCTGTCCGTTTTGCATCAGGCCGTTTTGAAGGTGTGTCTTATTCCAATATGGTATCTATACCGCTAACAGGTGCTATTCTCACACTCAAAAAAAGTGCCTCTATGGAACAAGTGACACTCGACAGCATCGTTATGTATCAGCTTGAAATAGAGAATACAGGGAATGCCCCTGCGGAAGTTACGCTAATCGATACACTTCCGGAGGGCACCTCCTTTATTCCCAACAGCCTCTTGAAAGATGGTGTTCCTGTACCAGGCGCCAATCCGCAAGAGGGTCTGCAAATTGGGATCTTGCCGATCAACCAGAAAGTTACGATTCAGTTCCAGATCATTATAAGCAGCATTCCTGATTCTTTAACTCTTACCAACGTGGCCACAGCAAGCTTTACATTCCAAGCGATGGATGGTCGTCTCATTACAAAAGAGCTCATCTCTAATCCTGTCACCTTATTCGTATCTCCCTCTCAATTATCCATTTACTATTATGCCAATACGAATCAGACTTTTGAGGGAGATATCATTACTTTTTTTATACAAATCACGAATACAGGAAGAGAAGATATCAGAAATGCCGTAGTTAGCACCTTATTGTCGGATGACGAGGTGGCATTTGTTCCGGGCAGTGTGGTGATTGATGGTCTCCTCGCTCCTGATCTTGATCCATTCGCAGGTATTACAATACCTGTTGTTGCTGCAAACTCAACGACCCAAATATCGTATCAGGTGAGAATAGAGAAAAGGACAACTTCGACTCCTCTTACGAGTGTTGCAACGTTACTTTATCTCAATCAGGGAGAAGAAATTACAATTCGTTCAAACCCGGTGTCTATCTCTTATTTGTTACCGGTATTAACAATTTCCGTAAAGATAACGCCTGTTCAAGTAACCTATGAGGATACAGTTACTTATGAAGTACTTATCCAAAATGAAGGAGAGATTCCCGTAGAGGCAGTCTATGACTTACTTCAAGCCCCAGAGCTCAACCTGGTTCCGGGTACAGTAAAAGTAAACGGGATTCTACGACCTGAGGTTTCTTTAGCGACGGGACTTCCTTTAGGCACTTTAATTCCACACTCCAGCATATATATCACTTTTGAATCGAAAGTTTCTGTGATCCCTAACTCCATTGTTCCTACTGAAGAATGGGTTAACCGTTCACGGCTGACATACACATTTCGAATCAATGATGGAAGGTCGGTTCAACTGACAACGCTAGCTCTTACTCCTGTTTTTTTCTATGCTCCGCGCATACTGCTTCATGTTCTCACATCACCGAAATATGTGGAGCCAGGTGACGATATTCTATTTGAGATAACTATTCGGAATTCAGGAAATACGAAAGCAGATTTGTTGCTGCCCTTACCTGCTCCAGGTGTGTCTACCATTCTAAATGGCTCTATTCAGTGGTCTGATCATAAACGTGAGCTAACCGTGCTTGAGATGGAGCAGCAGACCGTGCAAATTACAGATATTCAGCCTGGGGAATTAGTCCAAATAATCTACACACTTCATGTGCAAGTGTTTCCACTCTTTAGACCTGCGCGGGAACGGGATGAATATGTGTTTTCTGACACGATCCAGGCCCTTTGCACTTATAACTTTAATGACCGTATACACTCCTTTGAAGTGGTATCTAATGTCTATGAAATTGTCTTTACTGAGCACGATGAATAAAAAAATCGAAAGGCCCAGCTGCATTATTTTAAGCAGCTGGGCCTCTTTTATCGTCTTTTTTAGTAAATTAGTCAGTATTCATATATCTATCATATTTCTGTTAATAAGGGATAAACAACACTCATGTTCACAAAGGTGAAATAAATTCGAGAAAAAGATAACGAAATTAGTAAAATCAGGTTGATAATTCATTCGCCCAATGTTAAAATTCGTTGTAGAGAAAGTAACATTTTCGTAATCATTGTTGTAACTAATTGTTATCATTAACATGAATATACAAGGTGCAATCACGATAACCGCCGAATTCTTACGCACCTAAGAAGCGGGGGACCCGCCTACCATGGGTGAATTGATCTCGAAACAGAGTGATCATAGGGTACCTTCAACCGAATCCTTAGCTAACCTCGCAGGCATTGGAAGGAGTATTACATTTTGAAAAAGAAACTCGCATCAGCAGCATTAGGACTATCATTACTATTCACCGCAGGACTCGGGCAAGCTTCCGCTTCTGTACTTTCTACCACAGTAAATAACACAGTTGGTGTTCCTTATAAATACGGCGGTACTACACTCACAGGGTTTGATTGCTCTGGGTTTACTCGTTATGTATACAAAAAATTAGGTGTAACTTTACCTCACAGTTCGAAACAACAATACAAAAAAGGCACATCAGTTAAGAAATCCGCTCTAACCAAAGGCGATCTTGTATTCTTTAATACAAGCGGTAAAGGCATTTCGCATGTTGGAATATACCTAAGCGATAACAATTTTGTCTCCGCTACCTCCTCTAAAGGTATCGCCATTACACCCATTAATAAGGGTTATTGGAGTTCAAAATATTATGGTGCTAAGCGTGTACTTAGTTCATCAGCAGCGAAAAAGGCCGACTTATAGTATACATATAAACTGCCACCACGATTATGAAACTTCAGAATTTGAACATATGAAGAAAGGTCAGAGAATTACTCCTCTGACCTTTTTTCCTGATTTAAATTTGGCTGCTTTTGGCAATGACATAAGGCTGCTTGGCATCACCGATCAGTGTGCAATCTGCCGTTAAATGTACATCTTTATCAAGGATTACATTCTCCAGCACTGTATTCTCCTCAATTACACATTTCTGCATGATGATCGAATTTCGAATTTGAGCCCCTTTGTGAACTTTGACTCCTCTAAAAATAATACTGTTCTCGACCTGCCCTCCAATAATACAACCATTCGCAATCAAAGAGTTGCTTACTTCCGCATTCTCGAGAAACCTAGTCGGTGGTTCATATTTGATTTTGGTATGGATCTCATATTGTTTGAACAAACGTTGATATTGTTCTTGATTAAGTAGATCCATACTATTGCGATAATAACTTTCTACCGAGTTAATAACGGTATGGTATCCATCAAAAGCAAAACCAGCAATGTTTAAGTTATGCAAATTATCTTGGATTCCATCACGGAAGAAGTAATCTTGACCATGCGCAATACAATGATCTACTAATTTCAGAAACAATTGTTTTTCCATAATAAAAGCACCGAGATATATATTAGGATGATCACCTTCTTGATGAATTCCCGTAACTTTTACACCGTCCACATCGACCCGTACACAGGACTCATGTTCAGGAAGGATCTCATCTACTTTTTTATAAAGAAGAGTGACATCGGCTTGCTGAGAGATATGAAACTGATACATTTCCCGGTAATCCATGGAGTAAATATGCTGACTGCCGGTATGAATAATATGGGTACCTTTGGCTCGAAGAAAATAATCACGATTATTATGAAAATGTTGCAGATCGCCTTTGGAACGGTCCGTAGGATCATTCCAGTCTGGCGGAAGTATAAAGAGACCCCCGTGTTTGCGATCTAGGTCCCATGGAGCCCCCTGCCCCAAATGATCCAGCAGCGACCGATACTTTCGGCGTACAAACAGCGCGGTATGATGAATGTTAGAATGCATTAAATTGGACAAAACAAAATCGATCAAACGATACCTACCCGCAAAAGGAACGGCAGCACCACAACGAAAATATGTTAATTCATTCATTAACTCGAGCTCTTGATCCAGGTTCACTACACCCATGAGATGTTGCATACTAGGTCACCGTCCTCACTCATATTTAGCTAAGTCCATACGTATGTTGTCGATATGTCTGATCAATTAGTAAAATTTCATCTTCCTGGTCTCCATTACCCCCAACAACAGAGTAATCTTCAATCATCGTTCCTTCGCTTACAATCGCCCGATGAAGTCTAACATTCTTTCCTATTTTCACTTTAGGCATAATCACTGAATCCGTAACCACACTTCCTTCCCCGATCTCGACCCCATAAAATAATACCGATTTGCTGACTTCCCCTTCGACAATGCAGCCTTCATTTACGATACTGTTACGAACCTTTCCTTTTGTACCAATATAGCCCGCCGGTTCATTTGGATTACGTGAATAGATACGCCACTGCGGATCATTTAAATTCAAGGGAGGATCGTCGCTTAACAGATCCATATTCGCCTCCCATAAGCTCTTAACCGTCCCTACATCTTTCCAGTAACCGCTGAATGGATAAGCATACAGCTTCTTCTCATTCTTGAGAAGAAGTGGAATAATATCATGACCGAAGTCATAGGTAGAATCCGGATCTTGTTCACTCTCAAGAAGATGTTGTCTCAGGACAGACCATCTGAACATATATACTCCCATAGATGCCAGCGTACTCTTCGGATGTTCAGGCTTCTCTTCAAACTCATAAATCTCATAATTGTTTTTTGTATTCAAAATGCCAAACCGGCTTGCTTCATGTAAAGGAACATCAATGACCGAAATCGTGCAATCCGAATTTTGGTTTTTGTGATATTGAAGCATGGCATCATAATTCATCTTATAGATATGGTCACCTGATAAGATCAGTACATGCTCTGGTTCAAATTGATCAACAAAATTTAAATTCCGATAAATCGCATCTGCCGTACCTCTGTACCAGTTATTACTCCCCTCTCTCTCATGAGGTGGAAGAACAAACACGCCTCCATTTCGGCGATTTAAATCCCAATCACTGCCGATCCCTACATACGAATGGAGCACCAAAGGCTCAAACTGTGTTAGTACGCCTACCGTATCAATTCCCGAATTCGCACAATTACTCAGCGGGAAATCAATAATGCGGTAAGTACCCCCAAAATAAACAGCAGGCTTAGCTAAAGTCTTCGTCAGCCCTTTCAATCGTTTACCCTGACCTCCGGCCAGTAACATAGCTACCACTTCTTTTTTGTTCATAAAAAAGCCTCCTCAAGATGTAGAATTGTATAACAGCTGCTTAAGTGAGTAGAAATAAGCAAATAACAAATTGAAGATGCCTGTGACTGGACATTAGAAGGTTAAACGCCTGTATAGTAGAGGTAACACCATGGAGGTTGGTCTTAGAAGATGGTTATTAGGGAGGTGAAAACTTATAAAGGGTGTTTCATAAGAAAAAATTCTCTATGTTGTTAATTTATGTATACACAGTTCTATTTCATTATAATCATCAAAATTCCTTCCTAAAAAGCAGTGTTATCATAATTTTCATTAAAAACCTGAAACACGGTCTAGGAAAGTCTACAATTTTATACCTATTCCTTCTTTTTTCGTCTTGCATTCAGAGGCACCTGATAGTACAATACGGCTTTGAGTGTAGCAAAACGAATTATAGCTTAGAAAGGGGATTATTCCCATGGAACTTCTCAAATCCACTTTGCCCGGTGTAGGTATGAAGTATCAACTGGAAACCAAATCAGGTTCTAATTTCATCATTGTTCACCATGAAGATGGACGTCGTGAAATTTACTGTACAGATCCAGAAGATCAGGAGAACATCCGATGCATCGCTGAGTTAGAGGATGAGGAGTGTATGTTGCTCTCTAGTATTATAGGCGGTTGGAACGAATAATAAAAAAAGAAATGGACAGTCCCATCTTTTCTCTACCCGAGAACAAGATCAAGACTGTCCTTTTTAATTTGTTCATAAAGCATCCAGCTCCAGTAAAAATTGAAAGGTAGCTCCCTTCCCTTCATCACTACTGACGCTGATCGTGCCTCCCATAACTTCAACCAACCGTTTTGAAATGGCCAGTCCAAGACCGGTTCCACCGTATTTTCGATTAATTGAAGTATCTAACTGTGAGAATGATTGAAACAATTCATTCTGTTTATGAAGTGGAATTCCGATACCAGTATCTTGAATTTGAAATACGAGGAGTTTTCGATTCGCCAGATGCGTGTTCATCTGTTCAATTTGTATAACCACTTCTCCATCATTCGTAAATTTAATTCCATTACTAATTAAGTTAATTAAGATTTGCTTGATCTTCGTTTCATCACCTAAAAAGGTTTCTGGGATATTCTCATCATAATTTTGTATAAGTCGAATCCCTTTTTCTTCTGCTGAAGCGATAAATAAATCATGCACCTCATGAAGTGCTTCAATTAAGGAGAATGGCTCGTGAACCACTTCTATTTTTCCGGCTTCGATCTTACTAAAATCAAGCAGTTCCCCAAACATTTGCATGAGTGTGTTGCTGCTGTTCGCAATAATCTCTGTATATGACTTTTGCTCCTCATCGAGATCTGTATCCATTAATAATGAAGTCATCCCCACGATCCCGTTCATCGGCGTCCGCAGTTCGTGACTCATCATCGCAAGAAATTCTGATTTGGCCCGGTCTGCATGAATCGCTTCTTCTTTTGCCTTCATAATCTCTTTAATCGAAGTAATATCTCTAATCACAACGACTGCACCTTTACGTTCACCCCGATCGATTAAAGGAGTAACTTGATACTCGGCAATAAACGTACTTCCGTCTTTGCGTCCAAAGACCTCTTCTTTCACGCAGTGACTCTCCCCGGACAGAATGCTTTGATATATTGGCATCTTTTCTGGTGCGTATGGATAATGGTTTTCATTGAATTGCAAAAATTGATTCGTCAGTTTAAGACCGATCGCTTCCTCTTGATATATGCCGAGCAGTTCGGCTCCTTTTTTATTCAAATAAGTCAGATGCCCCTCATGATCTACGCCAAATATACATTCATCTACTGCATTAAAAATAAGTTCAAGTTGGTTGCTGAGATTCTCGATTTCCTGAAGATGCCGTCTACTTTCTGTTATGTCGCTAGTAATCCCGTAAACACCTACCACCTTACCGTTTAAAATCGTAGGAACATTGATTACATTTGCCTCAATGGAATGACCTTCTTTATGAAGCATACGTATATGGTACGATTGCGGGATCCCTTTGGAAGCCATAGAAAAGTGATAATTGGTCTTCTCTATAGAATCCGGATGAATCAGAGGAGTGTATCGGCCTGCAAGAAGCTCTTCTTCCGTATGACCTGTTATCTTACACTGCCCTTCATTTACCCGTAGTAAATGGCCGCTCAGATCCATAGAAGCTACTCCTAATGGATTATATTTAAACAAAGATTTTGATTCTTCCCATTCTCTTTCCGCTGCTAAGTCTTTAATTGGAGTAACTGCCTGAACAATAAAACAATGGTCTTCCTGTTCTGAATCCTCCAATAGCGAGAAGTGAAGCTGTACTTCTTGTGATTGGATACGCTCCTTGTTTAGTAGAACTTTGTAATGAACTGCATCTTCGCTGCCTGTCTCCAGTTCATAAGCGATCTGATTAAAATTAATATATCCCACGTCTTGTAAACCTAATATATGTATAAAAGATTTAGAGAGCAGTTCATCTGAACACCGTTCAGTCCATTTCTCAAACGCTTTATTCACTTTACATATGATTCCCTTATCACCAACAACCATGGCCATCGGAATGGGTGCATTCTGAAAGATGCTCTTCCAGACTTTACTGTCTGTTAAAGGCCCTGACATGTGGCCGCCTCCTTCACCTACCAATTGTATCTACTTTAATAGTTACCTCTTTTTACCTTACTCCAAACTAAGGTTACAAAAGATTCATCTTTTTATTTATCCTTTTCCACTCATTTTGCATAAATAAAACTGCACCTCCAGTTGTAAGATTGTGCCTAACAACTGGGGTGCAGTTCAGGTTTTAAAAACACCTGGCTTTTTATTGTTCATCATTCATATCATTATAGAAATAATGTTGCGTTTAAATATCGTTTTGAAAGGGAATGCAGATACGTCGTTTGTACCGATAAGGTAGCAATAAAAATAATATTTCTCACAATAAGGTGTTGTCTTTCCGTTAAATAGGAGAAAGATTGCACCATCTTGTCCACCGCTGACAGCACCTGCGACTCTGCCCCCCTATCCGTATGAATAAGACGCTCCTTCTCACAGTCTAACTGTTCAAACAGGTCTGCATACGTATTGTATAATATCAGCGGATTTAATAAATCATCGTCATCACGCACCGGATCCATAAAAATCCCTTTGAACAGATTACGAATGGAATCAAAGTCTAGGAGTGCTTTTAAATCATCTATAATAAAGAGAAGTGCAGCTTGATGAATGGAATATTTTTTCCCGATCTTCGGTGAAGAAAAATATTCTTTGAAATCCCGCTTCACCCAATTTTGCATCGAAGTAAGGGATGTATTTGAATACTCAATCATTTGTGCGAGGGACGCAATCTCTTGAAGAGAGAAACCAGCCGTTCGATTGCCTTTAATTAATTTCTCTAAGATGGGAGGAAGCGAAGTGGATAAGAAGGCTGCATATGTGGTTCCCTGATCTACGTCAGATTTATGGTGCTTAGTCCACGCTTTCTGCAGCAGTTCGAGCGGTGTTATCTTATGATGTCCTTCGATGGACAGCAGCAGTTGTGCCATTTCGCTACGAGTAAGGGTGAATAACTCTGTCATCTCATGGACCTCCTATATTTTTGTAAACTCATCCTATTAAATCATATGGACTAATATTACGTGACCCGCTATTCCTTGTAAAGGTGTGCAAGAGAGCGCAAAAGTGTATATTGTTAAACAATTTTGGCCTAAAACGCTATAAATCAGCTAATCAAGACGATATTGACCATTGCTCACCCTATCTTAAGTTCTGTATACTAGTTCATATGAACCTAAAATTTATTATAAAGGATTGTGAAGATGTCTAATGGATGACATAGGACTGAAATTGTTTTTGTTTGTTGTATTAATTGGGCTTACGGCTTTCTTCGTAGCTACTGAATTTGCCATTATTAAGTTACGACCAAGCCGTATTGATCAATTAGTACTGGAAGGACGCAGAGGTGCACTTGCCGTACAGAAAGTGACATCCAATCTGGATGGATACTTGTCTGCGTGTCAGCTTGGTATTACGATAACAGCTCTAGGACTTGGATGGCTCGGTGAGCCTACTGTAGCAATATTGATTGAACCGTTGCTTGAACGATTCGGCATTGCTGCAGAAATTGGCCATATCGTTTCTTTCATTACTGCCTTTGCTATCGTTACCTTCTTGCACGTCGTTGTGGGTGAACTCGCTCCGAAAACAATGGCTATTCAGAAAGCAGAAACTGTGACCTTCCTGGTTGCAAGACCCATTATGTTGTTCTATAAAATCATGTATCCTTTTATATGGCTTTTAAACGGATCTGCCAATGGTTTGGTTCGAATTTTCGGATTAAAACCAGCAAGTGAACATGAAGATGCTCACTCTGAAGAAGAGATACAGATTATTTTATCTGAGAGCTATCAGAGCGGAAAAATAAATAATACAGAATACGGATATGTAAATCGTATTTTTGCTTTTGACGACTTATTAGCGAAAGAAATTATGATCCCTCGTACGGATATGGTTTGTCTTTATACAAATAATACGTTTGATCAGAACATGGAAATTATCCGCCGTGAACAGTACACACGCTTTCCTGTTGCCCATCAAGGGAAAGATCAGATTATAGGAATGATTAATACAAAACAAATGTTCCTTAATTATGAGGAAGGTAAAAGTGTTGATCTCAAACAATTCATGCACCCCGTTCTTACCGTATCTGAAGCAACAGCGGTTAATGATTTGTTAAAACGCATGCAGAAAGAACAAGTTCATCTAGCCGTATTAGTAGACGAATTCGGTGGCACAGCCGGGCTTGTCACTATTGAAGATATTTTGGAAGAAATCGTTGGCGAAATTCGAGATGAATTTGACACGGAAGAACGCAAGGAAATTGAACAACTTGGGGAACTTCACTACATCGTAGATGGAAAAATTCAGCTTGATCAAATCGCAGATATGACGGGAATACATTTTGATCTGGAAACAGCGGATACGATTGGTGGATGGTTGTATACCATCTTGCTTAACCCGAAACCTGGTCAAACACATCTTCATCAAGGTCTCCTCTTTACAGTCAAAGAAGTAGGACGCAACCGAGTGAAGAAAGTCGAATTTAAGAAAGCACCAGAAGTTATGGAGAATAGTATGGAACCTGAACCTACGGTTTCGTTCTAAATAGAAAAGATATAACAAAACCCTCTGACAACAGTCAGAGGGTTTTTGTGTGTTTTTAAGTGTTATGCTAATGCTTCTGTAAGAACAGGAACAATCTGAGATTTACGAGATACTACACCTTTGAGCAGTGCCTTATTCTCAATAAGTTGTACACCGTAAGCACGTTCTACCGCTTCTGCTTTATCACCAATGGCAAGAGCAACAGAATCATTATTTAGAATATCTGTAATTACGAAAAGGAATAGATCCAAGTTTTTCACCTGAACATTGGCCGAAATGGCTGCTTCAAGTTCCTCTTGTTTTGCAAGCACATCATTAACATCCACTGTATTCACTTGTGCAATTTCCACTTTGGAGTTGCCCATTTGGAACTCTTTTGCATCGAGTGTCAGCAGTTGAGGAATTGATTTTTTGCTCAGATCAGCACCTGCTTTTAACATGTCCAGGCCATATACTTTAGCGTCTACGCCAGCAATGGCAGCGAGTTCTTCTGCAGCAGCTACATCTTGCTCTGTGCATGTAGGGGATTTAAACAAGAGTGAATCCGAAATAATAGCAGACAACATCAAACCAGCAATCGGTTTAGAAATCTCTACATTATTTTCTTTATACAATTTATTAAGTATGGTTGCTGTGCAGCCCACAGGTTCCGCACGATAGTATAACGGCTGGCTTGTCTCAAAATTTGCAATACGATGATGGTCAATAACTTCAGTAACTTGTACTTGATCAATATCACTTACACTTTGCTGACGTTCATTATGGTCTACCAAAATAACTTTGTTTACTTCATTCGCAACGGTCTCTACTAGACGCGGTGCAACAACGCCAAAGTAATCAAGAGCATACTGAGTTTCGCCGTTCACCTCGCCAAGACGTACTGCCTCTGCTTCTAAGCCCAGTTTGTTTTTTAGATCAGCATATGCGAGTGCAGAGCAAATCGTATCCGTGTCAGGATTTTTGTGGCCAAAGATTAAAGTTTTCTCCATGCAAAGTAACCTCCGATAATTGTTAGAGTAAGTTCAAATTTTAGATCATCCGTTAAGGATGTAAGTCCTTTTAAGATTATAGCGTTAAATCATCTGTATTCCAATAACTCTACCTTGTATTTAACAACATTTTTTTAAGGATGTAATTCCACAACTGCCTGTTTACCGCTAAGCTGGATTCCCGTACTTGGTTTCCCGAGTGGTTTTAAATCCCGAATGAAGTCTTCAAGTAATTTCTTAGCTGCCTCTCCTTGCTTTCCTTGAATCTTAACAACCAGCTTTACAATATCACCGGTCTTTAGAATCCGTTCCATTTGTGTTCTTTTGGTATCATAATCATGCTCTTCAATATGAGGTGTCAGCCTGATCTCCTTCGTCTTCGGCGCTCTGTCTTTACGTTTCTCAGCCAGTGCTTCCTGTTTCGCTGCTCCGGCCCCAATCAGTTTACAAGGCGGCGGACTTGTCATGAGTGAGGTGCATACTAAGTCCACTTTTAACTCCTTTGCTAGCTTCAACGCTTCTTTTGTAGACATTAGACCGAGATCTTCACCATGAAGACCCGTTACTTGCACTTCCGATGCTTTTATCTTCTCATTTTTAATCATCCGTTGTTCTCCTCATTTCTTTATTTCTCCTGCAAAAGGCACCGTACCTATTATACGGTGCCTTTGCGATTCTATTTTTATAATCCGCGTTTCGGAAGCAGCTTCACATATTCATCAGACAACTTCATCAGTTGCATAATGTAATCATAGTCTGACTTATATTTTTCAAAGTCTTCCACAGGAGTCAGGGTTTCAAGGGAAATTGCGGTTCCGTCCTCAAACCCAGTACCTGGAATAAACATAATATCATTATTAAAGAAAGAACCCGTTGGCAAGTAATATCGCATTCCAATCACATTTTGATCCACATTCAGCAGATCCTGGCCGAATGCGGTAAATTTCGTGTCCTCAAGTGAAATACCGAGCAGATTGCTGACCGTAGGCAAAATATCCATCTGACCGCCAACCGTCTCAATTTCTTGTCCTTCCATCCCCGGTACATGAATAACTAGAGGAATATTAAACCTGCTGACCTGTTCATGATACGGAATACCGAGCGCTGCTTCGACCTCTTCTGGAGAAGTACTTTGATTCTGTAATCCAAAATGGTCACCATATACAACAAGCACAGTTTCATCCCATAATCCTTGCTCTTTTAGACCATCAATTAATGTTCCAAGCGCATAATCAGCATAATTCAGTGAAGTCAAATATTCCCCAAGCGCGGTTCCTTCAATAGAAGCAGGAGTATCCCACTTCACAAATTCCGGTTTCACTTTGAATGGAGAATGGCTCGATGCCGTTACAAACTGAGCATAAAAAGGTTTGTTCTGCGCTTTTAACTCTGCCAGTTTTTCAACTCCAACACGGAATAGTTCTTCATCGGAAGCTCCCATTTCATTATAATCATCATTATTGTAATAAGGCTTATCAAAATATTGATCAAAATGCAGTGCAGGATACATCTTGATTCGATCCCAGAAGCTAACCGTGTTCACATGAAACGTCTCTGCTGTGTATCCTTCATTTTGCAAAAGTCTTGGCAGACTCGGAAGAACACGATCGCTATACCCGGTAGACATGGCAATCGTGCCAAGCGGATAAATCGATGTATTAGAGATAAATTCAGCATCCGAAGTATTTCCCTGACCAATTTGCTGGAATACATTTGTGAAATAAAGACTATCTTTTACAAGTTCATTCAGAACCGGAGTAACTTCTTGACCTTCTACCGTCTGCCCGATTGGGAAACGCTGAAAAGATTCAAGCTGTACGACAATGACATTTTTACCTTTCATCGCTCCATATCCTTCTGGTTTCGCATCAGGGTCCTTCTCGGAGGTCTGATAAGGATAGGATGACTTCAGATCATTTACTTTCTTAATGGTCTCTTCTAGATTCCCAGCGGCGATCGCCTTATTCTCTGCTTTCGCATGAATGGCAGCAGCGATTTGATAATTCAGAAAGCCCAGCTCATCTGCACGAACGGTTTCATTCTCGATCGTACCATCTTTCGCAATCGTTAGTCCCGAGAGAATAACACAGATGGCCCCGACCCCGACGATGGAGATCCGGGAAAGCTGTTTTGTATACAAGCGGCGTTTGCCTTGCATACGTTGGTAGAACCACCAAATGGCCATTAAGATTACATCAGCGAAAAATAAGAAATGCATCGGCTTTATGAGCATACCAATACTTCCTGCGACTTGCGGAATCTGATTCAAGCTGAGCAGCGTTGTGTAAGTAGGTATAGAGCCAAACTGCACGTTATACAGCGTTGCTGCGAACAAAATGAGAGAGAAGAGTGTATTTAGTACAAAATAAGCACTGCCTTTCCATTTACGCGGAATAATGAGTTCCCATAGGCTAAGAATAACGAGAATCGCTAGGGCATCTGCACCCAAACGGTCCAGTGATAAGTCTCTAAAAACGAAGAAACGGAATAAGGCAAACTTTGCCAAAAGCAAAACAAATACAACAACAAATAAGGACCCCTGAAGCCCCTTCATCGTTTTTTTCAAAATTATGACCCCATTTATCAAAATTGATTTCTATTTTACAAAAATCTTGATTCATTATAACACTGTTTTGATCTGCCTTCCATTTCAAAGAAAGAAAAAGAATGAACAAACAAAAAAGAAACGACCGATGAAGGCCATTTCTTTTATTTGAGCTATATATTTTTTTACGATGTGTACGTGATTTTTTGAACTGCCGGCTTTGTTTCGTGATAAGCTTTGTTCAATCCTTTATCTTGAATGTCCTTTTTGGCTACTTTTCGGTACGATAACTCCGCCTCAAAAGACTTACTAAATGGAGCAGGCTGCACTTCCACCGTATCTTCATCTTTCCAACATGCTTGAACGGATTCTGTTCCTTCTTGAAAAAGAACCGCAGCTGATCCTAGCCCCTTCTGGAACCATGGATGTTCCTTCTCTTTACTTACCCCAGGTTCATTCATACATACATAGAGAGAGAGATCATCACATAATTGAAGTAAGTGATAATGTTGTTTCATTTCGGTCTCTTGAATCGAGCCCAGTTGTTGTTCCAGCTGGTCCTGTCTCTGCTTCTCCTCCTGATTAAAAGAAATACTGAATGGATCGGTTCCATTCTTAATATCAGGAAAGGTGGAAAAATGGTGACTTACTAAGTAACCCGCATAAGGATTCACGGATTCTACTTCCTGAATTCCAATTTGGTACATTTTAAGCTTAACCGCATAAGGGTAATCGACAAAATAATAGGGAGCGTTTGTGACTTCATTCCAGATGGGATGCGCATCAAGCCGAATCCATCCACGATCGTGCTGTGTGATTGCATAAATGACATCTTGTCTATCTTTCTCATGTATGAAGTATTCAGATTTCAAATGCTTGGCAATCTCTCCGCTTAATCTAGCATGTTCATGTTGCTCAATCATAATAAAATGTTCTGCTTGTTCTCTTATCACCATGAGAAATTCAACTCCTGTCATTATCTTTGTTTATGATAAGTAACCCATGCGGGAGCAGGTTCAAACGGATACACATGCAGCATCTCCATTTGGTAAGGATCTGTACTGTCTACTTCGCAAGTAAGCTGCTTGATTCCGTTATCAGCGGCGTATTTCATTTGTTCTCTGGTAAGCAGCAGAATCAGATCTAATGGCTCAGAAGATGCCACGCCTCTCCATCCCAGCTCTGCCACACCGTCCTCTGAAGTCGAATGAAGCAAGGCAAATCCGGCACAATGACCGTTCGTAGAATTGAGAACAACAGAAGAACCTTGTGAATCCAAATCTTGTTCATGCAGGAATGCTTTCCAGCGAGATAGATCGAACACGCCCGGTGGATTTGCCCGGTGTGTATGTTCATAGGTTTTTTTCACAAGACGTACCAGTTCTTCTTCCCCTTGTTCCCTCTCCAGAAATTCAGACAATGATAACAGCTTATAATCCGAGTGGTGGTTCATGAAGTATTCCTCATCTCTGATAAATCCACTCTTTGACGTCGCAATATGTACTTGATATGTATTTCTAATTTCATAAAAACCTTGCTTAACTAGTGCCTGCTTCATCGCAAAGTCGGTTTCCCAAACCGAGATTTGGAGCGGGTATACCATTCGGTGCGCTGATAAAGACATCAGCAGTCTCGATGCAATCAGCATTCGGTCACTTGAAGGTAAGACGAGAAGTGAGATATAGGTACAATAGGGATGAAACGGACGATGGTATGTAAAGATCAAGCCAGCTGGAACTCCATCAGCAAGCGCAACAAAAGCAATTTCTGACTTCGCCGGGTGTACATGTTCCTGATCATCTACTTTTGATAGCTCTTTTAACTTCATATAAAATTGTTCATGCTCTTCCCCAAAAGGTTCTATCGTAATATTCTGGTACTCCGTTGTTGTTAACAAGCGGCTCCCCCCTATTCGCATTTGTCTTATCTATTATCGTATCAAAAGAAGCAGAAAACCGCCAGAAGGCGGTTTCATATATAACCAAGTATCATTCCAGCTGTTTCTTCAATCGCTTTGTCTGTAACATTAATAACCGGGCAGCCTAACCGATCAAATAGCGTGTATGCATATTCCAATTCTTCCACAATTCTAGCGAGTGAAGCATAATTAGAACCGTGCGGCAAACCCATGACTTTCAATCGTTCTGTGCGAATTTTGAGCAGATGTTCAGCGTCCATCGTAAGACCGATGACTTGTCCCTTGATCGCTTCATTAAGCGGATCAGGAGGTTTGATCTCAGGCACAACAGGATAATTTACGACCTTATACCCTTTATGGGCCAGAAAAATACTGAGCGGAGTTTTCGAAGTCCGAGACACACCAAGAAGCACAATATCCGCTTTTCGAATCGCACTGGTATCTTTGCCGTCATCACATTTTACCGCAAACTCAACTGCTTCTACCCGTCTGAAATAGTCTTCATCCAGGCGGTGAAGCACCCCTGGTCTTTGCGTAGGAGAATCATGAAATGTATCGATAAATGCCTGCATCATGGGTCCCATTATATCCACCGTACGGATACTCAGCCGAATGGACTCTTCTTTGATCAGTTCACGAAGTTCTGGCTGCACAAGAGTATAAGCAACAAACCCTGACATTCGATGAACTTCTTCCATCAGATCGCGAATCTCTTCCTCACTGCGAATCTGGGGGTAACGTTTAATCTGAATTTGCAAGGATTCAAATTGGTGCAATGCAGCTCGCACGACAAGATCTGCAGTTTCCCCAAGTGAATCCGAGCATATAGCAACAAATTGCATATTTTCTCCTCCAGCGGCCTATTCTACTGCGATCTGAACGACAAGCTTGGTAATGGTAGTCTTGGTTATTCTGCCAACGACTTCGTACCCATCCTCTTGATTCCACGTTCGAATGACAGGAAGACTGTCCACTTCATAATTAATCATTTTCTGTGCAGCCTCCACGACATGATCTTCTGGTGTAACGGCAATGATCTGCACGGCTCTCGTCATCAGCATACATACAGGCACTTCGGATAGATCTTGGTTCCCAAGCGTCATCTTCAGGAGGTCTTTTCGAGATAAGATGCCAGAAAGCCTACCTTCTTTGTTAATAACAAACAGGGTGCCAACGTCCTCTAAAAAGAGAGCAACCACGGCTTCGTGAAGCGTTGCATTTTCATTGATTACGACCGGGACACTTTGAATATCTTTTACTTTCATATTTACTAGCACAGTTCGAAGCGGTTCCTTCGCCGTCAGACGCTCACCTGGAAAATATCCAACCTTCGGCTTTGCGGACAAGTACTGTGTCATTACAAGAAGAGAAAGATCGCTGCGTATCGTCGGTTTAGGCAAGCCCAGCTGTTCAGCGATCTGATCTCCAATAATCGGTGTCTTTTTCTGCACAATGTCAATAATTTGCTGCTGGCGTGCGGTAAGTTCTATTTTATTCACCCTCCAGCGTGATTTGTTAACTATCTCTTATGCTGTAGTAGAAATAGGATTCTCACCCTGTGATGACTTCGTCACATTTGAAGCTTGAATCTGTGCTTGGGCAGCAGCGATCCGTGCAAACGGTACTCTATAAGGAGAGCAGCTAATATAATCAAGTCCTACGTTATGGAAAAAGAAAATCGAATCTCGCTCCCCTGCATGTTCTCCGCATATTCCTGCTGCAAGTTCCGGTTTAAGGGATCTTCCTTGTTCAAGCGCAATACGAATCAATTCACCCACTCCATCTTGATCTAACACTTCAAATGGATTAGCAGGAAGAATCTTTTGTTCTACATAATGGTTTAAAAACTTCCGCTCTGCATCATCTCGGCTATATCCCAGTGTCATCTGAGTCAGGTCATTCGTGCCAAACGAGAAAAAGTCGGCATGCTCCGCTATTTGTGAAGCGGTAAGTGCAGCACGAGGAACCTCAATCATCGTACCTACACGGTAAGGACAATGGATTCGCTCTTCCCTAAGTACCTGCTCTGCTACTTCATCTACTAATTTACGCAGGAAGGATATCTCACTTGCGTGACCAATCAGTGGAATCATGATCTCGGGCATTACTTTGATCCCTTGATGAATACATTGCAGCGCGGCTCTAAATATCGCTTCGATCTGCATATCATAGATTTCTGGGAAGACGATGCCCAGTCTTGCTCCTCTTTGACCTAACATGGGATTCGACTCTTTTAATTCTTTTACCTTCTCCATTACACGATCTACCTTCTCGAGTTCATCTGTATCCCCATCGAGTGTAATCATCTTCAGATGTTCTCTTCTTCCTTCGAGCACTTCAAGCTTAGGCAAAAATTCGTGAAGCGGCGGATCAAGCAGCCTGATTGTCACGGGCAGTCCATCCATTTCCATGAAAATTTCTGCGAAATCTGATTGCTGTACAGGTAATAGTCTTTGGAGCGCTTCCTGACGCTCTTGATTGCTCCCTGCGACAATGACTCTCTGTACTAGCGGGAGTCTTGATGGTGATAAAAACATATGCTCTGTTCGGCATAGTCCAATTCCCTCTGCTCCCCATTTACGAGCGAGTCTCACATCATGAGGATGATCACTGTTTGCGAATACTTTCATCCGCTTCACTTCATCTGCCCAATCTAGCATCCGTGTTAATTCTTCGGAGATTTCAGGCTCTCTCAGTTCGATTTCTCCGGCATACACTTTTCCTGTTCCGCCATCAATCGATATTACATCACCTTCGCGGAAGATTTGATTCCTACAGATCAGCTCTTTCGTATCTTCTCGCAGTTCAAGCTCTTCACAGCCACATACGCAAGGTGTTCCCATCCCTCTCGCCACTACAGCAGCATGACTTGTCATTCCGCCGCGGAGCGTAAGAAGCCCTTCTGCTGCAATAACACCGTGAATATCCTGCGGAGTCGTTTCTCTGCGCACCAGAATTACTCGTTTTCCTAGAGATGCCCAGGATTCAGCTGTTTCTGCATCAAATACGAGCTGTCCGCTTACCGCGCCAGGAGAAGCAGGTAGTCCGTTAGCTATAATCTCATCTTCTTCTCTAACCTTAATCGATTGATGGAGCAGTTGATTCAAGTGTTCAGGCTCTATACGAATCAGTGCCTCTTCTTTGGTAATAATCCCTTCTTCCGCATAATCAACCGCAGCTTTCATGGCAGCTTGCGCTGTTCTTCGTGCATTTCTTGTTTGTAATATGTATAGCTGACCTTTCTCAATCGTAAATTCAATATCCTGAATATCTCCATATAACTCTTCTAATAAAGAAGCTGCTTCATGGAGCTGTTCATATACGGACGGCATGGTTTGTTTAAGATAGGTAATACCCAAAGGTGTTCTTGTACCCGATACAACTTCTTCTCCTTGGGCAGCAGGCAAGTATTCACCCAGCATCTCATTTCCGCCTGTAGAAGGATTCCTCGTAAACAGAACGCCTGTACCGCTCGTTTCATCCCGATTCCCAAAAATCATTTCCTGTACACTTACAGCCGTACCTTGATCTTCTGGTATTTTATGAACTTTGCGATAGACCTTAGCCCTTGGATTTGACCAGGAACGGAAAATAGCCCGTACCGCATCAATTAACTGGTCTTCTACGTTTTGCGGGATCGACTTTTTGGCACGATGAAGAATAATTTGTTTAAATTTGCTAATCAACTCTTCCAGTTTTTCTATAGGTAACTGTCCGATATGTTCCGCTTCCGATTCACGGTTTATTTGCTGAAGAACTTTAGAGAAAGCATTATTTTCGATATCCATGGCGACATGGCCATACATTTGTATAAATCTTGCATAACATTCCAGTGCAAATCTTCGATCACCTGTAGTTAACGCAAGACCCTCTACCGTTTCATCCGTGAGGCCTAAATTAAGAATGGTATCCATCATGCCGGGCATAGAAGTAACCGCTCCTGAACGTACCGCAAGTAAAAGAGGATTCTCCGGATCACCGAAGCGCTTGTTTGAAGTTTGTTCAAGAGACCGAAGTGCTGTTCGAATCTCATCAATGAGGGTAAGTGGGATATGACCAAGGTGAGTATAATAATCTCTGCAGGAAGCTGTAGTTATGGTGAATCCATAGGGAACTGGTAATCCAGCTTTCGTCATTTCGGCGAGGTCCGCACCTTTACCTCCGAGCAGCTCGCGCATAGACGCGTTTCCTTCATGAAACAAAAACACCCGCTTGTTCTTCATTTTATCTCTCCTTGTCATAATTCCCAATATTTTCAAGTTGTGTTCAGCCAATATAATACGTCATGAAGGACAATTGGTCAATATATAATACGTCACGATGAGAAGAATCTTAGGTCCCTTTGCCCTCATCCTAAATCACACAAATTCGTCATATAAAAAAACAAAAAAGACTGCAGGCAAACTAGTTTAAGCTAGTTTACTTACAGTCTGAAGCCGCCAAAAGGCGCTATAGTGTTTATTTCTTATGAAGTATGGGGCAAAGGCCCGATTGTCGCCCATGATTACGTCTTACATCCAAAACAGCGTACGCAATAATACGTATTAATTCATGGCTCCATGTTCGGTTGTATCTTCCGAATCGTTAGCACACTCTATTCCTGCTTGGTCTAACATCTGACGAATGGTACTGCTATGATAAGACATACGCGGCCGTAAATAAATATCATTCGTCTTTCCATGTAAGTAGAGGGATATTTCATTTGTATCGTTATACCCACGATAGGAACGGATCTGGTCGAAAGAGTAAAAACGTGTACCGTACTTTATTCCCTTAGTTCCTACATAGAACCGGGTTACAAAGTAATGCACGATAAAAGCGATAATAAAGAGTCCGTATCTTAAGATCCCTGTACTTGAAATGAGATAAACGCCACCTAAAATAAACACGACTATGGTAAGAAAGGATTGCTGTTTCCCCTGCCCATCAAACCTGATTTGTCCCACCCGCCCACGTAGCCATATACTATGACAAAGAATGACAGCAGACAAACCTAAATATACGATCAAACTGATGATTTGAAACGATAACATGTACTCCACTCCCTGCAGCTGCTAATAGTCTTCGAATCTCTATCCACATTGTACTTGCCTATAGTAAAGGATGTACAGGTTTTTCCAAATGAGCCATATATAAAAAAAGGGCTAACCCCAGTGAATACACCACTGAGATTAGCCTTATATTCAAGGTTAGATCAAGCTCCCGCCCATACATCCTTCGCATATTTACCAGAGGATTCAAGACCGGTCAACCAAGCTAATGCTTCATCTTCACTAACCCCATGTTTAGACTGATAAGCTGCAATCAAGGTCTGTTCCACATCCGGTGCCATTTTTGTACCATCACCGCAAATGTACATCTTAGCTCCTTGTTCCAGCAGGCTAAGCAGATGTTCGGCATCTTGTTTCATTAGATGCTGTACATAACATTTTTCTTGTCCGTTCACTCTCGAGAAAGCGGTATGAAGTGTAACAAGGCCTTCCTCTTGAGCAGCGACTAACTCTTCTTTATATAGATAGTCATGTTCAGGATTCCGACATCCAAAGTATAGATGGGCTTCGCCCAGTTTGATATTTTGCTCCTTCATTACTTTTCTCGCTTGAATGAAACCACGGAATGGTGCTACTCCTGTACCTGGACCAATCATAATAATTGGTGATTCCGCGTCTTCAAGGAGATGGAATCCTGATTCCGGCGTACGCACAAATAGGAATACCTCTGCGCCCGTATCAAGACCTTCCAGATAGTTGGATGCAATTCCTTTATACTCCCCTTGACCACTCCATGCTGCGTCTCTTACTACACTTACCGTAATACTTACGATATTTTCGCTCACCTTAGGTGAACTTGAAATCGAGTAGTATCTCGGTTTCAGTGCAGGCAGTAGTTCCATAAACCGTTCAAATGGAATTTCACAAGCTTCATATCTCTCAATCAAATCGAGCATGGTGATTCGTTTCGCTCTAATTTCGGATTGGTATATCTCATCATCCAGCATAGCTGTCAGTTCTTTCGCATGAGGAGGACACACGGTATAAGCTGCAAGCTCACGCAGCTGTGCACGAGTTGCCGGCTCCTGCAGTTCTACACTGCGTGCAAGCAGATCATCAAGACGTACTGGAGTTCCCACTGGTAGATGCGCACTGCTTCTTCCGCTCGCGGATAGAACCAGGTGGCTGCTTCCTTGAAGAGCAAACCGCTTCAACACTCGCTGTACGAGCGATTCAGGATTAACAGGCAGTATTCCCAAGTGGTCTCCTTCTTGATAAGACACCCCTTCTGGAAGAGCAATCTCAATGTGCTGAGTAATTCTGCCGCTTTCTGCATTTTGTAAATTCTCACTTTTCACTACGTGACCAAGTTCAGCATGGTATGTCTCTACCAGTGGAACGGCAGCTACTCCGCTGACATATTTCACTTTCAGGCCAGTACCCTTCTTCTTGCCATTTTCCACAAGCTTCAGATCCAGTGCTTGCATCAGATCAGGCCATAGTCCTTCCGACCAATCATCCACATCGGTTTCAAAATCCCCGCTTGCATCACTTTCTCCTCTGCCTAGAAGACGAGTCGCTCCTTTTGCTTCCAAGGTTTCATCAATCAATCTTGGAATCCGCTGATACGTGCTGGCCCAGTTATGGTCACCACAACCAAATACAACATAACGAACACCTTCGAACTCGGCTGGTCCAGCTGATTCAATCCACTGCGTAAACGATTTTGCATTGGATGGCGGCTGGCCATTATAAGAAGCGGTGATAATAAGTACGACGCCTTCTTTTGGCAAATCGCCTGCATAATCATCCATTGGTGCTACATTACTATCAAACCCCTGATATTTAGCCCGGTCGGCTACCTCACGAGCAATCCCTTCTGCAGTACCGAGGTTCGAACCATAAAGTACAAGCATTGGAGTATGATGCGCATTCTCCGGCAATGATTCAGCTGTGGCCGCTTCTGACGTTTGTTCTTGTGCGGTAACTGCTGAAGCACCTGGAATCATAAGTGCTGCAGATAAGTTTCCTCTGCTGCGTACTTTTACATGAAAATCATCCGGTTTCAAAGTTAGAGCCTCTTTTACTTTAAGTTCATAATTATTAACATCTATAAATTCAAAGTGTTTTACAACAAGACCAAGAACAAGAGTAGCTTCTTGAAGGGCAAACTGCTGTCCAATACAAGCTCTTTGTCCATTACCAAAAGGTTTATAAGCGTCATGCGGTACCGCGCTTGGATCTGCGAATCTTTCTGGTTTGAACTCTTCCACATCATCTCCCCATACCCGAGTATCTCGATGCAGCGCCGGAATGAGTACTGTTACGCTGTCGTTTTTCTTGATCGGATATTTACCAGCGATTTGTGTATCCTCTTTCGCATAAAGAGAAAATGCCGGTGCAGTAGGCCATAGACGCAGTGCTTCATTTAACACCATGCGAGTATACTTGAGCTCTCTAACTTGATTATACGTAGGGACCGGATCTTTGAGGACTCGATCAACTTCCTCTACAATCTTTTTCATTTTGTCTGGATTCTTCATTAAGTAATAGATGGCAAATGACAGAAGACCGCTTGTTGTCTCATGTCCTGCGATCAGGAAAGTAATGATCTGGAAACGTATATTTTCAGAGTCAAGTTTTTCACCCGTTGCCGGATCAACACCTTCAAGCATGTGGGAAAGTAAATCTCCGCTGTTTCCGCCGCCCCGCTCTTTTCGTTCCTTGATCAGATCATCCACAAGATTGAACATAAACTGCTTATCATCTTGAAACTGTTTCTTTCTTTTCACCATAAACATCTCTTGAATACCTAATCTATGAAGCTGACTCATCCCTTCGTCCAATGAACGAACCATGGCATCGATAAATGGATGATTATCTTCTCTGTAAAAACTGTTGAAACGGTAGTCAAATCCACATAGCCCAATCGTATCAAGCGTAAGTCTGGTCATATCAGCCGGAACATCCACCGTTTCATCAGGGTTTAATCTCGCCCATTTCTGAACGAGCTGAAAAGCAATATCAAGCATTTTGGTGTGATACCCTTGCATGGCACGCTGACTAAAACTAGATAACAAAATATTATGCGCTTTTTTCCAGTTAGGCTCGTTCGTTGCACTCGTAAAGAGTCCATCACCCGCAAACGGCCGAACATTTTGCAGTGGAGCCCATATTCTTTTATCAAAGCGCTTCTCATCTGTCGCATCTTTAACAAATTCATGACCTGATATATATACTTCCTTACGTCCAGCAGGATACTGCATTTGGAAGATCGGACCATATTCTTTTGCAACTTTAGATAGTGACTGTATCGGAGCCGTTCCCTCAATCATTGGTAAATTTCCAAGTGGACCATAGGTTTTAGGTTGTGGTATGTGAACAGATTCTGTCATTTTGTTTCCCTCCGTTATCCTTCATTTATGATTCATTTCGCGCTCTCTAGAACCAACTGACCATAACAGTAAACCGGTCATTTTGATGTAAAAAAAAGTGGATTTGATTATTCAATCTCTCCTACATATCTACACTATCACGTTGTTAATTTGTGGCACAACAGGTATAAAGTCATGATTCCTTACGTCAAAAGTTTCATATTTATTTCGCGAAATATCAATTTTACTGCTTTTTCTCGATACTTTTGTCACAGCATCCTTCACTTATATCGTTAATCACCTACATCATTCATCACATGAAATAGTAATCACCTATTTTATTAATTACCCAAATCATTGCTTGCTGAACATAAAAAAAGTGAAGAAACCTCCATTCCTTTAGCTTCGGAGGCCTTCACTTGTTTTCACTTTAACCTAATATAATCGCATATACGATTCCAGGACCGTGAACCCCAATGGTCAGATCATTCTCTATATCAGAAGACCTGCTGGGTCCGGATATAAAATGCACCCCTGCTGGTAATTCCTCTCGGCCTTGTTCGTCGAGTTCGACAAGCAGTTCGCCCATTCTCGTTCGGATCTGTTCTCTAGGAATAATAAGAAACAATACCGTGGGCAGTAAACTTACCGATCTTCCCTTTTCCTTGGAAGACTTCACCATCACTGAACCGGTATATGCAGCTGCTCCATCTGCAACCACAATCCCAATATCCGCTTCTGCAGCCAAAACTTTCTCGTCAATTCCTTCCTCCGTATTCCAAAAAGTAATCTTGGCGTAGGGGATGGAATCTTCTAAGTGGAGCGCCCTTAGCTCTGCTTGATCCTGACAAATAATTCGTTTTGGTTCCAGCTCTTCTGCTTTTTCCTCAATCCATGCACGGAGTTCCTGCTCGTTAGAAACTAGGGCGACATGTCCCCCTACGCTCTCGAAGTGATGAGAAAATTGTTCAACCCGCTTTTCGTCATCCCACTCGGTTTCATTCCAAAAACTAGGTGACCCTTGAAAGGGTCTCGCGGGTCGTTCCGTTATACGAGGTCGTTGCAGTTTAGAAGCAATATGCTGCATAAATGCATCCTGTTTACGCCGGGATTCTTGTTCAAGTTCCGCAAGCCAAGTTTCGCCGTATTTACTCATCTCGCGAGTCCTCCTGTTGTCTACGGTCTAGTACATTTTGCATTCGTTCGCGAACATCCGTATTCATCTCCACATGCTCTGCCCGAATCTCAGATTCCAGCGTCTTCCATGACTGTCTGAAGGACTGTTTTGCAAGTGATGGAGTTACTCTGTAACTGTTCCAGCCCTTCAGCGGACCAGCCTTCAAAGTGATTTCGCCATTTTTCACAACTAGTTTTTGACCGATTTGTCCCATTTTTATCGCTGTACTAAAGCGGCTAGCCTTCTTCACGACCGTTCCAAAAGCCTTCATCCCTGCGGTTTCTACCTTATTTCCATACCCTTGCTCCACTTTACGTCTACGAAGAGAAACAAGCATGTCATGTAAAGGGATTTTCACAGGACAAGCTTCATAACAGGCTCCGCAGAGGCTTGAGGCGCTAGCAATATCGTCCCATTCGGCAACATTCTTATTTAGAGCCGGTGTTAGGACCGCCCCAATCGGTCCGCTATACGTGCTTCCGTAAGCATGACCTCCAATATGGCGATAGACGGGGCAAGCGTTTAGACAAGCACCGCAGCGGATACAGTTGAGCAGTTCCTGAAACTCTGGATCTCCGAGCTGCAAAGAACGTCCGTTATCCACGATAATGATATGCATTTGTTCCGGTCCATCGGCATCTTCGGTCCTTTTAGGACCCGTTATACCTGACATATACATCGTCATACGCTGACCTGTAGCCGATCTTGGCAGCAGGGTTGCCATAACTTCTAGATCAGCCCATGACGGGATGATACGCTCCATGCCCATCAGCGTAATTTGAGTTCGCGGCAGTGTGCTCACCATCCGTGCATTCCCTTCATTTTCGAAGAGAACCATGGAACCTGTCTCCGCAATTGCAAAATTACATCCCGTCATACCGATATCGGCATCGAGAAACCGTTCACGTAATTTTTTACGCACAAATCCTGCGAGTATGGTTGTATCAGGAGCCAGCGTTTCTCCTGCTACTTTTGATAATAGCTCTGCAATCTGATATCTATTTTTATGGATAGCCGGGATAACAATATGAGAAGGCATTTCACCGGCAAGCTGGATAATATATTCACCGAGATCAGTTTCTATCGCTTCGATTCCCGCTTCTTCCAATGCATGATTCAGATGAAGTTCTTCTGTGACCATGGATTTAGACTTTACGACAGAATGAGCTTCCCGGTGTTTGGCGATCTGTAAGGCAATCTTAACGGCTTCCTCACCGGTTTCGGCAAAATGGACGTGAACTCCGTTCGCTCTCGCATTCTCAGTAAAAAGATTTAGATAATAATCCAAATGAGCGATGGTATGAAGCCTGATCTGTCTTCCGCGCTCTCTCCATTCCTCCCATCTTCCGTGCTCTTCCGATGCCAGCTTTTTGCCACCACGAAGCCTTTCTGTCGTAAATCGTACCGCTCTGCGTAAAAATTCATCATGCAGTGCAATTTCAGCGCGTTCTCTAACAGCATGTTTCCCTGCTCCAATGCTCATGAAGACTTCACCCCTTCGTATAGCAGCTCAGCAAGATGCATAACCCGAACCGGCTTATTTTGGAAGCGAAGCTGGCCGGCAATATTCATCAGACATGCCATATCTAGACCAACCAGAACTTCAGCTTCTGTTTCGACGATATGTTCTGCCTTTTCCGTTACCATCGCACCTGAAATATCTGCCATCTTCACAGCAAAGGTTCCGCCAAACCCACAGCAATCTTCTGCAAAAGGGAGTGGAATAAACTCGATATCCCTGACTCCTGCTAAAAGAGCCATCGGTTCTTCCTTCACTCCTAATAAACGACTGCCATGACAGGACGGATGATACGTAACTTTATGAGGGAATCTAGCACCTATATCGGTGATCCCCATCACCTGAACTAAAAACTGTGTAAATTCATAGGTTTTTGCTTCAAGACGCCTTGCTTGTTCTGCCAGAACAGGATCATCTTTAAATAAGTCCTCATAGTGATGGATCATGTAAGTGCAAGAACCTGAAGGCGAGACTACAAAATCACTGTCTTCAAATGCTTCTAGAATCGTTCTGGCAGCTGTTCTCGCTTCATCAAAATATCCGCTGTTATAAGCCGGTTGACCACAGCAAGTCTGCACGTTTGGAAATTGAAGAGTAACACCGTATTTTGCCAATATACGAACCATGGCTTCTCCCACCGCTGGATAGATGGCATCACTCAAACAAGTAATAAATAGGGAGACTTTCATCAGCGTACACCTCTTATCTAGAGAAACTCATCTTATTGTTTAGGTCTATACATAGGCAGCTAAATTTGTATACTTTACATACTCGAAATAAGCTTCTTTCCAGGCCTCTGCGTTTTCCGGTTCATACGTAAGTACTGGAAATGATTCTTTTACTGCTTTTCTCGCTTCAGTCAAAGAACTGAAAACGCCTTCATTTATCCATTGTACAATAATATTGCCAATCGCGCTTGCTTCAACAGGACCGGCATATACAGGTTTGCCAAGGGCACTCGCAGTCCACTTACATAAAAGATGATTATGAATGCCTCCGCCGACCATATGAAGCCCGCTGAAAGATTGTTCAGACACCTGCTCTGTCAGCTCATATACATACCGATATTTCATGGCGAGACTTTCCAGTATGCACCGAATGATCTCTCCTTGCGTTTGCGGCGGACGTTGATTGGTCTTTACACAATATTCTTGGATTCGAGTCGTCATGTTCCCTGCTGGAAGAAACATGGAATGATCTGGGTCTATAAAATGCTGAAACGGAACTGCCTGCTCAGCTAAATGAAGAAGTTTATCATAATTCACATCATGCCCTTCTCGTTCCCACTCTCTTATCGTCTCTTGAAAAATCCACAATCCCATAATATTTTTCAAGAGACGATAAGTATGACCTACACCACCTTCATTCGTAAAATTACTCGCAAGCGTCTGTTCATTAATAATCGGTGCATCTACCTCGGTGCCCATGAGAGACCATGTGCCGCAGCTTAAGTAAGCAAAAGGGCCATCCGTCGCCGGGACGGCAGCAATTGCTGAGCCCGTATCATGTTCAGCCACCGCAATGAAGGGCACTGGCCGTATGCCGAGTTCTTTGGTCACTTCGGAACGAAGCATCCCGACTTCCGTGCCGGGAGAAACAATGGGGCCAAACCATTCTTCCGGTATGCCAATCTGCTTAATTAATTCTCGGTCCCAATCATTCATAACGGGATTAAACAACTGAGTCGTCGTCGCGTTTGTGAATTCATGCTGTTTTTCTCCTGTCAGAAAGTAACGGAGTAAATCCGGAATCATCAGCAGATGCGCCCCTTCTCTCAGGAGATAAGAGTCCCGCTTTTTCAAGGCAGCAAGTTGATAAATGGTGTTGAACGGAAGAAACTGAATTCCTGTTTTTTGAAAAATGCGTTCCGCCGGAATCTTATTCAGCACCTCTTCCATTACACCGTTTGTCTGCGTATCACGGTAATGATATGGATTTCCGAGCAGCTCGCCATCTTTACCAAGGATCCCAAAATCAACAGCCCACGAGTCAATGCCGACACTGCTTACTCGCTCTCCTGCTTGTTTTGTTCTCAGCAAACCTTGTTTCATTTCATGCAAAATTCGTAATATATCCCAGTGCATGTGTTCCCCAGCAAAAACCGGATTATTACTAAATCGATGCACTTCCCTTATCTCCATGCGGGAGTCGTGGAGCAGTCCAAGGACTGCTCTCCCGCTGCTGGCTCCCAAATCAAAGGCTAGGACACTCACCAGCTAGCCCCTCCTTTGCCGCGCCCTGCAATTTCAGCAGTATAACGGCTGTTTAGATAGGCTTCCATAGGATCCACTGGAAGGCCTTGCTCCTCACGTACGGCATGAAGTAGTGGAGTAACATCGAACTCAAATGCTCTTCTTACTGCATGTTCTGCAGCAAGTACATCATTATTTTTTTGAGCAGCCGCTACTTCCTCATGATCTACAAGCAGTGCTTTGGCATATTGCGTCTGAACATTGAGTACGGAACGAATCATTGCTGGAATCTTCTGTTCAATGTTATGAGATTGATCAAGCATATAAGCGATTTTATCTACACCGCTTCGTATTCCTTCATCTTCATCCATACTTCCTTGCAGAATTTGATAGAAAATAAGGAATAATTCATATGGGTTGACGGTACCTACGATAAGATCATCATCGGCGTATTTACGGCTGTTAAAATGAAAACCACCTAGTCTTTTCTCATCCAGCAGGTAGGCTACAATATGTTCGATATTCGCTCCAGGGAGATGATGTCCCGTATCAACTAGCACTTGCGCCTGTTCTCCAAGCTTCAGCGCCATATTGTACGCCATTCCCCAATCCGCCAAATCGGTATGATAAAAAGCAGGTTCAAAACATTTATACTCAATAAGCATCCGCATGTCTGGATCCAGAGCACGGTACATTTCCTGCAAAGCTTCCTGCATCCAGCCTTTGCGTTTACGAATGTCGCCTTGTCCCGGGTAATTGGTTCCATCGGCAAACCACAAAGATACATCTTTCGAACCGGTCTCTTTTGCGATATCTACACAGGCAAGCAGATGATCGGTTGCCATGCGCCGAATTCTGCTGTCACTGTTCGTTACACTTCCAAGCATGTACTCGTCTGCCTGGAATAAATTCGGATTTACGGCTCCAATGCGCAGACCTAGATTTTCCGCATGTGAACGCAGTTTACTATAGTCATCCACTTGATCCCAAGGGATATGAATTGCCACAGTCGGAGCGAGCCCTGTCAGCCGGTGGACGACGGCAGCATCTTCCATTTTCTCAAAAGGATTACGCGGAACTCCTTCTTTTTGAAACACTTTAAAACGTGTACCGGAATCTCCATAACCCCAAGAAGGAGTTTCAATTTTCAGCTCGGCTAGCTTTTGTTTTACATGATTAACATCGATTCCTCTTGCTAACTGTTGCTCTTCGAATAGTACATAGGCTTTATCCTTCAAATCTGTTCCCTCCTTCGAATGTGAAGCACAAAACAAATGAGTACTTGCGGATTTAACGTGTAAAGGCTGCAGGTACTCCGCCATCAATCGTCAACATACACCCTGTTGTTTTTTCAGCTTTGGATGAAGCAAAGAAAGCAACGCCTTCGGCAATATCTCTTGGATAAATATTAACGAGCAGTGTTGTCCGCTTCCGGTAATGCTCTTCCAGCTGATCAGGTTCAATTCCATAAGCTTCAGCTCGCTCATTACGCCAATTAGAATTCCATATCGCAGAGCCTTGTAAGATGGCATCCGGTAAAATCGTATTTACGCGAATTCCGTATTCCCCGCCTTCTGTCGCAATACAGCGAGCTAAGTGGGCTTCGAGTGCTTTCGCAGAACTGTAAGCGGTCACATTTTTACCAGCATAAATTGAATTCTTGGAACCAATGAAAACCATACTGCCTCCAAGCGCCTGCTCTTTCATTACCTTAAAAGCTTCGCGGGCAACAAGGAAATATCCTGTTCCTAACACATTTATATTTAAATTCCATTCTTGTAATGAAGTTTCATCAAACGGACTTGAGGTTGCAAGCCCCGCATTATTGACAATAATGTCGACACCGCCATAAGTAAGTGCACACTGAGAATAAGCTTCTTTAATTTGCTCTTCGTTCGTCACATCCATTTTTATAGCAAGGGCTCTACCGTCTCCGTACTCGGCATTAATTTCTGCTGCAACACGCTGAGCCCCTTCAAGATTCAAGTCCGTAATCGCCACATGTGCCCCTTCGGATACAAGCAGCCTAGCCGTTTCACTGCCAATTCCGCCTGCCCCACCCGTAATGAGTGCAACTTGGCGCGAGAATTCCGTTTCTTTTGGTGCGAGTGACAATTTATACAGTTCAAGCGGCCAATACTCCACATTGTACGATTCATTTTCACTAAGAGAGACAAATTCTCCTAGAGCAGTAGCGCCTCTCATCACGGCAATTGCCCTGTGGTATAATGCACCGCTAATTAGCGAATGAGCATGGCTTTTTCCCGTATTGATCATTCCAATACCTGGGATCAAAATGACGCGCGGTGCGCTTTCAAACATTTGATCTCCTTCATGTTTGTTACGTTCAAAATAGGCTTTGTAATTCTGTTTGTACTGCTGGATTTCTTCAGATAAGATTAGTTTCAATTGGTCTATATTTTCTAACTTTGGTTCCCATTCCACAAATAAAGGAACGACTTTGGTATGTACCAGATGATCAGGGCAAGCTGCACCGACCTGTGACAAAGCTTTCGAGTTGTTTCCATTGACGAATGATAATACATCATCTGCATCGTCATACGTTAAAATCATTTTCTTCTCATCGCTGACAGCCCCGCGAATCAAAGGCATAATCGCTGCTGCTGCTGCGCGGCGTTCTTCCTCGCTAAGTGATGTATAACGTGCTCCTCCAAAAGTTTCCTTCTCCTGTGCCTGGCGTTCAATATAGTCTTCGGCCTCTTGAATCACGCTAATTGTCTTCGCATACGTCTCTTCAGAGGTGTTTCCCCATGTAACCAGTCCATGTTTCTCCATAAGCACAAGTTCCGCATTAGGGTGATTTCTGACACCTTCTGCAATCATCTTTGACAACGTAAAACCTGGACGAATATAAGGAACCCAGACGAATCGATCTCCATATATTTCACGAGCGATTTCGCGTCCGTTATCTGCACAGCAGATACTTATAATGGCATCCGGGTGTGTATGGTCTACCTGTGGAAATGGCAGAAATGCATGAAGCAAGGTTTCAATTGATGCCCTTGGGTGTTTTGAATCAATCATACAATTGCTGAGGTATGCTACCATTTCTTCATCTGGCATTTCACCTAATTCATATAAAGGATTGATATCTTCAAGCCGAAGTCCCGTAAAATGTTTAGCTTGCATGGTTCCAAGATCAGATCCGCTGCCTTTTACATACATGACCTCTACATCTCTTCCCCGAAAATCCTTAATCACCGTTTTGGTTGACGTATTTCCCCCGCCCCAATTACATACACGGCGATCCGTTCCAATAAGATTGGAGCGATACACAAGTTCATCAAGCCCTTTATTCAGTTGCTTCGCTTTCTCGTTGTCCCACAAGTTTTGTACCATAGTGTAATCAACCCTCCAGAGGTTCTATATTTAGGATAATTTGTCATTGCTTAACGGGAGTATACCACTTTTATTTGGGTTTGAGTATGTATTTTTCTGTTTTTTACAGAAAAAACAATAGGAAAAGCAGTTATATATCTTTGTTTCAAACAAATGAAGCGCTGTCAACTATTAAATTACATAAAACTACATCTTCTTTTTTGTGAAACTTCTTCTTTACAGATAGGACATTCCTTCTATACGAGCTGCATATGATAAAGACAATAGAAATGAACAAGGGGAACGATATGACGTATTACAACAACAAAGGAGGAACGGGATATGATGATTGAAGTTGAAAATGGAGTTCAGCTGTACGTAGAAGATCTTCGTCCTGTGGACGGAGGAAATGGACAAACCATCTTTTTTGTCGCGGGCTGGCCTGTAAGTCACCGGATTTTTGATTACCAGATGCAAATGCTGCCCTACTTAGGATATCGCTGTATTACTCTTGATCTTCGAGGATTTGGGAAGTCTGATAAACCATGGCATGGATATTACTATGATCGATTTGCCGAAGATATCTCCTTCGTAATGGATGTACTTAATCTAGAAAATGTAGTTCTTGTCGGATTCTCCATGGGTGGAGCTATCTGTACTCGCTTCATTACGAAGTATGATACTGGCGCTAGAGTGGAAAAACTCGTTCTTGCCGGAGCAACTACCCCTTATCTCGTAAAAAAAGAGAATCAATCTGCTTTTGGTCTGCCTTTAGTTCAAATCGATCATTTACTTCAGCAAATGCAGATTGATTTGCCTCAAGCGATCTCGGATTTTGGAGGCACCTTCTATTATCAATATATCAGTCCAGAATATAAAAGCTGGTTTCAGCATATGTGCCTCGAAGGCGCTTCCCACGCCATTTTACAGAGCGGAATTGCTTTAAGAAACGAAGATGTTTCCTCAGATTTGACTCAGATTCAAATCCCGACCGGTATTTTTCACGGAGCTCATGACCAGATCGCCCAGTTTCAAGGCGCAGTTGCTACTCAGCAGGCCATCCCCGGATCTTTGTTATATCGTTTTGAGGAAAGCGGTCATGGACTTTTATTCGAAGAGAAGAATCGCTTTCAAGCCACATTGCTAGATTTTATTAAAAATACGTAGCAGCATAAGAAGATGGTAAAAGTAAACCTTGCGTTTGATGAGCATTGCCTGTGGGGTATAATAGTACAAGCGTAAAATAACAACTATGACCAAAGGTGATGAGCATGTATTATGATTTATCATGTGACCTATCCATCTGAAGGACTTCATGTAAAAGGATATCTTAGTCTGCCCTACGGGTATCAACTTCCAGAAGACGAAGTTCGCCAGTTGCTATTCGGAAAATTCAGCAGCGATACATATCCCGCTGTACAACTAAATACTCCTCTGCATACCACAGATCAAGATTTCACTTCTAAGAAGTGGCCTGTGTTCATTTATTGCCGTGGTGGAATTGGGAATTTCGGTAAGGTCCGTACTCCATGGGTCGAGGAATTTGCGATGCACGATCATATCGTGTTTGCCCCCTCCTACCGGGGAACAGACGGCGGTGAAGGACGCGACTGCTTTGGCGGAGATGACAAAGAAGATGTGTATGCTGCCGTAAGACTTCTGTCAGAACTGCCTTTTGTTGATGCCGAACGAATAAGCATTATGGGATTTTCGAGAGGTTCGATTAATGCGGCATATACAGCGCACACCCAACCAAATATTCATAAACTGGTGCTCTGGAGCGGTGTATCCGATATGGCTCAGACCTACGAGGAAAGAGTTGATCTGCGCCGTACGTTTAAACGCGTCATCGGGGGGACTCCAACGAAAGTTCCGGAAGCATATAAAGATCGCTCACCCGTCACGATTGCTTCCGAACTCAGTTGTCCTGTGCTTATCGTTCATGGTACGAAGGATGTTCAGGTATCCTACAGTCAAGGTGAGAAAATGTACAACTCCTTAAGCGAAGCAAAAGCAGATGTGAACTTCCATCGTTATGAAGGTCTCGGTCATCATTTCCCGCAGGAAACGCACCGTGCGGCGATTTCTCGAATGTTCGAATGGATTACAGAGGGCACAGGAGATCCTGAGGCCATTTCCATGTAATTCATAAAAAAAGAGTTGTCCCCTATGTAGCTTGAATCACACCCTACATCATGGGACAGCTCTTTTTAGTGTTACTTTTTAGTGTTACTGAGATAACGTGCTGAGTATTATTTCGCAGACGGGATCCGGTGTGCAGAATGTCTTGTTGGGCCAACAAACTGGTTAAGCGGGAATCCATTTGAGATCGCCTGTGTTACAAACGTTTTCGCTCCAGATACGGATTCACGAACGGAACGCCCTTTTGCAAGCCCCGCTGTAATTGCAGCCGAAGATGTGCAGCCCGCACCATGCGTATACTGGGTTTCAATCGCATCCGCTTCAAACCATTCATAAGTTTGTCCATCATATAACAGATCCACTGCTTTACCTGGACGGATTTTCCCTCTATCTTTAATCAGAACATGTTTTGCTCCGAGATCATGAATGATCGTTGCTGCTTCCTGCATTTTTTCCAGTGTAGTAATCGGACCTGTTTTAGCAAGTTGTGAAGCTTCAAAAATGTTTGGAGTTACAAGATCCGCACGCGGAAGAAGGAATTCGATCATTGCTTCTGTATTTTCTGGCTGCAGTACTTCATCTGTACCTTTGCAGACCATAACAGGGTCAATAACAATTCGATCTAGCTTGTACTGGTCAATATAACGAGACACGAGTTCAATAATATCAACAGAACCTAGCATCCCTGTCTTCATAGCATCAAAACCAATACCTTCAATTGCGGTTTTAAGCTGCGCTTCTACAATCCCAAGATCCACAGGAAATACTTGATGATCCCATGTCTTCGGTTCCATGCATACAATCGTTGTTAAAGCCGTCATTCCGTATACATCATATTCCTGGAATGTCTTCAAATCAGCCTGAATTCCAGCGCCTCCGCTTGTATCCGAGCCTGCTACCGTTAATGCTTTTCTTATCGTCATGTTCATTATTCCCTTCGCTTGTAGATAACTTCTCTATTATAAAATAAGTGAATGGCCTTAATCCATACCCATTTTGTAAGATTATCATAGAAATCAACATTTCGTGAAAAAAACTGTCTAATCACCCCTCTATCGAGATGACCAGACAGCCTCTAGTGAATCAGCAACAATACTTAGTAAGATGTGAATGATATATTTTTTAGGGCCGAAGCGGACTTGCCATCCGTTCAAATCCTAAATACCGAGTTCCTTGATGAGTAAGTGTGCCCTCGTCACCTTCAACCAGCAAACCATATTCTTCTGCCCGCACCTCAAATTCTGTTCGACGACCATCTTCAAATTCAAAGGTTAGATAATAGTTAGTATATGCCCTGCTATCACCAGAACCTCCACTCACTTCGGTTCTTTTGGTTAGAACACGTGCACGTTCGGTCAAACGTTCAGCCGCATTATTACGAGTATAAGTGGTAACCCCCTGTATAATTGAATAAAGAACAACACTGATAATAATTAATAAAATTGTTGTAAAGAAAAATGCAAATACAGGAGGAAAACCAGCAAAAAAATTGCCTAATCCTGAGAAGAAACCAGGTCCTTCATCAAAAAACATGCCTCCGTCGTTAAATCCACTTCCAAATAAGTAAAAATGAACGCTCATGACGTTTCTCTCCCTTGATGGACATAAAAACCTTTGTACGAATTAGTATAAACTCTCCAGTTCATCAATCAGTTCACCCACATAACGTACCGCACTGCGAATCGGTTCCGGCCGCGACATATCCACACCAGCCAGCTTCATGAGTTCCAAGGGACTTTTGCTCCCCCCGGCTTTTAAAACCTCTAACCAGCGATCTACCGCAGGCTGTCCTTCGTTACGAATCTGCTCAGCAACAGCAGTCGAAGCAGTAAGACCTGCAGCATAAGTATAAGGATAGAGACTCATATAATAATGCGGCTGACGCATCCATGTAAGGGCAGCATGATCATCAATGACAACATCCTCTCCCCAGAATGAAGATAAAATACGGCCTTTTAGCTCACATAACTTCACAGCGGTAATCGGCTCATTATTCATGGCAAGTTCGTACACCTGACGCTGCAGTTCTCCTTCTAATAGGTGAGTAACGAAGTTGTGGAAATAGGTTCCTAACAGCTGCGAAATTACCCAGCGGCGCATCCGCGGATCATCAGAACGTTTGATTAAATGATCTGCCAGCAACAGCTCGTTCAGTGTAGAAGGAGCTTCAATAAAATAAAGTGATGGTCTGGCATTGGTAAGACGTTGATTTTTCCCAGCAAGCATTAAATGTCCCGCATGACCCACTTCATGAGCGAGGGTAAAAGCACCTCTCATGTTATCTGACCAACTGATGAGAATGTAGGAATGGACATCTGGAATAGACATACAGAAAGCACCTGTTCGTTTTCCTGCATTATCTGCATAATCAATCCAGCGTTCACGGAAAGCGTCAGCGACAATCTCGCCATATTCCGGTCCAAGGACCTGCAAAGCTTCTTTGATCAGTTCGCCAGCCTCTTCGAATGAAATACCGGGGCTAAAATCAGGATCAAGCGGAGCTTTTAAATCAGCAAACGTCATCACAGATAAACCCAGTACACGTTTCTTGAGTGCTGCGTATCTCCGCATATGTGGTGCAAGGTCTGTCTGAATGATATCAAGGATATTATTGTACATCGCTGTAGTTACCTGCTGAGGCTTAAGCAACATATCTGTTACCGAATCGTATCCCCGAAGACGAGATTCAATCACTTGGCGTTTTACTTCTGTTCCATACGCTTCTGCGAACGTATTTCGATATTTATACAACGTTTCACTAAATGCGTTAAACGAATTTCGGCGTAGTACGGTATCAGCAGACTCTACATATTTATTCTCATAGAGTGCAAAGGATACGGGAACTTGTTCCCCCCCGTCCATCTTCAGCGGAAGGAAAGGTCATGTCCGCCAGCTTGCTCCGTTCATAAATACGGTAAGGTGCGTTTAACACTTCACCAAAAGAAGCAAGTACTTTTTCGGTTTCTGCACTAAGCCGGTGACGCTTGCTCTCAAGCAGCAACTTCAAACTTCTTTCGAACACTCGGAGTCCAGGCTCTTCTTCTATGTAGGCTTCCACTTTTCCATCCGGAAGGGATAAAATCTCTGAACGCACAAAAGAGAGTGCGGAGCTTACCGCAGAAGATACGTCTCTCGCTTTTGAGGCATCCATTTGATTCTGAGGGTTAATACTGTCGCCCGATTGATGCAGATATGAGTAAGCACTCATTCGCTGCAGTCTTCCCTGAAGCTTCTCCTGAGCCTCCAGACAAGCAAGCAGTACTTCTGCACCCTCTCCCAGCCTTCCTTCATACTGTGTAACGGTAGAAATATCAATCTCGATGGCTTTACGCTCTTCCTCCCAAGCTTCTTTCGTAGCGAATATATCATCCAGATTCCAAGTGGATTCTGACCGGACTTCAGACCTTGTTAAAATTTTGGTCATAGAGTTCATCCCCTTCTCTTTTCCTGTTATGTACTTCCTAATTTATGTAATTGTATCATAAAATAACTTGAGCCTCTTTTAAAAAAGACAAAAAAAAGAACCCGCTTCTGTTTCCAGAAGCGAGTCCTTAGGACGAGACTCATTATTCGATTACCCGCTCATAAACTTATTACTCGATTACCAGCTCATGGTCAGGATCTGGCGTCTCTTCACCGTCGTCTTTCCATATCACGTTCTCACCATATTGTTTGCCCCAATTATACATCGCTTGTAAAACTGGCATCAGGCTTTGTCCATGATCCGTCAAAGAATATTCCACGCGCGGAGGAACTTCTGCATACACTTTGCGATGAACAAGAAGGTCTTGTTCCAGTTCGCGCAGCTGATGGGTCAACATTTTCTGTGTAATATGAGGGATCATCTTTTTCAGTTCACTAAAACGTTTGGTCCCTTCAAGACCCAAGTGCCACAATATAATTAGCTTCCACTTTCCGCCAATGACAGCAAGCGTCAGTTCTTTCTCACAATTAATTTCTTTAAGATTAATCCGATCTTTTATTTCTGTTGCCACTTGATACCATGCCCCCTTCACCTAAGTCTACTATAACTTTCTATTTCGCAGCAAAAGGGGCTAAAGAAAACTATTCAAGATTGGCATGTCTTTCAAACATGGTTCTTGTATCCTGATCCATCTTTCTCATTAATGATAGAATAATTCCATCAAGCGTAATGATCAGACTTTGTTCAAATAGTGAACCCATGGGCTGAATAGATTGCCGCTTACCTTCATCTTCCTTCGCTGCCGCATGAATTTGAATGATTACATCCGCAAGCTGCCCAATCGAAGAATTTTGATGAATCGTAAGAACCAAGACGGATGCCTCCATTGCTTTCGCCTTTTGGGCCATGGATAACAAGCTTTTCGTTTCACCTGACCCGCTGCAAAGAATCAGAACGTCTCCTTTACGAATGGGAGGGGGCGTCGTTTCTCCAATTACAAAAGTAGGCTTACCTAGATGTGCCAGCCTCATGGCAAACGCTTTTCCCATTAAGCCAGACCGACCTGCTCCCGCTACGAACACCTGACCTGCTCCGGCGATTACATTCATCGCTTCCGTTAGCTGGGTTTCGCTTAGAAGAGTCGCTGCCGTTTCTAATTCCCTAAGGATCGATACTACATCACTTTTTACCATCGCTTTTGGTTACCCTTGTTTAATCAATTGCTGCATCTCAGCTGCTACTGCTTTTTTATCATCTTGGGTAGTAATTCCGCCGCCGACAATAACGAGATCAGGTCCAGCTTTGATTACTTCCGGCAAAGTCTCCAGCTTAATTCCGCCCGCAATCGCTGTTTTTGCATTTGTAACAGCTCTCTTAATCGTCTGCAAATCTTCAAATGAGTTTTGGCCTACGGCTTGAAGATCATATCCAGTATGGACACAAATATAATCGACACCAAGAGCATCGATCTCTTTCGCACGCTGTTCAATGTTTTTCACATTAATCATATCAACGAGGATTTCTTTGCCTTGTTTTTTTGCTTCTTCTACGGAACCTTTGATTGTCATATCATCCGTAGCACCAAGTACAGTAATAATATCAGCTCCCGCTTCGGAAGCTTTCATAATTTCGTAACCGCCCGCATCCATAATTTTAAGATCTGCGAGTACCGTAAGATTAGGGAATGCTGCTTTCATTTCTTTCACTGCATGAAGTCCTTCATTAATGACGATTGGTGTTCCAATTTCCACAATATCAATATAAGATTCAACCTCTTTTACCAATTCAATAGCTTCTGAGATATTTACAAGGTCAAGTGCTAATTGTAATTTCATTATCATTCGCTCCTTTATAGTTCGTTTTCATGACAAGCTGGCTTCCGTTTGTCAGTTCCCCTTTATACTAAATACTAGAGATCCAAATAGGAAGTACGCACTTTAAAGTAGGGTAGTTACCTCGAGTATACTAATGGGCAGTATGTTGATTTTTTATATAAACACAAGAACTTTTGAACTGTACGTTTTAAGCACAATTGATTAGCCAGTAAGACCTATACTATAATGCTAGAAGATATGATAAATATCTGGAAAACGATAGAATCTAGCAGGGAGGGATAACTTTTGTCCGGCAGATGAGATTCCGGCTTAAGTACAATTGATGAAACCACCACTCGAAAAAGTAAAATCTCAGGACGACGCTTTAATAAACTATGTCCCAAGTACTCCTGAGCAAAAGTCAACCGTTTTTGTCAAAGCTTCAAATGTCCTCACCATGATCTGCACACGCTCGTTATTGTTCTTCTCTCTAATTATGCTGTTTAAGAGTTATGTAGCTTGGTTTGGCGTTTTTGATGACGGACCTTCCTGGGCCATTATGCTCAAAGAATTACCTTTCATACTGCTCATCTTCTGTCTTATTGAGTGGTTTGCCACGAAACGAAAATTAATGATATATACTATTTTCAATTTGCTTTTAACCGCTATTTTCTTTGCAGTTATTATTTATTACAAATACTATGGTGTTATTGTCACCTACAAAGCATTAGAGCAAGTGAATCAGGTGACCGCAGTCAGCAACAGTGTTTTCTCACTAATCGATCCTCAATACTTGCTGATCTTCACGGACGTTCTCGTGTTTGGCTATTTACTATTCAGGAATAAATCGGCGAGAAACTGGAAACAAGCGATACGAAGACCCGCAAATAAAAAAATCATTGCCTGTCTTTTTTCTATCTCACTTCTTATTACATCACTGAATATTTATACAAATCGCGGCAGTTTTAATGAAGTAGTCAAAGCAGAACAAATGGGGATTTTCAATTACGAAGCGTACACCTTGCTTAATCAAAAGAAAGCGGAACTTATTCCATCAGAAGAGATCACGCAAGAATGGATTAATGAATTAAAAGGATTGTCTGAAAATAAGGCTGACATTCTACAACTAAACGGAGCTTTAGAAGGGAAAAATCTCATTATCATTCAGATGGAATCCCTTCAAAATTTTCTGGTTCATCTAAAAATCGATGGTCAAGAAATTACACCGAATTTAAATAAGCTGGTACAAGATCATACTTATTTCTCTCATTTTTATCATCAGGTAGGCCAAGGGAATACATCGGATGCTGAGTTTGTAGTAAACACTTCCTATTATGTCCCACCTGAGGGTGCGGCTGTCCAGACTTACGTAGACAAAGTGTTGCCGAGCCTGCCAAGACTTCTTAAAGATAAAGGTTACAATACTGCTACGTTCCATACCAATGTCGTAGAATTCTGGAATCGCGGCGAACTATATTCATCACTCGGGTTCGATCACTATTATGACAAGTCATTCTTTGGTGAAGAAGATACGGTATTCTTTGGAGCTTCCGATCATGTACTCTATCAAAAAACAGCGGAAAAATTAGAGGAGATGGATCAAGAAGCAAATCCATTTTATGCCCAAGTCATTTCCATGTCTGCTCACCATCCGTTTACTCTTCCCGAAGAGAAAATGACGTTATCTCTTCCCGAACGTTATGATGATACCTTTGTGGGGAACTATATTCGTGCTCAGCATTATGCAGATGCTGAACTTGGTACATTCATTGCGGATTTGAAAAATCGCGGGGTATGGGATAACAGTGTTGTTGTTCTATATGGAGATCATGTTGGACTGCCGACTACATCTCTAGATGACGAAGACCTGTCATTGCTAAATGAAATACTCGGGCATCCTTATGATTACTCGGATATGATCAATATTCCTTTTGTCATTGCTTCTTCCGGTGTCACACCTGAGGGAGAGCAGAAACAAATTGGTGGTCAGGTGGATATCTTGCCTACTATAGCCAATCTGCTTGGTATTTCACTCGAAGACCATATTCATTTCGGGCAAGATTTATTTAATCAAAAGGATTATAATTTATTGCCTGAACGCTATTATCTGCCTACCGGCTCGTTTGTGAACAGCAATGAAGTCTTCATCTCGGGCAGCGGATTTGAAGATGGAGAACATCATTTACTGAAGAACATACAAGAAACGGATCATATAACGACAGAGAATGATTTCTATCATGCCCTTTCTCTTCTCGATTTGTCACATAGTTATGTATCCCAGCTTCCTCTTAAACAATAAGTAAAACAGCACCCTATGTCCTCACGATGTAATCGTGAAGCATAGGGTGCTGTTTTATTTGCAGCCACATTTCCTGTGTCTACACTACATATATACGGACCATACGCAGACTGGCTTTGGTGACTCCACTTGTTTACCTGTATAAGTCAATCGGCCTGTCTCCTTGTTCACTTCGAATACAGCGATATTATTCGTATCTCGATTAGTGACAAGCATCAGGTTACCGTGTGGTGTAAGCGAAAAGTGTCTTGGATGAGCACCTTCCGTAGAGATATGCTGTACATGTTCGAGCGTTCCGTCCGCCGAAGTGGCATACACAACAATACTGTCATGACCCCGGTTAGAGCCATATACAAAGCGCCCATCCGCCGAAATCGTAATTTCTGCACACGTATTTTCACCTGTGAAGTCGCTTGGCAACGTAGGCAACGTTTGAATCGCCGTTAAATTCCCTTCTTCAGCGTCATAAGAATAAGAAGTTACCGTAGAATCTACTTCGTTAATTACATAGGCATACTTGCCATTTGGATGGAATACGAGATGACGTGGACCTGCAGCGTCATGCGTATGCACTTCACGATGCAGCACAAGTTTATTTTCTTCCCGGTCGATCTGATATACAAAAATCGTATCCAGCCCTAAATCTTGAACCATGATAAACCTTCCGTCTGGCGAGAAGAAAGCAGAATGAACATGAGGACGATCCTGACGTTCTGGATGTGTCCCATGACCTTTATGCTGTTTGGAATCAAGCATTTTACCGATGCTTCCATCTTCTTTTAATGATACTAGACTTACTGTGCCTCCATGGTAGCTTGAGATCACAAGATACTCACCTTGAGGATCCTTTTGAACATGGCATGTAGGTGCATAAGCAGACTGACCACGATTGATGAGTTCCAGTTCTCCCGTCTCCGGTAAAATCTGATAAGCTAGAGCTTCCCCTGACTTTAAGCCATCGGTTGTCACCATTTCTCCAATGGATATAAGTTGCTTAGAATCCGAATCGACTTGGAGAAAGGTTGGGTTCTTCACTCCTCCCTGCTTACTGCGCAGGGATAGCTCGTATGTATTTTCATCGAGTTCATATACATGAATCCCTGGATTTTCTTTCTCTGCATAAGAACCTGTAAATACAAATAATTTTGAAGTTGTCATTTTGTATTTCCTCCCTTACATACTGTCTACGAGCACACTTGGCTCTGTTTTTATTTGTACATTTCCTGCAACAGCTCTTGAGATCATACAAGAACTTTCCGCTTTATGCGACAGATGAAATGCTTTTTCCACATCCGAATCTGTTGAGCCTTGCTTCAAAGTAACTACCGGTCGATGAGTAATTGTTTCATACGTAAATATATTGTTTGTTACATCGACGGTCGCTTCTGAAGTTAAGGTAAGCTGTTCTACAGAAAGTTCAGAACGCTCCATCATTGCTGCAAGAGTGATCAGATAACAGGTGGCAGCTGCTCCAAGCAGCATCTCATCCGGATTCGTACCGATCCCCGGTCCACCCATCTCTTTAGGAATTGAGATCTTGGTTTGAAGCTGTCCCGCTTCAATCGTACCGGTACTATTACGTCCACCGTTCCATACAGCTTCGAGTACAAATGGGTGCTTCAAGCTGTAAACATCCTCTCTTTTGTTTATTTTACTATATTATAGAGCATCTAAGAAAAAGCAATAAAGCCGGAAAGCTTCGGGAAGCTTCCGACCTTATACTCATCATATTATTTTGATTCTTCTGAATCAAGTACCGGGAACCAGCCCGGGACTCCGAGAATCATATTCCACAGCGGATCCGGAATGACAAGACGTTCCTGATCTTCTTTTGTTAAGTGCACAGCAATATGCTCTTCATTGCCGGATTCAATCTTTTCAACCCAGTCGGGTTCAATAATCAATTCTCTGCCAAGTGCTATCATGGATACATTGGTATTCAGTGCACTTAGTGCCTCATCCGCTGTATGAATGTTACCAACTCCGACCAGCGGAACTCGGTTACCTACACGCTCTGCAATCCATTCCATTCGGGTTTTAGAATCGTCCGCGCCACGTCTTGGTTTGGACCAGAAATCGGTAAGCGAAACATGAAGATAATCCAGGTTTTTCTCAAGCAGTGCATCCGTTAATACGAAAGTGTCTTCCATTGTCAGTCCCGGTGTCTCCGGTTCTTCTGGTGAAAAACGATATCCAACAATAAAGGGACCTTTCGCATATTTCTTAACTGCGGATTGAACGGAATCGATCACAGCAAGCGGGAATGTAAGTCGTTTCTCTACATCTCCACCCCAGCGGTCTTCTCTACGGTTTGAATGAGGGGAGAAAAACTGCTGGATTAAGTAACCGTTAGCTCCATGAATCTCAACCCCGTCAAAACCTGCTTCAATTGCACGGCGAGTCGCTTCTCCAAAATCCTTAATAATTGAAACAATCTCAGCATCCTGCAGTTCACGCGGTTCAGGCGATCCTGGTCTTTCACTTGCAATTGCACTCGCGCTTACAACATCTCCGCCTACCAAATCAGGGGGAGATAATCTGCCCGCGTGAAAAATCTGTAACACGGCTTTAGCACCTTGTTTTTTAATGGTATCCGCCAGTTTCTTAAGACCTGGCACAAAAGAATCGTCCGATACCGAAAACTGACCTGGAAAACCTACGCCGTTATCTGTTACATACGCAACTGCAGTAACAACGACACTTACTCCATTAGAGCGGCGAGCATAATATTCCAGCTCTGCATCTGATACAGTTCCGTCCTCATTAGAAGACCAATTCGTCATCGGCGCCATCATCATTTTATTTTTTAAGATCATTCCATTCGGTAAGGTAACTTGATCAAAAAGAAGATTATATTTTGAATTCATCTCTATCACTCCCACATTTACAGCTATAATATTAGTAAACTTTTCCTTGCTTACTGAAACAAGTATAGTTACTTTAAAGTTTCTATGCAAGACATCGTAAATAATAAGGCTGTAAAAATACACATGACCATACCAAAAACGGCTTTACTGCCGTCCTGGTATGGTCATGTGTATTAACGATGTTCAGGTGTTAAGGTTTGATCATAGCCATTCGCATATCTACTTCTTTTACACAATCCAGTGAATCATGGTTGTCATTGCCCACGAGCGATGATACAGGATATACTTCCATCGGCGTATCCCGATAAGATGTAAGATAAGGAAGCAGTTGATGTACTTCCGTAATTCCTGGATCAAGCCAGGCATCAATCGCTTCTTTTGTTAAAATCGCCGGCATTCGGGTATCAAATTCTCGAATAGTTAGATTAGCATTCGACATCAGCATGGTGCAGGTCCGAAGTGGAACCTTATTGGTATCTTTCCAAATTTCATAGAGACCCGCGACTCCAAACATAGAACGATCCGGCATAACTACGCGAACGGCATATTTTCGTTTGCCTTCCTGACGCCAGTAAAAGAAACCATTACAAGGAATAATGCACCGTTTTGTTTCTACCATTCTCCGATAAGTCACATTATCATGAACAGACATCAAGTCTGCGTTAACAGCATCCTTGCCCCAAAAAGGAATAAATCCCCAACGATATTCGTCCATGATACGTTCCCCATCTTCATAAAGTATGAGCGGAGCATGTTGTGTCGGGCTAATATTGTAACGGTTTTTGTAATAATACATAACCCGCTGCACACCAAAATGATCACGAACTTCATCCAAATCTGCTGCAAGCGAATAACGTTTACACATCCTTTGTAACCCCCCTGAATTTTCCTTTACTATTCGCAGCAGGAGGTAAAATTATGCATAAAAATATTGTGTCTTCCCATTGACCGAAACGGTTTCACTTTATCGTTTGTTATGCGAATCTGGTTCAGCAAGTATATTCGTTTCATTATTATACATATTGGTGAATAGGCTTATGGAATAAAGAAGAAAAAATCGAATAGAAGGTGGGATCGCATGGATTTCTGGATTTACTCAGTCATTACAATCGCTTACATTATCTTGTTATTGTTCATGTTCACCCATTTGGCACGGACAAAGCAGTGGTTTCATTACCCGATTTTACTCGTGATCTTAGCACTTGGCCTTGCTTACGATAACGGCATCATTGCAGCTGGCAATGCCATTGGCGAAGGTAAGCCCCTTATGATATTAAGCAGTCTTCGTTTTTGGATTCATGCTTTTGTCACACCGGGTCTTGTCCTTGTAGGTTATTACATACTTCAAAGATCAGGAGCAGCTTTTGCTTCGAAAACATACATACGGATCTCCGCCTGGATTTTAACATTAGCATTGATACTGTATCAGGTCTTTGCTCAAACCTTACATGAAGTGAAAAATCTGCAACTAGTTCAGGAATACGGTGTTCTTCGCTATGCAGCAGAAGGCACCTCAGGACCTCCAATCATGGTTATTGTGGTGGGTCTAATACTCCTAATCATCGGCATCATCTTAATCTTTCGGCAAAAATGGATATGGATGTTTGTCGGAACCGCGTTACTTTTTATAGGGCAACTGGTTCCTCTTCCTTTCGAAAGTTCAGCAGCCACAAATATTTTTGAGCTCATTCTGATCATCTCTCTATGGGTAACAATCTTGTTCCAAGATCACAAGAATGGATCTTATCCAACCACACGGTGAATTTAATCAGCTAAATATTTCATATCATTAACTATTAAGCACATCAAAAAAACCTCCCAAGTTTGCTACGAATGAAACAGGTTCGGGAGGTTTTTACGTATCTAATTATAGTGTCCACATTCGCTGGGTGAGTACAGGAACTTCGTTTCGCTCTCCCCATTCATGTATTTCATCGAAGGCATGATCTGCTTTTTGCTTATCCAGCACCCGAAATGCAAGCCATAAGGGTACGAGTCTCTTATTTTTAGGTTTGATTCCAATATGCGGCCCATAATACTCCTCTATAATAATGGACTTCAGCTCATCTGTATGAAACATACGGTTACCTACGATAATGCACCCCTTATGAAGTTGGATGCTTTTAGGTTTGACAGACCATTGATATAGCAGCAGCCCTAGTTCAAATAGAAACAATACAGCGGTTATAACTATGAATACATTTATGTAATCCCTATCCATATGAGCAATCGCTTTATATCCCCCCATCAATAAGGTGTACATCCCCATGGCGAACAGATTCCTGTATCTTCTCCTCGAAATAACTTCAATCTGAGGCTCATTCATAAATATTCCTCTCCCTTCTATACTATATTATCGATCTGATTTTTCCCTCCCGGATTTCAATCTGATATGTATCTGCCCATTCCTGCAACTGATCAAATGCTTCTTGTTCCTTATTAGGATTTGCAAATATAAATTGTAAACGCTGAGGAATCCATTTGCGCTTCTTTAGTTTAATTCCTATCGAAGAATTGAGATATCCTTCTGAGACAATTAGATCAATTTGAGAGGGGAATATCACCTCTCCTTGCATTATAAGCCGGTCTTCCTTGATGATCAGTAACTGTTCTCTACGAGTGCGAGTATAGGTGAAGTAATAATAAAGCTCATACCCTATAAGCACGATATATACCAGAATCAATACGAATGAAAGAACGTGCAGCAACACATGATCTGTCTTTCGTTGAAGAACGCTAATACCTAACAGCATTAAAAAAAATAATATAGTAGCTGCCAGCTGTGATTTACGATCTTTTTTCGTAATTACATATTGTTTCTGCTCCACCTCGGTATCCTTCCTCTCTACTAAATTAGTAAGATATGCGTTTATACTGAATAGGAATCTGGTGGATCTCGGACCAGGTTCGCAGCTCCTTCATAATTTCGTCTTCCTGCAATGTATTCTGATATTTCAACCTTAAATGAAGAGGAATTTGTTTTCTCCCCTTCAGCTTAACCCCTATCGTGGAATTCCAGTATCCATCGATCCGAATGGCTTCAATCTCCGAAGTCTTCACGCTACAAGAGCCTAGACGAAATGACCCAGGTAATAACTCGAGTTCGACGAAGCGAAGTGGATAGTATGTAAAACAATACTTTAGTATTAGAAATAATTTATACAGGAAAAATCCGATCACATACATATAACAACATACGGATAAGACATAAAGAAGTAGCGGAATCTCAAGCGTACTATTTTTGACCAGAAAATAAATATAAGAGGAAAGTAACGGGATTAAAAAAATGATTACTGCTAGATCTCTTTTTCTTCTTACTACATGTATTTGTTCACTCACTTGATTTCCCCTTCCTGATCATCCGTGTTATTCCGGTTCGAATCATCATATAGACGAAGAGCGTCAATAAAGCCATACCGATCATCAGTAGAGGAGAAGCTTCAAATGATTGAACAGATGCAGACTCACTTTGCATCATCTGAGGAACATACATCCATGTCATAACCATTCCCGATAAAATCGGCATAATCACAAAGATCAGCATGAGAACCACTGCCCCTTCAAGTACAAAACGCCATGATTTGCTCAATTCCTCACCCCTAATCTAAATATTTTCGAAATCCTACCACTGACTCTTTCTCATTGTATCCAAGAGACTCATACAGCCGATGTGCTTCCGCTCGCCCTGCTCCCGATACCAAAATAAGGTAAGAGCAATTCTTGCTTCGTGCAAGTTCCTCCATTCGGTCCATCATTTTACGGCCGACTCCTTGTCTGCGCGCCTTGGAAGAGACCACAACGTTCTCAATTACCATAAAGGGGTTACAGTCACCAGCCAAGTCCTCACAATAGATTCCCATCACTGATCCAACAAGCTCCCCATTGTAAACAGCACCCAGCACTTCATAATTCTCATTATGCAGCAACCTTTGATAGGTTTCTTCTAATTTAGTGAAATTTGTTTTTTCACCTGTTAACTCTTCGAGCAACATTGCTAATGTCGGTAGATGTTCCATCTCCACCTTTTGAATGGTAAGCATTCATTCCACCCCTTTTCACTTTCATTCCAACTTTTTCTTTAAAAAATACTGTTTGATCCCCTCTGGGTATTCATCATTTACGCCATAGATTTCATATCCATTCTTCTCATAAAAGGAGGGAGCTTGATAAGAAAACGTGGAGGTATGTGCGAATAAGCAGCCCATCTCCTTCCCCCTGCGCTCTGCCTCAAGCAGCATCTGCCTGCCATACCCCGCTTTTCGGTAATCTTCTGATATCCATAGCACATCAATGTATAGCCCATATAACCATGACTCACAAAAAATACCTCCGACGACTTCTGAACTGGCATTTTTCAAATACAAGTGGATGTTTTGCCCCGGCTTCTGCAGCAGCCCGTTACTCGCTCTTACATTATACCCGTACAGTCTCCGGCAAATATTTTGGTAATCTTCAGGATGCTCTCGAAGCTCTGATAGTCGTAAATCACCAATCTCGATATCACTCATTATGTATCTTCCCTCCCGATCTCTTGCTAGTAACCGCTGATATTTCTCGGGTAATCGCAGGATATTATTTTCTTTGACAAAGTTTATGTTTTCTTGTCAGGAACCTTGGGAATCTCCTGATGAAAAGAGTAAAATCTCGCACACATTTATCGATTTATAAGAACCAGACACTCTTGTTTCAGAATAAAAAAACAGGAAATAACTATGATATTTCCCCTCGGATTAATACATGCTAGGCATTTTGTTTACATGCTTGTATACATCATACATGCTTCCTCCTCCATAAAATAAAGAAACCCGTTTTTTCCTAGGAGGGAAATCCGGGTTCATCCAGTTTTTACTATTATATAATTTGATAGTTATGAACGAAAGAATTTTCTTATCTGTGTGAAAGGGAATCAATCTTAATCAGATCTTTTCCATAACGATGCTCTTCACCTGAGATCGTAAAACCGAGAGATTGATAATAAAGCTCCAATGCTTTTTCATTCTTTGTCTGCACACTTAGTCTTGCTGCAGTATATCCCTTTTCCTGCAAGTATTGCAAGCCATAACGGATAAGATGCGTTGCAATTCCTTTTTTTCGCCAAGCCGGTACGACAAATACTTCTTCAATGGAACCTGATTTCTCATTTTCTTGACACACCATGACGCTGGCTACGAGCTGGCTATCCGGATCTAGTGCAGCAAAGCTAGTGAAATCAGTTCTTCCTTTCAACTGACGAAGTCGATGTAACCCAAGTGGATATTCCGGCCATATCGTGCTTTCTGTACGCAGATAGCGTTGTTCTTCATCAGAAGATTCAAGTGCAGTTTGGATGAACTGAAGTTCAGGGATCTGTAAATTGGAAGCTTCCTGTACACTATTCAGCTCTTTTTCCATCTCATACTGGCGATACATCGGAGTAAAACCACGCTTCTCAAAAAGCGCTGAATTCTCCTGTTCTCCCTGATGATTTCCTACACAAAGCTGTACGGAATGCGTCTTAGGAAGATCTTGAGCGAGGACAAGCGCACGTTCATATAATGCACCGTAAAGTAACTGAAACACTTCCTCCTGATTAGATACTTCGGTCTTACCTTTATATTCATATAGATCTGGTGATAGCTCTCCACTGTACCGTCTTTCGTTCCTTCGTATACACCGGTCTCATCCTGAGATTGAATGGTTATGATTTCGACTTGTCCTTTTCCAACAAGGGTCTCTCTGTCAAAGGCACAGTACACATTATCGTGATTTTCTTCCGGACCTGGCCACCAAAAAATCGCATGTTTATACTTCGCTGTCACCGCCAGATATAACTGTACAACTTGTTCATGACATGAATCTTTATAAGGTTTTAAGACGATTTGTCCCATTCGCATCCTCTTTCCCTGTTTTCTTCTATTGTTACCCCAAAAAATACCATAAACAAGTTATTATATATCTATAAGTGTTATCTACCACCTTGCACAACCTTTTCATGAAATCGAAGGAGTGAACTCAATGTATGTCGGCCGGATCAAAGAAATTGTACGTCATCCTATAAAATCGTTCCAAGGAGAACGGGTGCCTTGTACTCAAGTGATGGAATATGGACTTTATGGGGATCGCAGTCATGCTTTTGTACACAAATCAAATCAAAATCAATATGTTACGATTACTCAATTGCCACAAATGGCTAGTTTTCAGGCCAGCTTTACAGCTCAAGAAATAGGGAAGCATTATCCGCGTGTGGAAGTCATTACACCTGAGGCACAGAAATATTACTTTGGTGATGAGGAACTGACTCGTAAATTAGAGGAATTGTATAAAAAAGAAATTGTGCCGATCCAGTACGAACCTGCTCATGTGCCTTTAGGAGCGATCGAAGAGGAACCTATTCAACTCGTCACAGACGCTTCCATTACACAACTTGAGAAACTATGGGGAAATAATGAAGTGGATTCACGTAGATTTCGACCAAACTTCGTTTTGTCGCTGGCTGAGCAGATTCCTTTTATGGAGGAACAATGGTTTGGTAAAAGGATGCAAATCGGAGAGAATGTTATCTTACTAATTAAACGACCATGTAAACGATGTTCCATCATTAATATTGATCCAGAAAATGCGAAGCGAGACCCCTCTCTGCTGAAGAAGGTAGTTACTGAGCGAAATAACCAGTTTGGTATATATGCTTCTGTACTGCATACGGGTATTGTTACCGAAGGCGATGAAGTCACGCTTCTGGATTAGCCTTATAAAAAATAAAACCCGGAAGGATATTCCCTTCCAGGTTTCATCTTCATTTATTTTATGCTTTTACTTCAATTGGTTTTTTCCATAATCCGAGAATCAGACCAGACACAATCGCTCCAATGACTACAGCAAGTAAGAACAGCAGTGCATGGTTAGCAAGTGCTGCTACAAAAATACCGCCATGCGGTGCAGGAAGGTTAATTCCCCACAATTGTGTTAGTCCGCCTGCAATACCGGAACCAATAATACAGGAAGTCAGGACACGAAGCGGATCAGCTGCTGCAAATGGAATCGCGCCTTCGGTAATGAAGGAGAGTCCCAGCACGTAATTCGTTACACCTGATTTACGTTCTTGTTCAGTAAATTTATTTTTGAAGAACGTCGTAGCGAGTGCAATGGCAAGTGGCGGAACCATACCGCCGGCCATTACTGCTGCCATCATTAGCCCGTTCTCGTTCCCGCTAGAAGTAAAGACACCAATGGAAAACGTATATGCAGCTTTATTAAACGGACCACCCATATCAACGGACATCATTCCAGCAAGAATGACACCAAGAAGCACCATATTCCCTGTACCCAGGTTATTCAGTATATCCACCAAACCTACGTTAATCCAACTGAAAATCGGTGAAAGAATGTAGTACATTACTGCACCGGTAATCAGAAGACCAAAAACAGGATAAAGCATAATGGATTTTAGTCCATCAATCGCTGATGGTAAATATTTAAATACTCTACGCAGGCCAAGGATCACATAACCCGCTAGAAAACCGGCTGCAAGACCGCCAAGGAATCCAGCGTTTGCATTTACTGCCATTAAACCGCCGACCATACCTGGCATGAGAGCTGAACGATCCCCAATACTCATCGCAATAAAACCAGCAAGGACCGGAATTAGGAAGTGGAATGCTCCATCTCCGCCGCCAATCGTCTGCAATAACTGGAAGATCGGACTATCCGCACCAGCTGCTTGTTCAATCAAGAAGGAGATGGCAAGCAGGATACCTCCACCCACCACGAATGGCAGCATATGCGAAATCCCGTTCATGAGGTTTTTATAGAGCGTACTTCCTATGCTTGTCTTTTCTTCATCCGCAGAAGAAGAGGATGACGCAGAATCTGCATGAAGTATAGGTGCATCACCTTTTAAAGCCTTGGTGATTAGTTCTTCTGGTTTACGAATTCCGTCCGCTACTGGGCGCTGAAGTACAGGTTTTCCATGGAAACGGTCCAGATCAACCTTTTTACCAGCTGCAATGATGACCCCTTTTGCTCGGCGAATTTCATCTTCAGTCAGAACGTTTTTCGCTCCTTCTGCTCCGTTCGTCTCTACCCGAATTTGTACTCCCATCTCTTTTGCTTTTTTAAGCAATGCATCTTCTGCCATAAAAGTATGAGCAATACCTGTCGGACAAGCCGTAACGGCTACAACAAAATCTTCGGAAGAATCAGCTTTTGTTTCTGCTTCTGTTTTTGATTTCGTTTCTGCTTTAGCTTTTGTTTCTGCAGAACCTGCTTCAGCTGCAGTTGCCTTTTCTGCTTCTTTTTTCGCTTGCTCCGCTTCTTCGGTTTGTTGCTTTTCATCAAATAATGCAGTTACTTCATCCGGCGTTTTCGTGTTCATCAATTGTTCGATGAAATCAGCGTCAATTAATAGCTTAGACAAAGCAGCAAGTGTACGAAGATGCGTATTCCCTGCTCCTTCTGGGGCAGCAATCATAAAGAATACATGAGCTGGTGCTCCATCTAACGAATCAAAGTCAATCCCTGCTTTGCTTTTTGCAAAAACAACCGTTGGTTCATTCACTGCTTTAGTTTTGGCATGCGGCATCGCAATACCTCCACCAATCCCCGTACTTGATTGCTCTTCTCTCTTATAGATCGCTTCCTTGAACAATTCCGGGTCATTAATACGTCCGCTTTTGTTAAGGCTCGCAATCAGTTCATCAATTGCTTCCGCCTTTGTTGTTGCCTTTAAATCCATTATCATTACTTCTTTGATCATCAGATCCGTAATTCTCACAGTATGCACTCCTTTACTTAGGCAAGTATTAAAAATCGAATATCCTTACCCATGATGTAAGTTATTTCCACTCATTAATTTGTACTTGAGGAATCAGCGACTCAATCTGTTCTTTTACTGCTAGATCATCGGAGAACGCAGTTGCACTGCCTGAGGCAACACCCGTACGGATAGATTTCAGTACATCGCCTGTAAGAGCGAACGTTCCAATAAATCCAGCAATCATGGAATCTCCAGCACCTACTGAATTCTTCACTTTACCAGCAGGAACATTCGCATGATATACCTCGTTATCCGTAATCAACAATGCACCTTCACCCGCCATAGAGATGAGCACATGTTTAGCACCTTCTTCAAGAAGTTTCCGGCCATATTTCACCAAATCTTCCTTGGTATCAATGGTAACGCCAAATAGTTCAGCCAGTTCATGGTGATTCGGCTTTACAAGAAGAGGTTTATCTTTCAGTGCTTGTAACAAGGCTTCTCCAGTTGTATCGATAACAAAGTCAGCCCCTGCTTCTTTACAAACCTGAATTAAACGCTTATAAAAGTCACTGCCAAGAGAAGGAGGTACACTGCCCGATAGAACGAGAATGTCACCTTTTTTCAATTGAGAGAGCTTTGCTACAAGAGCTTGCGCTTCTTCATTCGTAATAGCAGGTCCAAGCCCATTAATTTCCGTTTCATCGCCATGCTTCAGCTTCACATTAATTCTTGTATCATCGGAAATCGATACAAAGTCGGAAGCGACCGAGCTCTTGGATAAGAAATCACGAATGAATTCACCTGTAAATCCGCCAAGGAATCCCATCGCTGTATTCTCTGCACCAAGCTGGGTAAGAACTCTAGAAACGTTAATCCCTTTTCCTCCAGGTAACTTCAAATCCCGTTTCATTCGGTTTAAATGTCCGAGCTGTAATTGTTCAACTTCCACGATGTAATCAATGGAAGGATTCAGTGTCACTGTATAGATCATTGTTCATCCCTCAATTACTTTATATTTCTGACCAATGGGAACTTTATATGGTTCTGGTACCATATCGGTAATTAACGTTGCTTCATTCAAGTCAAACAACTTAGCAAACGTAATCTCACCAAATTTACTGGAGTCAGCTAGCACAAAAGTTTCACCAGACAACAAATGCGCATTCCGTTTTATTAAGGCTTCCTCCGGGTCAGGAGTAGTATACCCCATCTTTACATCAATTCCATTCGTACCAATAAACGATTTATCAAAACGGAATTGATTCATATTTTGAAGTGCGATACTCCCTACGACTGCTTTCGTATGCGTTTTCATCAAGCCGCCAAGCAAGTAACTGCGAATATTTTTGGAGACTAACGCATCCACATGAGACAGGCCATTCGTTACCACTGTAATATTCTCTGCTTCTATATAAGGAATCATGGAAAGTGTTGTTGTACCTGCATCTAGATAGATACAATCGCCATTTTGCAATTGCTCCGCTGCAAGCCTGGCAACTTTATTTTTCTCATGAATGTTTTTGAATGTTTTTTCATCCATACCGGGTTCAGTGCTTTTCTGTGTAATTAGTGAAGCACCACCATGCACTCGCTTGAGCAGACGATTTGCCTCCAGATCAATAAGATCTCTTCTAACTGTTGATTCAGAAGCCCCTAGCAACTCTACAAGTTCTTGCAGTTTGACAACGCCGCGTGATTGTAAGCGTTCTAAAATCAAACGGTATCGTTCTTCAGTAAGCATTCCCACTCCTCCTGCCAGCTCTTATAGTATCATAAAATCATCAAAAAACAATCATTTTCTATCAAAATTATTCAAAATCTATCATCCATTCATTTATTCTGTCACAATTTTTTAAAAAATAAAGATGTCATTTTCTATTGTGTCCTAATTCATAACCCTCTTCCACTTCTCACTTCTATAATCATTACCCTTTATTTATAAATCTGTTCCATCTCTTCCACTCATTGTGTTGTAATTTATCCCTACACGTTTGCACATACACAAATCCTAGTTTTCCTAAAATGATCGACAGCAATCACTCTAATTCTCCGGCATTTTCTACTCTCTTTGTCCTATTTCTATATTCTATATATAACTGTCCCTTTAGAGCCATAAGGAATGACCAGAACACGGGATTTAGGAACTATGTACAAATTTTTTAAGGATTTTTATGATATGTTTGAAAACCAAGTCCATTTTAATGAGTGGAAGGAGAATAACGATGAATGAAAAGAAACGTCTGGCTAAGAAATCCCTTGCCTATAAAAGTGTAGGCATTGCCCTCAGCTCAGCTCTATTACTATCACCATTAACTACTGCCGCCCAGGAACTAAAAACAAACTCAACTTCGCCAGCTTCTAATACTTCATCCGAAGGACTAACGAAATTAAGAAGCCTCAGCTTAATTCAGTACAAAGGCAGTACCCTAGAACTCGGAGAACACCGTTTGCTATCTCGTAAAGATATTACTCAGGAATGGGACGATATCGATCCTGATTATTCACCTGATAAATCTATAGAGGCGGTAAAAGCATTATTATCGGAGCAAGATTTTGAGGAGTTATTTCCTTATCGGCTTGGTTCTAAAGAATGGTTCAAGGTTGCTAAGGGAAAGGAATACTTTAAAGAGGACCAAAGTGATTATTTTTCGTACGCCAACTTAATGCAAGCAGTCCAAGAAGTGTCTAACCTAAAAATTAAAATTAGTACACGAACAGGTTCGCCCTCTTCGCAAGAAATCGTTAGATTAGATAAAGAAGCAAAAGTGGAAACCCTTATTCTTCGATCGGATGATTTTAATTCAGATGAAAATAAGAAAAAAACGTTAGAAACGGTTATTGTGGACTTTGGTGCCTTCTTAAAGGAAGGATTTAAAAAAGACCGAAAAAGAGAACTTGCTGCTTTTCTCGCTAATCTATCCCATGAAACGGGAGGAGGATGGGCTGGTGCACCTGGAGGGGAACTAAAATGGGGCCTATTCTGGAATGAAAATATTGCAGGACGTACAGGAGTAAATATGGATGCCTTTGTTGATCCAGCTTCGGCCAAGCTATTTCCTGGAGTAAGTGGTCAGCGATATTACGGACGGGGTCCGATCATGCTGAGCTGGAATTTTAATTATGGATTATTCAGTTCTATCATTTACGGAGACAAAAATGTTCTTCTGCAAACTCCAGATCAAGTGGCGGAAGACGGGAAACTAGGATATATGACGGCAATCTTATTCTGGATGACACCACAAGAACCTAAACCATCAGCACATGATGTGATGGCAGGCAGATGGAAACCAACTCCGGCTGAAAAAGCGAAAGGGCTTACCCCGGGTTTTGGAGCGAGCATTCTTGTACTGAACGGACTTGAGGCCGGTCTTGGTGAAGTAGAAGGTAGTCCTGTTCTCCGAAGAGCTGGCCATTACCGTGATATTACGAAACGTATGGGAATCGATATTACGGATGAGAAGATCGACACATTAAACATGAAGCCCTTCTAAATCACGAAAACGCATTGACTGCTTAAGAACTAAGGATTAACTCTTGTTGTTTTTTAGTCAGGCTTTTTAGTACCAGCTCATAGGAATGATCAATCATTGATATAATATCCTCAAGTGATAAGCTTCCTTGAAGAGATATCGAGTTCCAGTGCTTCTTGTTGAGATGATAACCGGGGACAACTTCTTCATGTTGTTCCCGTAGATTCTCAGCTATCACGGGATCACATTTGAGAGAAATGTCTGTCGATTGCTGTTTCTCATTGAACGTAATTAAGGCAAACATCTTGCCTCCAACTTTGACAACAAGGGGCGCAGGACCAAAAGGGTAATCTTCTGTTGCCCCCTTTTTAGAAAGACAATATGCTTTAATGGTATCGTTCTTCATAAATCATTCTCCTTTATTCTTGGTGTATGGGGGTATTCCACATGCGCTCTACTTTAGTCAGCTTCATATCACGAAAAATTAAATGATAGATATCCGGCATCGTGGTTTGTTTCCAAAAGCGAAACCCATAATTTGAATCGTAATAGTTCATCATAATGGTCATAATATTTCCGTGGGTACCAATGACAACATGCTTTCCTGCATATTGTTCCAGCAATAGTTCAAGTACAGGAATAGACCGCTCTTGTGCCTGCTTTGTCGACTCCCCTCCGTGCAGCGAGTAATCCTTGTCATCAAATGACTTTTTGATGGCCTGGAGAATGACCTCCCATTTTTCCTCATAAAGGGGTCCTTTTATCAAACGTTCGCGTAAATTTTCATATTCATCGATCGGTAGCCTGTTTTGATCCGCTACATATTGAACCGTCTGAATAGCTCTTCTATATGGACTTGAGACCACAGCATCTACCTTAATATCGGCGAACACATTTGCAACACACTTCGCGTACTCTAATCCTTTCTCCGTAAGACCTCGTGAACGTTCCTCTCCATGAATATATATAGATTCTGCATGTCTAACCATATAAATATGGGTTTCGGTAGATGTCATGTCAGGTGCCCTCCTTTGATGTGATCCAAAATCGTCTTAACGACTTCTTCTCTTTTCATCTGGTCTGTATCAAGTTTAATCTCAAACCGTGCATCTTCGAATGCCGCGATACAACGTTCCGTTTGTCGATATACCCATTCACCAGGTGTTTCTCCTCGGTCATTCAGCCTACTATGGATTGTATCTTTAGATGCAGTAAGACAAAAATGATACATCTCTGAATCTATTTCCCCAAGGCCTTGCCTTATATATTCATAATTCTCAAGTTTATATAGAGTCATTGGTATAATCAGTGTACGGTTATATTTTCGTTTTAATTCTTTAGCACAAGCGACAACAAGTGTTCTCCACAACTCTAAATCTTGAAAATCATCCGTTTGTTCTTCCTTATATTTCACCTCGTCTGGTATAACCTTTCTCAGCATATAACCAATCTCTTCCGGGTCAAAAATCATACTGTTTGGAATCTTCTTATTCAAAGCCTTCGCGGCCGTCGTTTTTCCCGATCCAAATGCACCATTAATCATGATCATCATAAAATAATATCCTTTCTAAGCGCAAAAATTACGTATATATTATTTTGTATACTTCTCTATCCTGGATCAAATACCTTGTTCAGATATTAAAACTGTTCTTGTCACAGGACTTAAAATATCAAAAGCGTTGAAAGCATTAACCATGTTACGTATCCATCGATTCTACATAAGATGGTAAGATATGCGAATAACAAAGGGGTGCCATTAATACCATTACATTTACAATGGCCAAGGAGTTAGGCTCAAAGGGATATTACACTCAATTCAGTGATGTCAGCGGGAAAGGCAACTTGGAGAAATTAAAAGACGTTATTTCATATCTAGCAAGTGAATAAGCCAGTTTTATTTGGGGACAAATTATAATGAAACTAGAGGAAATCATCTATATAATCCGACTGTTTACAGAGCACATAGATTAGCAAGTATACATACAAAAACACACTTCCGATATACATCGAAAGTGTGTTTGTAGTGCTGTGCTTGGCGGCGTCCTACTCTCCCAAGACCCTGCGGTCCAAGTACCATCGGCGCTGGAGGGCTTAACGGTCGTGTTCGGGATGGGTACGTGTGGAACCCCTCCGCTATCGCCACCAAACGAGCATTTGTGAAACAAATGCGATCCGCGTTGGTTTTGGTACATCACGATAAAGTGTGTATAAAACCAATAGCGTTTTACAAGGTTTTGCTCCCTGAAAACTAGATACGAAACATTCTTTACGATTTATAGCTTATGCTTTCCTTCAGAAAGCTTATAGGATAAGCCCTCGACCGATTAGTACTGGTCAGCTCCATGCATTGCTGCACTTCCACCCCCAGCCTATCTACCTCGTCGTCTTCAAGGGGTCTTACTCATTGGGAAATCTCATCTTGAGGTGGGCT
>NZ_JARBDA010000012.1:0-106116 GCF_036577645.1 Paenibacillus sp. GYB006 | reverse complement strand
TAAACTTCATGTTAGAGCGACCTCCTGATGTGGATTTTAAGGGCTTTTGACCCGTTGCGTACTCCCATCGTACAGAGGCGCTCTTTTTTATTCAAACTCCAAATTTTTCGTTTTACAGGAATTCTAACGGAAAAACGATAGTTCAAGAAGAACAAGTAAGCAACCGATCAACAGCCCAGTTGCTTTTTTTAAACTATTGGAGCAGAAACCTGCTAAATATATGTGGTATTTATGGGGAGAGAATTTAAGTCGTAAACCATTTAAAGTAATTGGAATAAATACAGATACAAAACAAGAGGTAGTTATCTTTAATGATAAAGTTTTAGGTTCAGAGTTAAATGATGCTGATGCCCATACTCCCAGTACAATGGAATTTCCTACTGCTGGTATATGGAACTTAGATGCGTATGTTGGTGAAGAACTGTTTGGAAATATTGTTGTGGAATTAAATAAATTCACTCTTCTTGCACTAACGAGTGCTTTAGTGAAATGTAGGGCTGATAATACAGCTCACTTTTAAGAAGCACGTTACTACAATAAGGAAATAGACTTTAAAGTAGTAATGTAGTAATACCATTGTAAAGGGGAAAAGCGAATGCGTAACATAATCTTGATACAGCATTGTCAATCAGAGCATCATATAAATAATATGTCAGGTGGATGGACAGATACACCATTAACAGAGTTAGGTAGAAAACAAGCACAAACTGTGAGTGAAAAATTAACAAGAATGGTGGGTAATACTGACTTTACATTGTATTCATCTGACTTGTTGAGAGCGTCACAAACAGCAGATATAGTTGGTACACAATTAGATTTAGATGTGATTCAAGATAAAGGTTTACGTGAGATTAATACTGGAGTTGCCGCAGGAAAAACCAAGGATTGGGCAAGAGCTAATAGAAACCCACGATCAAAAAGTAGATTTGATATAGATTATCAGGAATTTCAAGATGGCGAGAGTTGGAGGGAATTTTATATTCGAGTTTGTAATTGTATGGATAGAATATATGATGCAGAAAAAGACAATAATTTATTGATTGTAACGCACGGGGGAACTTTAGGTTACATAATTGCTTGGTGGATGAAGTTTAAACCAGAGATGATAGAAAATGCGTACTTTTCATCGTCAGTAGGTGGAGTTACAGTTCTAAGTCAAAATATTTTTGAGCAAAATGTTATAAAGAAATTTAATGATACATCTCATTTTGACTTATTAAACTAACGAGAAAACGATAATTTAATTAGAAAAAGTAAGCAACCGATCAATAGTCTGGAATACTGTTATTTTCCTCCAGACGCTCTGCGAACGAACCGCTGCTCCGTGCTGAAGCACCCCACTGGAGATCAAGAAAAGGCATAGATTCTTCAATAGATGAGAATCTATGCCCTGCTATTCTTTTAAATGACGAAACAATCAATAAAGAGCGAATTCAGCTGTCCACGGGCTGATAAGGAATCTCTCTGTACAAGTCAAATTTCTCCATAATCTGATTATAGTCGTACACAACTTCGCCTTCATCTACCCTTCCGGAAGCAACTAAGCATGAGGCAGAGGCCCGGCATATCTTATAGAGATTGTTCTCTTCATCTTCTTTTCTGGTTTGCTCAATAATCTCAAATTCATCAGGACTCATGTAGTAGAAAGCGATCATTACATCCTCTATCCCTTTTTGCAGCAAGCTTCTCTGGATTAGGTCAATGTTTTTTGCCTCAGCCATTTTATCTATGCTCTTCGTTTGCTTCACATATACGTTAACAAGAGCAGAGTAATCATAATCCCCGGTTAATGTAGCGGGAGTGTATTTAGTATCCGGCATATTTCCCCAGGCCCCATTATCATATCCGGCGTCGATTTTAATGTCCCTGCCCAAAATGGGAGATATGAGCTCCGATAATTCGCTTTTCAATTTCTCAGCCATAAGGTGATTTATGTAGTCATCCTCAATGATGTCCTTTTCTTCCCAATACTCTATCTTAAACGTTTTTTCGGGCGCATCTACCGGATAAGCCTGTGTTTCAAAGCCCACTACATCTCCAGTGAGTTCTCCAGGAACGTGTATAAAGAGATCATCAGCTGTTTCCACTGTAAATTCCTTTTCATACTTTTCTACAAGGTGTTTTTCGATCTTCGCGGTTGCTGCTTTTTTTTCTGATGTCGAATGTCTGTCACAGGCTGTTAATACTACTGTAAATATCAATGTGATTACAGCCAGAAACCAAATTCTCCGGTTCAAAACCATCCCTCCGCGTATTCGTTATCCCATGTGCGATGTGCTCAAAAATACAGTCAAGTTATAAGGTGTATCTTTTACCATTATATACTACATCCTTAAATGATTTACAGTACTCGATATCTATAATGATAGTCGCAGCAACTTTAAAAATAGTACTGGGGATATGCTCTTTTAATGCATGCATAAATATGGAATTAATTGCATTTACAATATTTATTAATACTGGTAACCTGATCCGGTGTCATTTTTTAAATGATTACAATATTTTATATTTATTGGGAGGTAATGCGTAGGTGGGAAATTTAGGATTAAGAATTCAAAGAAACATGGCAGCTCTATTAGTATTCATCTTATTTGTAGGGTTGTTGCCAGCACAAGTTTTTGCTGCAGAATCAAATGATTTTGGTGACATTAAAGGTCACTGGGCAGAAGAATCTATTTCAAAGGTAGTACAAGCGGGGCTATTTAAAGGAAGTTCAGAAAGTAAATTTGAGCCACAGGGTTCAATGACAAGAGCAATGTTTATTACTGTTTTACATCGGTTATCGGAAAAGTTAGATGGTCCTGATGTTGTACTAAAAGATCAGAGCTTTACTGATGTTCCTCCGAATGCTTGGTACGCGAATGCAATAACTTGGGCTAAAGGGGCAGGGCTTACTGAAGGGTATGGCAATGGAACTTTTGGTCCAAATGATCTACTGAATCGTGAGCAAATTACAGTATTAATGATTAGATTTCTTACTACATATATGGGTTATGATCTAAGTAACTATCAATCTAGCGATTTATTTGCTGATAATGAACAAATTAGTTCTTGGGCTAAGGAAGCAGTATATCAAGCAGTGGCATTAGGACTTATTAAAGGTGAAACAGAAAATACGTTTAATCCTACAGGAAAAGCAAGTCGGGCAGTTGTAGCAGTAATTACTGAGCGTTTTCTAGAAAAGTCTGCTGAACTTAAAGTTGATAAACCAGCACCAACACCACCATCAACACCAACGACACCGCCATCAACACCATCAACACCATCAACACCATCAACACCATCAACACCATCAACACCAACGACACCATCAACACCAGCACCTACACCACCAAGCGGTGAAAGTAACGGAGACGATGAAGGTAGTTCCACGATTAAAGTAACAAATGCAACAATTCAACGTAACGATAAGGAAGTAACAGGTGCAGTTATTCGTTCTGGTGATGAGTTAACGGTTGCTGTAACACCATCTGATGCAACAAAAACTGTGAAATGGTTTGTTAGTGATAAACTTAAAAAAGAAGCAGACACGTATACTGTTGAATCTCTTGATGTAGGCTCAGTCATTACTGCAGAGGTGACTGGTACGGGAGCATATAGTGATACAGTAACTAGTTTGGCGACGGGTACAGTTATAGCGTCCGTATATCTTACTAATAAGGATGTAAATAGTACACCGGTTGTTGTTTCCGATGATGTGATTTATATGGATAAGGAAGGAAATGAGATTACTCTAAATGATACAGATCCTGTTTCTTTCTCCATAACAGCTTCTGAGACTGAAGTTCCTCAAGAGGAAAAAGAAAATGTAGCAGCAACTCTTGAAAATGAATTTGCAGATGCAAATGCCGCTGATCTTGCTATTAATTATTTTGCAATAGATGCTAAATTATTAGTAGAGTCAGAAGACAATACATCTACTGAAATTCATCCGGTTGGAAAAACGACATTAACGCTTTCTAAAGCGAATCTAGGATTGAAGTCAGACGAAGATATTAGTCAGCACGTATTCCTAATCGGACATACAAACAAAAAAGGTGAGCAGGAGAATTCGCTTGGAGAGGTTGTTGAGATTAACGGTGAACAATTTGTTCGAGTTGAGCTTAATGGTCTAAGCACAGTGTATATTGGAAATATTCCTCCATTGACACTTACTTTCGATACAGATGGCGGAAGTTTAATTGAACCTAAAAAAGTAAAGCTTGGCGAGATAACTCCAGCAGTTGACGCTCCTACAAAAGATGGCTATTTCTTTAACGGTTGGAATGTTGATTTGAATAAAACTCCAATCTATATGGATATGACGATTAAAGCTTTATGGCTTGAGGGAGCATATGTTCCAGAAAATCGCTTATCACTTGTAGATGCCAAAGGGGATAAGGTTAAAGATTACAGCTTTGGTGCAAATGGTATAGTTAAGGTTCTTTTATCTGAATCAGTTTCTTATGATGCTGATCTTAATTATATGCTAAACATTACGGCTGCTGATAATGCAGCGAAGTATGCACTTCGGGATTCAGCCGAGGCTGCTACTAGTGCAAAGGTTGAAGATGCTGTTGATGTAAATGGATATATTATTGTTCCAATAACAATTACGGATAAAGATGCTAAAGTAATTACAGGTAATCATTCTTCATTTGTAAAGTGGTTCAATGAAGATGGACAAGTAATTAATTTAGAGTCTGTAACTGTTGCTGTAGAAACAGACGAACGCGCAGCTACTAGAGAACAAACTTTTGCTGTGAATCGCGGAGTTGGAACGGTAGAGGCAGTATTACTAGCTACAAGTGATGAAACCGAGGATTATTATTCCTATTTAAATGGCTACTTAAGCGGAGATGCAGTATATAATAACTATGCTCTTTCTTTAAATGCTTCATTTGAGAAGAATATTTATGGGCAATCCGAAAAACCTGTACAAATTGATTATAATAATTATTCTGGCTTAAAACTGACCTTTACTCCTTTTAAAGATGAATCATATGAGAATGAAGGAGTTAAAGCTAGCGGATACTATTGGGATGAAAATGGTAAACAACAATATATTGATTTAGACGCGAAAATAAGTAATGAAGGCCTTCTAGAAGTGACAACGAAGGCTGATCAAAATCTTAAAGAGATGGCCGGAACATCAAATTATTTATATCTATATATAACGGCTGAGGCTAATGGTCGTAAGCAACAAGTGAATATTAATATTCAAGTATTATCTGAAAATGTAGGAGCAAATCAGGAATATATTAGTACAGACGAGTGGACTGAAGTAGTTGCAGCATTGGAAGAAAACTCACCTATTTATATTTCATACTACGGAGAAGCTATAACCTTAAACAATTTGTTAGAGCTGAAAAAAAATCAATACCTTTCTATTACAAATTCTAACTTTACGATTGGTTCAGGAGGAGAGCTCCAATTAGTTGGAACTGATAACGGAGGATCATATGTTAGTGTCAATAAAGATATCATAGTAGCTAACGGTGGGAAGATTACAACTAACTCGCAGCTAGATTCACAAAAAACTTATTACGGGACTTCTGTATACTCGGATAGCACAATAAGAGTAGAACAAGGTGGAGAAATTTCTGTTCCAGAGCGCGGATTTTTATCTATTCAAGGTAAATCCGGCTTACTTGTACAGCAGGATGGTGCCATTAATGTAAAAGGTAATCTTAGCATTAGAAATAATGCAGAACTTAATGGTGCGCTGAACATCATTGGTTCAAATGAGAATTATACGACCTCTCTTAAAGGTTATGTTAATGTTTATGGAGATCTTACAATTAATAAAATGCTGGACTTAAGTAATAATGGATATGTATCAGTTTCTGGAATGACAACTATCCAAGAAAACAGTGAGCTTCGTTTAAGTAAGGGTAACATGAGTTTAAACGGAAAAACGTATAACCATGGAAAGATTGCTGTACAAGAGGGAGATTTAACGTTATCAAACGTTGGGTACGCAGTTAATAATGATGGTATCATTGATCTTGCAGCAAGCGCTAGATTAATAGTGCCAGGTACTACACTTGTGAATAATAAAACCATTTCAGGCTCTGGTACAGTTATTTTGAAAGAAGAAATTAATGCAGCTGCAAATTATAAAAATGGTATTGAGTATGTGACAATACAAGGAGCTCAGTCTCCAAGTAAATATAGTCGCTATCAGTTTGTGAGTGACCCAGCTGCAACGGTAACAGGTATTATTTATGAAAGTAAAATTTCTGGAACAGGGATTGTAGCTCAGGAAGTAAACATTAATGAAATTAAAATTCCTGAAAATGGCCAAACGGGTATAGCACTTAGTTATGAAGATGATATTTCTACAACAGACATTGAGGATCAACAAATACATGTTATTGAGGTTAAAATTCCTGAATAGTATTGAAGTATGAATAAGGCACGAGCTCTGTATGAAGAGCTCGTGCCTTATTTTATATATGTTTGTAATTGTGGACTACGACCCATTTCTAGATAACCTCTAGTAAACGGAGGTGAAGCCTCCTATCGTACTTGTTTAATTCTCATCTTTCTTATGAATAGACTAGCTAAGCTAGGTAGAGTGTTTGACTAGGTAAAAAGGCCGGGTGTTCAAATCTCTCACGGCGTGGGCATTTATATAACGGGATGTAGCTTTGTATATCAACTGGTTTAAGACCAGGGGGGGAACGCTCATCACGGATTTTCTTAGCTTTCCGGAACGCGTGCCTATCGAGCTCTTTGTCTGGATGCTCACCAGTTCGTACGATACAATCCCATTGTTGTATAAGTCTTTTACTGCTGGGAGATATCTAGCGTTCTTCGGCTTGGTATTACGCTTATTTTGCTGTCTGGCTACACACCTTCAGTCTACAATCAATCTAAAGCAACGAAAGTGGAGTGTGATAGGGCATGTTAAAGGTGGCTTACTCTTGTATAGATGGTTCACCCCCATGTTTTCTTAATAAATTCCTTTTCTTGTTCTGGCGTCGCTACTGCTACCGCTTCAACGTGGTTACTGCTCTCTAATTCACATAAATAATTATGATCTTCGTTAATCTTCAAAAAATCTCCGGCTCTCCATTTCGATGCAATCTCCATTAGTTCACTATAATGGTCCCATTCGACTGTACCTTCTGATTCTAGAATACTGATTAGTTGTTTAATACGTTCTGGTGTCATTTGAACTGAGTTGAGTTTATCGTTAGAGATAACTTTTTGGTGTGTCATAGCATGCATTAAGCTGATCACGTCTTTTTGCGTTGCTTTTGTACTCCCTGCTAACGCGCGTTCCATTACTCTATCAATTTCCTTATCGTTTGATTCTGTCTTGATCTCTTTAATCGTATTTGGCTTTTCTGTATCTATCCGTCCGTGAAGTTCTCCGGCATCACCGCGAATGGTTTGGGTCATGTTGAAATTAATAAGGTTATATGCGGTAAGTGATCCAATCGTGACTACGGAAATGGAAGCAACGATAATCATAATTTTTCTTGTAATCGACATTTTAGATTCCTCCGTAAAGTTCTGGTTGTTGTCTACTTTGTAATAGAGCCAATTTACTATCAGACTATGTGCTGTCAATAATCTAGATAGAGAATGAGAAAAAGCTAATCCTGAAGGATAAGCTTTTGTGAAATTTATTGCACACTGCGGTTTTTATAGCTTAAACAGGAGGTGATAGATCAAACCCATATACAGGGATTTCTCCCTTATTTCAAAGGTTATTACCTGGTAGTTCATTACCAATTGTATATGGGACTTGATCAATACTACATGAAAGTGCCGCTATGGTAAGCTACTGGCATCCTGTTTTCTTCATTTTTGTTGTGTTAAGGTAACGAGCACTTCGTTTCATGTAAATCTCTTTCCTCGTTTATAATATCTCATCCTTTTAACGTATAGCAGGATAGAAATGTTTCATATTTACAAAAATCTGTTTCATAGGAATGAATCTATCCTGCAAAGTAAGATACCATACCTGAACTGTTTGTATTAAATATTACTGGATTAAAAATAATTACATCTATAGATCTATGAATGAGATGATGCTTAGCATCTTTTTACACTAGATATATGATTAATACACTATATGAATATTTCATAATAGAAAGCATACATATATCGCATACGAATTGAACTTACCCATACTTTTGAAGTCTCACCATACATTAGAGTGGAAAAAGGATCGTAAATAAGCTCCGGTATTAGTTTATCTATTCTACATATTAAGGCAAAGATATAGACAGTATTGGTTATGGGAGAGACTTGTTAAGTAGCCGGGGATATTAAATATATAGAGATTTGATATATAAGGGAAGTAAAAAGAGTTAGCAGCTTTAAGATCATCTCTACATAAAGAGTGTGAATTATTAAGAGGGAGTGGAATAAAGCAGCTAGTGGTAGTTTTTCTCTTTTGATCTTTTGAAGAAAATCAGTCAAGATAATAAACTGCGTTTATTTCATTAAGTAATTAGTGAAGTGGGCTGATACTACCCGCTCTAAAACGGCTACGCCGCTAAAGAGCGGATACGCACCGCTGGCGGGTTACTTCAGTCGATAACAAGAGCGCCTAAGCCGGAAAAGTCGTCTTGGCTAAAGCGCTCTAGGTTCCTGTCTGTCGCTTAACACCGCGCCACGGGGCCAAAAAGCTAAGGGATTTTGAGGGTAGTTCATAGAAGGCATGGCTGCATCATGAATGTTCCGCGCTGCTCCACTTATCATCAAGCCGCCACGCAAGATGAAGCACCATGATCCGCTGCGCTCCTTCATCGTGCAAAGGATAAGAGATATAGAGAAGGAAAAGGGGAGAACCGGCAGCTGCCGGTTCTTTTTTAATCTAGCGTTTTACGCCTTTTGCCTTCCGCATGGTAACAAGGGCAAAGCGACTAACCTTCCAGGAGGCCGAGCCTCTGGCTTCACCTCTCCACCTCCTGAAAGCTAAGTCGCTAAAGCGGCATGTTCAAGGGGCCGAAAAGTTTTTTCTTCTTCTAGCAAGAAAATGCAGATGAAAAAATTTTTCGGCTGAAACCCTTGATCATACCGCTATGCCCTTGTTTCCAAGCTACGCGTTAAAAGGCGAAAAAACGCCCTTTCGGGACCTGATCCCATGCGGTAGGCAAAAGAGTGAGTGCTACGTAGCACAAGAAAAGGAGAGGTGAAAATGATATTTAATAAAGACTTCATGAAATTTTCTAGTTTGTATCAAACAGTTGAACGCACCTGTGAATGTAATTCAGCAGAAGACTGTGCGATCTGTGAGGGAGAGGGAAAGGTTACAGTACTGGATGGGAGGGACGAGTCTCAGTACTGGCACAGGATGCAAGAGGAATTGGTATACCGATTAGAGGCTGATTTTTATGAATCCAATTTTGTAACGGACATTTACCGAAAAGAAGACAAGTTATGTATTACTTATGTAGGCGGAAAATTTCATCCAGCCCAAACGTTCTGGTTTGATATTAAGTTTTTAAATAAACTAGCATGCCACAGTGAAAGTCAAGTACATTTATGGACGGTATCGATTGGTGAAATACATGCTTTGTCTTCTGATGTGTATAACGAGGTCATCGTTCCTTTTTTTAAAGATGAGTTAGCAGGAATAGGACATTTATAGAGTTTTTATATTTCACGATGGATGAGCTAAATGAATCCGCTTGGAAGATAATAGCTACTGTTAAGCAAGGCATTGTGATTTTTCGTCTAATAACGAGCCGTAGGTAAAACTTTGACTTTAGTGCATTTAAATAGATTATCCAAATAAATGAAGAGAGGGAGATTAGAGATGAAGGAAAGACAAAAAGCTTATGCACGAAAAGCGCTGGATAAAAAGTTTGTTCAATTAGTGCCAGATGAAGAAGAGCAGCTAGATATCGGGTATTTCAAGTATGTTCAATTACAGAGATCCTAAGAGAAGTAGACCACTTATCTTTTCTATTAAACAGCCCATTACAAAAGTTAAATCTCCATGGAGGATCTTTGTTATCTGTGTAATGAGTAGAGTTCAAAAAATAAGCTGTGATTTATAAGTATATGCTACAATATGGTAGATTTTAGATTAAGGGAGGTACTATCTTTGCCTGGTGAAGATAAAGATCCAGAAAAACGAAGCGAGATGCTTTTTTGGCTAAATTTAATCGAGAGAAACTTTGATGCTCCTCTTTTAAAGGGCCGTAATCGTTTTAGTGAAGCCCAGGGATGGGTTGGAATTTGGCTGATTCGATCACTAATCGGAACAAGCTATAAAAAGGTTCCGGAGGATAGTGTAAATACAGTATTCTCTTTCTTCTCGAACCAATGGCAAACATGGATTACATATTTGGGTTTAATCGGTGTATGGGGTATTTCCGGAACGTTAAATCTGCAATTACCCGCTTGGCAGCCCGCAATAGCTTATGGAGTTATCGCCATTTCTTTGTTAATGTCGATGGTCGCAAATTTGATGCGTATGCTAAACCTTAACGATCCCTATTTTAACTCAAATGCATACAAGCTATTTAAGCGTCAGGAATACAACATGTTTCTTCCTTACTTCAAAGAACATAAGTTAACTTTTAAAGATGCTCAAGAATGGGTAAAGCTCATGTACAAAGAGAATAACCTTGATGCAGTGGTCGCTGAACACAAAGATATGAACAGACGATATCGAGGTATTATAGAAGATCTCAAGGTTTCCGTACAATCAAGTGATGATAATTTAAAAGAAATGGAAGAGCGGATAAATGAGCTTGACCAGCAAATCAAGCTTCTGCAGCGGCTTGCTAAGGTCAACGAAGATGGTTTTAATAACGCGATTAGCACGATATACCGCCTTCGCACTGAGGACCGATTATTCAACACTTCTGACCTTAGAGTGGTGACAGACTTTTCTTTATTTGAGTTAGAAGGGACTTTATTACGTAGACTTTGCGAGCTGGGGACAACCGAGACCCCAAGAGAAATAGACATATATGATTCAGATTATGAACATTACTCTTCTATTAAATTGGTACAAGGAGAAAACACAATTGAATATGCAACCAGTGATCGTGAAGGCAGGACTGTTGCTAGTTATTGGATTGAGTTGCCATCAAAAAGAATACTGATATATAATTTTCACTATGAGTCTACAAATATGAATATGAATGATATAATAGAGACAAAAGAGATGTATCGCTATATTAAAGGAATTTGTATGCATCTAGATGAAAGAGGACTTATAAATAAGGAGGGACGCCGCCATGTTGCAACAAACTAATGTTTCAACTAAACGCTCGACTCAAGGACTCAAAGCAAGTAATGAACGATTGCAAGCCATTACTAAAAATATTAACCGAATCCAAAAACAGAGCGCGCGGGCATGGACTTCCGCAGAAATGAATATGATCCGTACAAAAGAACTGCGGGAAGACTTGGATAAATTACTAATTGAACAAGAAGAGAGTCTTATTAGACTTACAACTCTTGCAGGTAGATCATAAATAGTACCATTTAAACAAAAAAGGAGCCTAGTAGGGCTCCTTTTTTGTTTAGTTTTCATAAATTCGTAAATACTGATCCTATTACCATAAAGGGGTAGAGATCATGAGGACGAAAAATAATAAGGTAATTCGTGGTAAGTTTCGATTAGGTGAAAATGCCTTTCCTTCCTCAAAAGAGAAAAGGGAGAAAATCGAAAGTGAAATCGCAAGTATTAATAAAAAGATAGCATCCATTAGAAAACAAAAAAGTAAGGAATAACAACAAGCTATATCTAATGAACAACTTTACTTTGAGGCTCTTGAGTTCTAACTATGTTGATCCGCTGCCACTCTTCTATTCATGGGTCAATATTTACTTAGAGGGAGCAGCTACATCTCATTTTGAGGGCGTATGAGTTCGATAACGAACACCATTTGGCAACTCAAATTCATTATATGATTTTTCAATTGTATCAAGAGTATAAGTCATATGGTTACCCTTCTAGTTATAGAATGGGTAATTCTAATACTTCTTTCAGCAATGTCCAAGTTTGAGCGAGCTGTGGTTTCGGTGGAATATAAATAATTGTTGTATCGCGTCCACGCGTTAAGAGGACACGGTATGTATTTAATTTCATTTGTACCGGGCTTTTTGCGCCATTTTTAGTATGAGTGGCTATCCAGTTTTGACCGTTCCAGCACAAATCTTCATCCCAATGAACAATTGCACAATCGAGCTCTAATCCTTGTGTTTGAAATTCTGTAGCTGCATATTGCAAATTCTTACAGTAGTAAGGGCTAGCAGGATAATTAAAATAGGCTGTGGCTGGTTTAGGTAATTCATTTCGATTCCCAAAAGGTATAACGGGTACTTTTTTTAACCCATCTGCACCTGAAGCACAAATCAAACCAAATGTTTTATGATCCTCTGCATAGAGCCCTCTAATGTGAGCTGTCGCTTTTCTTAAACTATCTGTTATGAGTACAGGGTAACGCTGCTTTTCTAATGGTTTCTTGTAGTAGTTCGCTTGATGAATATCACCATCCAGCAAAGTATTTACAAACGCATAGTGATTCAGCGCGGCATGTGAACGTAGAGAACAGTTTAAATGAAGATGTTCATGTTGTTCATAATGTTCAGCGTTCCTAAATAACTTGTTTTCATGTTTTGCATGTATGTCATTTACACATCCGGAACCACAGGGAAGCCGAAGGGCGTAATGGTCGAGCATAAAGGGCTACCTAATGTAATTCTGCATTGCCAGAAACTTTTGAAATTGTCCATTGAAGACCGTGTAGGTCAGTTCGCTAGTATTTCTTTTGATGCTTCAGTATGGAATATTTGCTTGGGCTTACTAACAGGTTCAACTTTAGTTTTAATTCCTGAAAAGGTCATCAAGGACAAGCCATCTTTTGAGGACTACATCGATAAAAAGAAAGTCTCTATTCTTATGCTTCCCCCTTCTTATTTGGGACATTTAAGTATTAATAACATGATTACATTACGACATGTGATATGTGGAGGAGAGGTAAGTTCTACAAAATTGGTGCAAAAATGGAAAAATATATATATCAATGCTTACGGTCCCACAGAAGCAACGATTATGAGCACACTATGGATGGCTGATAAAGAAGAGGATATACAATTGAGTGTCCCAATTGGCAAATCAATTGATAACACTCAATTGTATATCCTAAACAATAATCTACAACTGCAACCTATAGGAGTGCCGGGTGAACTTTATATCAGTGGTGTCGGGGTAGCAAGAGGATATCTAAACCGTCCAGAGCTGACTGCAGAAAAATTTGTTTCAAACCCATTTGTTCCAGACGAACGCATGTACCGAACGGGAGATTTGGCAAGATGGTTACCGGATGGAAACCTTGAATACCTTGGGCGTATAGACCATCAAATTAAAATCCGCGGATACCGCATTGAGCTAGGGGAAATTGAAAATGTCCTCCTAGGTCACAAGCAAGTAAAAGATACCTTGGTACTGGCGAAGTATGATCCGGAGGGGGAAGCTTACTTATGTGGGTATGTTGTGACGGAAACACCGGCAGATATACATGAGATTAAGACGTATCTTGAAAAGCAGCTGCCCAGATACATGGTGCCCGCTTTTATTATCCCAGTTGTCGAAATGCCGCTGACCGCTAATGGAAAAGTAGATCGTAACGCTTTGCCGGATCCCGTAGTGTCTAACCTTGGATTAGACGAATATCAGGCACCCGAGACAGCATTTGAAATTGCCCTTACTGAGATTTGGCAAAAGGTCCTGGGGATGGAGCATATCGGAGTCACTCAAAACTTTTTTGACTTGGGCGGCAACTCGTTAAAAGTAATTGATTTGATTAGCAAGGTACAAACGAAATTAGAAATTAATGTACAATTACAATCAATCTTTATTCATCCTACTATACGGTCATTCTCTAATTATATTCAATTACAATCAGATTCTCGAATTCAGCCTTTGTTACTAAATAAAGAAAATGAATTCTCTGTATTCTGTTTTCCACCTATAATAGGCGATACTACAATTTTTAGAAATTTGACTAACCATATTGACTCACATTCATTTTGGGGATTAGATTTTATTGAAGATGAAAATCGTTTAGATTGGTATGTAGATTGGATTTATGAGAAACAGAAAACCGGACCCTATAAGCTTCTAGGCTATTCAGCCGGGGGACTATTAGCTTATGAAGTTGCAAAAAGGTTAGAGGAAGAAGGTTCTTCAGTAACTGATGTCATCATATTAGACACTAATCCAACTACATCAGATATATATGAAACTGATAAAGAACTGCTAAAAGATGCGAATGATCAAATTGAGTATTTTTTATCTGAGCAAGGTTACGCTGAATACTTTGATGAAAAATTAAAAAAACAATATACAGAGAAGGTAGTTAATTATCTGCGATATATAAATAAACTTGAAACTAGCAAACGTATAAAAGCTAATATCCACCATATAAGCTCTGTAACAAGTTCATTAAGTAAAGAGAAGTGGGCTTCCATATCTGATAAGTGTATGTTTTATCAAGGATATGGAACCCACAACGAGATGTTGTCGGAATCAAATTTGTATCACAACGCCAGACTAATAAATAGTGTACTGGAATCATGTCTTAAAGTATAAGTTTAGACCTATAACAACCAAACTAATTAATAAATAGCCGGTGGTTAAAAATCATCGGTTATTTATATTGGAAGAGAGAGGGATTGTGTTTTTATGAATGATTTAATGAAAATATTAAAGATTAATGATGCAATTTAAAAAACTTAATATTCATCCCTTTTACAGGAGGATATTCCCTATTTTTAAGGGAACTGAAAAGTTATTTACAAGGTGAATTTGTACTGTATGAGGTCCGGTTTACAACGTTAAGGGATTTTTCCTGACGGAAACGCCTATTTTAACAACATTACGGAATTCGTAATGGTCGAAGTTCTTTTGGATTATTGCTACTTTCCTCTAAAATGGTATTCACCTAAGAAATTAATATGCTCCCAACCGAGTGGGGAAATATGAGGTAATAGTTCTCCTTTGAAATGTCCTTGGCTCTTTTGGCGCTTAAGTGCCTCTGTTAAATAAATCGTATTCCATACGTTAATCGCGTTGATAATGATATTTAGGACGCTGGCACGTTATAATTGATGCTGCATTGTTCGTTCTCGCATCTCGCCTTGTTTCCCAAAGAAAATTGCACGTGCTAAAGCATTCATAGCTTCACCTTTGTTCAAGCCCTTCTGAATTTTCCTTCTTAGTGACTCATCTGAAATATAATTTAAAACAAAAATTGTTTTTTCAATCCGTCCCATTTCTCTTAAAGCTGTGGCTAAACTATTTGTCTTGAATAAGATCCTAGCTTGCCCATGATGAGGGAGGCAGACACCATTCCTTCATGTAAAGAATGTGCTAAACGTAGGCATTCTGTGTAATAGGATGAGAACTGGTCACTTGTAAAGCGATAAATTGTTGTGCCTTTCCTGTGCCATAATGTGGATTGGCTTCTGCGTGTAAGGAAGAAACGCTTACTTGCATAGTATACTACGGATGCAGATGTCGTACCGTCTCCCCAATACGAAGCCATTTTTAACCTGTGTTGATAATTCAATAAGGTCGCTTGTGCGCGATTCATTGTATCTTCGCGCATGCGCCAATGAGCGATAATGGCCAACTGTTTATAGTTACACCCGGCGTTGCATCAGCCATTTTACTTAAGCCAATATTTGTTCCCATGCCAATTAAAGCAGCCATGAGTAACACCGTTTCCTCTTTATTGGGCTTTCGATTTGACGAAGCATGTGTAAATTGCTCATGAAATCCTGTTAAATGTGCAACGTCCATTAAGAGATCGGTTAATTTAATACGTGGTAACGGCTTATATAAACTCACGCTATACGTCTGTGCCTCTGTTGAAAAATCTTTTCTAATCGAGCCAACGATAATCGCCCTTTTTCAAGTGAAACGCTGTCTCTCTAAGCTTGCCATTTGCTCTTGCAAGTACTCTTCATAAGCAATGGGGACAGCGAGTCGTGTTTGTTGTTTATCAGCCTGCCACTGTTCAGCTGTATACAAATACTCCTCGAAATCTCTGTATTGCTTACTTCCCTCAATAGAAATATCACCAGCTCGCACGTGTTCACGTAATTCGATTAAAACAACCATTTCATAATAGTGACGATTAATGTACCCATCTTCATATAAATGCTTTTTCCAACGTGCAGAAATAAAATTGATGGGTGCATCGATCGGTACTTTTCGTTTTCCAGAATCGTTCATCTCACGTAATAGCTCAACAGCTTCTAATAGAGGCTCGTTTGCTTTTGTTGAACGAAAGTCCAGTACACGTAGTAGCGTTGGCGTATATATTCGAAGGGCGTAAAATCATTTTTGTAGTAAATCAAAATAATCGTAATCCGGGTCGTGCTAAGCTCCTTTGCTTCTTCAATGGATGTAACAAATGTATCCCCCACTAACACGGATTCTAATACATCAAAAACGTTCAGATTCTCTTGTCTTGCCTTAATAAGTGCCTGCCCAATGTTTGTGAAGTGAATAATTTTTTCATTTAATTTCTCGTGTTTCCCATACAACCCGTTAAAGCGTTGTTAAGGCAGGAAAAATGATTTTCTGTTGTCATAAATATTCAAAACATGTATTTAATAAATACAGCAAATCCCCATTCTCTAAGGCAAGGGGCAGCAGATACTTTAAAAGTTGCAGATATCCCTTACTTGTGAATTCCTGATAACTGTACACTTTGCGAATTTCTTTTAAGTGATCCCATAATGTATTTTCTTTTTGCCCATAAGAATGAATGGCTGCTGCGGGGACATGGATTTGTTGAGCAATATACTGGATAACGCTATGTGGTATGCTTTTAAGATGCGTGTAAGACCAACCTGGATAGCGTAAAACCGCTGTACGGCAAAGCTTAAGCGATTGTCCTCACTTCTTCATTTTAAAATGATGGCTAAATCCTGCTCTGAAAACGTATAGTATGATCCTAAAATCCATTCGTCAGCAGGTATTTGCATCAACTCATTTCGTTGATTTTCTGTTAATAGTTCCCGTTCTCTTGAAGTTTTCATGATTCACCAACCTTATTATTAATAATAAGAACAGTAAGTCCACTGTCATTTTAAATGATAGTGGACTACTTAGGGTCCTGCCGACAAAACGTGGGTATTGTACGCTATGGTATTTTTAGAAGGATAAATTCCAATTTCTTTTACTTTAAGAGGAATATAAGCATACAAAACATATGAACGTCACTTGCATTTGTAATATAAAAATCCCCCTACTTTTTATGAAGTGCACCCCTTAGAATAAACATTGGAAAAACCCCTGGGTTTAACCGATGAAATTATAGGGGGTGTATTTTTCATGGCAATGAAAGGTCAAAAGTTTAAGACATATTCTAAGGAACTCAAGATGGAGGCAATTCGTTTGCACGTAGAGGGTTTGTAGTTCTATTCATCTTCCAAAATAATTTCTCCTGCTTCAATTCCTTTTAGAACTTCTTTCCAACTTTCCTTTGAAAACTTATTCTTATCCGACAATTTAACTGCAGAAATCTCTGAATATCCGTTTGGACTTTCTGTTTTATTTTCTTTTTCTGAGACTAATGTTGCAATCTTATTTTTTCCTGATCCACTTCTTTTGATACAGATGGTGTATTTTCTTTGGCTAATGCAGAACCTACTACTCCAATGCTTCCAAGCGTCGATAATGCAACAGAGGAATCAACTTATATTAATCTGAACAACGTCAGTGAAATTGTTGAAATGAATGGAATTAGTCGAGCTACGATTTATCGCTATTTAAAACAAGAGCAGCACAACATTTAGAGTTGAGCATTCTCTTATTTTGTATCCAATTTTCCTTAACGTTGTAAATCCGCATTTTTCTGACGGGACCCATGTATGGACACTATTCTCGCTTTAAAGATTCGATAACAAATCATTGTGTGGATTAGATCTAATGGAACAACTCATTAAGCCTCATTTGTTTGTTTCTTTCTTCTCTGTTATTGCTTCATTGCTATTTTCCTGTTTCTTTACATTATTTAATTCATATATTTTTTGAATCTTTTCTTGCCAATTCATTTTTTCTTCTAATATGGCTTCTTTCAAAGATAAAGCATGCTCTCGCTTTAAGTTTTCCATAACTTGTGTGAATTCAGATTTCTTCCGGTCTAGTTTTTCTTCAGCCTCTCTGATCTTCATCTCATTCTCTTTTTGAATTTGAGTAAATTCCTCTTTTTGCTTACTAAGTGTTTCCTCTACAGAGTTTATATCTTCTATATGTTTATCCTTCAGCTTCTGTATTTCAATTTTCAATTGTTCATTCTCTGATGTTAAACCATCGTACGCCTTCATCTCTTTTTGCAGCAGTTGATTTTTATCAGTTAAGAGCCGGTTCATTTCTTCCAAGGTTTCTGCTGCTTTAACATGCTGATTCATTTTAACCTGAAGATCTTTATTCTCTAAAGTAACTCTCTCTAACTCTTCGGCATATTTCTTGTTTTCTTTTGTCAGTTCTGCTACCTGATCTTTAAGATCATTCAATTCATTTTTTGAAGCATCAACTAACTTCTTAGCTTCCTCTTTACTCTCACTTACCGCCGTATCTCCACGCTGATAAACCCTAATAAACAAATTAAAAATAATATTCATGTGTTTCTCCAGATCTTTTAAATCGTACTCCAACTCTGGATTCGTTTCACGGATATTATGTAATGTTTCTAAAGTCATGAGAGACCTAAGCCACTCAGCGCCTTCCATACCTGATTCTGCAATCTTCTCATTTACTAATTTTTTTAAATCACTATCCATTTTGAATGATTTCACATCATCTTTAGCCATCCCTAATTCTCCTTTTTGGTAAACCCGTAAACCCTTGATATGTTGTATAGTTTACCGGTTTACCGTAATATATAGTATAACTATAACATAAAAATACGAGGTAAATATAGCATGAAATGTGCCTGGAAAGGTGGTATAATAACGATAGATTTCTAAGTTCCGATAAGATAAACGTATCGGAACTTAGAAATGGAAAGAAAAAGAGGGAGAAGAGAGAATGATGAAGAAGTAAGAGAAGTAATAATAGTAAAGTAAAAGATGAAAGAGAGAATTAAGAGGTGATAAATAATGAACGACAATATACATAGTAATGGTTTTTCCTTAGCCAGAGATCAGGATAGCAGAATACAAGAAGCAAGCGAGATATTGCACGCTCTTATGGATGAGGCAAATACATATGTCTCTAATGCAAAAGCGAAAAACACCGTGCGTTCCTACCAATCTGATTGGAGACATTTTACATCATGGTGCGAAAACTTTGGATTATCTTCGTTACCTACTACCGAGGAGACTTATGCGCTCTATCTAACGAGTCTTGCTAAAGAAGGAAAGAAAGCAAGTACAATCCAAAGGAGGATAAGTGCAATTAGCCAGGCGCATACGGCTGCAGGATATGAGTCGCCTAATACCAATAAGATTCGTATGGTTTGGGCTGGTATTAAACGTACGATCGGAACAGAAGAGAAGGGGAAAGATCCTATAATCCTAGATACACTTAAGCAGATTCTGGATGTCATCCCTGATCGACTTCTCGGAATAAGAGATCGTGCGTTACTTTTACTTGGATTTGCAGGTGCTTTTAGGAGAAGCGAACTTGTTGGCATTGATGTAGAGGATATTAAACCGGTTAAAGAAGGAATTGTAATTTCTTTAAAGACTTCAAAAACGAATCAAGAAGGGAAGAAGGAAGTAGTTGCTATTCCATACGGAGAGAATCAAGATACCTGTCCTGTTCATGCGATTAATAAGTGGTTAGATGCAGCGAATATATCCGAGGGAGCAGTATTTAGATCCATTAATAGGCATGGACAGGTTTCTGGAAAAAGGTTATCTGATAAAGCGGTGGCTATTACAGTGAAGCGATATATTGAAGCTGTAGGCCTTAATGAAGAAAATTATTCGGGGCATAGCTTACGATCTGGATTTGCGACAACTGCTGCTATGCTAGGAAAGAGTGAGAGATCTATTATGAAGCAATCTCGTCACAAATCTGATTATATGGTTCGTAAGTATATTAGGCATACCTCGCTGTTTGAAGAAAATGCAGCAACAGATATAGGGCTATAGAAGTAAGTACCCATCTTGATACTCAAATATAAGCTCGTTGATTCGAATGTACGTCCAATCTTTTTCTAACGGCTAACAAAAAGTGTTTTTCTTTCTTCGTTTCTTCATTATATCGATTAGATGTTTGATTTTTCATTGTCGGCGTAAAAAAAGAGCCCCTCAGGTTCTCCAGTGTTTGAGTTCAGTTCATGTAACATGTTCTCTTTTTTCACTGTTTACCATGAGGGGATAATACCACATGCACTACGGGCTGCCTGTCTTTCTAATTTAATTGTTCAACATATATGATTCCATGTTAGCTCCCTTAAATTCACATGATATAGATACCATTTTTCTATCTCCAAAAGCAGTAGCGACGGAGAAGCCTACAGTCATATCATAATTTTTTTCTTGCAATTCCGATACAGTCACATCTGATATATCATCGAACTCAGCTAGTTCAGGTTCCGTAGCATACGATTTTCCTGCAGCCACACAAATGTTATATGCCGACTGCTTATCGAACTCTTGTTCTCTTAATACAATGCTAGGATCCCTAAGGAGATTTAGCGATTGTACAAGATGTGGCCCTTTAAAAACTACGACTATCACAATGATCCCTATAATAAGTGATAAATTAATGGATTTTCTCATATTTTCTGGTTTCATCCCTTGTTATTTATTATCGGGTCGATTGTTTTTCGTGTTTTTCTACACTGATATTTTAGATTTTGATCTGCTTAGAACAATTCTTATTTAGTTGATATTATCAATAGTTCTACCAAAAATATCTAAATTAATCACCTGACCATTAGCGTCCCTTGAACAAGCCGGACAATAAACATTCCATTCATTTCCGACTCGAATATTAAAATTACCTGAAGCATATTTTAACAAACTGACATTTTCACTTGAATTAGGATGATATTTTTTTTTACAAGTGTTATTAACCCATACTTCATTGCATGCTTCGCAAATATATGTTTGTTTATAAAATTTCTGGTCTATACAAGTTGCGTCTTCCCCACAACTAGGACACTTGTTTAAACGTTTGCCAAAGTAGTGAAAGATTCGTTTTATATAAATCTTCAGACCATCTGTATTCCCGGGTACGACATGAAAATGACTAAGAGAATATAGCACCTTTTTTTCAATATTCCAGTTACACGTTCGTTGATCCATGTGGACTAATGCAGCACTCTTCATAATGATTTTATCTTTTACAATGTTAAGATATCGCCGACAAGACCGCTCAATATCTTTCTCAAGTACTTTTTTATCCATATTAAAGTAAGGTTTATATTTGGCATCTAAAGTATGAGCGTGCCAAGTACCGGTGCTATTCTTTACAAGCAGCAGATAATCGGGTTTTACAAGTTTCCCGTCGGCGAGCATCAACTCGGGCTCATAATAAAGACCAACAACCTCGTCTCTGTTTTTAAATCTTCCGCTCCAACCGCTTAAGCTATGGGTCATATGAAAGTGTGATACGAGAGATCCAATTATATCCTCGCATACGAACTGTAGCCGCTCTAACTCACGTATCAACTGAAGGAGCATCCATACTTCGAACAAATGCGGAGAATTGGTAAGTGCTTGTTCAAATTCACGCTCTCTCGGTGTTAGTGTCGGTACCAATTCCGACATTTTTTCATGGATTTCAAATACGGCGTAATACTTAGGATCACTTGAAAAAAGATGTGTCCATTCGGGTTCTAGTTCGACGGTATCAAATAGATCGCTGTTCAGATAAGTTTCAATGAGTTTTTCTAAATGTAGCCAAATCCCGTTTCTCTCTGTAAGAAGAACCATGTCTTTTTCTACTCGCCTAATGCGTTTATCCAATGTTTCTGAAATTCTTTTGTTTTCTCCTATACTGGAAAACGAATCTATGAGTTCCTTTCGATTCTCAATGAGTTGCTGAAGGGCAAAAGCTTCTGTTGACCGCTCCTGCACAATTCGCTCAATTGTACGTTCAAGCATCCATTTAATCATACCATGTTCAGGCACATGGTTCTCCTTGATTGTTACTTTAGCAGATAACCTTTCTCTCTCCGGAAACATTGCATGCTCAATTATCGCTTTCCTGTCCCACTTTTTCATTTGGCGGATAGTTTTTCTCTCACGCAATGAAAAAAGAATTTCTGCTGGATTGGCTTCAATTTGATTAAGCCACTGTATCCAGTCATTGATCAGACTTTGAATTTTCTCGATTGGAAACAAGGGCATTTGCAACTCACGGACGACAACACGATTATCCTTCTGTCCAGGTCGATAAGAAAGATCCTCTATTATTTTTTTGATTTCTAACTGCATAACACGATACTGCCCATCTGATAGCAAGCTCGGAATGATTCTAACCTTTACTGAGTCGAGAAAACTCCCATCTATCCTATAAGCTACAATCTCCCATTCTCCGCATGAATTTGAGCCAAATATCGTTTCCTTTGTCGTCTCGTATCCATTCTCCATCCAACTTTGGGAAGAATCGTACCATAAATTTGAGTCATGGTCAGAAGGGGTCAAATTAATTTTATTCCCCCAAGCATCTTTAGCAATGACTTGACCGGCTCCACTTAACTTTACACCAATTCGTAGTAAAGTTTTTCGTTCACGGCTATATTCTTGCATTATGTAAGTATTGCTAACAAAATCTAACAAATCATAAATACGGACCTCCACTTCGTTATATTGGAACTCTCCGGTTGATAAGAGTTGTTTATTTTCTTTTACTTCTATTTTATGTAATTTCATGCTCATCACCAAAATCGAACAATTCGTTTATTTTCAAGCATCCGGGCAAGTTTTTTTGCAGAACGAGGATACTTATTAATCTCTTCATGAAAGCCACGCAAGATATTCATTCCTTGTTCGTCACGGATAGACAACTCAATCCTAGGAAGTATTTTAGTCATAATTAACTGATCGTAATATCTTTCTAGAAATTGTTTAGTCAATTTTTTCTTTGGGACAAAGTCCAAATACTTTGTGAGTTGTTTGAATCCACGGCTATTTAATGGCGCGTTGGAAATCAACTCAAGTCTACGTGATAATTCTATTAAGACAAGTGCTTCATTCAGAAAAGCATTTTCCACAGTATAAACAGAGCTTAATTGTTCCACAGAAACGTCTATGTTTCCGGAAATATTTCTTTGTTTTACTTTATTCTCTAATTTTACTTTTTCCTTTGTATCCAGATGATCAATTTCAATAACAAAGCTTCTATCAATAACTTTAGGACTAAGTGACTTAACTGTATGATCCATATTAAGAGTTCCTATAAATCGTACGTTTTTAGGAATCTCAAACCGATATGGAAAACGTTCGATTAATTCTAGAGCAGCAAGTTGTTGATCTCTAGGTAGGCTATCATCACTGTTTTCAATTAATTCCTTAGCCTGCTGATAGAATCGTTTATTATAAAGAGAAATATATTGCTTTTTTTGTTCCCTAATACTGAGAAACTCGGAAAAATAATGCTCAATATGCGCAAGGTTCATTTCATCTAGGCAAATCAGATGTAAATGTTCCTTTTCCTCGTCCAGAGAGGCATCTGCTAAAGCCTCCATAAAAGGAGAAGCAACAAATGATTTATCAACGGGGTTAAAATAACCGATCAAATCCTGGGTGTCCGTCCACCCCGACTGAATCGGAACAATTTTGACTTTAGCTCCTTTTATAGCATTAGCCATTTCCGTAACTAGAGTTGATTTCCCGGTTCCTGATGGTCCGCTTAATATGACAAGCGTGTTGGTCTGCAAAGCTCTGAAGAACATTTCAATGGTCATTTCATCATATAAGAGATCGTCCTCAGAATTGTGGTAAATAATAGACTGCAGCATCTCTACAGCTTTTTCTGGTTCCCACTTATGCACCTGGAGAGGAACATCCTCTTCACTATCATCTTCAAGTCGCATATTCCGGTCGATTCTATCAAGAATACGATTCCATTGTAACTGCTTCTCATTCAATTGCTGTAGTCTCTCTTTATAACGAACCTCGTCCATTTCGAGTTGTTCATATTGGTTTGTTAACTGGGCATATTCAGTCTCGTATTTTTGTTCCATTATACCGTAGTTCTCTAGAAATTTGGCTACAATGGCTGTTTCTACATCTGTACCAAAAAGCTCTGTTGCGGCACGAGCCAATAACTTATTCCCTCTTCGATTTAACTGTTCTACTAATATTTCCTGTACCCCGTTATAAGTCTCTAGTTTAAACTTCAGTAAATTATCTATATGTTTAAAATGACGTTGCACTTCATACTCTGCTTCAAACAGGTTTCCTTTGATGAGTGGGATATGAAATCGTTCTGAAGAAATAATAGAAGAAACCGTCCAAATATTGGTTGGATCTACGGGATTCATACAAGCTCGGTAGCTACCATTTTCCGTAGGTTCCATAACAATTGCAGTTACAATAAGCACATCGCTCTTTTTCTGGCTCTTTGTAATTCCATATGAATCGACAGCCAATGTAATTGTATCTCCAAACATCTCAGTTTTTAATTTCCGGATTAAGATCTCCATGCTAGCAAAATAATCATTCTCCTCATTACTTTCATATAAAGCCTTTTGCATTATGACATCTTCTATAGTCTCTTTAGCTTCTGTACGTAGCCATTCTTCAAAAGTCTTCGTAGTATTTATTGTGGTCATTATTCTCGCTCCTAACACGATCAAGGAAGACTTAACCTCTCCCTATCTTAAGTTTGTTTTTAATTCAATTTTTATAGAATGCCTACCAACGCGGCGACTATCTCTACTAACTATATCGGTTAAACCCTTATAAATTTGTTGGTTTTTCCTGAGCTTGAAATATTTAAAGATTAACTTATCCAATTGGAACATAACAAATTTGAAAGATAAAACAATCTGCATTTGACCTATGCTGCCCTCTACTTAGATTCATAGTTGAATTTCCTTGTTGGCATCCGATGAAGATGATGTCATGTTTTATTACATTCTAGTTTGACTTAGATAACTTCATACTACTATCAGTGCCACTAAAAAGTGTGATTAGATAAGGTTTCGTTCCTGAATATTTAGTTTTCCGCTGGTTTTGTGAATAAATCACACAACAAAATAAAATCTTTTATGAATAGCTTACAATGACATTCTTATACATATGTAATATAATTTAACAAATAGTAAAGGTAAGATAACATGATATGTTAAGTAATTAATTCTTTTATTTTATATTAAGGAGTGGATTTTAATGCATATGATCTCGAGGCCGTATTCCTTTCCATTTGATGGAGATCTAAGAGCTGAAAATACGGCGCTTATTATTATTGATATGCAGATTGATTTTTGCGGAAAAGGCGGTTACATCGACCAAATGGGCTATGATCTGTCTTTGACGCGGCGGGCAATCGAGCCGATTCAGCGGATGCTCACCTGCGCTCGCAGTATTGATGGGCTTACCGTTATCCATACGCGAGAAGGGCACCGCGAAGATCTTTCTGACCTTCCGGCTAACAAAAGATGGCGCAGCAAGCAAGTCGGTGCCGAGATTGGCTCAGAAGGACCTACAGGACGAATTCTTGTTCGCAATCAGCCAGGTTGGAACATTATTGAAGAATTGACCCCACTACCAAGCGAAATCATCCTCGATAAACCTGGAAAAGGATGCTTCTACGCCACGGATCTCGATATGATTCTTCGGACTAAAGGTATCAGGAATCTCATTTTGACGGGAATTACGACAGATGTTTGCGTACACACAACGATGCGGGAAGCAAATGACCGCGGATATGAGTGCGTTATTCTTGAGGACTGCACTGGAGCGACCGATCCAGCTAATTATCAAGCGGCACTGAATATGATCACAATGCAGGGCGGCATTTTCGGTGCCGTCTCCGACTCCGAGGAGGGAATATCCACTCTCAGGCAGCTTCAAAAGAAGACCGTGAAATAAAATCTACTTATTTCATATTAGGGGATGATTTCAATGAGAGAACAGAAAAATCAGATACTAGAAGAAGAGTATGAAAACTCCGCTGTTCCTGCCAAGGCACGTAAAAGTCTTTTCTCCGTATCTATGATCTGGATCGGATTTCCTATGATTATGACCAGTGCAGTTACGGGGGCAACCATCGTTGGCGGTCTTGGGTTCTGGACGGGGATGCTATCCATTCTGATCGGAAATCTCATTCTGTTTGGTTATGTGGGTACTCTAGCAATGCTATCGGCGAACAAAGGATATAACTTTTCACTTCAATCGGCCATTACCTTTGGTAGCAAAGGGGCCCGCGTTGTGTCAGGCCTGTTGTCTACGCTCGTTATCGGCTGGTTTGCAGTCCAAACCGGCATGACTGGCAGCAGTATGCATGATGCTTTTGGCAGTAACGCATTCCTCATCACATTAATTGCCAGTGTACTATTTATAGTACTAACTCTCTTCGGCGTAAAAGCACTCACCTATATTGGAGCAGTATCAGCTCCATTTTTCTTCCTCATTGGACTGTGGGCTGTCCACGATGCAACCAAGAACATTGGATTCTCCTCCATCACCGGTTTTCAAGGGACGGGTATGATCAGTATGGGTCTTGCCGTAACGATGGTTATCTCACTATTTGCTGATTCTGGAACGATGACCGCTGACTTTAATCGCTGGTCTAAAAATAAAAAGCAGGCGCTGGCATCTACGTTTACAGCATTTCCGCTTGCCTGTATGATCGCCATGGTTTTCGGTGGCCTCATTGCAGCTACCGCTAGCCAAAACTCTGATCTATTTCTATATATAGCCGGCAAAGGCGGTATGATTGCCTACATTTCGATACTCCTCCTATTCCTGAATTTGGGCAGCGTCTGTGCCCACTGCCTCTACAACGCGTCTGTCGGCTGGTCCAGCCTGACGGGTCGTAAAATGCGGGAAACAGCTGTTGTCCTTGGCGTAATCGGCACAATCTTTGCCTTATCCGGAGCATGGAACCATTTCTTTGACTGGCTTAATTTGCTCGGCATTATCGTGCCTCCAATCGGCGCTGTTATCCTTTGTGATCAACTCTTTCTTCGCAGGAAAGCCGATATCAGCCAAACGGTGCGAATTTCCGCTTTTGCCGCTTGGGTGATCGGTGCTTTTATTGGTCTGATCGTTGACCAGTTTGCCCCGTTCTTGTCCACTGCTGTCATGTCCATGCTTACCGGCGGTTTAGCATATTTAGCCATTATGCTAACAACCGCAAGCTTCTTCACAACTGCAGAACCCGTGAAAAACCTTGCCATAGAGCCAGGACAAAAACAAAGTTAGTAAAGGAAAATGTGATATGAACAATCATGGACTGCTGCAATCTGCAGATACCGAATTTACTTGCGCTGATATTCTGAGGCTCCCGAATCTAGTAGGCATACGCCTGCGGGCAGGGGAGGCTGGACTTTGCCATCCGGTAACCCATGCCAATGTTATGGAGGTTCCAGATATAACTGACTGGGCCCAAGCAGGCGAGTTTTTGATGACAACGGGATATCCTTTTCGGGATAATCCTTCAATGTTGTCCGGCATGATCCCTAGATTAGTTGAAAAGGGCGTAGCCGCTCTTGGGGTGAAGACCAAACGCTTTATGTCTGAAATCCCCGAAGATGCAATTGAACTGGCAGAACAGTATGGCTTTCCGATTTTCGAATTACCTCCCCATACCGTGTTCTCGGAAGTGCAGCGGGAAACGATGGAAAGAGTGCTTGCTAAGGAGACTGGAATGCTAAGCGCACTGCATCAGCACGTGCAGCAGTTGTCACAGTTGATGTTAGAAGGAAAGCCGCTGGATGAATTTATGGCTTGTCTTGAAGCCATCATGAAACGACCTGTCGCGCTTTTTGATGACAGTGGTCAGCTCTATGCATCTGAAACAGGGACTGACTTAAAAGAAATTCTAGAAGGAAAACCGTTTGGTCAGTGGATAGATCTTGGGGTTGGTAAGGCTTCAAAAACTACTGTAATTCATAAGGATTTACCCATTCGGGCAACGCCTATCCATGCGAGTGGAGGTAAGCAATCTGCCGTGCTGTTTACGGCGGATTGTCCTATTCTGCATTCAAAGATGGATATCCTTCTTCTAGAAAGAGTCAGTGTTTTAATTGGGATGGAGCTTTCAGCCATACGTATGCGCAGGGAGATTGAATCTAAATATGTGGATCAGTTTTTACAAGATTGGCTTCTTGGCCGTATTCCTACAGAAAAGGACATTCACATGAGAGCAGAAACTAGTGGCTTTTGTTTACCGAATATAGTACCTATTTTCGTTATACTCGCTAGGCCGCTAGATCAGCGGCTACACCCGGGCAGACTTAAACAAGCAGTGATAGATCTGCGTTCCATAAATGTCGCGGAGAACACCCAAAGACATCATATCCATGGAGTTGTTATTCGGGATCAGCTTGTGTTCATCGCGGCCGGTGCAGATGCTGATTTTACTGTCCGTTCCGTGAGGGAAGAGCTTGCTTTGATATTTACTCATCCCGATGAGCCTTCTTTTTCTCTATGTACCGGGAAAGGTGCTCTATCGCTTGATCAGGTTCAAGACAGCTACCAGGAAGCAGTGAAGGTGGCTTTGATATCTGAAATTACAGGAGTCAGGCAGCCGCAAGTTACCATGGAACAGCTTGGCATCTACCGCCTGCTGTATTTACTCTCTGACGATGAGGAAGCCAGCTCGTTTCGGGATCAATATATTGAACCTCTCACCGTTTATGATAGCAGGCATGGAGCTTCCTTGCTCCTTACTGCCAGAACCTATCTTGAGCACAATTTAAACGCGAAAAAAACCGCGGCTGCGTTATTTACTCACTACAACACAGTCATGCACCGGCTAGAACGGATTGAAGAGCTGCTTCAGATCAGTTTTGACCTCGCAGACGACCGCCTGCAGCTGGAAATGGCAATAAAGCTGTATGCCATGCAGGCTAAAATTAGCAAACATAAGGAGAATTGAGTTAAACACGTTAAACAAGAATGGAGCGGAAGCGTCATGGAAAACATATGCACCTTCTCAGAAAAAGCAAGCCTGCCCAAGTTATTAACCATTACCTGTTTAAAAGACCTTTATCAAGAACAGAAAATTACCCCAATCCAGGTCATTGAGGAGATTATAGAGCGTGCTAATGCGGATCATGAGATGAACATATGGATTGAAGCTCCCACCATGGAAAGGATTGCACCTTATCTTAAGCGACTAGAAGCCATAGACCCAGCAAATTGTCCATTATGGGGCATTCCTTTTGCGGTCAAAGATAACATAGATGTAGCGGGCTATCCAACAACTGCTGCCTGCCCGGATTTTCAATACGTACCGAAAGAGCACGCTTTTGTCGTCCAAAAATTGATTGATGCGGGGGCTATTCCTGTTGGGAAAACCAATTTGGATCAATTCGCAACAGGTCTCGTCGGCACCCGAAGCCCCTATGGTGAAGCGCATAATGCCTTGAAACCAGAGCTCATCAGCGGTGGTTCGAGTTCCGGATCCTCTGTCGCCGTGGCACGAGGCCAAGCGGCCTTTTCCCTCGGAACGGATACGGCTGGTTCAGGAAGGGTGCCGGCTGCATTGAACCGGCTGGTTGGCTTTAAACCAAGTCTTGGTGCATGGTCGGTCGGCGGGGTTGTTCCTGCTTCGGCAAGTCTAGATTGTGTCACAGTATTTACAAACCAGCTTCAGGATGCCCTAACTGTGGACCGAATTGTTCGCTTTGTAGATGAAGAGGACTGCTGGTCGAAGGTAGTTCCGCTAAAGCCTAGGCAGGCACCGCTAAAACTGCTGATTCCCGAACAAACCGATCTGTTTTTTGGACCATTCGAGGCAGAGTATGAGAAGGCATGGAAAGAGTCACTGCAGCGGATCGAGTCCTTAGGTATCTCGATTGAACGAATTGATATCTCTTTGTTCGAGGAAGCAGCCAAGTTATTATACGGTAGCGCCTGGGTGTCGGAACGCTGGGCTTCTCTCGGCGATTATGTAGAAAATCATCCCGGCAGTGTTCTTCCGGTAACAGAGCAAATACTCAGGACTGGTGCTGATAAAAACTATGACGCAAGTTCAGTATTTCAGGCTTTGCACCTGCTGCAGCAATATAAAAAGAAGACTGCTGCTGTGCTGGATAGCGCCGTGTTAGTTCTCCCAACCTGCGGAGGAACTTGGCGTAGGGAAGATGTGGCTCTGGATCCATTAAACACGAACCGTGAACTGGGGCGTTACACCAATCATTGCAATCTGCTGGATTTGTGCGCTATTGCGATGCCTGGGGATGATGCGGCAGAGGACTTGCCTTTCGGACTAACGTTCTTCGCTCTTTCGGGACAGGAACATCTGGCTGAGTTTATAGCGGGGAAATTTGAAGGTGAAAGTAGCCCGGCTCTAGAGTCTGAGCTCTCCGTAAAGACTGAAACTACACTGGTTGCCGTATGCGGCTTGCATATGCGGGGCTTTCCGCTTGAGAAGCAAATGCATGCTTCATGTGCACGCTTTGTAATGGAGACATTAACCGCTCCAAAATATCGCCTTTTCAAGCTGGACAGCATGCCTGCCAAGCCGGGGCTGATTAAAGTTTCGGAAGGAGGAGCACAGCTTCAGCTGGAGATATGGGAAATGCCTTTGTCGGCCTTCGGCAAATTCGCAGCTTCTATTCCTGCTCCGCTGGGAATCGGGAAAGTTGAGCTCGAGGATGGGCGAGAGATTCCTGGATTCTTGTGCGAAGCTTATGTCGCTAAAAGCTTATGTGATATTACTGCATTAGGGGGATGGAAGAATGCAGTATCAGTGACCGGACAATAGAAAGGAATGCATTCAAGGACATTTGATAGGAGCGCATATGATGACAGAAGTTCGGGTCATAGTTCATTTATCCTGAGCATCTGAAACCGGATGGGGCAACCTATTTAGATAATCTAGCTATGCATTAATCCCTACAAAAGTCCGTAACTTCTATACCTGAAGAAAAAGTGAAAAGAGAAGATATACACTCCAGAAACGGAGCGAATATCTTCTTTTTCAATTACGAAAAGCATTCGAGGGGAGCGCTTATTAATCCAATACTTATTTTAATGGTTTATATATGACACCTAGCTGATCCATTTCATCACCTGCTTTACCATAGAAACCCGCAATATACCAGCCATTCGGAGCTTGGATAACCATCTGCTCTGTAGTCGCTTGCCCGCCTGTCACTGTGTTCCCCAGATTTGTGATAAGCTGCAAATAAAAAATCCGTTGTCCTCCGTTACGGCTACCTTCTCCAATGACAGCTTTAGTCAAATATTCATTTGATGCCAAACTTATCGTCTTCGCCGTGGCTGATCCGCCATGTGTAAGCTTTGTTCCATCTCCATATGTTGTTGATATACCATTTACTCTGCTTCCACTTTGAATGGTAACCGACTTAATGCCTGCGTCTGGAATCTGTTCTAAATCATTAAATCCCTTTCCACCAGATCCACCTATGCTAGAGCTGATTTGTACGCTTGGAGAAGTGGTATAGGTAAATTCAGCAGTAATCGGGTAATGATCAGACAACTGCTCTCCAGTATCCGTTAAAAAGTAGGTGTCTTCAATTCGAAAGGATTCTGCGTTTAATTGAAGCGCGCTGCTTCCGCGGTACAATATTTTGTCTACTATCTCAAAGCCAGGACCGTTCACATCAGACTCATCCGTCAGTGCTTCCCCGTCTGGCGGAATTTGACCGCTTCGCACGATATCCACCCACGGATCTCTCAGCCCGTTATGTGTCATCAGTATCTCAATATTATCTGCTGTACGGGTGTACCTTGTATTGGTATCGCCAAATACAATCACTGCATTTCCTTCCGAATGCTGCTCAATATAATTTGATAGCTGCTTAATATTGCTGCGACGTGCGGCAAGGGACTGTTCATCTGAGCCAGCATCGGCGTGCAAATTATACACATCAATTTTGACACCGAGCTCAATTTCATATGTCATGAAAGTGAATCCCTTAGGTGTCAGTTCATCATTTCCGCTGTCAAAAAGCCCATGCCGATCATTCCAAGTAATACGCTGTAAATCCCGATAAGGATATATAGATAAACTGTTAAGCCCGCTCCCGAAGCCTGCAATGCCGCTGCTTGGGGTGAGGTATGGATGGTTTGCCATTGAGATCAACTCTGCATGATAATTGAAATCTTCCTGCACGTTAATGATGTCATAAGCATTTAGCTTTGGTGAGATTTGCACTGTGTATTCCTCGGGATTGGAACTTGAGAAAATATCGGGCAGACCTCCTACATTGTAACTGAGCACATTAAAGGAACCGGACTTTACCATTTCGCTTGCCGCTGCGGCTCGTTGTGAACTAAAAGGAATGGCCAAGATTAATACTAGTGCTAGCAGAAAGTTACGCAGTACTCTGGATTTATAATTCATTTTATCCTCCTCATAGTAAAAGGTTGAACATGGATACTTTACTTAGGTGCTAGCTTCACTACATGTGCATTAATAGCTGTCAGTAAATATTATTGACGTTATCAAGTCCCATCCTTCTTTCTTCATTAACTGAATTCTCTTATTTCACACCATCCTTCTCCTGTTAAAGTATGAATCGATCTCAATCTAGCATTTCAGCATAGCAACCATCAATATGATAATTTCCACTTTTTATAAAAATGGGATGGTCCTCGGCCTTTTAAAGCTATGATTTTACAATCATTTAATCAAAATCGCGATTGAATCGGTCGAATCTCGTCTGGGGTATAGGGTATGCTCGAGAATGAGAGGAGGGTCAATTGTGAAAAAGTGGAATTCCGTCTTAGCTAATTTGGCTATTTCTCATGTGACTGCTGTTTTTGTTGTTGTCATGTTATTAAGCTCTGCCTTCTATATTATTCTCACGAAAAATTACAAAGAAGAGCTGCTTAGTAAAAATCAGATTAGGATGAAAAACACTGTCCAAACGATTGAATCTGCTGTTTTAAAGAGAGTTCAGCAGATTCATCTCGATATCTCACTTGATAAAAACGTAAACCTTCGTTTATTTACGGATTCTTCTTATGCTAATCATCGTAGCGAAGTAATTGAACTTAAGGAGTTAATCCAATCAAAAGTGACGAATAACTCTGATCTTATACATGCGGTGCACCTCTACTACCCAAAACAGCGGATCATGTTATCTTCCAGCCAGGGGCTCCGTTTCAATGCTGATGAAGGGAGTGAATTTGTGTATTTTGAAGAATGGGTTAGTGGCATGCGGACAAGCAACAAGAGCAGTTTATGGACTAAGGCCCGGTTAGTACCTCAGGACATCTACTCCAATCTGCATGATACTTATGCCAGTGAAATAGTTACATATGTACACAGCTATCCTTTTCAGTCCTCCGGTCAGCTAAGTGAACTCTTGATTGCTATAGATGTAAAAGAGAGTGCAATCAGCTCCATAGTTAAGGACATTTTACCTGCAGATTACCAAAATACCCTTATTTTAAATTCATCAGGTACTACGATAAGTGATACAAGCAAGGGGAATATCGGTGTTCTTTGGGATCATGACACTGGTATACAAAAGGTGCTAATGTCAAAAAACGAATCAGGAAGTTTCCTAGAAACCATTCATCATACCGATTATATCGCTTCGTATCATACTTTTATGACTACCGGCTGGAAGATCTACAGTGCAGAGCCTGCAAGCACCTTTTATAAATTGTCTAATTCCAATCTGAAGCTCATAATTGGAATTAGTTTATTTGCCACCCTAATAGGATTCGTTTTATCTGGAATTCTGGCTTTTGTCAGCTACCATCCGATCAAACGAACCGTTATGAAGATCAAGCATTTCACAGATCATTCGCCTAATCTTTTGATGACAGATGAACTCGGCCTAATTGATTATGCCTTTGATGAGCTGACTAATAAGGTCAGTAGCTTGGAAGATACGATACTTACGAACAGCCCAGTAATTAAGCATAATGTGGTGTTGAATATGTTACGGAATTCTTATTCCTCTGAGGAGTTGGCAAAAGAAATCTCATTACTCTTTATTCCCCCTCTATGCGCACATTACTGCTGCCTGCTCGTAAGTATAGATGAAACTGTCACGGCACAGAATTCACCTCTTTTCAGTCATCTAATGAATTCGCTTAATATAGAAGCATTGCAGGAGCCTTTACATAAGTATCACGTAATATCAGCGATGCTCACAAATAACAAAATAGCGATTATTATATGTACGGATAAACAAAACAACCAAATACTAGATAGAGTATCTAGTAGAATTATTTCAGGAAGAGAAGATCAGTGGAATCAAAATTCGAAGGTATCTTGGGGAAGCTGGGTTACAGAATTAAAAGATATCCACATTAGCTACAACGAAGCAGAAGTGTTGATGAAATATGGATATTTTTTGCCGGGACAGTCCATTTTGAAGGATCATAAAATTTTGGATAGGGAAAATAATCATGATGAAATTTCGCAGTCTCTTTTCAGTCAATTTAGAGATAAGTTGCAAGCTCGTCAGGCAGCCCTTGCAATAGAATCTGTTGATCGGTTGATACAAGTTTTGCATGAAGGAAATTATTCGGCTCATCATTGCCATTTTGCGCTGGCAAATATTTTGTTCATTTACTGTGATTATCTCAAGTGTACCCGGTATAAACCTTTTACTGATGAAAAAACCGATTTATATCAGCAACAGTATCTTCAGATAAAGAATGTACAGGATTTTCGAGATTGGCTCGCGGACTCTATTGCTGTGTTTATGAACAAAATAGAAAAAAGGGCAAGTGAACGATCCGTTGCTAGTATAGAACTCGCCAAGCAGTATATAGAAGTTCATCTGTCTGAAGATTTGTCGCTTGATATTGTAGCTGCAAAAGTATTTATAAGTCCAAAGTACATGAGTAGACTTTTTAAGGAAGAGCTTGGAGTTACCTTTACGGAGTATGTCACCAGCAAGCGGCTAGAAAAAGCAAAGACAATGATCGAGAGAGACAATATGACGATTGAGCAAATCGCAAGCACTGTAGGCTATGGAACTTCAGCTTATTTCATAAAAAAATTCAAGGAGACGTATGGGTGTACACCAGGCAATTACATGCGTAGCATGGCTGAATATAGCAGTGAAACCAAACTAGCTTAAAAATTATTTTGAATAAAAAAAGAGTATTCCATGACTTACCTCAGCTAAACCGATTTTTAATCGGTATAATTGATTTGAGGTGTTTATTTATGTTCATTAACTCGATGTTATTGGAAACGGCTCAATTGCCGTTCTCAGACAATCAATATATATTTGAACCAAAGATTGACGGTCACCGCTTGATTTATTCGAACCAGGCAGGAAAGATCAAACTATATACAAGGCACCGTACTGAATGCCTAAGACAGTATCCAGAACTTCTAGAGAGCCCATTTGATAAGGATATTGTTTTAGATGGTGAGCTAGCATGTGTGGATTCAGAGACAGGAAGGGTAGACTTCGAACTTATTATGAAGAGATTTCTAGCGAGAAAAGAGGATAAGATCAACCTATATACCCGCACCTTACCCGTAACTTACGTTGTATTTGATATCCTTCACTATGATGGACAGGATACTCGTAAGCTTCCACTACATGAACGCAAGGCACTGCTGCAGGAGATTCCACTTAAGAATCCAAGGATGGGAAAGACTCCATATGTACAAGGAGCAGGTGAATCCTTATTCAAACAAATGGAGGTTAACCAGATGGAGGGCATGGTTGCGAAGCGACTGGATAGTACCTATGTAGGAAGACGCTCTGCTGACTGGCTAAAAGTCATTAACTGGACTTACGTGGATGTCGTCATTATGGGATATCGCAAAAGCGAGTTTGGCTGGATAGCTGGAGTAAAGCAGCCAGGCGGTGAAGTTAAACCTGTAGGAATGATAAGATTCGGGGTATCCCCCAAAGCAAAACAAGAGTTATACAAGATCAGCAGCAAGCTTAAAACCGGAGAAACAGATGATTATGTTTACCTAGAACCGATTATAGGAGCTCAGGTAAAGATACGAAACTGGACTAGAGCTAAAAAGCTTCGTGATCCCGTGTTTGTAAAATTTAATAATGTAGTGCAAAAAGTTGCCCTATGATTGGCAACTTTTTTGGGTTTATGTGAAAAACTATTAGATCTATTGACACCAACATGATAAATACTAAAACAGATGAACACGATATTCTTAAGGCGGCAACGAATCTGCTAAGTCAGTTATTAATTATGACTAACATCGGAAGATCAGCGTCAGAAATGGGATCACTAAGTACAGCTATTAAAGTATGGAACAAAGCCTCAACAATTGTTTACTTGAAGGGGTCAGCAACTTATATAGAGTACTATTAGTCGTACCTTTTAAGCAGTATGATTTCACAAAACAATGGAGTTCATTTTACATATACTGAGATTAACTTTATTTTCTCTTGCTATATCGTACAGAAATGCTATAAAGCGGAATTTGTTCTATAGATGCCCCCAAGTCAAAGTGCTAAATTAACGACATATCAGACAACTGAAATTGAGATTTCTCTTCATTTGCTGGTGTAGTTAGAACATTCACTAGGGGAGCGTGTTGTTACAGGTTATGAATAAACAATCAAAAAGATCTCTAGCATTTCTTCTAATGTTATCTATGGCAAGTTCGTCGGTTGCAGGTCAAAGCTTCGCATCAAATGAGAAGGTTCTATTTTACGATATTAAGGGACACTCGGTAGAAAGCAAAATCCAAGCTTGGATTGATCTAGGAATCGCTCGTGGGTATTCGGACCATACCTTCAAACCGAACAAATCGATAAGTAGAGCTGAGTTCATGAGTTTGGTGAATGCTGCTTTTGGATATTCAGAACAAGAAAAAGTAAACTTTACAGACGTTTCTATGAATGCCTGGTACTACAAGGACGTAGCAGCAGCTGTTGCTGCTGGATATATGAATGGCTTTACAGATGAAACAATCAAGCCGCAAAAATCTATAACCCGTGAAGAAGCGGCACGGATAATCTCTAGTATTTTAAACCTTACAGAGGATAAGGCATCTGCAGATGCCTTTAGCGATTCATCGTCTATATCGGCAGAAAGTAAAGGATCTGTTGGTGCAGTAGTATCAGCAAAAATTATTTCCGGCTATACAGATGGAAGTTTTAAACCTCTTCATTCCATTACGCGGGCAGAGGCAGTCGATGTACTGGTAAATGCGCTAGAAAGAAATACTAAGGCAGGTTCTAAACCATCAAAACCTCTAGGAACCACAAATAAACTAAACGTTACACCGCCCAAGACCTCTTTATCTCCAGTTCACCATGGTGAAAATGCGGCAGATAACACTTTGAAAAGCATTGCCACGACGAATCCATTCATTCAGATATTGGATGGTTTTGACCAAGTATGGTCCATGACCCAACCGGAATGGAGAAATGGAACGGCACTAACTAAGAAGGGAGTAAGCGGAAAAGCCGTAAAGTATGAAGACGGGCCGACCGTATACTTTGACGGATATAAAAACGATGCAACCGCTATAGTTAAAAATAAGAAAACATATGCGAATGAAGAGATTAGAAATAAAGCAACCTGGGTTGCGAATATAAAATATGTAGAAGAAGTTACGCAAAATCGCACGAAAGAAGAAGCACTCGCAGCCTACTACGATGACCAAAGAGATAAGGTTTATAGTATGATGGATGGTTTTGGGCCTCTGGCTAACACTTATGTAGATATAATCAAGCCAATGACTAGTGTGGAAAGAGATATTCATGAAATGGATGTCGTATTGACAGAAATGACTGTGGAAGACGAAAGCCAGGGAATCGGAAGTGACTGGGCCAATACCGAACTTGCGGATATGATTGCTTTATTTGATTCAGTTCGTTTTAAAACTCCTGCCTCATCTAATCCTGCGAAATACTTCTTCTCTTCTCCTAGACCATGGAGAATGAATTCAAACGGAGAGGTTAAAGAGATCGTTGATCGTAATGGATTACCTGTTTGGGAAAAGCTTGGTGAAGGAGAAGAAAAAACTGAGCCTTTACCTTCAGGCGGAAAGAAAGAAACTGGGGAGAAACATTTTCAAAAGTATGAAACAAACGTTGAGGTTATACCTGCACTTAGCTATGTAAGAAGAGTGGCTGAGGATGGAAGAGGTAAAGATGGTGGTTTCCCAAGCGGTCATACAAGTGCATCATACTTATCTGTTTTCCCATTTGCACATGCTACACCTGAGCGATACTCCGAATTTTTAACGAGAGCTGCTCAAATGGGTGAAAACCGAATTGTCGCCGGGATGCACTCACCTCTTGATGTGATTGGTGCAAGAATACAAGCTACAGCTATGGCAGCATACGCATTTAATAAAAAAGAGAATCAAGAATTGTTAGAAAAAGCGTATGAGAATGCAGAGGACGTATTTGGAGCAGCCGCTGCGGCAAATAATATGAGTCTGTACGAGTATGCTCATACGGTAACCGAGGATTATAATTTTGACAGCGCATATGATGAAACAAGATGGGAGAATCATGAAGCAAATAAAGCTTTCTATAGAGAAAAGCTCACTTACGGTTTACCGCAAACTGGAATAAAGGGTTTAGCTCCCGTTGTACCGGAAGGTGCAGAAGCTCTATTGAAAACTCGTCAACCGTATTTATCGGATGAACAGCGTAGAGAAGTGTTATATACTACATCAATTGACTCTGGTTACCCTGTACTAGACGAGTCAAATGGTTGGGGACGATTGGATTTAGTCACAGCAGCTGATGGATATGGTGCGTTTTTAGACAATGTAACGGTAGATATGGATGCTTTAAGAGGCCGGTTTAATGCACAAGACTGGTGGAGAAACGATATTTCAGGTAGCGGTATGCTTACGAAAAAAGGAACAGGGACACTTACATTGACAGGGAAAAACACATACACAGGCGGTACAATTTTGCAGGAAGGTATACTGGAGGCTACATCTGCATCGTCTTTTGGTGCAGGTGACTTATACCAAGAGGATGGTACGATTGTAGTCAACGTTCATGGAGCGGCACTGAATTTAAGTAGGAACTTTACAATGGATAGCGGAACTTTAGAAATGGTAATGAACTCTGATAACAGTCAAGTTAATGTCGGTAAAATGTTGTATCTTGATGGTGGGAGTCTGCATCTAGATTTTTCTAACTATAAGATTAATGGCTCTAAAGATATTACTATAATCACTGCAGGTGCAGTTAAGGGGAAATTTGATCATGTATCTGCTGATGGTTATGATGTAACTGTCACTTACGGAGAGGATCGCATCATCGCACATGTTGTAGCAAAATAAGAAAAGTTTTATGTGATTCTCCTGTGAATGTGACAGTGATCAATCTGATTTGCCTTCTTGTACACTTTAAGTATAAGAAGGCTTTTTGCCTTGTTAAATTACATTACCAAGGCAGATTATCTTTCCAATAATAAAGAAGGTGTGAAGATGGGGGTGAAAACCTATATTACAAGTGAAACCTTACCAGTAACTTTTATGAATGATGGGTAAATAGTAAGTGTTCTTTATATCAAAAATTCAGAAGAAAAATATTACTTAGACCTTGCAAATAATCAACTATCAAGGATCAAAGAAGAAAAATACATATATGAAGATAATGCCGTTATAAAAATTCTTGGATTCGATTATAGTGCTTGTGAAGATACATTATTGGACAATGGCAGGAAAGCTCGTGACCCCGTTTTTGTACAATTCTCATTCGTACGTTTAAAGCTGGATTAAAGCCAACTTCTTATATCTATCTAATACCCCTTCTTCAGCAAAACGAGAACATTTAGTTCTTAAGCAGTTCATAATTTCATAGGAAAGATGCTCGCAGTAGTATTGATAGGAGTTTATTTTGATATAATGCTAGTAATACGAAGTAGGAAGGAAAATGGCTAATGTTTAATCAAATTGATGCTCTTCGAATAGAGGTCGATAAAAAACGCCCGATCAATCCCAAGCTTATGAACACCATTGCTCAAAAATTCCGTGAAGAGTGGACTTATCATACGAATGCAATTGAAGGCAATACATTCACTTATCGTGAAACAGCATTCTTCTTAAGAGAAGGACTGACCGTAAAAGGGAAATCATTAAGAGAACATTTAGAAATAATAAACCATGCAGAAGCTATAGATTACCTAAATGACGCAATCAAACAGAGAGATCTAAACGAAAGCAATATTAAAGATTTTCATGCCATTCTATTTCAGGGAGTAAGGGACATTGACTTTTCTCCTGGAGTTTATAAGAAGATGGATAATCATGTGCTGATTATGTCCGGTAATATCCATCAATATACTCCTGCAGTACAAGTGCCGTATGAAATGGAACAGCTCATTGTATGGTACAATAAAAACTTAGACATGCATCCTGTCAAACTAGCAGCAGTACTGCATCATAAACTCGTTGCTATCCATCCATTTACAGATGGAAACGGTAGGGTCAGTCGGCTTGCTATGAACTTTATACTACTTAAAAACGGTTATCCTCCTGCTATCATTCGTAATGAGAAACGTGAAGATTACTATGTCGCCTTGGAGCAAGCCGATAATGGAGATTTAGAGCCAATTATTAATCTAATTGCATTGGAAGTTAAGTCCAGTCTTGAGATGATGCTATCTGTATAATAGCAAGTAGCGTCATTTATTACACAAATTAAGAAAATAAAAAAAGAAAACCCTAGTCCAAAAAGACTGGTGGGGGGTTGGGGTAGGTTGTTAGCATAATGCTCTCTTAGGGTTACTTAAAGACATATGTACAAAATCCTAATTTTGTGTAAATGATGTCAAGGTCAGCAAGCAGCTCTTACTTATGCGGCGTACTTTGCCACGTTAGAGCTGCTAGCATCAGCCCTGATCTTATAAAGTGCTTGCCCTTTTTATTCATCCTTCTGCAGTACAAGATGAACTTCCCTCTACAGCACGTTTACAGTAAACACAATTCCCTATAAATACTGGTTTTCGAGTTTTCGATCTTATAAAATAGCTCAAGCCTAATCCGAACACGCTCATTAAATGATCTTACTAGTAACTCCTCTGTTAATTGCAGCTCTTGGTAATCGAGCTGCGGGACTCTTCTCTTCCTTTTCGAAACTCTCTTTCCATAAATGCTTCTCTGTGCTCCGGAAGAATTATACGTAATCCTTCAAATACCCCGTTGCCTTGTTACTTACCACTCATAATACTCCCTCCTAATACTATGTCCAGTAATTCATATCCTGGTGTACATCCTTTCTTCGGATCTGGCCACTCGGCTGGTCAAAGTCACTGGGCTTAACAGGCTGCCGTTCCCATCCCTCTAAAATAAGGATAGAATTCGTGTCCGTCTTGTCGGACCAGGATATGTAATGCTCATTCTCAAGATAAAGTAGGGCTTCACGGATCCGCTGCTTATTGTGTCCTGTCTTGATAATCAATTCATCAATCGTTGGAAGCCTTCTACGCTGTCCAGCATAATTATAAAGAATACGGAGGACTTTCCGTTCAAAATCCGGTAACATAACAATACCTCCTTTGACTACTTTGCCATCATTGTATTCCAAACATACGTTCCTATCAATATGAATTTTATCCTTATAGCATAGTCGTAGGAGCCCTTCTATCTCCTACTTTCAAGGCAAAAAGCATTAGTAAAACAAAAAGATACATAGATATGAAGCTTCGAATATTTTATCAGGTGAAACAAACAGGAAAAAAGTACCATTAATATATTTTTTTTATTTTGGTATAGTAGAAATATATTTCCAGTAGGGAAGTAAAATTTTGTGGAGAAAAGGAGAATCATGTGAAAAAGTATCTTATTACAATACTAGTTGCTGTAATGTTTTTAAGTGCTGTTTTACCTGTTCAAAATGCTTTTGCAATTCAACAATCGCTCGAGCAAAATGAGAAACCACAATCTAATGTAGCTGTAGAGAGTATTGAGCCACAGGCTAATGAAGAGTCACAAGCTAATTTAGCCGAAGAGAGTATAGAGCCACAAGCTAATGAAGATGAACTGATTCAGCCAACAGCTGTACCTTTAATCGTTGGCGCTATTATTGGCTATGCGGTTCGATATGGAGCACAAAAAGCTATCGTTAAGTATGGTCAAAAAGCTGTAGATGATGCACTAAAACACTCTTACAAATCATTTGATACATTAAAAAGAAACATCGGCGCTGCTGGTACTAATAAGCATTGGCATCATATAGTAGAACAATCTCAAATTACTCGTTCAGGTTTTAACCCATTTGATATTCACTTTGCTAGAAATGTAATTGACCTTGATGCTTCGACCCATTCAAAAATAACAGGGTTTTACAACAGTCTACAACAAGGCTATGCACCGTACAGAACAGTAAGACATTGGATGGATGCTCAGCCATATGATGTACAGTATAAAGAAGGACTTAAGATTATGAAGAGTTTTGGTGTTGATGCTGTTGGACTACTTAAATAGGATATAATATAGACAGTTGTTCTTCTAAAGAATAGGTTCTTAGAAACCCATCTTTTAATTGAAGGACACACTGTCTTTTTTATTATGAGTTAGTATTAGAATAATAAAACTTAGCTTGGCCTAAAAAGGAGCTGAACAAATGCTGAAAGAACAAACAACGTCAGAAATTATTCGTTTAGTCGATTTGTATAAGCAGTTAAATCAAGAAGAACACTTTAAGCAAGCTGGGGATGTATATAAAAAACTAACAAATCATGTATTTAAAAAGCTCACTAGAGATATTCAGGTCTTTAAAAGTGTCGTAGATGATCTGCTATTCTATAAACAAAATCCATCCGTGCAAATTGAGATTGCTACGGAAGCGATTGGAATGGGTTATCGTAAAGAAGAAGCTATTAAAATTCTAGAAGACTATGCACAATGGACATCTGAAATGACCTTTCAAAATGAGAAAGGCATGCTATGTAACATCGCACAGAAGAGATTGCATAATTTACTTGGTTACAAATTAAACTACGACGAAAACAATACATGGGTTAGATCTAATAATCAGGAAATCACGCCCATTTATAAGCAATTCTTTGAACAACGCTCTAACAACAGCATAGATGTAACAAGCAAATCGGTTGGATATACAAACAAAGAAGGACAGCAATTTATTGTAAGTGAAATATTAAACATCTATCCTGATGATGCGGATTGTTTTTTATTATTTTGTTCAACGAAAGATGCAACAAATAGTTATATTTTGATTTCAAGTGATGGGGAGCTACTACATGTATATGATGAATTCTTACATATGGAGACGTTCCATAATGATCGTTCAATAGTTTCTATTCAAACTACGACTGATGAAAGAGGAATGTACGGAGTCGTAAAGCGAGATGGAGAAATTTATATTCCGATAAAATACAACGAAGTTAGGAGGTTGAGTGACTTTTTCTTTATGTGTATACGTTCATCAGATCAAGGGGACTTGTACCATCAATCAGGACAATTGATTCTTGAGAATATAAGTATTTATGAACTGGTTGTAAATAAGGGAGCTTCTTTTATTTATCAGAATATACTATATGACGAAACTGGGCAAACAATAGTAGATTTAATTTCTGTAGGAAGTAATTGGGAAGCTTCAGATAGTTTAGGTGAATATGTCGGCTTTGATTCAGCTAATGATGTTATTTACATTAATGATAATGGACGTGTTCTACCCGTTAAAGAAATTGATTTTGAAACGCATTTTATGCTAGATAAGGAAGGAGAAGTCTATATCCTGCATCATGATGGTATTTCAACGCTTCGGATGGATGGGAAAGATTATATTTTGTCAGGCAATTATTATTCAATTATAAAAAGATTCTCAAATGATCATTTCATTCTTAGAGATGGATCTGCAGACGGATCGTTCCTGTGGGTTGATCGCAAGAAGAGGAAACTGCAACTTTTTAGTGCTGTTCAGTGTACAAACTACGGTTATTGGTTCGCAAAAGAGAGTTATACGGACAGCAATTTATCATCCTTTTGGCTTATTATGAACAGTAAGGGAGATAGATGCATAACAGAAAAGCATCAAATAATAAATATATATGAAGATCATGAAAATGACGCTTGGATAATCGAGAATGTAGAGCTGGAGGAATTTTTCTTCCTAGCCTTAAAGAAAAAAGTAATAAAAAAAGAAATCGTAGTGAAAAATTTCATTAAAAAAAATGTAATTAAAAAGTAAGCTCGGAATATAAAAACGTTTCATAGTAAGCTTTTGGTTTTATGCTGCAGCTACCGGTAACGGGGACTGCAGCATTTTTGATTTTCTAACCAAATGAGAACCTTCAAAATATCCTGTTACCACTTTTCATCATAATTCTCCCTCCTAATTTTGAGTCCAGCAACTAATATTACATCTTTTCTTAGGATCATGCTAAAGTCACCAGGATTAAAATTAGTAGTGTAAACTCACAATACAATCAAAACTAAAACTAAAAACCACCTTTTTTGAAGTGACCCCTAAATGTTAGACATCAACTAACATTTAGGGTGGCTAATTTCGTACATAAAGGGCTTTCACAGATTTAATTTTCGTTTTCTTTTATGTTCCAGTTCGAACTATGAGTACTGCATTAAACAAAGATGGCCACGACCTTGGATCCTCCAATTTCTTTATAGAAGAAAAGCGTCGCATCCAGGTCTCCGCTTGCGGATTTTGCATAACGGGGAATCATCCCGGCCTCCACATATCCTTCTGACCGGTACAGTATATTAGAGGGATCACCGTAACGAGTATCCAGCACCAGCAGGCTTCGCCCTTCTGCTATAGCCCTGGACTCCACAGCCCTCATAAGTTCTCTGCCTATACCTCTCTGGCGCATGTCAGGATGAACCATCAGTTTGGCCACCTCCGCTCTGTGCAGTCCATTCTCCTTCAATGACAAGTGCAGCTGGATGGTCCCGCAGATCACTTCCCGTTCCTTGGCCACCCACAGGAGAACACCTTCATCTAGACCCCCCCGCCAATAGGCTCGCGCACTCTCTGGCTGAGCGGGGGTAAGAATCCAATTGAAGCTCCGTCTTCCACTACTGCAATCAACAAATTACTCAGGTTCTGTAAAAGTGCCTCATCTATTACTTCTACCTCTACACACTGTAGATTGCTTATCATGATTGCTAGCCCCTTCTACCTTGATTTTTCCAGCTCCTTAAGCTATCATCATTCTCTTTTTCCTCAGCCTCTTTCAGCTCCGAGAGTGCTTCTTAAACTACTTGGAAAAACCGCAGACCGTCATGCTTATATCGTATTTGAGGAAAGTTTGGTATACGTTGATCCGCATGTCTCATATAACCGGAGAGCTGCTGGCTAACCTCGCTCAAATCGAAGCAGCATTGGTGAATATTTTCATTTCGTCTCTACTATTGAAGCACTCTCACTAGCGTTCCTAAATGTTTGGAACAGATATATTCCTAAGAAAATGATCCCTGCTTTCCTAGTATTTGCTGATACGGTTTCTGCCAGGAGCCCTCTGGATCCTCCGTGGACACTTCGCCTTCATGAACGACGATATGTCCACGAACGATGGCACCTGTTACGCTGCACGGGAATGTATGGCCAATGTATAGGCTTTGTTTATGCTTCGCATAATAGTTTTCTTCTGTTACAGTAAACGTTTTGCTCAAATCGACAATTGCCAGATCCGCATCCATTCCGATGGCGATACTGCCTTTACTGCCGGCAAGACCGAAGCGTTCGGCCGGATTTGACGCTGTCCAAGCAGCGACCTGCGTGAGCGGAATGTCGTGAGCTATTGCGAGTTCCAGTGCCGATAGCAACGTGAACTGACCACCGCTAATGCCGCCCCATGCTTGGAAGAGGTTATAATCTTTCGGGTCCTTCATATCGTACGGACACGGAGAATGGTCCGACGACAGCATATCGAATTTGCCATCCACCAGCAAGGCGATCAGCCGCTGCTGCTCGCGCGCTTCGCGCAGTGGAGGTGCACATTTGGCTATGCTGCCTCTTTCCCGCAGACTGTTGTGATTAAAAAGCAGATAATGCGGGCACGTCTCGACAGAAACATTCATACCGCGATTCTTCGCCGCCTCGATTTTGGCCACGGCTGCTGCCGAGCTGATGTGCACGAAGTGCAGCGCACAGCCGGTTATTTCAGAATAATGCAGTGCTCGTTCTACCGCTTCAACTTCGGCTAGAATTGGGCGCGTCTCCAGATAATCGTCAGCACTGACAAGTCCCGCTGCTTCTTTTTCTGTTTTTAGCCAGTCGGTGATCGCCGCGCTCTCGGAATGCAAAGCCAGCACCTTGCCAAGTGCCGCAATCTTTTTCATGCCGTTCAGCAGCGTTATATCATCCACTGCTTCGAATTCCTTGTTGCCTGTCGTGGACAAGAATGCTTTGAACCCGATAACACCGGACTCTGCCAGTGCCTGAAGATCATCGTCGTTACCCGGTACGAGTCCGCCCCAAAGACCGAAATCGACGAGCGACTTTTCGTTTCCGAGACGAGCTTTATCCAGCAACGCCTCCTCTTTTATAGTAGACGGAATGCCGTTTAGCGGCATATCGAAGAAAGTGGTGCAGCCGCCGGCAGCCATCATAGCCGATCCGGTCGTAAATCCTTCCCAGTGTTCTCGGCCTGGTTCGCTGAAATGAACGTGTACGTCAATCATGCCTGGAAGTACATAACTGCCCGATACGTCCCACTTAGACTTTGCTTCACCCTCTAGATTCGCAGCAATCGCCGCGATTTTTCCATCCTTTATTCCAATATCGACTTTATCAACGCCGCTCGGCAGTACCACACTACCGCCAAGAATCATTAGATCATAATGTTCCATACTCGTCTCTCCTTATAGGTGATTTCTAAATGTAAGGATTTAGCTCGATTATTCAAAAATCGTATCTTTTTTGAATGATGAACCTTTGAAAGCAAATTTGCTTAGCAAAAGATATGCAGTGCCGGCTACGGTAAATCCAATAATCCAGCCCATCTCGACGAGTAAAAAGGCAGCTCCTGCACCAATAAGCATGGCAAGTATGGCGCTTGGATTATAGCCTTGAAAAGCACCATCTTCCAGGTACAACTCTTTCGTATTCACCTCTTGTTTGCGAAGAATATAGTATTCCACTAACATAATGGCGACGATCGGTCCGAGAAATGCAGAGTACATCAGGATGAACATATTTAGGCCTTTGGCAGAAGAGTCCTGCACGAGTATCCAAGGGAAGGAGCAGAGTGCTAGTAATCCGGTGATAATGACGGAAGGTTTGTATTTCAGCTTGGTAACGAGTGAAATAACGTAAGCGGGCGGTACAATGTTAGCTACCATGTTGACAGCAACCGCACCGATGACGATGAATGCAGATACTCCAACTGTAATATACGGATTGTCGACAATCACAGCGAATGCTTTAACTGGGTTTGAGATGCCTGTTGCCGCAGCCATCATCGCCCCGATCGTTAGAACAAATCCGTAGGCGATAAAGATAGGCAAGAAATACAGCATACTTCGTTTTTTATCGCTGATGCCGCTTTTAAGTTCTCGGGAATAGTCCGCTGCGCTTAAGAAAATTGCTGCATAGTTGCCGAGGAATACCATAATAAAAGCGAAGAAGGGGAGTCCCCATGTACCCTTTGCGTTGACCCAGTGTTCTGAAATCGCCGTACTGTGGGAGTTGAGCAAGATGCCAAACACGTAGATGAGGGCCAGCAAGATGACGACGGAGGCAAGCATTTCTACCCACTTGATTGCATGAAATCCGTAAAGTGAGAGGACAATCTGAACTGCCTGCAAGATTACAAAACAAATCGGGATGCTGTCGAAGCTGCCGCTGCTAAGTACCTTTACTATCTCATTTAGCGCCGTAGCCCCCACCCAGCTCTGAAAACCATACCAGACAATGGCGGGCACTCCGCGCAGGAATGAGGAGATAATAGATCCCTTGATGCCAAATGACATCCGCAGCTGAACTACATAAGGGATGCCCGTCCGGTATCCGAACCGATCGTTCAGGGCAAAAACCACGGAAATGATGCCAATTGCAAGGATCGCAGCTACAAACGTTTGGAACAGATTGAGCGTTGCCACTCCAGCAGCAATCAGACTCGCCCCAAGCGTCATATTGCCGAGGTTCACGCCGTCGCCGATCCACATAAACATGTAAGAGACTGGTCCAATCTTTCTGTCGCTCCCCAGCTTTGGTTTCAAAGACTCATCCACAGGGGTAGTTTCCTGCTGGTGCTGCGACCCTTCTAACACTAAATCTGCCACATTCGTAGACATACTCGGTCAACTCCCTCGTTTAATGGGTGCACAAGGCGAATTTGATGAAAAACCGCCTTGTGCATTTATCCCAAATGATAAATGTAAGAAAACATAACCTGTTATGTATCTTGTAATTCTCTTTTTCGTTTCTGCTTCTTATTTTATCAATTTGTCTTCATAAATCATTGACAAAAACGTAGATTATTGCCGAGTCATATGTGGAATATGACTAAAAAAATATTACATCAGATGTTAATTTGTAATGTATGCGCTATATTTGAACTTTTCATATGTAAATAAGTGCAAATATTTAATTCATACTTCTACCGAATTAATTAATGTTTTGAGCCCGGTAATTCGGCATTCCACCTTGTCGCCCTGTTTAATCACGACTGAACCCGGTGTCCCTGTTAATATCACATCACCCGGATGCAGTGTCATTACGTGAGATAGGAAAGAAATAAGGTAAGCAGGGGAAAAGATCATCCTGCTGACCGTGCTGTTATGTGCGACCTCACCGTTTAGCACGGTTTCAACCTCTAGTTCTGACAAACTGGCATATTCGTCAATGGTAGAAAGTGAAGCCCCGAGACTGAAAAACGTATCGAAGCTTTTGGCACGCTGCATAAAACGCGGATTTTGTGCGTGTATATCTTTGGCAGTCATATCAAGCGTAGTCGTAATACCTGCAATGACGCTCAGGGCTTCATCTTCGCTGATTTCTTTGCATGTTTGGCCAATGACAATCCCAAGCTCAGCTTCGGCTGTGATTTGCCCTGCACTTTTCGGCAGACGGATGTATTCTCCCGGGCCAATCAGTGATGTGTCCGGTTTGAGAAAAATAACTGGCTCATCCTCAGGTGGACGTCCAGAAATCTCGATTGCCTTTGCCAGATAGTTCATACCAATGCCCATAATCTTGCCAGGCTTACGATAAAGTGCGCGATAAGAGACTTGCGTAAGTCCAAGAGCCGGCAGGTGAGTGAAAAGATTTTCCCCGCCGCCAGTATACCAGCCCAGCAGTTTTTTTAGCTGGTTTTTTTGTAATAGCCCATATAGGTCGGTTTCCCAATCCGCCCCTTCCTGTTCGTTTACCCAAACCAGTGGGATTAAGCCCCGATCTGTTAAAAAGGCAGCTTGCTCCCTTCCTTCGTGTACAATCGTCGCTAGTCTCATCCGCGCACCTCTTCCATAAAATGTTGTACTGTCCACTGTAATAGTCTCAAATCTGTATTCGGACCGCCAATAAAGGAAAGTCCAATTGGTAAACCGTCTTGACGTATCACAGGTATGGTGACCTGCGGCAGTCCCGAAAGTCCTGCGATACAGGACAGCTGTATGGTCTTTGCTCGGTAAGTCTCCGCTTCAATTCCTTCTAGCCCAAGCAGAGGAGCTGGTCCTGGTGCAGTCGGTATTGCCAGGAGCCCGTCTTCGCCCAGCAGTTCAATAAGCTTGCTACGAATACGGGTACGTAGTTCGATTTCTGCCGTACTTGCGGATTCTTTCAGCGTGCTGGCCCACTCAAAACGTTCCGCGATTCCAGGACCGAACTTCGGGTGCTTACTTTTTATCCATTCGCCGTGTTCTTGGGCAATTTCCAGCCCTTGAAGCACCCGGAATGCTGCCGACCATTGGGTCAGGTCCTCTCCTTCTCCTGTTAACCGGACGACTGCCGCTCCGCCATCCTGCCAGTCAGCAAGCCCTGTTAGCTTCGTAGTCAGAAGCGACCGGTCGTCGCTACCGAGCAGGCTCCAAGCCTCCTCTGCCTTGATAAAACGCATGAACTGCTTTGCATCCCCGCCAGATGGGTGATTTTTCCCGTTCTCAAGTAGAACGGTGCCTACATCCAGTATTATTTTGGCAGTTCGGCTCATCCAGCCAACCGTATCAAAGCTGCGTGCTAAAGGAATGACACCTTCTGCAGACACTGCTCCGTGCGTAGGGCGAAAGCCATACAGACCGCAGTATGATGATGGAATGCGCACCGAACCGCCGGTATCTGTTCCTATAGCAAAATCGACCAGTTCAGCTGCCACCGCGACGGCTGAACCGCTTGACGAACCTCCAGGTATACGGTCTGGTGCGGCGGGGTTTACCGGAGTTCCATAGTGAGCATTTTCCCCATTCAGGCTATACATTAACTCGTCGGTCTGAGTTGTACCTTCCAGACTAGCTCCGTTTGCCAGCAAGGAAAGGATAGCCGCAGCGGTAGATTCTGCAGGCCCGTGAGTTCTCAGCCAATCCGGATTTCCTGCCCCGCTCGTTGTGTTCTTGATATTAAAGACGTCTTTGACGGCAAATGTTAATCCGGTGAGCCGGCCCGTTCCCGTGCCCTCTAGCTTAATGGAGTTATCGACGAAAGCACCCCAGTTGTCGGGCCTGGATGAAGAATTTTCTGTTTTTGCATTTTGTTTTAATACCTCTGTTTTTTCCTCTATTCCTCTCATCATTGTTCTCCTTTCGTGTTTGAGTTAAGGCTAGCAACGCTCTTCGCAGCATCTGGATATTTGCGTTTTACGCACAGGACCTTCGGTAGGTTTCTGGCCTGCTCCTTTTTAGAAACGCGGAGGAAGTCCAGCACCAATGCCAGTAAAATGCCGACCAGTAGCCCATTTCCGAGCAGTGGTCGAAGTAAGGGGGGCAGTGAAGAGAAAGCTTCTGACGGCAATCCCATAATGATAATACCGACGAATAATGGTGCAGCTGTTCGGTATAGGTTTGCTGCATCCATGTGGATCTGTGCGAAATATTGCAGTGACGAGCCAAGCAGCCGCAAATAAGTCACTAAAAGTACAGCACTACCGATGCTAAGAGGTAGTTGTGTTAATACGGCACTGACCGCTGGAACCAAGCCAATTCCGAGGAATAGCAAACCGCCTATGACGAAGGGAAGACGGTCCCTGATGCGGGTTTGCTCAAGAAAACCTACAGACGATACATAAGGCGCATATGGCACAAGTCCGAGTAACCCCGAAATAACCGCCATTACACCGCTGATTACAAAAGATCGTCTGTACTGACTGCCGGTCGCTTCTTGCCTATAGATACTGTCCGTTCCTTTTAGTGCGCCAAACGTATTCGAGGCGTTAACCAGCCCGGCGATGACCGCAATCGTCACAACACCAGCATTGAGGCCATCTGATGGTTTGCCAAGTGGAAACCAGGAAACATCCAGCATCCCGGAGCTTGCTGCTCTGCTTTCTGTGCCAAAAAACAGCGCATGTAGTGCCCATCCTCCCAAAATGCCAATTAAAAGCGCGTACTGTCCAATAGAGGGTCTAGCTTTAATAGACAGGACAGCTACGAAAACAGATATCGCTGCAGCTAAAAGAAAAATGCCTGGCTGAATGACAGATGTTTCCGCGGCCGAACCAGACGAAATACCAAGCATGCCTTGAAGAAAAATGGTGTTCAGCCGGGTGCCGAGTAGAAGCATGAATACAGCCATCACGCCGGGTGTAAACAGCTTTGACAATGGAGCGGCCAGTCCGCAGACGCCGATCATGACCGTAAGTACGCCAGAGATTATGATTCCAACTGCCAGGCTTCCTCCGAGTTCTGTAAGCGAAATGCCTAGTGACGGTGCGGCTACACTGAGACTCAGAATAACGCTCCACCATAGCCCCGACTGTCCTTCCATAATAGATCTTTTATGCCCGAGTCCTGCTTGTATCACGCAGGCGAGCCCGGTAAGAACAAACGAGCATTGAATTAGGAATTGAATCTTCTCTTGCGGCAGTCCAAACGCTGCCCCGACCGTAATTGGAATAACCACCGTGTTAGTAAATAAGAAAAACAGCCACTGCAGTCCTGCAAGAGATGAGCGCAGCGAGATCATATTGTTCATACTTCACCTTCCACATGAAACTTCGTTGAATCTGCTCTTTGCGCTTCTACAACGAAGCTGGATTTATGCAAAAGGATTCCGGAAGGTCTCCGGAATCCTTCTGCATTTTAAAAGATGCCAGTAGCTCTGCAGCTCGTTTTTGTCAAAATCCGCCTTTAACTCTGCGCTACATCTAACTGTGCTTCGTCATAGACATCAAGTGCCTTTTGAACTCCTTGACCAATCACGATCGGAGCATTATGTCTGATTAATACGGCTTCTAGTGCTGACAAAACAAAGAGTATGTTCTCCTTTCGGCAGCTGTACCCCATCGTACCAATCCGCCAAATCTGACCATGAAGTGGCCCAAATGAACTGGCAATCTCGATGCCAAATTGATTTAGCAGCATGCTCCGAACGGACTCCCCGTCAACACCTGCTGGAATATTCACGCAAGTTACGACCGGCAGTTTCCACGCTACGTCGTTGAACAACCCTAGCCCCATGCCACGTATACCGGCCACCAGTGCTTTTTCATGTAGTTTATGTCTTTTGAAACGCTCTTCTAATCCTTCGCTAAGCAGGATACGTAGACCTTCACGAAGTGCGTACAACATGGACGTCGCTTCCGTATGATGGTTCAGCCTGCGAGGTCCCCAGTAATCCTGAAGCTGGCTTACATCTAAATAATTGCTGCGGATCGGCTGCGCGACATTTCTCTCGTCACTGTCGAGCGCGACGCCGCGCTCAACTTTTTTCCGGCTTGCAAGAATACGTTCTACTCGGTCGTTATATGTAATCGGGGCCATGCCGGACGGCACAGAAATGCATTTCTGCGTCCCGCCGATGACTGCATCAAGCTGCCATTCATCCACTTTGACTTGTGTACCGCCGATGGTTGCGACTGCATCCACTACTGTCAAGACACCGAGCTTACGACAAGCTGGTCCAATTTTGTCCAGTGGCTGCATGCAGCCGGTTGAAGTTTCCCCGTGTACAATCGCCAAAATTTTGGGCTGAATCCGTCGGACCTCGTCAATGACGGCTTGTTGGTCGAATACTTCTCCCCACGGACACTCCATAAAATGAAGCTCGGCTCCATAACGCTCAGCGATTTCGGTTAGCAGATGGCCGAATCGGCCGAAGATTGGAACGAGTACCTTGTCGCCTGGTTCGATCAGGCTGCACAGTACAGCCTCCAAACCAGAACGGGAAGTGCCGTCGACCGGAAAGGCCCACTGGTTGTTTGTCTGAAATGTCTGCCGCAGCATATCCATGGTTTCGTTCATCATTCGTGTAAATTCCGGATCAAACTGGCCTAGAATCGGCGTTGCCATTGCGCGCAGCACTCTTGGATCAACCTCGACCGGCCCTGGCGTCATTATTGTTCTTATTGGTGCTTGGATTTCTTGGTAATATTTCGTCATCTCATAACGCCTCCTCATGGTTTACTCAATAAGCAAGCTTATGCAGCATGGCAATTAACAAGCGTACGCCGCGCTGCAAATCTTCCGCGTTCGTATATTCCTCTGGTGAGTGACTGATACCCCCACGACTTGGTACAAACAGTAGTGCCGCCGGACAATATGTCCCAAATACTTGTGAATCATGTCCAGCTCCGCTCGTCATTGTTTTATACGAAATGCCTTCCTTCTTCAAAATGTTTTCGGCAGCTGCGCTAAGACTAGAATCCATGGCAACCGGTGACTCGTCCATCCATTTCTCGCAAACGATGCTCGTTCCATGTTGGGCTGCAATTTTCTCAAATTCACCGAAACATTCTTCGCAGAATGCATGGATCTTATCTGCATCGCTGTGGCGCACGTCTAAGCTAAAGGTGACTTCTCTTGCAATCACGTTTCCGACATTGGGCTTTACATCTATTCTTCCGACGGTAGCCACTAGTCCGCTCTTCTCCATATTCGCACGATGTATCAGCAACCGGATTAGCTCGGCGGCGGTAAACATCGCATCGTGACGCCACTGCATTGGCGTTGTGCCTGCATGATTGCTCTCTCCAAAAACTGTGATATCATAGCGGCGCTGTCCGACAATATGACTGACAATACCGATGGATTTCTTCTCGCGCTCAAGCACCTCGCCCTGCTCGATGTGAAGTTCAATAAAACATTCCAGATCTATGCGCTTTGGCTCCGGGTGCTGCATGGTCCCAAATCCAGCAGCATGCATTGCTTGTTCAAACGGAACGTTGTTTGCATCTTTGATACCGCGAACCATCTCGCGTTTTTTCACTCCAGTAATACTGCCTGAGCCCCAGTAGGTTATCGGAAAGCGGCTGCCTTCTTCTTCGCATAACGACACAACCTCAATTGGTTTGATCGGCAAACCGTAATATGTCTTCAAATATTCCACGGCAATCAGCGCGGCGATGATTCCGTAAGCTCCGTCATACTTTCCACCGCCAATTACCGTGTCGATATGTGAACCCGTCAATATGACCGGTGCTTTTGAATCGTGACCATCGATCCGGCCGAACAAGTTTCCAGCATCGTCGTAGCGGGCCAACAGCCCGAGTTCTTCCATTTTAGACTTGATTGCTTGCTGGGCAGCTCTCCAGGCCGGGTCATACAGAAGCCTTGTGACCCCGCCTTTTCCGTCTCCTCCGTACGAGGCCAGCCATTCGATCATGTTTTGGACCTGCTCGGATAAGGCTGACGGCTTTGGCTGTTCGATCATGAGTAATACCTCCCCCTCTTCCGGCAGTATAAGTCTCTTACCGGTGTTGTATTAACTGACTTGGCAATGCGATAAATTAATCGTAAAATAAATCAAAAGGGAAATCATTCACATAAATGTAAAAGAATCTTAATATTTATTGGTCATATTAACTAAAGGAGCGCGGAAACGATGAAACTAGATGATCTGCTGAAGTTGCCGGTGTTTGATGGAGCTACCGTTGTAGCGGGAGGGAAAAACTTGAATAAAGAAGTCCACACCGTCAATATGATGGATGCTCCGGATATTGTACCTTACCTTAAAAAAAATGAATTTCTCGTAACGACTGCCTTTCATTTTAAGGACGATCTACCGGCTCTTCTTGAACTGATAAGACAAATGAGTCTTCAGGAATGCGCGGCTCTAGGCATTAAAAGTAAACGGTTCCTCGGCAATATTTCCGAGTTAGCGCTTCGGCTAGCGGACAAGTTTGGCCTGCCGCTAATTGAACTCCCTGCCGAGCCATCACTTGGTGATATCGTAAACAAATCGCTGAATCATATCCTCGACGAGCGAACGACTGAACTAGACAATGCCATGAAGACGCATCGACAGTTTACCCAGCAAATTATAAGCGGCCAGGGCATTCCGAAGTTACTTGATCAATTGTCATCTCTGTTGCGATTTCATGTCCTTCTTATTGGTCCATACCAGCAGCCGATCTACGGTCGCTTTTCTACGCCCTCCATTGCCGCCCGTATCGAAAATGTTCTATCCGGCGGGAATCTATTTTCTGTGTCACCCTCTATATACACTTCCTTCTCTTTGTTAGGCGAAAAACGTGAGACGTTTACGCTTTTTCCGGTCTATACCCACAGACAACTTCATTACCTATGTATTGAAGGATTCATCCAACCTTCCGAACGTTCGCGTATTCTGACAATTGAACAAGCTACTAATGTAATTGCATTCGAACTGATGAAAGAGAATGCGATCAAGCAGAATCGACGTCAGATTCAAAATGAGTTCTTCGCGAAATTCATGGGGGGCTCTTTCTCGAGCTCTGAGGAGATCGCAAGTCGAGGGCGGGAGTTTGGACTGTCCGAAGACCTTCGTTATTTCTGCGCAGTTGGTAAGATTGATGGCACTAACAAAACAGCCTTGTTTATGCAGTATAAAGCTGAACAGGACCGGATCGCTGAGCATCTCGAAGCGGAACTGAAACATTTCCGCCATTCTCTACATTTATTCACCCTTGAGCGCACATACGTAATTCTTATGCCGCTGGTTCAAGAATGGAAGGAAATCGAACCTTCTTTTGTTGCGCTGCTGGAAAGCCTTCAGTCCAAAATCTTCGTGCATTACGGAGCAGAATTGTCGTTTGGCCTCAGCGGCTTCGCTCAGCCTCTTGCTCAAATTCCTGTCTCCTACAAGGAAGCAAACGAGGCATTAAACTATGGCGGTATGGCAGGCAAAAAGAGCTTTATTGAACAATACCAGCCGAAGGAAGTACCCGAAATATTGCGCATGATCCCTTACGAGCATTTATGGAAATTTTACACTGACACGATGCAAGGTTTCGCGGATGAAACGCTCAAGGATCATCATATGCTGCTTCAGACGTTGTCTGTTTACTTAGAAACGCACTGTCAGCTTGCTGAAACAGCAAAAAGGTTATACGTTCATCGCAATACAGTAATCTACCGGCTGGAAAAATGCGAAGATATTATTGGGCGGAGTTTAAAAGACCCGGAGGAAACGCTACGTCTGCGCATGGCATTTAGAATTAAAACTTTGCTGCCCGAGGATGGCATGGCCATGCATAAACATTAAATAATGAAGGTCCAATATTTTTTTATTAGAGCTAGTAACACAATTATTCAAGATAATAACCTCTGCTAACCCATTAACCAATGCTAACTATACTAAGTGGTATACCAACATTTAACCGGCCAAGGTCGTCAATCTATGTACATAAATAATAAGACTCCTGGCCATCAAGAATTATTTTTCTTGAAAGCAGGAGTCTTATAGCTTACAAATAAAAGTTTTAACCCCTTAAACTCACTTAAAAACCAAAGGTTATTTGGTGTCTAATCCAAATCTTAGAATAGATAATGGACGAAAACGTTTCAATACATTTTTGAAACGTTTCCAATTGCTAGAATAGAAAAATAAAAGGATACTTTGGTCATTATGATAATCCTTACTCTTATCTTAGATATTCTAGAATAATCGTAGTATTAGAATAATCATGTGCGTTTGTTGCAAATGAGTTATTGGTATTCTTGTACCTCTGTTCAACAATTGAAAGAACCGCAATTTAAACTGCGGTCCTATTCGTTTCTTTTTCCAATAATTTTGTAGTTTTTAACTATGGTTTCTAATAGCTTTATCTTTCTTTTGAAGGTTAATCCAACTAATCGCTCTATTAGATTTGGTTCTTTAAGATATCCATCTTTATGTAGCCAACGCAGCCCATCCTTATATACCCAAACTCCATCTTTAAACTCTGTGTAAGACCCGAATCTTTCATTTAATTTAATATAATTTAGTTAGGTAGATTATAATGTAATAATTTTCATTTGTATATATGTAGTAATTAATAGTGAATAATAGGTTAGTGTATACTACATATTGTGTTACTTTGAACATAGTGGACTATTATGGAACATTGATGAGTAGATATTTGAGTTAGATATAGTTTGGTATAGGTGAATGTTATATCATGCTGGATGTGTATAGATAAACATAGGTAAGGACTATAAGCCCCTGCAATAAAGATAGTGATTCCATCATAATGCTCTCACCTCCTTGCCTGTAAGTGAGAGCCTAACCCCAACTGTTATAACTTGTCTAACGATCAAGCACACTGCACCGCAAAATTCATCTAAATATCTATACAGAAAAAAGACCTCCTGAAAAGGAAGTCTTCTACGATAACAACGCTGTTATTTTTATAACAGTACATTCATTATATAATGTCTTTATGATTTTTTCCATTGCGCAATGATTGCCGTTACCGTTTGGACTGTCAACATTAAACCAGACAACTTTTTTTAAAGATGTAGGTGGCTTCAGCTACGGCATTGTCGTAGGGACAACCTTTCAACCTTAAAGAGCGCCCGATTTGGAATATCGTAAGAGTCTCATCGATTAATCTATTCTTAAATTCACTTCCACATTCGTATGAAGCCACCCAATGTCGCTCAAGTTGCCTTCTACCGAGGCGAAACCACAAGAAATTAGAGCAGCGTCATTATGGGAACTCCAATTTGTCCATTAAATAAGTAATTGAGCACACAAGCATAGTTCCACTTGTGCTGAACTCTGACAAACGTGCGATCGCTAACTACAAGGAGTTTCGCTTCGGTTTGATCGAAATCACGTTTCAACGCATTCGCTGTTGTCGCTTCCCATGATCAGCGCGGATTGCTTTGAAATATCATTCTTCATTTCGAGCCGCTGAACTCGTTTGCGAAGAGCGATGAGTTCATTTTCTTCAACAGAACCTGAGGTTTGAGCTTCTTTGATCCAACAATCAAGTGCAGATGGACTAAGCTCATACTCTCTCACAATAGTTGCTTTTGGCTTTCCGGTTTCATATAACTGAACCATTTGTCTTTTGAAATCTGCTGCAAACGTGCATCTTTGCTTTGGCATAGTAGATCCGATCCTAATCGTATTCTCTTTATTCTACTAGCCCTTATTTTTTCTGTTCAACTAAGTGTAGACAATCCATACTAACAAGACTCCTAGCCGTCAAGAATTATTGCTCTTGAGAGCAGGAGTCTTAAGTTGATCTTATCTTTTAAATTACTTAAAAATCAAAAGTTTTTTCAACGTCTAATTCAAATCCTGGGACTACCAAGGAACGAATCGTTCCACTTTTCTCATTTGCCAAAATTTCATATTGACCATCTTCATTTAAAGTAAACACCTGTACATACTTTTGAAGAGGATTAACAATCCAATATTCTTGAACTTTATATTTTTGATAAAGATTCAGCTTAAATACTAAATCGTGAGCTTGATTAGATGGGCTAATGATCTCAATGATCAGTTTAGGAACGCCAACATATCGCTGTTCGTCAAACCCAGAAGGATCACAAATAACAGATAAATCAGGAATTACGACTTTCTGATTGTTTTCTTCGTCAGACAGAACAACATCAAAAGGGGCTGCTAATACTTCGCATTCTTTTCCCATTAACAAACTACCTAACTGAACACTTAATTTCATAGAAATACGCTGGTGACTCGTACTAGGAGATGGCGACATGTAAACAACGCCATCGATATATTCTAACAATTTATTTGATGCACTTTTCATCTCTAAGTATTCTTTATATGTGATGGGTGATTCATTTGGAATCTTCATTTTATTCACCATCCTTGTAAATATCTCGCTACTTATAGTATATCATTTAACACTCACATGTTGACGTTTATATTCATACACTTACTAGTCAACAAATGAAAGAACCACAATTTAAATTGCAGTTCTTTTCGTTTCTTTTTCTAATAATTCTGTAGTTTTTAGCACAATCTTCTTAAGAGCTACTAAGTTCTCTAGATCTATATTATTACTAGGTAGAATTATTTTAGCATTTTTTATCTCTATTATTTCATTGTCAATGCTATCTATTTTATCTCTCAAATCCTTAATCGACCAAAGCATCTGCTCATATTCATTGTTTAAGGAGATCAAAGATTAAATAATCTGATTTAATTGCAATTGATTTGTATCGATTTCTTTGGTCTCATTAAGAATGTTTCTTTTAACTGATAATATTTTTTTGTTATTTTTTGCCTCTCTTATTTGATTATCAAACTTAGCACGTAGTTTTCCATTCCATCTGAAGCTAACTGCAGCAGCCGATCGATTTAACTTTTCACCTACATATTCAAATGCATCTAATTGTGTTTTACCGTTAGATATATATGATATTACTGTTTGCAAAAGCAATATATCCTCCTCGGTTTTCCATGCATCTCTTCTCTTCATCCGGTATCCTCCAAATATACGTTCTTAATCTCATATATATCCTATTTCATATCATTTTATTCTGCTGCTCACTAGTTTGATTAAGATATTTCAAATAGTGAGTTATGGTTTATTTCATTTACTTTCTTTCGTTCGGTATATTGTGAGATCTATATTACTGTCACATTATATAAAATCATGAATAGCGAAGAGGAGAGTAGAAATCTTGCTCTTTTCAACGTGGTAAAGATTAGTATTGGGATTCTAGTTAGATTTAATAAATCGATCAATTAATACATTTCGACATACTGAAAATTTTTAGGACAGGAAAAATCAGCTAGGTACGGATATATTTATTCTATTTCTAATTTTTCATATACTGTAAAAATATAATTAGTGAACTTATAACGCTTTTCGCTTAGTAGTTGTTGCAATGAGTCATATCAATCTTGCAGGAGAAGGGAAAACAAACTTTTAAGTCGAAGCAACCTTGTCACAGCAAGGGATAGTCTTATAACATTGATTCACCTCGTTAATTTTTAATAAATTAACCAACATCGTTTGTTTGATACGCTCTCAATTTTCTTTTTCATTTATACAATATAAATAATATAAAGAAAGAAACGACATCGAAAAATCAGATGCCGTTTCTCCTCTATATCAAATGCCGATCGTTCTACCGCAACTATTAAGAACAAAGTAGTTACGAAAATAAGATTATATCTAATCTAATTTAATTGAACTTTTGAGAATATACGATTTTATAGCTACATATGTCTGATAAAATAACTCGGTGTACAGCTCCAAGCATGACAGTAGCTATTGACCAAATTGCTGCCGTAAGGAGAATATGTCTTATCGTTCGGATCATATAATTCCCAAAAGGTATCCGCTCCGTCTTTCAACATCCCTCCCCAATATGTTCGAATTTGCTCATATGCCTTTTCTTTTTCTCCGCACAATAAAAGTGCATCGACGTAGTGATGAACCATATATGGGGTAGTCATGCCAATAGCTTTCGTATGATGCTCCAGTCGTCCGAGCAATGTTGCTGCGCTAGGTGCATCAATAACCTCTGCTAGGATCATCCATACCTGAGATGCCCAAGACACCTGTCTCTCTTTCCCACTAACGAAATACTTCTGTTCTTCGTCCCATAAATATGCAAGTGCTGCATTCGTAGCTTTCTGGATTTGAACGTTAATCCAAGCCACCTGCTCTGTCTTTTTAAGTTCACAAGCAATTTTCAAGCCTCTTCGCATGCTGTAGATGAGCACCGCCTGAGCTCCAGCCTGCTTGTTGAGTTCATCATGCCAATCCAGAAAGCAATACCATGTGTCATCGTCTTGTACAAGCCCCTGCTCATCTAGTCTTGCGAGTGCAATGTGAATCTGATCGTACGCTACTGGCCACAGTTCTTCCAGAGTGGCCCGATCCCCAGTCGCTTCAAAATAATCGTATAGAGTGGCTACGAAAAGCAGCGCGTAGTCATACAGATAAGTGTCATCCACGTATGGCTCGGGATACTCATATAAACATGCTCCTATTTGACCGCCTTTAAGCCTTGATCCGGAAAAGAGGTACAGACATCGCTTGACAAGGTCGTTACGACCGAAGGTTTCATAGTTTACGAGGGCCTGCAGGCGAAGGTCCCCGATCCATAAACGTCGATCTCGCTTGGGACCGTCTTCAAAGACGGTTTGCATGCAGTCCCGCAACGTGCGTACAGCAACCCGATCGATGTTTGCCATTTCCGGTTCGATGTCTTGTCGAAGTGGGGGGACTTCTGACAAATCACCAGACGTAACTGTCGTGCAGTACAGATCAGTAAGTTGGATATCATAACGAATTGAAGTTTCAAGAACTTCTATTTTTAGATATCGGAATGCATAGCGTCGATCAAGGGTAATCGTTCCTGGTAGAACATCTACATTGATGATCTCGTCCTGCAGCCATGATCGGCTAAGCCATCCTTTGTATTCACTGAAATTCTCTCCAACTTCGCATGGCATTTCACCGAATGTCAATTGAAGCCTGAGTGGCGCATCGGCATTGCTCCGCACGTTCCGAAGCGATAACGTTAAATAACCGACATGGTGAGTTCCAAAATCCAGCGTTATACAATCACCTTTTTTCAAAATCTGATCGTATACTTGAGCAGCAAGGCCAACCGGTTTGGCACTCCACCCTTGGAAAGCATCCTCATCTTGAACCACATTTACCACACGTTCCGGATAAATTTTCTTTTGATGAAGTTGAGGAGTAAGCTGCTTTGCTTGCTCTAACCAGGTCGTTTCTATCATATTTTCATTCATAGACTTATCCTCCCTATCCTTTGACCGCCCCGACGGTCATGCCACCAATAAAATATTTTTGTAAGAACAAAAACGCGAGTAACAGCGGCAGAGCACACAGAAAGCACGCTGCGAACAACACATTCCACTGCGTGGGGTTTTGTTGATCCCCAAGAAATCCAAGCATGGCAAGTGGCAATGGAGAGTCATCTGCTCCCGAGATGAAGATCATATTGAAGAAGTAATCATTCCAAATCCAGACACCTTGCGTAATGATAACTGATACGGTCACCGGAATGAGCAAGGGAAATACTACTTTCCAGAAACGCTGAAACAATCCTGCCCCATCGATGTGTGCAGCTTCCTCCACCTCTTCAGGAACACCACTTCGAATGAAGCCGGTATACAGGAAAGTTGAGAATGGAAGACTGCACGTAATAAACATGAAGATGGGCGTGTATTGATTCGTCGGGATATGAAGTGCATTGATCATCTGTACGATCGGGATCAATACCATCTGTGCAGGTACCACGAGTCCGGACAAGAAAAACAAATACATGAATTTGCTTACTTTTGTTCTCAACCGTGCCATCGGATAAGATGCCATGGCTGCAAAAAGAACCACGAATATGACAGAAACACCTGTCAATACAATGCTGTTCCAGAGCGCTTCAGGGAAATGCATACGTTCGAAGGCTGACTTATAGCTTCCCAGAGATAATTCCCGAAACAACGACAGCGGATTCGTATTATTGCTTGGATCCCGAAGCGATGTTGAAAAAGCGATTATCAGCGGAATGAGATTAAGGGCTGTAATGAAGAGTACAGCAATTTGAATGGATCCTTTACCAAACCATTTGCGAAGCATCATGCCGATACCTCCCGTTTGTTCATTTTCAGCACAAAAACAGCAGTGATGGCAATAATTACAGCAAAGGAGATGACACCGAGCGCCGAAGCTTTACCGAAAAGCTGTTCCGTAAAGGCCATCTTATAGATGGTATAAATCAGTGTATTCGTAGCCGTGCCCGGACCGCCATTTGTCATGATAAAAGGATAATCGAAGGCTTTGAGGCCATTAATCAAACTTAGCGTAACGTTAATCGTAATGGCTGTTGCCAGTAATGGAATCTTTACATGCCGTAATAATCTCCAGGAACCACAGCCATCCATTCGACCGGCTTCCAGCAGGTCGCTCGGAACAGTCTGCAGTCCTGCTAAAAAAATAATCATCGTTGTTCCAACAGTTTTCCAGATTTCCACGACGATAATAGAATATAAGGCAGTTGAATAATCCCCTAGAAAATTCAATTCATTTGCAATACCCAATTTATTAAGAAAGGAAGAAATCAGCCCGTAATCCGGCATATAGACGTAACTCCACAAAAATCCGACTACGATTGCACTAAACAATGTGGGAATATACGCCAGTGAACGATAGATCCCGATTCCTCTTATTTTCATATTTAAAAGCAGAGCCAGTGCTAAACCGATAATATTGCCTGCAATCACAGTGACAAACGTATAGATCAGTGTGTTTTTTAATGAAATGCCAAGAATATCACTGCCGAACAAATCCTTATAATTGTCGAATCCGATATAATTGTAGGCTTGGGCATATCCGTTATAATCCGTTATGCTGTACTGGAACAACCGAAGGATTGGGAAGATCCAGAAGGTCAAATAGATTATTAATGCCGGCAAGGCAAACCAGTACATTGACTTTTTCATTACAGTAGAGCTCATCTTGCTCCATCCTTTCCAAGAAGGCCTGCAGCAAGGGAAGAAAGACTATCTTTACTTCCCTTTGCGACAGACAGCATCATTCTAGTTTTTCCACAGCTCTCTGAACTTGGTTTCCATAGCATTTGCCACATCCTCAGGTGTTGTTTTCTGACCTGCAATGACTTCGGCAAACTTTGATTGCATAACATCTGACACTCCTGCTGGCCACATCTGGTTGCTGAAATAGACGGAATTTCCAGTTTGTTGATAGTTGTCGTTGACTTCCTTGAACAATTCGTTCTCAAGCTCTACATCTTTATACACGCTGATGGAACTGTTTGCTTCCACAAACGCTTTGAAAAGGTCTGATTCACCGTCGAACAGGTAGTTCAGCACTTCTTTTGCTGCTTCCAGATTCGCAGATTTTGCGTTCAAAGCGTATCCGGCTGACGTTGCCGCCGAAACAAACACCGGCTGTCCAGGCTCATTCCCCGGCAAAGAGGCAAATCCACGTGTAAATTCAGCTGCTCCTTTGGAGATCATGGACGCATAATCCCACGTTCCGGTAAAGGTCATGGCTGCTTTTCCATCAATGAACAACTGTGCAGATTGGGCACTTCCAATGCCAAGCGAGTTTTTAACCACGTAGTCCTTATCATAGAGTTCTTTATATTTGGAAATCGTTTGTATCCACTTTGGATCAGTCAATGATTTTTCACCATTTTGCAGTTTCACATCAAAGTCCATCTCATCCGGATACACGACATTAGCTGCAATCGGATACATGCCAAACTGAATCATCCATGGGTCTTTATCACCCATTGCAATTGGAGTTACGCCTGCAGCTTGCAGCTTTTGGCACAATTCCAGAAAAGAGGGCCAATCCTTCGGAAATTGGGTATACCCCACCTGTTCTAACAATTCCTTGTTGTAGTAAACACCCAGAAAATCCAATCCTTCAGCCACTCCATAGGGTTTTCCTTCGTAGGACATGTCTTCCTTAGCTCCCTGACTGATATCATTCCAGAACGTTAGGTCGGATAGATCTGCAGCGAATCCTGCTTTAGCGAGGTCATTAACGCCGCCAGCTGCGTTCTTCGGAAATATCCAGAAAATGTCCGGTCCCTGTCCGGCTGCAAGTTTGGTTCGCACGGAAGTGTTGTACTGGTCATCCGGCAGTTTCTGCACTTCCAGTTTACTATTCGGAAACTTTTCCTTGACTAAGCGTGGTAAGGTTTCTAACTCAAAATCCTCTCCCTCAGAGGCTTTGTTACCCGAAAGCATCATCGTTAATGTAATCGCCTTTCCTGACTCGTCTGTTCCTCCATTGCTATTATCAGTTCCGCTATTTTCCTGGGTTCCAGAGCTACATGCACTCAGAAAAATCATGAGCATTAAAGCCAAGGGCCAGAATCGTTTTCTTTTTTTCATCTTGTCATTCCCCCAATTCATGTTATTCTTGCTTTGTGTACATTCTCATCATACGGTGGGCGTAAGTGCATTTGCTTTGGTTTGTTTGGTGCACTTTTTTTAGATTTGACAATAACGAGAGGAGCATGTATGTTTCTGTTCAACATTAAAACTAAACTTTTTCTGGTTCTCGTCCTCGTGTCGATTGTGCCCATTGTCGTTGTTTCTGTCAGTTCTTATCGCAGTTACACGAAGCTTGTAAATGAACAAACCTCACTTGTGGCGTCAACAACCATCGGCAATTCAGTCAAAAGTATGGAAGATATCTTGCAAAACATTGACCGAATCTCTATAACGTTACTTCAGCAATCCTCTAATGCAACCGTTTACAATACGGTGAGTGACGAACTTATTAAGTTAAACCGGACAAACGACCAGTACGAAATCTTTATGATTCGCAGCAAATTGAAACTAATCTTTGAAAACATTCTGCTAGGCTACAATTACATTAATGGTTTATACCTGTTCACCCCAGATGGCAAATGGATCAGTTATGGCAACGGAACTGATCTGCACCTGGATTATATTGCGCTTCGCGATAAGTGGTACCTGGATACGATTCAGCGTAAAGGCGATCTATACATCGGTGAAGTTGGAATCAAACCTTACATTATTAACTCTAAGGAATCGATTGGTTTCTCCAGAGCTCTCTATGATCCAAACAATAACGAATTTCTTGGCGTGTTTATGCTGGATTGCAGTATGAGCATCTTTGACGGTCTGAACCGCGATCCTTCCCCAAGTCTGTCCAATCTATATTTAGCAAATGATGCTGGTGAAATTCTCTATTCATCTGGCGATAATAAGTTTGATACGCCTCTTTCTTCTTCTCTTATTACGGCAACTCAGCAAGTTGAGAGCAATGTCCAGTACAAATCAATTGAGGATAACATGATGACGGTAATCCAGAAGGTGCCAGGACGTAACTGGAACGTCATTGCCAACATCTCCATGAACCGGCTGTATGAGGAATACAATATCTCGCAGAAGCTCTTCCTCTATGTAGCCGTGAGCTGTGGTGTCATTTTTCTTCTGCTTTCCTTTATCTTATCGAACCTGATTACCAAACCCATCATTGAATTGACCAAAATGATGCGTAAAACTAAATCCCACCGATTCAAAACCATCAAACCTCAAGTAACCTGGCAAGTCGATGAGATTGGCATTTTGTATCATGAGTTCAATAAAATGATGAAAGACATCGATACGCATATACGAGAGAGCTACCAAAACAAAATTCTTATGCTAGATTCACAGATGAAAGCGCTTGAAGCACAGATTAACTCCCATTTTCTATATAACACCTTGGAATCGATCAATAGTATTGCAGAAATCGAAGAAGTCGAGAGCATCGTGGTGATGACCAAGTCGCTCGGAGACATGTTCCGCTACAGCATCAAAACAGACAGTGAATTGGTTATGGTCAGTGAGGAGCTGAAACATGTCGAAAACTACATGGCAATCCAGCAAATTCGTTATGGAGATAAGATCAAGTTCGATCTTAATGTGGAACCGGAGATTCATAATCGTCGCATGTTAAAACTGCTGCTGCAGCCCCTTGTGGAAAATGCCATTTATCATGGACTTGAAAACAAACGCGGGAAAGGTTCCATCACCGTTAGGGGTTACTTTCAGGGGGAACGAATCGTTTTTCAAATTCAGGATGATGGGATAGGCATGTCGAAGACGCAGGCAGAAGAGCTTCGCCAAGCACTCCTGCAGCCACCCGAATTTGTCACCGTCGGCCGGCGGCAGATGCAAAGTATAGGCATCAAAAACGTGCATTCGAGAATTGTGCTGTACTATGGGAAGAACTACGGCCTTACATTTGAAACTGAACTGAATAAGGGAACTCAAATTACGATTGAGATTCCAGCCTACTGGGAGAAGAGGTGACCAAAAGATGTACACGTTTATCGTTGTGGATGACGAACCGTTAATACGCAAAGGACTGTTGAAAAAATTAGAGTCTTTCGATCATTCGCTTGAACTCCTTGGCGAAGCGGATAATGGTGCAGATGCTCTGGATCTGATTCATTCATCTAAGCCGGACATCATCTTTACGGACATGCGTATGCCTGAGGTCGATGGCAAGCTATTGATTAGAACGATAGGTCAACAATATCCGCGGATTAAGCTTATTGTCATTAGCGGTCATGCCGATTTCGATTATATGCAGGAGGCCATATCAGCAAAGGTGGTAAATTATCTGCTGAAGCCCTTTAGCAGAGAAGAGATTCACAGCACGCTCCACCAGGCCATCAATGCCATTGAACAGGAACGCTCCTTGGAGCGTGAAGTCATTCTTCGAACAGTTGAAACGGAACAGATGAAAATTGAAGCCGACATACAGGCCTTATTAAATGTTGTGCTAACTCCTAGTGCATTTAGCAAACAACCTGTGTTTCGTTCTGCTGAATTTGACGCTATCTTTAATTCTGAGCAACTTGTTCTAATGACGATTTATAGCCCGCAACCGCTCTCGGGAATAGAGCTGCCTACATTCTCAAATAGCCTGTATATTCCTCATCCACAATCGGATCAGTTGATGTTTTTCCTAATGCATGATAAGGAAGGCACAATTCAAGAATTGCAGAAAATGGCTCTTCAAACAGCAAACATGATTCTGGATAAAGCAAAATCTGCGGACCTCTGCATTGGTATCAGCTCGCCGCTCACAGGTATTGATGGGGTCCAAGAAGCACACCATCAATCCATCCTTGCCTTGAATGAACGATCCATAACCGATTTTGGCAAGTGTTACGTGTATTCAGAGAGGAACAATCCGATTACTCCGCTGAAGTGGACTCGAATGTTTGAACTGTTGTTTTTTATCGAAAGCGGAGATTCTCAGAAAGTCGAAGAACTCGTTACTGATTTTTTTGCTTTCTTTATCCGGCAGCCTGACGCCTTGCTTACTCACGTGAAAGAGCATTGTAGGGACATTATTACAGAAACCAAGCGGCTATTAAATAAATATCTACAAAATGGGAGCAACAATAATTCTTCTTCAAGTCTAGAGGCAGTTCTAAACGTCTCATTCGATATGGAGTCCATCAGGCAATATATGAAAAAAGTTCTCACGGGATCAGCCCTTCTCCTGAAAGATGTTAACCCCTATGCATCGGATCAGGTCATTGATAATGTCAAGAAATATATAGATAATCAAAACTTTCACAGCATTATTGGAACAATATCCTCAATTTGCTGGAAAGAGGCTCTCTGCCCACAAACTAAGACATTCATTCGCAACTAGTTTAATGCAAAACGGTACAGATTTACGTACTGTTCAAGAGCTTCTAGGTCACGAAGATATCTCTACCACTCAAATTTACACACATGTCACTGATGAAGTTAAAGAGCTTGCAATGAGTAAGATTCAACCTGCTATTCCCTTATTATTAGGATCTGTTGAATGTTAATGTTGAAATATTTAAATTAATTTTAAGATAGAAAAATTCATGATTTTTATAAAAGGAGTAATTGATTTTGCGGTTCTTTTTAACTTTTTTATATTTTGTTATTAGTTGCATGATCTTAGCATTTGTAGACGCTGTTTGGGCACTAGGTTACGCACCAAAATCGTTTATTAAGATTTTTCTTTTCGGTCTAGTCCCTTTCGTTTTATTGTGGAAATGTAAAAAAGTAGAATTGCTCGGTCTATTTAAGTTTTCGAAGAGTTCTTTTAGAAAATCCTTGAGCTACGGGGGTCTTGTGTACGGGATCATCGTAGGTGGATATTTTTTATTAAAGCCTTTCATCGATTTTTCTAATATCACAACCAGCTTAAATGATTCGGTTGGCGTAAGTGCATCTAATTTTATATTAGTAGCTTTGTACATTTCGTTGATTAATTCGTTTTTAGAAGAGTTTTTCTTTCGAGGATTCGGGACCGTATTCTTCAATGTAAGCAACAGGTGGTTAACATATATAACAAGCGCCGCCTTATTTGCTCTCTATCATGTAGCGATGATGATTGGTTGGTATGACTGGTGGGTCTTTGTATTAGCTATAATCGGATTGTTTGTTTCTGGTATTGTATTTCACTTATTAAACCAAGCATCGCGTTCTTTATATACTTCTTGGTTTGTACATATGTGTAGTAACTTGGGTATTAATACCGTAGGGTTAATCCTTTTTGGTATTTTATAATAATTCACGCGAAAAAATCAGCATTTCCTTCGATAGTGGTTATTTAAAAAATGGAATACAGAGATTTAAATCTCAACATTAATCTTTAACAGAGCCCTTCATTATTCAAAATTGAAATAGCCACTTTTGATTAATAATCAAAAGTGGCTATTTCTCAGCTGCTTTTACATTATTATTCTATTAAAGTTTTTTTAAAATATGCCTATTTTATTCGTAAAATTTAAAGTGGTTATATGAACTATCTAATTTTAATAACCAATGACAAAACGATAGCTCAGTTTTGGTTGTATTAAATAATGAAATGGTTTTTGTTTGTTCTTATACATCGAGTTTTTATTTGTGATTGTAATATGTATAAAACACTAACTCTTTGAACATACTTTTAATAAGATGATTAAGCCGTAACAGATAGCAAGTATTTCGTAACTAATTAAATTGATAGACTTGATTGTCATATATGAGATTATTGGATCTATTGATTTACTATGAATTAAAGCTGCTAAATTTATAGATACACTATAATGAAGTCATTAAATATTATTTAGAACTGGTAACTTAAACTCTTAAGAAATCTTTCATTTACTAGTATCAAGATTTTGTTCCATAACCTCTTCAATCCATTCTAAATCTGTAAGCACTTCGTACACATCTTTTTTCACTAATATCTTTTCCTTGTTATCATAATCAATATTCAAAAGAAATTGCCCGTCAAATTCAGTAAGAACGAGGTACATTAAGTCTCCAATCTCCTTCAATATTCCACGATGGTCTTTGAAATTTGCTTCTCTAAAACATGTGAGGTTGTAACTATAAAGTGTATTAATAACCAGTTCATGGTCCCATACACCTTCATAAACAAAAAAATAACCTTCTTCAGTTATCTTGTTCGTAACCGAGATAAGAAAATGATTACTTTCTCCAATATGAAGTGCGTACATTGTAATTTCAACCTGAATACCGCCATACTTCATAAAAGTAACAGTAGAAGTTCTTCCTACTTCTCCAATTAACAGTCTTTGAATAGAATCAGAGTATCTTTGTATCTCAATAAGCATATCAGACTTTTTTCCATTAAAATTCAGTATTTTTTTCATAATATAAATTTCTCCTTTAGAAGCACGCTCAGTTAGAAACACTTCCTACTATTATATATCGGTTCATACGATCATATTTGACTAGTCTTTGAAAAAGAAAATTCCACTCATATGGCTTTTAGAAGCTAAATTAACAATATATATAACGATTACACGTACGTACACGTATACGTATACGTACGTGTAAATTATTTGAATAAATTATGAGTTGAAACTCTCATTTGTTCTACTCAGATCAATATTGCTTCACTCTTTTTGACCTAACGTCTGACAACAAACTTTATCCTGTTATCTATGCCTAGCTATGGTAGTGATATAACCAGTCAAAATTCCAGCACCTGTACCTATTGATCAGTGTTCTGATAAAGAGGGGCTTCTTCCGTTACGATTTCTAAACAAATTGGTTGTGAATAGAGGTATGACTTATAGCTAAAAAGCGAAGTATTGATTATGTTGATTCTACTTGAGCATTTTGGACACGTACATGTAAGAGATTGATCAGATAATTATTTGATCTCTTACACGTGAATTATCTTTTTGTGCTTCCTTGTACGAAGAGGGAGCTAGGTTACACACATTCCCAGCAATAAATTCATAGTTGTATCGTCCATAACAATATCTTGCTTATGAATCTATAGCTAGCTTAATTTAGAACACGTACGTACACGTATACGTATACGTGTACGTACGTGTAAAATATATAAATCGTGAGGACTTTCGTTATTTGAATTATAGAATATCGTTTTATTTCTAATCGTTTTAAAAAGTTATATATGTTTCTTACCTTTTTATTATTTCTCTTATGTCACCCAGGAGACTTCGTTCTACCTGCTTAATATCTAATACTTATACCTCAACGTTTACCGCATAGAGAAGGCATTTCTGGTGATAACTAGAGAACAGTTAACTAGTAGGTAGTTTTTTTATAGCGTACTGCTAATAACTGAACCTAATTTCATAGCTGTATCATCTATGACAAAAAACTCAGCCAATATATGTCCCTTTCTATAATAGATCTAGTTCAGTAGTTCAGTTCTTCTAATCCTGCACGTACGTATACGTACGTGTTAGTTTTTTTCAAAATTATTAGTGGAATTATCTTTGTCGGTTCTCATCAATATCACTTAGAGCAGATGTCACTTCCCTGATAATCTTAGAGAACAGTTAGAACAGTTAACTAATGGGTAGTATAGCTTCTATAGCTACCACGGCTGCTTTCTGGATATTGCTATATCTAACCAGTGAAAATAAACCAACTTTTGTCTTATCTCTATAATAATGATCTAATTTTATTTACATCATCATCTACACGTACGTATACGTGTACGTACGTGTTAATTATTTTGCAGATATGAAAAGAATCCTTTTTGTTGGATCAGCTCTTATCAATATCGCTTAGAGTATAGCAATCACTGCGCCTGATTTTACAGTTTGCTAGTGGTTAGTTTCTATAGCCTCTACAGCGTCCCTAGCTGTAGTAAGCATGTAATTCAGTCCATCTGCTACTACACGTACGTGTGATTTATTTGAAGAATGTTAGTATAATTTCTTCATTTGATCTGCTCAATTATTTCTCTTGATCGCCCTAGAGAGTAGTTTACTAGTGGGTAGTCCTTATTGCTTCTATGGCTACCACATCTGCTATCTGAATCTTGCTATATTTTTTGAATTGAATAGCAATGATGTCGCGATATGACCTTTGAACCGCTCGATGCAAACTTTCATACCGTATCGTCCATGACAACAAACTCAGTTCATGTGTCTATCCCTATGATAAGCCTCTAATTCTGCTCACCTCCAACTACACGTACGTATACGTGTACGTACGTGTAGATTTGTTTTAGGGATATCAGTAGAGTATCTCTTCGTTGGTTCTGCTCTCATCAATATTGCTTAGAGCAGTTTAACTTTTCCTGATAACCTAGAGAACAGTAAACTAGTGGTAATTCTTATAGCCTCTGTAGCATTACAGCTGTTATCTAAATCATACAGCAATGATATCGTGATATGGCCCTTCGAACTGCTCGATACTTTACTCTGCAAATATTCATAGTCGTATCCTCTATGACTACAAACTCAACTTATTCGTCTATTCTAGCTTTGATAATGATCTAATTCAGTTCATCTTCTACTACACGTACGTATACGTGTACGTACGTGTAAATCATTTCAAGGAGTGCTGCTATCTGAATCTTGTTATATTATTTTGAATTTACTAGCAGTGATGTCGCGATATGACCCTTTCAACTGCTCGATCATTTGCTCTGTAAACATTCATTGTGATACCGTCTATGACAACAAACTCAGCTCATGAGTTTATTCCCTATGATAATAACCTAATTATGTTCATCTTCTACTACACGTACGTTTACGTGTACGTACGTGTAATTTATTTTCAAGGATTTGAGCAGAATTCTCTTCGTGCTGCTCTCATTAATATTGCTTAGAGCAAGTAACACTTCTCCTGATTTACCTAGAACAGCTAACTAGTAAGTAGTTTCTATAGCCTCTATAGCGTCCACAGCTGCTATCTGAATCTTACTAAACAATATGTATTGATATGACCTTCAGCAAATATTCATAGTCGTATCCTCTATGACTACAAACTGAGCTCATTCGTCTATTTCAGCTTTGATAATGATCTGATTCAGTTCATCTTCTACTACACGTACGTTTACGTGTACGTACGTGTAAATCATTTCAAGGAGATGAGAAGAATACTCTTCGTTGGTTCGGCTCTCTTCAATATTGCTTAGAATAGCTATTAGCTATCAACCTAGAAAACAGTTAACTAGTGGGTAGTTTCTATAGCCTTTATAGCGTCCTAAGTGTGACACGCACATTCATAATTGTGTCGTCTATGACAACCGACCCAGTTCAGATATCTATCCGTAGCTATGATAATGATCCAATTCAGTTCACCTTTTACTACACGTACGTATACGTGTACGTACGTGTTAATTATTTCAAGGGGATGAGTGGAATTCTCTTCGTTGGTTCAGTTTTCATCAATATTGCGCTAGAGCAGCTATCACTTCTCTTGATTACCTAGAGAACAGTTAACTGGTGGGTAGTTCTTAAAGCTTCTATAGCGACCACAGTTGCTATCTGAATCTTGTTATATTGTTTTGAATTTACTAGCAATGATGTCGCGATATGACCCTTTGAACTGCTTGATCGTTTACTATGCAAACATTCATTACTTTTATCGTCCATGACAACAAACTCAGTTCATGCATCTATCCTTATGATAATACTCTAATTTAGTTCATCTTCTAATACACGTATGTGTAATTTATTCTAAGGATATCATTCAGTAGAATCCTCTTCATTGGTTCAGTTCTTATCAAAATTGCTTAGAGCAGCTATCACTTTTTTTAATTACCTAAAGAACGGTTAACTAGTGGGTAATCCTTATAACTTCTATAGCTACCAGAGCTGCTATCTGCACCTTGCTATATTGTTATGAATTTACTAGCAATGATCTTGCGATATAACCCTTTGAACTGCTCAAGGCTTTTACTATTCAAACATTCTTTAGTTTTATCGTCCATGACAACAAACTCAGTTCATGTGTCTATCCCTATGATGATGATCTAATTCTGTTCATCTTCTACTACACGTACGTGCAAATTATTTCAAGGGTTTGAGCAGAATTCTCTTCGTGCTGCTCTCATCAATATTGCTTAGAGCAAGGATCACTTCTCCTGATTTACCTAGAAAACAGTTAATTAGTTGGTAGCCTTCTATAGCCTCTATAGTGTCCTAAACTAGTATCAGATTCACACATTCATGGTTATAATATCTATGAAAACCAACCCAGTTCATAGATCTATCCCTAGCTATGATAGCGATCCATTTCAGTTCATTTTCTATTACACGTACGTATACGTGTACGTACGTGTGATTTATTTGAAGGATGTTAGTATAATTTCTTCATTTGTTCTGCTCAATTATTTCTCTTGATCACCCTAGAGAGTAGTTTACTAGTGGGTAGTCCTTATAGCTTCTATGGCTACCACATCTGCTATCTGAATCTTGCTATATTTTTTGAATTGAATAGCAATGATGTCGCGATATGACCTTTGAACTGCTCGATGCAAACTTTCATACCGTATCGTCCATGACAACAAACCCAGCTCTTGTGTTCTTCCTAATGATAATGATGATCTAATTTAGTTTATCTTCTAATACAAGTACGTATACGTGTACGTACGTGTAGATTTGTTTCAGGATATCAGTAGAGTGTCTCGTCGTTGGTTCTGCTCTCATCAATATTGCTTAGAGCAGGTTTAACTTTTCCTGATTACCTAGAGAACAGTTAACTAGTGGTAATCCTTTTAGCCTCTGTAGCGTCCCCAGCTTTATCTAAATCATACAACAATGATATGGCCCTTCGAACTGCTCGGCCGTTTATTCTGCAGACATTCATAGTCGTATCCTCTATGACTACAAACTCAACTCATTCGTCTATTCTAGCTTTGATAATGATGTAATTCAGTTCATCTTCTACTACACGTACGTATACGTGTACGTACGTGTAATTTATTTTCAAGGATTTGAGCAGAATTCTCTTCGTGCTGCTCTCATCAATATTGCTTGAGCAAGTATCACTTCTCCTGATTTACCTAGAGAACAGTTAATTAGTTGGTAGGCTTCTATAGCCTCTATAGTGTCCTAAGCTAGTATCAGATTCACACATCCATGGTTATATCGTCTATGACAACCAACCCAGCTCTATGATAGTGATCCAATTCAGTTCTTTTCTATTACACATACGTATACGTGTAATTTATTTCAGGGATATCAGTAGAATGCTCGTCGTTGGTTCGGCTCTCTTCAATATTGCTTAGTGCAGCTATCACTTCTCCTGATAACTAGAGAACAGTTGACTAGTGAGTAGTCCTTATAGCTTGTATAGCGTCCACAGCTGCTGTCTAAATCTTTCTATATTGTTTTGAATTTACTAGCAATGATGTTGTCGCGATACGACCCTTTCGACTGCTTGATCGTTTACTATGCAGTCATTCATTACTTTTATCGTTCATGACAACAAACTCAGTTCATGCATCTATTCCTATGATAATACTCTAATTTAGTTCTTCTTCTAATACACGTACGTATACGTGTACGTACGTGTAGATTTTTCAAGAGTATCAATAGAATCCTCTCGTTCTGCTCTCATCAATATTGCTTAGAGCAAGTAACACTTCTCCTGATTTACCTAGAACAGCTAACTAGTAAGTAGTTTCTATAGCCTCTATAGCGTCCACAACTGCTATCTGAATCATACTAAGCAATGTGTAGTGATATGACCCTCAGCAAACATTCATAATCGTATCCTCTATGACTACAAACTCAGCTAATTAGTCTATTCTAGCTTTGATAATGATCTAATTCAGTTCATCTTCTACTACACGTACGTGTAAATCAATTCAAGGAGATGAGTAGAATACTATTCGTTGGTTATGCTCTCATCAATATTGCCTAGAGTAAGTATTACTTCTCCTGATTTATCTAGAGAACAGCTAACTAGTAGGTAGTTTCTATAGCCTCTATAGCGTCCACAGTTGCTATCTGAATCATACTAAGCAATGTATCGTGATATGACCCTTTGAACTGCTCGATCATTACTCTGTAAACATTCATTAAATTTATCGTCCATGACAACAAACTCAGTTCTAGTATCTATCCCTATGATGATCTAATTCTGTTCATCTTCAACTACACGTACGTATACGTGTACGTACGTGTTAATTAATTTGCAGATATGAAAAAAATCCTTCTCGTTGGTTCAGCTCTTATCGATATCGCTTAGAGCGTAGCAATTACTGCGCCCGATTTTACAGTTTGCTAGTGGTAGTTTCTATAGCCTCTACAGCGTCCCTAGCTGTAGTAAGCATGTAATTCAGTCCATCTGCTACAACACGTACGTATACGTGTACGTACGTGTGACTTATTTGAAGGATGTTAGTATAACTTCTTCATTTGTTCTGCTCAATTATTTCTCTTGATTACCCTAGAGAACAGTTTAGTAGTGGGTAGTCCTTATAGCTTCTATGGCTACCACATCTGCTATCTGGATCTCGCGAAACTCAACACGTACGTATACGTGTACGTACGTGTAAATTAATTCAAGGAGGTGAGAAGAATACTCTTCGTTGGTTCGGCTCTCATCAATATTGCCTACTTCTCCTGATTTACCTAGAACAGCTAACTAGTAATTAGTTTCTATAGCCTCTATAGCGTCCACAGCTGAAATCTGAATCATACTAAGCAATGTGTCGTCATATGACCCTCAGCAAACATTCATAGTCGTATCCTCTATGACTACAAACTCAGCTCATTCGTCTATTCTAGCTTTGATAATGATCTGATTCAGTTCATCTTCTACTACACGTACGTATACGTGTACGTACGTGTAAATCATTTCAAAGAGATGAGTAGAATACTATTGGTTGGTTCTGCTCTCATCAATATTCTAGAGTAAGTATCACTTCGCCTGATTTACCTAGAGAACAGCTACTAGTAGGTAGTTTCTATAGCCTCATAGCGTCCACAGCTGCTATCTGAATCATACTAAGCAATGTGTCGTGATATGATCCTGTGAACTACTCGATCGTTACTCTGTAAACATTCATTAGATTTATCGTCCATGACAACAAACTCAGTTCAAGTATCTATCCCTATGATAATGATCTAATTCTGTCCTTCTTCAACTACACGTACGTATACGTGTACGTACGTGTAGATTATATAAAGGGTGTGAGAAGTATTCTCTTCGTGCTGGTCTCATCAGTATTGCTTAGAGCAAGTATCACTTCGCCTGATTTACCTAGAGAACAGTTAATTAGTTGGTAGGCTTCTATAGCCTATAGTGTCTTAAGCTATCAGATTCATACTTTCATGGTTATATCGTCTATGAAAACCAACCCAGCTCATAGATCTATCCCTAGCTATGATAGCGATCCAATTCAGTTCATTTTCTATTACACGTACGTATACGTGTACGTACGTGTAATTTATTTCAAGGATATCAGTAAAATGCTCGTCGTTGGTTCGGCTCTAATCAATACTTGAGTAGAGCAAGTATCACTTCTCTTGACTTACCTAAAGAACAACAGTTAATTAGTAAGCAGGGGGTCTATACCCTCTATAGCGTCCTATGCTAGTATCAGATTCACACATTCATGGTTATATCGTCTATGAAAACTAACCCAGCTCATAGATCTATCCCTAGCTATGATAGCGATCCAATTCAGTTCATTTTCCATTACACGTACGTATACGTGTACGTACGTGTAATTTATTTCAAGGATGTGAGTAGAATTCTCTTCGTTCAGTTCTCTTCAATATTGCTTAGAGCAGGTATCACTTCTTATTGCTACCTAGAGAACAGTTAACTAGCCAGTAGTCTTTTATAGCCTCTATAGCGACCACAGTTGATATGTGTCATATTCGATTGTATAAATTGATTAGAGGTTATGGTTTTTGATATGTTCGGCATCTATTACTATACAAACACACGGTGTACATAACTACAAACTTAGCTTAGTACACGTACGTACACGTGTACGTACGTGTGAATTACTACAAAGAGATGAATAGAATTCTCTTCGTTCGTTCCGCTCTCATCAATATTACTTAGTGCAGCATCACTTCTCTTGTTTACCTAGAGAACAGTTAACTAGCGGGTAGTCCTTATAGCTTCTATAGCTACCACAGCTGCTATCTGACTCTTGCTACATTGCTATATAGCAATGATGTCACAATATGACCCTTTGAACTGCTAAATCGATTTTTTACTCTGCAAACAATTTCGTCCGTGACAACAAACTCAGGTCAGATATCTATCTCTATGATAATGATCTAATTCTGTTCATCTTCAACTACACGTACGTATACGTGTACGTACGTGTAAATTATTTCAAGGGTATGAGTAGAATACTCGTCGTTGGTTCTGCTCTCATCAATTTGCTTAGAGCAGCTATCACTCTCTGATCTACCTAGAGAACAGTTAGCTAGTGGATAGTTTGATAGTTTCTATAGCGTCCTAAGCCGCTATCTGAATCTTACATTCATAGTTGTAGCGACTATGACAAAAAACACAGCCCATATGTCTATCCCTATGATATTGATCTAATTCTGTTCATCTTCTACTACACGTACGTATACGTGTACGTACGTGTAATTTATTTCAGGTATATTAGTAGAATACTCATCGTTGGTTCTGCTCTCATCAATATTGCTTAGGATAGCTATTAGCTATCACTTCTTCTTATCTACCTAGAGAACAGTTAACTAATGGGTAGTTACTATAGCCTCTATAGCGTCCTAAGCCTAGTATTTGATTCAGGCATTCATTGTTGTATCGTCTATGACAACAAACTCAGCTCATGAGTTTATTCCACATAATAATGATCTAATTTAGTTCGTCTTCTACTACACGTACGTATACGTGTACGTACGTGTTAATTATTTTAAGGAAATGAGTTAAATTCTCTTCGATCAGTTCTCATCAATATTGTTTAGAGCAAGTATCAACTTCTCCTTATTTACCTAGAGAACAGTTAACTAGTTGGTAAGGTTTCTATAGCCTCTATAGCGTCTCAAGCTAGTATCAGATTCACACATCATGGTTATATCGTCTATGACAACCAACCCAGCTCATAGATCTATCCCTATCTATGATAGTGATCCAATTCAACTCATTTTCTATTACACGTACGTGTACGTGTAAATTATTCCAAGGATATTAGTAGAATCCTCTTCATTGGTTCAGTTCTCATCAATATTGCTTAGAGCAGGTATCACTTCTATTGACTACCTAGAGAACAGTTTATCAAGTAGTCTTTTATAGTCTCTATAGCGATGATTAGTTTGATTAGAAATTATGGTTTTTGAGATGTTCGGCATCTATTACTATACAAACACACGGTGTACATGACTACAAACTTAACTTAGTACACGTACGTACACGTGTACGTACGTGTGCTTTATTTGAATAATATACTAGTTAAAGCTTTTTTGGTTCTACTCACATTAATATTGGCTTATAAGTAGCTATCCAATCTCTGATCTAGAGTGGGTAGCTATTATATCGTTCTAAGCTGCTTTTTGAAGCATACAAGATTGTTTGTATTGATTAGCAATAATGTGTCGCGATATGACCTTTTAAACTGGTCGATCGTTTACTCTGTAAACCTTCATAATCGTATCGTCCATGACAACAAACCTAGCTCATGTATCTATCCCATAATAATGATCTTATTTAGTTCATATTAAACTACACGTACGTACACGTATACGTGTACGTACGTGTAAATCATTTTGAGGAGATGAGTAGAATTCTCTTATTGGTACCGCTCTCATCAATATTTTAGTGCAGTTATCACTTCTCTTGATTACCTAGAGATCAGTTAACTAGTGGCAATCCTTATAACTTCTATAGCGACCACAGTTGCTATATGAACCTTGCTATATTGTTATGAATTTACTAAGCAATGACGTCGCGATATGACCCTTTGAACTGCTCGATCGTTTACTCTGCAATCATTCATAATCGTATCGTCCATGAACAAACTCAGCTCATGGGACTATCCGTATGATAATGATCTAATTTAGTTCATGTCTAATTACACGTACGTATACGTGTACGTGTAATTTATTTCAAGGACATCAGTAGAATCCTCCTCGTTGATTCTGTTTTCAACAATTTTGCTTAGAGCTGCTATCACTTCCCCTAAACTACCTAGAGGACAGTTAACTATTGGGAGGTTATATCCTTCCCCTATAGCGTCCTCAGGTACTATTTGAACCATACGAATTGACTAGTAATGATTTGACGATATACCTTTGAAATGCCAAAAAGCAAACCGCCGAATGAGCGTGTTTGCTTTTTCAAGAAAATGGCGGTCCGGTAGCTGTTACCACAAACTCTCCTACCTACATTTCTCAAATCAAAAAAATGAAAGATATGAAGCACTTGGGCATTTATAATATAGCTTTGTTCTACGATGAACATCTTAAGAATAAACAGTTTCTCTAGCGCTTTTCTCTTCCCTTATTTTTTTCATGATAATATCTGCTATCTTTTCACTCGTAGTCCCATCACCATACGGATTCTTGGCACCACTCATTTTTTCATAAGCAGCAGGATTAGTGAGAAGTTCTTTGAGCTCTTTGTATACTACCGATTCATCTGTGCCACACAGTTTAAGTGTACCGGCTTCTACACCTTCCGGACGTTCTGTATTATTCCGAGCCACCAAAACAGGCTTACCAAGTGCAGGAGCCTCCTCCTGAATACCACCGGAATCCGTGAGAATTAAATAGGCTTCCTTCATAAGGTGAGCAAACACCTCATAGTCCAGTGGTTCAACTAAGTGAGTGCGTTCATTTAAATTTAAATGTTTAGCAATCTCATCACGAACGGCAGGGTTCTTATGTACTGGGAAAACAATTTGCACATCCTCATGTTCTACCAGAATGCGATTAATTGCGCTATATACTCCTTTAAGCTGAGCGAGGTTCTCTCTACGATGTGTAGTCATCAGAATAGTACGTTTCCCTGATTCCATAATAGATTTTAGCGGTTCCTCAAAGGCGAATACTTTACTTGTAACTTGTAGCAGAGCATCGATAACTGAATTTCCTACAACATAGATATTTTCAGGCCTGATATTTTCCCTAAGCAAAGCTTCACGATTGGTTTCTGTTGCAGCGAAGTGGTGTGTCGTAATCCGACCCACCAGCTGTCTATTGGCTTCTTCAGGGAAGGGGGAATAAATATCCTCGGTGCGTAGTCCCGCCTCTACATGCCCCACAGGGATTTGTCTTTGGAACGCTGCAAATGCTCCCGCGAAGGTAGTAGCTGTATCACCATGAACAAGAACCAAATCAGGTTTCGTTTCTTCTAAAACTTCTGTAATTTCAACCAGCATTTTTGAAGTGAGTTCAATCGGCGTCTGACGGTCCTTCATCAGATTCAAATCAAAGTCAGGTTTAATTTCAAACAATTCTAATACTTGGTCCAACATTTCCCGGTGTTGGGCGGTGTTTAAAAAGATACACTCAACATCTTCTCTGCTCATTAGTTCCTTTACTACTGGCGCCATCTTAATTCCTTCAGGTCTAGTGCCAAAAATAGCCATTACTTTCACTGGAATTCTCCTCCTCAGAGCTACTTCTCATCAATGTATAGAACACTAATGATCTATACATTGATTCTACACTAATCCAACAACCATAAATTTAAAATATAGCAAATATTTTAAAAAAAAGGGTTCTAGCCCTTCTCTCCTATATATTCACTTAAACAAGACCTCTAACTACAGCAAGCTTTCTCTAATCTGCCAACCATCCGATAGTCTGGTGATTAAAAGAGTCTCCTTTTAGGATACTATTTTATCCCTAAATATTGATCAATACTTTATATTTTGTCTGAACAGCTGTGAAATCGCTTGTGTGATCATGTTCGATCTATCAATCTAGTACACGTACGTACACGTACACGTATACGTACGTGTAACTAATTGTAAAATAAAAGAACCCGCCCCGTAGGACCGGCTCCACTTTAATCTTCTTCATATTTATAATTACTAAGTTCTTCAAGTAATTGCTTGAAACCCGATGGACTGAGTGTAACTGTACCGTGACCAAAAGCAAACGTATGATTTGATTTAGTGGATTCCCCCGTTACTATACAGGGTTCAAGGTTATCATACTTCTCTAGTATAATTCTCTCACCATCACTGTACACTTCAAACATTTGTTTTTCTCCCAAGTGAAGTTCATTACGAATCTGCTTAGGAAGTACAATTCTCCCTATATCATCAAGACTCCGAATATACTTTTTTTGCAAATGATCAACCCCTGCCCTTAGTCAGATTCTGTTTATGTTAGTTTTAATCTGGTTTATTTTCTGCTTCAGCTCCTTCACCTCTTTTTCATCACCCTTGTCTTGAGCAGTATCTAAAGAGTTATTCAAATCTTTAATTTTTTGGCTACTTGATTCAAATTGACTCACTTTTTTTATCATTTTTGAGTCATCCCCTGCTAATTCTCGAGCTTCTTCAAGGAGTCCTGACCAAAGATAGGAAACTAACAGTTGACTTTTTCTTCTTTCTGCCAGTTCACTATCTGTTAAATCAATATCACTTGCTAGACTAATTACCGTATCGTATTTAGCCGTCATATAGGCAACCTCATAGTTAATTGGTGCATATGCTGGGAAACGTGACTGAAGCTCCTTTAATTGCTTTATCTCTTTTTTCTCTATCATTTTCTTTACAACCATATCAATATCGGCCTGACTTGGATCCAACTGCAAAATCTTATGATACAGTCCTTCTTTTTCGTATAACTGAACTAATTGCTTCCTTTCTGTATCAGCTAAATATTCAAAACCCGCTGTCTCGAGTATGGTTATAGCAGCTTCATTTTCACCGTTTATTACCTTACGGTAAACATCAGCAACCTCATCTGAGCTTAGAACCGATTTCTCTTCCTTCTTAACTTGAGAAATGTTCAACGCTGAAGCATTTACGTTTGGATCGGTAGGGGAGAGTATGTTCACTGTAAGTAGAATAGCAGCTACTCCGGCGGATCCTAAGAAAAAATATTTTGAATTGAAGAAACCTTGTTTTTCTTCTTGATTGGCCTGCTTCTTTGGGTTTGAGTTTTTTTCAGATCGTAGACCACGGTTTGGCTTCTCAACAAAATCAGATATAGTTGCAGCTGTTAATTTGCCGGCAGCTTTAGCTTTTCTAATCTCTCTACGTCTTTCAAAGAACTTCATTTGCTTTAAGCTCTCTTCATATTCAAGGCGGATTTCTTCCTGGCGTTCTATATTTACATTGGTCTCTTCCAAAACACGCTCGATTTCCTGAACTGAATCGGCTCTAAGAACCTGTTCAGCAAATCGAATAACCATATCCCTTTGGTCAATAAAGTCGGTCAGCCGCGGCTTACCTAAAACCCGGAAAAGCGTAGTTAAAGATAACAAGATCACCTCTTTGAGTCCATCAAGCGTTGGAGGAATATTGTAAAGACTATGACCACTAAATTCAAAGACTAAAGCCTTTACTTTACTATCTGTTAGATCTACAAAAAGGTTATTTTTATCCCACAAGATTGCTGTATTATGATTGTTTTTAGCCAGCTCAATGAAAGAACGGAAATAATAAATTTGGTCTTCAAAATATAATTGACGCAAATAATAAAATGATTTCATATTCTCTAGATAATAAGTAAACACAAGCCTGTTAGTTACAAGCGTTATATCATGTGCAAACAGGTAGTGGCTGTAAACAGCCAGGGAAGTCCCTTTTTGTTTATATACCATTTCCAGTTCATCAAGGCTATCAAAGTCCGTGTAGGATAGCGGTATACTGTAGTGAACTTCGTTACCAATGACTTCAATTTCACCATATTTATTAATGGTTGACTGCATTTAAACTCTCACTCCTTTCACTGTATTTTAAGATCATTTTTAAGTTTCTCTGCGCTGTAAGGGTCAACTTCCTCCTGATCCTTCTTTTCAAGGTCTGGTCCTCCTATAAAAAAACCATCTTTTATAATTTGTACTTGGCCCTCATTAGTTTTCACAAAATGTACTTTATACAACTTAGGATCGTTCGTATCTTTACCTGGAAATACATAAGACATGGGAATTATTAATTCACTGACATTAAGTTTTGGGTAATAAACTTCTTTATGATCGTCTAAGAGCAGTCCAAAACGTGAAGCACCTAGTTCTAAAATATTTTTTTCACTTATTTCGACTCCACTTACTTGTAAAATACGTGATTGTGAGTGGATATAAATTGTGGATTTTATTTTCTCAGACATTTCTCTTTGTAAACCTTCTATATCTGACGTTGTGTGAGCTTTACGCCCATGAAATTCAGTAAGCGCAGCAACGTATTGTTGTGCCATTTTCTTCGCCTGATCAATGTCCTCATTTTTAAATACCGCTTCTCTTTCAGGTTCTTCTATCTGCTTAGCCGGTTCCTGAACCTGTTTTTCGGCACCTAGTGGAACTGTAGATGGTGTGTTTTCTTCTTTACCGCATCCTGACAAAACGATCATAAATGAAGCTGCCAATAAGATAAGTTTTTTCATCTATTAAACCCTCCTTTTATCTGCGTTTCATAACCATCATTTTAACTGCAGTCTTTGCACCTGAAGACACAGATCGAGCCGATCCGGTGCTAAATCCCCATTGTCCTAACAGTCCTGGAAGCGTCATCGAAAGAATAAAGAATGCTGAGCCTAGGAACAAATGATACGTATCCCCAAAATACTCAGGTGGTATAAGGAATTGATTTAGGCCGACTGCTATTGAAATGAGCTGCAAAGCTAATGTGATAAACGCAATGATGAAGTTTTTAAGCCAGAAGTCAAAAAAGTTGTATGTATCATTTATTTTAGTTGCAATTGCAATGGGGCCGGCTATGTATAAAATAGCCACAAAGGCCGTGCGATAAAATAGCTGTAACATTAAAACGATTAGCAGAACGCCAATAATTAAAATCACGACTATTGAAAATAAACCTGGGCCCATTAAAATATTGCTGATCATGTTTATAATCATCTGATCACTATTGATCGTATCAATTATTTCTTTCATTAATAGCTCCTGTGCATGTAAGATCCATTCAATAATTGAATCATACACAAACAAAAAGAACGCACTGACAACAAGAGATACTATCTTTTCGTTCCATACCGCTGCGCTGTCCTCTGCGTCAGCCATCCGTAAACTCACAATTTTTGCGGCATTAAAGGCAATGAATATCGAAAGTACAATCTTGGATAAAGCAAAGATTCCGTCTTTATATGCTTCATAGGATGGGTTACCAACTACATCTGTTGGAGAGATAATTGTCTTTTTCATCAAGTCCTTGATAAAGTCCATTGCGGAAATCCCCGAATCTAAAGCTATCTTATATACGTGACAAGAAACATCAAATCGTCCGCAGCTTACTGTTCGCTCCTTTGAGTCATATTTCTTTATGAAGTCTTTATAACTTTCAGGAGCATTTTCAAAAAACGATTCGTGCAGTTCGTAATAGTCTCCTTCATCTGCGAAGCAAATTGATGAAAATAATAACGAGGTTAAAGATAATAGTAGTACGTAAATTACTAACCATTTCGTTTTCACCGTCCTGACCTCCAAATAAAGAAAATTAGGAAAAGGACAACAAAAACAGCAACACTCCACTTTAATGTGATTTGATATCTTAGTTCTCTAAGTTCATCTTCTGTCATGTCCGTCTTATATTCTAAATAAAAGTCTCGCTTCGCTTTTTCGACCGGCTTCTCATATATTTTGACTAAAAGCACGAAAAGCTTATCCAGGACAATAAGTGTCTTCTGGGAGAATTTTAGCAACTTTGCCTTATGGCCAGGAGACAGCTTCATTCTACTCCCCTCGCCTTCGTCGCATTATCCAAAGCTTCTTTCGCTTCTCTTCTCAGTTCATCATCACGGGTATCGCCTTGAAGTGAAATAATTACATCATCTGCTTTCCATATTCCATCCTCTTTCATCCATACGGAGTGAATAAAGAATGTCTGAATATAATCATCTGCCGGGCTAGTGGAGCCGCCCATTTCATACTGCATGCGAACAGTAGCATAAGACTCTGCCTGATCATCCCGATCCTTTACCTTTTTTGTAAATAGCTGTTTTACTTCAACATTTGAGAGTCCCGCATCTTCAGACATGTGCGTATCTTCATAATCCTTTTCCCGGTTATCTTGCCTTGCAAAACGCTCGGCTGCAGCTGCTGTTAAAAATTCCTGGTGTTTACCCTTTGCATATGCACGTACAAAGTCTTCAGAGCGCTGATTTAGCGTTTCAATATTTTGAAACTCTGCGATCGTTTGCCGTGCTTTATTCAGCTCTGTAAATAGTTTCAATCCCCAACCAAGTGATACTGCAAGGCTTATACCTAAGAGGAGCTTAATAAAACCCTTTTTCATTTGTATTCATCCTCTCTGCCCGTAGATTCATCAGCTTCACTGTGCAGATCAGACTCTTCCTTACGGCTTCCGATGTTTTGAAGGAAAGGCCAAGGATCTTCTCTTGTACCGTATATATCGCCTGTTTGAATCTCAAAGTGCAGATGGGGGCCGGTCACTCGTCCCGTTTTCCCGCATGTTCCTATCTGCTCACCCTTAATTACATTTTGGTTAAGCCGGACAGATACAGCGGTTAAATGCCCGTATAAGGTAAAGCGGTTCCCGTGATTTATGATGATGTGATGCCCATAGTTGCCACCGCCTGATTTCACGGCCACTGCGATCGTGCCGCTATCTACAGCATAGATCGGATCCCCAATACTACACGCAAGGTCCGTCCCTTGATGCATAGTAGAGGGCTTCCCCGTTACGGGATGTGTCCGCATGCCATAGGATGATGTCACGATTAAAGGAGGAGCAGTAGGGTAGGCATAGTCTCCAGATGCTATCTGATCGCAGTTTGCCGATAACCCACCAAATGAGTTTACGATACGTGTCACAGTAGGTATCCAGTGTGTATTGAGGTTATTAGGGTCGTTCTTTGCACCGACTGGGGCATATTTATTTCCGATTTGCTCTATTGTTACGAGTCCTTGTGATATATATAGACGCTGTAAATTTGCCGCCATAAACTGTATACCTTCATTCAAGCTTGCAAAGGTCATAAGACCTTTTCCGTCCGCTCTCATGAGGCCGCCAGGGTTGTTCTTATTTACTACGGCAGGAGATTTTCCGTACGTGGTTTCATGCATAGCGATGGACATGAGCAGTACCGGATCAATGCCGCTAGTTGTAGCAGATTCAATAAATACATTTTGTTTCCCCGTAAATACTCCAAGATCGGCAAATTTACTATCGATATATTCCATGTTAAGTTCTCCAGGGGTACAGAGCAGCGGTCCAGATCCTCCAGGGCCTGATCCACCGCTATTGTCATCTACAATAGCGTTCATAATCGCAGCTATTATGGCTACTATCCCGGCTAGAAGAAAAAATACTGCGATATAGTACCTAGCCTTATAAATCAGCGCTTCTTTCAGCAGCTCCTTCATTACCCGATCACTTCGCTCAGCGGCTTTCGCTCAAACCATAGCTGCTTCTCAACATCAGTGAGCACAACTTGCAGTCTGATTTTTTTAGAACCTACAAAGTAGAGACCCTTTCCTGCTTCTTCTTCTTTTCGTCCTTCAACGACTGTAATAGCGGTCTTTTCTTCTTCACTAAACTGCATATTCATTTCCCGCTCCAAGAAGTCCACTTCCGTATCAGCCATAGGCAGATAAAACCGCTGCGTTGCTTGGTTGATAACAGCTTCCCCGTAGTTACGCTGCTCATCTTTAGCCGATAAAAAGTCTTTAATAGACTGACTAGCAGGGGTAATACCGCAGTTAAAAGAGCGCAGCATTTTCATTGCTGTGTACAGATATTCCATAGCAAGCGGTACCTTCGGATCGGCAATAATGTGGGCTTCATCGATATATAGCTGTGACTCTGACTTATCGCCGTTAACGACCTCGTACTGAATGTGAGACAAAAGCAAAAAGTAAACGACACGCTGCAGTTTAGGTTTGTGCTGTAGCTCTAAAATATCAAAATCACAAAGCGGGTTTTTGATATCCACATTTGTGTGTCCATTAAGAATTTTTGCGAAAAGTCCTTCAGCGTACGCATACAAAATGGTATGGAAATCAGTGATTTTGCTGAACTCTTCTTCGCCGCTATCTTTTTTCTCTGCAAGGAAATCGTATAGGTCTTTCATGATGGGAAAATCAGTGTTCTTGAGCTTACCGATGTCCGTTTTCTCGTTGATATTAAATTTCTTGTACAGCTCGATCAGGTATTTAGATAAGATGTCTTCTTGCAAGTCATTCATATCTGGATACATGAGCTTAAACATCGTTAATAAGGTGCTGATCTTAGCAAGCAGCGGGTTTCCTTCCGACAATCCTTGCCTTTCCATCTCTTGCTGAGCTTCTGCGCTAATCACTGGTATATCAAACGGGTTGATTATACTGCCACCATTAAAACTGAACTTCACCCATTCGCCGCCAAGACTTTTGTAAATCGCTCCGAATTCACCTTTTGGGTCAATCGTCCGTATGATGCTCCCAAGCATCCATTTGCGCATCATATTAGCAAAGAGCGTACTTGTTTTACCGGTTCCGCTCATTCCGATTAAAAACTCATGTTTATTGTGGAGCTTCGTATCATCTACGATCACAACGTTTCCGGTAGTGATATTACGGCCTTTAATGATCCCGTGTTGATCAAAAATTTCGTTCTCATGAAAAGGAAAAAAGAAGCTTACTGCTTCCGCATTCATCGGCCGGTAGGTTAGGTCGTAGACCTTATTGTGACCGATAGGTAAAAAACTATCGAATGCGTCTTTTAGCTTCATCATTGGCGTTACAGTCTTGGCAAAAGGACCGACTACAGACTTTACGAGCTGGGTTAACCTCTCTAGCTGCTTTAGATCGGATGCTACAATATGAATCAGCATTTGGAACATATACATTCGCTCGTTCTTGTAGCTCAGCTGGTTCAGCGTCATCCGGGCGCTATCAATCTGCGCTTCCGCTTCCGCTTTTCCAGCATCGTTTACATACTTAGAATCTGCCTTTTGTCTGTTCTGCCTAATACTTTCAGATAGCTGCTTTCTTACTTCCCCTGAATCGTATTCGGTTAAAAACTGGACAACGCTGATATTCTCGCTTAGGTCGTTTAGGTTCATGATGTGCTCCTGGTTCAAAATAGCGCTATACTCGGCCGCTACCAGAGTACGGGTAAAGTTAGCTCCAGAGCGCACAAAGGATTCTTCCTCTTCAATAGAATCAGGTGACAACAAATTCAGTATATTTTCACTAAAGCCAATGTAAGAAGACTCGAGCGTTTCTCTTTTCTTTTTGGAGAAGATACCCATGAAGTTGCTCTCCTTTTTTTACATGATATGATTCGCTTTCATCTGCTTCCAGCTTCCGCTCATTTCTTCATATGTCCGCTCACCCACCGTAAGAGGCGAGAAGAGCGCTGTTTTAAAGCTGAAATTGACCTGAGCATTTTCATAGTCGATGCATGCAAACATGAGATGAAACAGTTCCTCATTGTCTAAAATTTTTGTTTTCATTTCATAGCGTCCACCAAGCATATTCTCAATTTGAGAGCTTACAATCTTAACGTCTCTTTCAAGTTCACTAAGCACTTTCTTTCGGTTTGCATTCGTAAATGGACGTGCCAATATAACGTACCTATTTCGTGAGACCATATTTTTACTCTTCTGTATATCATCGATATAATTCAGGTAACTCTTAGTGAGGATCGCCTTCGCATGAGATTCTTCTTTCGCTGTTTTCTCCTCGATATAACTGCCGTAATTCGTAAGGTTAATGGGCTGGGCAATTTGGCTGACCTGAAGGGGTAACATGCTCCTTGGTAAATCATTTAAGAAGGTCTCATAGGCTTGAAAGATCTTCGTTTTTTCCTTCTTATTAAGCAGCGATAAGTTCACACTTGAAACACGGATCACCTTTACGAACCGGTTATCAGTCGTTTCATAGCACTCGGAGTAGATATTTTTTATGCCCAGCTGTTCACGTATATCTTTGACCGCATTCTTTTTTTGTTTACTGCTCATCAGATCACCTTTCATATAGACAAATATTTTTTGTCTTTTATTGAACTGAATTCTCCAAATCACCCGGTGAGTAAAGAAGTTTATGTTTTTACGGTCTGGATGGTGGATCGTCAGAATCAGTAAAAATGTACCCCAAGGTGACAAGCAAATGAGAAGTAGTTGTGCACTAAACGAGTAACCTAACTGAGTGAGATACCAGAGGGCTAAAATTCCAATAGCCATCAGCGGCAATGAGATAAGTAAATCCCGGTACTTGATTAAGGAGAGAATATACTTCTTGGTATCTACATTGAGAGGAAGTTCAATTTTCCCTTCCTCCCTCAGACGGTCCCTGCGTTCTACCGCTGACTGATTATCAAACATCATAAAATCAGCCCCTTAGCCTCCAAGATTGGTTTGGAAATAGTCAACAACCTGTTTTGCCAGTAAGAAAGCAACCAGTCCAGTTACGCAAGTGATCAGTCCTTTTTTAAATCTTGGCTGATTCTCTTCTCCGCCGAACGCTGCCAGCAAACCACATACGAGAATACCAATAGAAAAAAGCGTAATGAACGTCTTAGTGATATCACCAAACAGTGTATTGAATAACCCTTGCAAAGACTCAAACATCCACCATTCCTCCCTTATCATTTGCAATTTCCCTTCTAATAGGAATTTTACTAGACTTCTTCTAACAGTGATATTAGTCAAACCTCCCATGAGAAACTAGCACAATATTACCAATTACTTCCTTATTTTGAATCTGATTAGACTTTTTTCGATTAATTCGGGGATAAAAATAAGAGATCACCTTTTACAAAAGGTGATCCCTTATGTCGATATATTACTGATTATCTGCTCTGCTACTAAATTCAAATAAAATCGGTATGTTCTATTAGTGCTTTTTGCCTTGTTTTTAAGTTCACTTTTCACATTTTCACTCAGAATCAAATTCAAATGAGCCTTTACGCTTATTACATAAGCGTAAGTTTTTATTTCCTCATTCAATATATAATGGGAAAAAAGAGAGCTCACTGTCATCGCGTTTTTCTCACAGTAAGATATAATCTTATCTTTTGTTGCTTTATCAATTGTAATCTCAATATGACTTTTGGACTTCATCTCTTCCTCTAGCTCATCTTGTTCCAGCCTAAATTTATCGCGGTTATTCAGGAAATAGTCTGAAATAAGTAGCCCAAAGAACACACGCCTTGAATATCCGTGTCTATCAATATCTTCTATTTTTGTTTGTACCTGCTCACTGATCGTGGTCGCTGTAGAAACAGTCGTAGTAATGTCACTTGCCAGCGAATCGATGAATCTTTTATCATACACATTCTTTAATATCTCAACTAATGCCAAGGAGATTATATTTCGTTTACTTGTTCCCATCTTATTAGCAGCTAAAGAAATGATCATACCTGCATCCTTATTCAGTGCTAGATTCAGTTTAGGACTAGCCAAGTTATCCCCCCTTAGTTTAATTGGAAAATATTGTTTATTTATCTAAGATATCATCCAGCTCATTCGTAATCAAACAAGTTTTTCCTATAATTACATTGTTGTTTATATCAATAGGTATGTACACATGATCAGTTGCAATATTAATGATGGGTAAATAAAAATATAAAACCAAGAAGGTTTTTTCGGTGAATTTTTAATTAGCAGTAGATTTCTCAGTACTCCTGTGATGTGCTCCGCATACTCTTTTTTATTTCACCTGAATTATGGCTGAAAGGACGTTTCTACGCTCACAAACATGCGAAGTAAGGGATAATTTCCTAATCTTAATTTGTTATATTTATGATAAACTGTAGGTTATATGGAGGTGTAAATATGATTCAACAACATGTGCCTCATTATTTTCTTAATCAAGTTGTATCTGAATTAGGAGAACCGTGTGAAGCGATATATAACGAATTAAAAGAAGGAAATATACGAGAGTTTCTTAAAGACATTATCTCGACAGAATTCACGCCTGCCAATACAAAAGAAATACGGCGTGGTACTAATAAATTAGCTCAAGCTACAAAGAAGAGATGGTACAAATCTTTAGCAGATAGTGTTAAGAAAACAAAAAAATCAAAAAAAACGGAAATATTAAAAGAGATTGCATTACTTGAATCTTTAATTGATATGTATGGTTTCTCTGAATTTAAGAAGCTGCATAACGTAGAAACCATGGATGAATTAATTAAGAAAAGATTAGATGAAGTTGCGAAATGGTGTAGTGATAAGGAATCGAGGCTTATGGATTACAAATACATAAGAGATAAAACTCCTACACAAATAAAGAAAGCACTTCGGTATGATGCGATTATTGCAATTGCTGATGTCCTAATAAAAAACTTTGATGGAAATCTAAATAAAATCATTATCGACCAGCCTTTAAAATATGCTGATCACCCGGTTGGAAATACAAGTCTAACCAAGATGAAATTAACGGATAAGAGCGTTCTCATCGATAATAAACTGCATTACATTAGTGAATATCGTCCTGGCGAAGATTATTCTCTTCATACATTAGTAAGCCAAGAACTTCTTAGCGAAGAGAAGATACTAAGGTCTATAGATAATACAGATTTAGAGATTTTCCGCTCCGTAATATCCCTACGGGACAATAAACAGTTTTTTGAGAACCGAAAAGTGTATGTTACGATTGGCGACTTAGTTAGAGCAACCTATGGATCCGATAACAAAAAAAACTATAATGCTGTTAAAGAACGACTTATGAAGATGGCTAACGTAACTTTCAATGTCATTGAGCCGAATAGGACATTAGTGTTTGGTATATTTGATCGCTTGGATATTCAGCCACTTGGTAATGGTGAAATTGCAGAGATCACGATTAATGAAGAAATTCATCAGAACTATGTAAAAGGGCAGGTAATACGAGCTTATAGCGATAGACTCGCTTCATTTCAAAATAAAGCTTCTCAGACACTAATTTTCCCTTTACAAAAAGAGCGTTTCCTGTGTTACTTTAGACAGACGGGATACTCTGCAACCTTTGATTACACTTACTTCATTCATAAGGTGCAATTCCGGAGTAAACGAAAAGATGTAAACCTAGCCCTGATAGAGCAATGTTTACAGGACTTTGTCACCCAAAAGGTAACCGTAGAGTCTTATGAACGTAAACGGGATTCATTTCTCATCAATTTCTTCCCTGTGGAAACCTATGAAGTAGAAGACTTACTAGGGAACCAGCAATTAACTCATTTTATTGAAGAAGTTCCCGAACAAATTAATTTAAAGTAAATATAGACGTTTCATGAAGAGAGCTAGCTTGTAATGGCTCTCTTTTTTCTCTTCCAATTTTCCGCTCTTTTTTATCATCCTCTAGACAGCATAATACTAACCCAATTTTAAATACATAAATTTAATGATTTAAAGGTAAAAAATTCAGCCAATTTTCCGCTCTTTTATAAAAACTAGGCCAAATCTCCGCTCCTTTTATATAATATCAGCCAAATCTCCGCTCCTTTTAAAAACTCAGCCAATTTTCCGCTCTTTTTTCTTCATTTCGATACTTTTTGCTATATATATTAAAATATTTTACGAAATTCTCATTTATAACATGAGCCAAAAAGGACTATAAAAATAAAAAACTCTTCCAAAGTTCCGCTCTTTTTATTATTTTACGCTACTTTCTAGTGATCTTGAGTCTATTTGAGTCTATTTTTAATAGTGTTTCTCATTTTTTCAGCCAATTTTCCGCTCTTTTTTTTCTAAAAAAATTTTAATTAAGATTTATAGTACAAAGAACCCTTGATACTCAAGGGTTCTTTGTAAATTCAGCCAAATCTCCGCTACTTATGTACATATCAAATCTCTATATACTTCAAGGGATTTCAGTTTTTTGAGCCAAATTTCCGCTCTTTTCTCATCTATTTACCGACTAAATCTGCAATGATATAATAACTTCTAGGTTAAGAAATCGACCAATTATTTCCTTTTACATAATTAAGTACTTTATAAAAATACATTAAACTTCAATATAGTGAATGATATAAAGATATTCGTCAGTGCATTGTCTCAAAAAGCGATTAATTTCGAATTTTCGCTGAATCCAATGCTGAATGTTTGAAACAATTTCTACCAAAAGAAAAGAACCCAACCTTTTAAAGTCTAAAAGTGTCGAGTTTGGCGACCAGCACTTATAAGACTTGGAGAGAAAAGTCGGGATCTTGGTTTTGCTTTATGAAACTGTGACTCAATTATATCACGGGTTGAATAAAAGAGAAAGCCGAGGCCCTTAATTTTTCTATGCCTTTTTGGGTTGGATTAAGGAGAGGCTATTTATGAAACATCACCCTGATTTATTCGATGCAAGAACCCTTCAAAATGATACTCGCCTTCTCTTTAAACTCAAACTACTCCTAGGAACAGTTTGTGCGTATGGAGGCGAAATCCCTCTTTCCAAATCAGAACTTGCTAAAAGAATGAAAACATCCGGATACCGGATCAACGTTCTCCTCCAAAAATTAGTTTGTGAAGGTATTGTTCATTCTGATGACAATGGCAAACTATTCTTCAATAAATTTATTTTTATTCAAGAGAAGGAGTCTACTAATAAAGAAGACTTATACTCTAAAAATTTCAATTTCTTCAATTCCGATGAATTTCTAAGTGAAGAACGCAATGTGCAGCGTCTTGTTCTCCATTATGTGGGTAAAGAGCTAGTTTATATCCCTGGGAATTTCAGATGGGGTTATATTAGTGATCTTTATGGTCCTTTAGGACTTTTAAATATACGTACTAGAAAAGAAGCTTTACGCATTTTAGAGAAAGCTTCCAAATATTTAAAAATGAAAATCTATAAAGATAACTTTCAAGTACTAAGCGTTCATCAGGAATGGTTAGATATGGGTGAAGTATATTCTGAAGGTGCTGAGCTGTGGGTTTTAAAACAGCTGAAAAAGCATCGTTTTTGCTGTGACTTTCTATCTCGTAAAGCAGTATGGCAAATAGCTAAAGTAATGGAAGATTACTATGCAAAATTTGGCTATGAGTATGCAACAGAAATTTTTGATACGGCTCTTTTCAATATTCAAAAAGACAAAATGCGTTCTCATCATTTTTTCAAGATGATTTATAAGGAAGAAAATGAGTTCACCGTAAATGAAGAGAAAAATGAACTGGATGAAATAAGTGCTTACTTTCGGGCCGTTATGGAATCGGCTGAAATCAATTATGCAGTACAATTATCCATTGATTTAGAAGGAATCAACAATAAGAAAAAAGCAGCTGAAAGTAATCTATTTGAAGATGGTAAACTTTCACAAAAGAACAATGAAATTGTGGAAGAAGCTAGCAAGCAGCGTGAAAGCATTATCAGTAGACTTAATCATATTCACTATTGCTGGTTAAGTAGAGTTCATCAGGATCCTGAGTGGTTTATAGAGAATTACTACCGTATTAAATCTCTTCCAGCGCCTATTTTAGAAATAAAACAAGAGATTGAAAGACTGATAGCGGCTAAAAATAAAAAAGACCGACGTTATGCTATCTAGTTTTTAAAATCTTATCTAAGTAGGCTTTTTCCTGTGTCTTTTTCTAGCTTTCTTGTTAAAAGCACACATACATTACGCAGTGGGATTCTATTACATAGAAGCGACTGCTTTTTGGTGTGTCGTTTTTTACTATCGCTATCCTACTTTATATGTTTAGCAAGATTAAGAGTAGCATCCAGAAGGGTAGGATACGATCTACTAGTAATTATTCTATCCAGTAAAAGGATTTTTTAATCATAATGTTGTGGATAACTATTTTTATATCGTGGCTATTTTAATTTTGTTTGTTCATTACTACTTCTTATACTGTTTATTACTAGACTATGATTATGAATAATCTGTTCATTCTTAGGGAATAAGCTTATTTCTATGTGTAAGCTTCTAATAGGGGAGTGTTTAAACAAAGTATCTTTCTTTTTCTCAATCTTCGGAATCGTAGGAACCCAGTCGTACCAAGGTTTTTTTAGCAATTTTTTATGCTCTAAAAAGGTATTAACTAAATGTTTTGACTTATGATATTAAAGAAATGTTTTAAGAAATGATTTTAAGAAATGGTGTTGTAGAATTGTTTTAATGATGCTTATCTCCACCTATAAAATATATATTTCAAAGGGATTTGAATATGAAAGGCATAAAAGAGAGTCATGACTGAATCATATAGACTGAAGTTGCTTTTGGTGGAATCAGAGCATAACTAAACTCATAATCGTACGTAATCCACTAGAAATATAGTTTGGTTTAGAACAGATCAACCGTAAAGATCGGTAGAAACTTGAGAAGCGCTCTAGAAAGAGGAAGAAAAGCGAGGAAGCAAATATTTGATCTAGATAGTAAGTTATATAGGCAGCTTATAAGATATGCCGAGTAGAAAGTTACTACCCTTAAAAATATCAGAATTATGATTAACACTATAAGGTATAGCTGACTAATACAAATAATAATAGGCATTAGTATTTTATATGATAAAAAACAAAAAACCTCTTCTCAGAGGTCACCATTAAACTTTTTGAGAAATTTTCTTAATATTCTTATAACGACGAAATGCAAGTAAGAGTGAGGTTAGAGTACACATGATTGATACAAAAAAATCTTGAGCTTTAATTAGGTCTTCAATCAGCGAAGAGGTTCCAAGGAAGAACAAAGTTAATATCATGATGTCATCAAATGTAGGTTTCATATTTTAAAATTTCTTGTACGACCAATTAATAATTAAGCTACTAATGATACCAAAGCCAATTACCCAATAGAAAAACATCGATACACCTCCAAAATTAAACCAAATATTCGGCTGAATGAAATATTACATAATTTTTTGAATTGCCACTCTCATAAATATCATCCCAATAAAAATCTTTCTCAATCTCATCAATTAGATTCCTATCTGTTGTGTAGTAATGTTCTTCAGGCATAAGAACAATAGCTATAAGGTTTTCGTTGAATAGTTTCAATAATGGTCTGATAAATTTCTCGCCTGAATTAATGGCTTTGATTTCATTTAATATAATAAAGAACGAATCGTGCGCTAAAAGCTGAGGAGAGTCATCATAATTTACAAATTCAGATAGTTTAATGAATAGTTGATCTTGAGATGAAGAAATAATCGTAATTTCTAGAGACATATTCAGCAGATTATAACTGATTAGAGATGTTGGATCGACTGACTTCACTTTATTTGTAAAATCTTCTTTTGATTTGTAGACACGTTGAATATTCATAAGATGGCAACCTCTTTCTTATCATTCTCTTTACTATAACCTGAACCTTGGTAATTCTATAGATGTAAATAACCCTCTACATATCTATCTAAATTACTAGAATAGTTAACTTAGAATGTGAAGATGATACCAATGATAGGACTGTAAACTTGCTGCTACATATTTAACTGAAGGATATAGGTATTTAAAAATTACATTTCTCTGACGAGAACGTATAAATAGATTTAGAAAAAGTGGCATTTAAAAATATATCCCTTTATCTACTAGGATCAATTCAAACCCGCTCTATAGCTGTTAGAATGCCTTAGGATAATCTAATCGTAGAATTAGATACTTAACTAATACCGATAGCGGAAACAGATGTTCTAAACAAGCTTCAATTTTGCTTCAGAGGTTCTATTTTTTAAACGCATAGTTTTATTGCAAAAGCTCTACGCTGAATTTCATTATAAATATGCTCCTGAGTATTCGTAAAAACCGGTAAGAGAAAGTGTCTCTCTAACCGGTTGAAATTAATCACTTATTTATATGCGGTAGCTCATTGAGCAGTAATCTATAAGATGTCGAAAGATGCTTCATTTATCTCCCATCGATCGTTATTATCTATAAAATCTAAAATAAGAAGTGTTGGAGGAGACTCAGATTCGCCATCTAAGTATACATAATTTTCTACTATGTATACTGTGTATGTATTATCTTTACTATCATAATCATAGAAATGAAAACGGAAACTATCCAACGTTTTATCTTTAAAAAAGATTTCATAATAATCATCTATTAATATTTCGTTATCTTTTTCAACGATCATGTCTTCGGGTAACAATTTACGGAGTTTGTCTTTATCTTCTGTTATTTGTGCTTGAATAAAATCCAATGAAATTTTACTTATAGAAGAAATATCTTCTTTCTCTTTGTTAAGATTCTTTATATGTATATTAAGTTGGTTTATTTCCTGATTTAATTCTTTTATATTCTCTTCTTTCTCATTTATTTTCTCGTTTATTTCCTTACTTATTTCTTCAGTGAAATTTAATTTTCTTTCTTCTAACCGACTATCATATAAGTCGGATTTTTGAGAACATGCTGTAAGTAGTGTCAAACTGCAAATAGCTAATAACAATAATTTCTTCACGATTTTCCCCCAATATTTAATTCACTCATAACACACTAATTGATGAGTTAGTCGCAGAATTGCTTATTCAACAAACATATCCAGTGAGCTTAAGTATTCTACATTAAATATATAGAGAGTGCAAGGATGGAGTTCAAGTAATCGCAATTCAATAAATGTTAATAACACTACAAGTTTTGTCCTAAGTCAACGACTAGAACAAGACCAGACTTGTAGTAATACAAAAACTATTTTGTTGATATCCACTCCATAGTCTAATTTTGTTTTTAAAACCGAAAAATATCTTAAGATATATGAAAAAAGATAGTTTTAACGTAACGATTCCAATTGAGTACTAGTTGTTTCTTGTTTTTGATTCTTCCCGGTATCCTTGTCTTTCTGTAAATCTTTTTGTTTAACTGGATCTAAAGCTTTGTTTAGAGTTCTCTCTTTTTCTCTATAGTGATCCATCTCCTTCTGATACGTTTCCGGATTTTTTGAATATGATTGATTACTGTTACTAATCTTTCCTTTTGAGGAATATCGATTTTTTAGCAAATAGTTTCTCTATCTTGTCTACCTCTTCTGAGTACTTTTTATATAAAAGCGAACTATTTTCAAGTTTAGTTTTAAGTGAGTCAATTTTGCTTTTTGTTTCTGCTAGATGCAGTACATACCTTCTGGGTTCAAGTTTTAAATAATACATGGCAAGTAAGATTTCTTTTTTCTTTGTATTACTGATATTACTGTTAAGTTTAACCTCAACGAGATAAAGCTTTTTGAGTTCTTCCTTATTGTTGTCAGGATCTTTATTTAGTTTCTCTTTTAGTGAATTCAGATATGTTTTGCTGCTACGAGGGTTTTTAACGAAAACCGTCCAGATCCCATTCCTAGATCTGGACGGAATGAAGTAAATCTTGTCAGATGTTTGTTCATTTTGGTTTAATTTTTCTTCCTCGTATTTCTGCAGTTTACTTCTCTGCCTATAAACAAGTTCCTCAATAACTTCGATGACCTGATCAATACTTAATCATGGTATGATTAAGATTTAAATGAATCTCTTGCATCCAACACAGTACCCTCCTTACGAAACAAGAGTAGTTAATCTTTGTTCCTATATTTAGTAGGGGTGTTTTTTGAAATGAAATCAGAGAATATTTTAAATAATTCTTCGCGCTGTTTTATAGTTAAATGTTCAATTCCAAAATACTTCTCTGCTAAAGCACCGGTCTGTATTAAACGATTTGCTCTTTGTTTTCTTTCTTTTTCAGAGCTTAGCTTCATTAATCGGTGTTGTCTCTCTTTTAGCTGCTGGATTTTTAGATCTATGTCTGTTATGGGTGTCTTCTTTGTTTCATCATGACTCATCCTAAGCACTCGTTGAACCTGCTTGGCTATAGATACTTTCGTCAGTCAAATCCTCCTTTAAACCTTTATTATTTCCTCCCATGTTCCTAAATGCGTTTTTAGCTTCAGATTGAAACTGATCTATCAATTTTTTTGCCTGCTCTATATCCTCTACTTCCCATGAATCCATTACATATTCCCCGATCTCCTTTTGGGCCTGCTCTATGATCTTCTTCTGTTTTTCTCTTAGTTCCTTGATTTGTTCTTCTAGTTTTTGTACTTGTCCTAACTTACTTTTCTTCGCCATTTTCATTTCCTCCTCATGAATAACAATCGATTTATTGATCCCTATTTTACTGGTAAATAAGAAGGAAGTCTACTAATAAATGGTAATTTGTGATACGATAGGTCACAAGAGCGAAGCGAGAGTGCCCATTTATACCCCTGCTTTGCAGGGAATGGGACTCGCCTTCTGCTCGATCTCATTCACTAACCGTGAATGACTTTCCCTTAGGAAAGTAAATTTACCTAACGGCAAATAACCCGCAGGGGCTTTTGGAAGGTGGTGAAGACATGGGTTACTTTTACTTTAGCTCACAGATCTTAAACCGAGCGAGTCATTCCGCTGTCGCGGCCGCAGCTTATCGCAGCGGAGAGACGCTCTATTCAGAGCGCGATGGATTGACTAAAAACTATGGTGAAAGAATTGTCCAGCCGCAGTGCTTTATTTTAAAACCAAAGCATGCTCCTGATTGGGTTATGGACCGGGAACGTCTATGGAACGAAGTTGAGAAAATTGAGAAACAAAAGAATGCACAAATGGTTAGGGAGATTCGCTTAGCCCTTCCTACTGTGTTAAGTGAGGAAGATCAGAAGGAGTTGCTTCTCGAATTTTGTAAAAAGAATTTTTCAGATGAAGGTATGGTAGCAGATATTGCAATTCATAGAGACAAAGAAAAGAATCCTCATGCCCATGTCATGCTTACTATGCGTCCTTTTAATGAAGATGGTTCTTGGGGGAACAAGCGTAAAAAGATTAACCAGGAAGTCAGTGGGGTGATCAAAAAGGTAAGTGTTCACCTTACAGATTGGAATGAGAAAGAAACGTTATCTCGCTGGCGTAAAAATTATGCAGAAATAATTAATGAGAAGCTGAACATACGCGGTATAGATGATCAGGTTTCTCATGAGAGTTATAAGAAGCAGGGCCTTGATCGGATTCCGGAGATAAGGCTAGAGAGAACAGCTTATCGTTATGAAATGCAGTTAAAAGATAAAGCAGCTAGGAACAAAACTCTATATGAACCTGCCACTTTTTACGGGAAAATTAATGAAGAAATAAGGCAGCTGAATGCACAACTCGGTAAACTGAGTGATGATAGAAGGAAACAAGTTATCTCGATTTCTGAGTACCAAAACGAAAAAACACTTAAAGAGCAAATCAAGCTGGTTCGCACAAGCAGACAGCTTAGTGTAGAAGAAAAATCAGCTTTACAGATGGTTGCCCAAAGATCTAAAAGCTATGTAGACTTCCGAATCGCTAAGCATATTAAAGATGAAATTGAACAAGGAAGCTGGAAGAAAAAAATTGAAAGTGATAGAGTGAAAATCCTTTCAGAAAAAAATCTCCTCAGTAAAGCGTATAAAGCGTTTCAGGAAGATCCAAAACAGGTACTGAAATTTGGTTTCACACCTACTCATTTTTTAGCTCAGATGAAAAATAAAGTTACTAGCATAAAAGTAATGGAACAAAAAAATAGTGAAGATCTTAGGAAATACAGCTTACTGCTTGATAAATCTGTAAAAGCATTAGAGGTGCAGAGAGAACTCACGGAAAAAGAATTTTTAGTTTTATATCAAGTGAATTATAAGATTCCAGTAGATGAGATGTACCATGCAGTTCAGTATTTTAAGGATACTAGTCAGGTTTTAAACAAAGAAGAGATATCTAAGTATGCCAAGTCTAAGGGAAATGAGATTCATAAGAATGTACCTTCTCTTTCTGATCAAACTAAAAATATCTCAAAGAGTATTTTCATTTTAGATCGCGCAATTCAAAAACAAAGAAAAGTAATCTTAAACTCTTTACAAGAACAAAAGTATGATCTTGTTTATGAGGCTAATAAAAAAGTAGAGCAGTATAAACTCCAAAGAGAGAGACACGAAAAAGACCTAGCTGGTAATGTTGGGCTGATTAAAGTGGAGTTACAAAGTCATTATTCGGATTCCCTTGAATCAATTAAAAATGCTGAATTGATATTGCAGCTTAAAGATCGTCATGAGAAGGGACTTAGTACAGGAAGAGTTGATCAAGATTTGCATCTTATTATCAGTAAATTTGAAAAGGAAAATGCGAATACTTCAGATCAAACCTTAACACCAGAGAAGCAAATAGAAAAAGCATATTCGCAACATATTGTTTCTGGATTACTTCAAGTTTTAGATCAGGTAGAGCGGGCAAACAAAAACAAAAAACGAGGAAAAGATCCTACGGAGAAAAAGCAACGCAGAAGATATAGAGGTCAGCATTTGGATCATTAAGGGGGAAATATGGTATTTAAGAAAAAAGCATGGAAACCCATTTTTGTAAGTATTCTTTTAAGCCTAATATTTTCATATCTGCTCATGGTTGGCTTTTATTTCATTGGTCCAGGGGGGGATATTACAGAACTCATATTAGATCCATCTACCGTTATTCCATTTAGCTATACGCAGGAAAATTTGAAAGTGATATTCTCTTTTACACCGTTCATTATCTTAGGTGCGCTGCTTTACAGTATGAAGACGTCAATTTTAGTTCCAAAACTTATTGATGCCAGTGATTTTGGACTCCACGGGACATCGAAGTGGGGACAGCCATCTGATGTTATTAATGGAAAAACCTTTTCAAAAAGAAATTCATATCAGAGTGATCCAATGAGTGCGTTTAAGATGGAACCGGGAATTATTTTGGGTAAAGTCCCCAGTAAAAAAGAACTTATTATCATGCCCAAAGGGACCAATGTTGATAATCGTAACGTCCTTGTAATTGGTTCATCCGGTTCAGGGAAAGGGCAAGCGTATGTGTTTCCTAACATGCTAAATCATATAGATGAAACCATTATAGTAACAGACCCTAAAGGGGAAATTTATGAAGCTACCCATCAGCTCAAACGAGATCAAGGGTATAACGTATATCAAATCGATTTCGTAAACTTTTCTGAAGATGTAGGCTATAATCCGCTGGATTATGTAGAAGATGACGAGGATGCACGTGCCGTGGCAAATACGATCGCATCGAATGCGGTTGATGATGGTAAACGGGATTTTTGGAGTGAATCTGCTATCGCATATTTTGCAGCAATCATTCTGTACATCAAAACAGAATATGGTACTGAGGCAACAATGACTCATGTAGTGCATTTCACAGCGAAAGCTGGGAAGAACGAAGAATTCCTTGAACAGTTACTTGAAAATTTGCCAAAAGACCATCCAGCATATGACATGTTTACGCTTGCTAATATGAGCGCTGGGAATACCAGAACCGGGATAATGTCAACCTTGGCACAGCAGATCGGAATCTTTGCCATGCATAAGATAGCTAAATTTACAGCAAAAAGTGCATTTAACTTTAGGGATCTACAGCAGCAGAAGACGATTCTCTATATCAAAGTACGTATGAAGAGTAATCCATTTAAGCAGCTTACGGCTATTTTTATGGAACAGCTTATCGACACATTTTATAATATCGCAGACGAAAACCATTCACGGCTTCCGATTGATTCTATTTTTTTACTAGATGAATTTGCAAACATTGGGAGAATCAACGGGTATCCAAATATTCTGGCCACTTGCCGCGGACTCGGGATGTCATTGCACACTGTTATTCAAGATATTGGGCAATTAGAAGATAAACGCATGTATGGTCCAGACATGGCACGTTCTATTATTAACAACCATGACACTACGCTGTTTCTTCGCACCAAGGATACAAAGACTGCTAAGTATTTTAGTGATGTTGCGGGGGAGACAACGATTAAACATAGACAGAGAAGTACTTCATTTGGAGAAAAAAATGCATCGAAAAGTGTGTCAGAACAGTATGTAAAGCGGCCACTCATTACGCAAGGGGAGCTACTCAATGTAAATCCTGCAATATGCTATCTATTCGTTAATGGATATTTTCCTTTAAAACTAGAGAAATCTTATCAGTTTAAAATATACGGCGAATTCTTATTTGGTAAGGATCGTAGGCCAAGTTATGAGCAGTTTTACAGAGAAAAATTCCTTAAAACATTTGGTAAGAGTCATAAGAAGGCAGATAAAGAAATTTCAGTAGCTTATACAGCTCAGAATACAATTACAGAGAAATTACAAGAAGATGGTTATGACCAAGAATTAGAGGCTCAAATGATAGCTCTAGAAGCTGAAATGGAAGTCCCACAAGAAGAAGAGCAGCATTATGTAGAAGAACTGGATGAGGGCGAGGAAATCTCAGAAGAAGAATTAAGCATGCTTTTAGGAAATGTTTCTGCAGAACCAGAGTTCAGGAATACGGAGGATCTTTGGAATGAAAATACCACTTCTGAACTGGATACTGACAGTGATGAAGAAGTTCAGGCTGCTTTTCGGGAGCTAGAAGAAGCACTAAGCAAAATTGATGATAGTGATCCTGATGCAGATGCATTAATGGATGTACTTAACGAGCTAACAGTAGAAACAGCTCCAGATCAAAAAGATAATGGAGAAGGAAAAGAGCTTAAAAATACAGATGATGAAGATGATCTACCTATGTAATGAAAGGAGAGATACCGATGAAATGCATCCGCTTCTTATAACAGAGAATTTTGAATATAGTACCACAGATAAAAGTATGAATCATAACAGAGAGGGGAAGCAGCATGTACTATCAATATTATGAGATCGTTGGTAGCGAAAAACCTATATATCTGGCTAAACCGGCTGGGTATCTAACCTATGAAGAAATTCCAAATGAAGATCTGCTGACCTATGAAGAAATCGCCTATCTCGAAAAAATAGAAAACGGGGTTAAATTATACGAACCTCTATACCTGAAAGAGGGTGAATAAAGTGCCTTTTCCTAAGTCTAAAGAGTATGAAGCGAAGATGGCTGAGATACAAAAACAAGTGGACCAAGCCATAGATCGAATATTTAAAAATAATGAATTTCAGCATTTTCTAGAAGTAGCCTCTAAATTTCCGAAATATAGCTTAAATAACGTAGTGATGATATATTCTCAAAAACCCGATGCTACTATGGTGCAGGGATATAGAAGCTGGGAGGAGATGGGCAGACAGGTCCAGAAGGGGGAATCGGCTATTAAAATTTTTGCTCCTACATTTACGAAAATGGAGGTGACTAAAATAGATCCGGTTTCGCAGCGTCCGCAGCTTGATAACAAGGGAAAAGAGATTACGGAAAAGGTAGAGAAGATTACTGGTTTTAAGGGTGTAAATGTGTTTGACGTGAGCCAAACAAAGGGCAAGGAAATTGTTAATGTCCGGCAGTTCATTCGTGATGATATTAAAGACAGTAATGGAGCAGCTAAAATGTACCTTCAGCTTTCAGAGCACCTTGGTAAGAAAATGGATATAAGGGAAATGGCCGATGATTTTAAAGAAAATCCTAACGCTCGAGGTTATTATGACCGCGCGAACCATGCAATTCGGATTAACCCTGCTATCCCTAATTCAACATTGAAATTCAAAACATTAGTTCATGAGTATGCGCATTCGCAGCTTCACCGAATGGACAGCCCGTTAAAAGACCTACCAAGGGGACATAAGGAAGCACAGGCAGAAGCTACAGCGTTTATGGTTACAAAGTATTACGGTCTTGATACGGAGGCATATAGCGCCGGTTACATTGCAACATGGACCAAGGATATGAAGCTAGCAAAACAAGCACTTGGGGAGATACAGAAAACAGCAAATAATATCATCAGGGAGATCGACCATCTGGATAGAGAACATATTCAAGAAGTCATAAAAAAGCAAACTCTTGGAAGATCTATTTCACCTGGACAACCAAATCCTAATATAGATGCTGCTAGAGAAGTGGCTGTAACACGCTTAGATAAAAGTGAAGAACAGCACTTAAAAGAGCAAGACAAATCCAGTACAGCAGAAAGCGAGAAGACGAGACCAGAATTAGAACGATAACTAAGGTGAAATTAGAATGAGAAAGACAACTCATGCATTTTATGAGTTGTCTTTTTCATGTGCGCCCGGCATGGGCGATAACTAGGTGGTGCAAGTCCACTACAGGCTTGGCAGTAGGAACTGTTAGCTAAAGGCAAGGGTGTCCGCCGCGAGGCGGAATCTGAAGGAAGCCGGAGGCAAACC
>NZ_JARBDA010000011.1:0-120369 GCF_036577645.1 Paenibacillus sp. GYB006 | reverse complement strand
GATCACCCTCTCAGGTCGGCTACGCATCGTCGCCTTGGTAGGCCTTTACCCCACCAACTAGCTAATGCGCCGCAGGCCCATCCATAAGTGACAGATTGCTCCGTCTTTCTTTCTTCTCTCATGCGAGGGAAGAACCTATCCGGTATTAGCTACCGTTTCCGGTAGTTATCCCAGTCTTATGGGCAGGTTGCCTACGTGTTACTCACCCGTCCGCCGCTAAGTCTCAGAGAAGCAAGCTTCTCATTGACTCCGCTCGACTTGCATGTATTAGGCACGCCGCCAGCGTTCGTCCTGAGCCAGGATCAAACTCTCCAATAAAGTTATTGAAAAGAGCGATAAGCTCATTTAGAAAATGCTGACGAGAACTTAAAAGTTCTCTATTTCATTTGTTATGACCAACAAATGAAACTTGTATTAATTCACTCACGAGTTTTACTTGCGTAAAACTCCTCGTTGTTCAGTTTTCAAAGATCAATCTTCAATGTGAAACTCCATTTTTATCATCCGCTTATTTCAAGCGGCGACTTTTATAATATAACACATTGCCGTTTATTTCGTCAAGCAATTTTTTAAAATCTTTTTTCAAACTTTCTTACCGGTATAGTTCATTTAGTAATGACTTAACCTGAAAGTTTGTCGCCTTTTTAACGGGCGATTTATAATTTATCATATTAGGAAGGAATGAGTCAAGCTATATAACTAACTTTTTTAAAGATTTTTTATCTCTCCTTATTCAATTGCCATATTGTACACTTATCAAGGAGATTTGTTAGTAAAAAGAGCTGTATACCAGCTTATACTGTCACACTCTACAATCTTATTCGTCGAAAAGATAAGAGAAGATCATAATCCTCATCTCCTCTATCTTTAACATACGAACTCGAATCAATTCACAAAGTATCGAATCTCTCTCCCGCTTTCAGTTAATGAAGGGATCCAACTGCCCGTTTCCTTGATAATGGAACGATGCACTAACTTACGCAGCATGAGCGGGAGTTCCTCATGAATATACAAAAGATCTGGATGTATCATTAACTCAGCTAAACTTACAGGATGATTGCTTTTGCGAAGAACTTCTATTAATAACTCAGAGCAACCTTCCATTTTGGACATGACCGAAAACTCACAGGCCAGCAAAGTTAATTCCACGCGTTGTTCCAAGGTCTCTTCACTCGCTATAAGCTCGTCATATAATTTGTATACAGCTCTGTCCATATCTCTGATCTGTGCCCATACAGCTTGTTCTGGAGGGATCCCCCTCTCAATTACTACAATTTTTGCCCAGTGTTTGAGTGATTTCATAATACATTGATATGCATCGATTACCTGCCCATCTGCGAGCCAACGTTTTGCCTCAATACAGGTATTTAAAAAACAAGAGAACTCATAAAACATTTTTTGCTTACGCATCTTACTGCCAAACGCTAGCACATCATCTCTAAGCAAATGAAGTTTCTCGTCTCGATCCCATAAGATATCTCCATCCATAAAGGCTTCCGTTACACTGCGATCTTCTCCTGTTATCAAATCCCGATTAAGCTTCACCCAATCCATGTAAACAATCTGATAGCGGAGTTCACCTATAATGGAGTGTCTTATTTTATTATGCAAAGAGCTGTCTTCGTGCAAAATTAACACATACACTTCAAAATCCTGCATAAGAGATCCATGAAAATGCTCTCCCGAATGAGGGTACGCAATAGCTCCAACGACGCCCTGATTATCCGACTCTTCGGATAGAAAAGACAAATTAGTTAATTCCACGCTTTCCCTCCATACAATAAATGGTGATTTTTTACCAATTAAGTTATAATATAGTTCTACATTCTACATAAGAACATAGGTTTCCTGCTATACAGTGAAGACAACTACTCTTACGTTAGGAGCATTTATAATGATTTTTAAATCAGCTAAGATTGAAGCCTTTCGAACTTGGGGATTGCTGCTTACCATGATGGGTATGGGACTTATGGTCCTAGGTACAGCAGGTATTGTCTTTTTTGGTTCTGCTGGTAAGATCGCCGCAGGCATTGGACTTGTTATTGGTCTGATTGCGATGATGGGAAGTTTAGGGATCTATTTTTGGGCCGGTATGATGTCTGTCAGTGCGGTTCAGATCGAGTGTCCCGAATGCCATAAACTTACTAAAATGCTGGGTAAAACGGACCGCTGTATGTTCTGCAAAACCATCATGACGTTTGACCCCGCTAAAGCAAACATTACAGCCGACCAACTTGACGTCCAAAAATCAAGATCCTAGCATTATCATCTTACAGAAAAAAAATAATAGCTACTCTCTTTATACACAAAAAAAGCCGTGCTAACTCTCCAAGGATGGACTGCACTTTAGTTGTTAGATTGTGTCTAACAACTAAAGTGCAGTTCAAAAAAGGAGCCGCAGCACGGCTTTTCTATATAAAATCGTATTAGTTCATATGAATTCGGTTTAGCACAGCCCAGGCGCCTTCATTCGCAAAACTTCTGCTCCAAGAAGCGACTCCTGCTAATTCCAGTCTTTCAGCCAGTTCAACTCTTGCTCTAAGCGATGTCTTATCCTCAAGCCAAATCTTATTAAGGACTCCTTGCTCCTCGTACTCTACATAATGCTGACCTGTATCTTCTAAATACTGAGGGGTCAATTTCTGAGTCGAGATAATTTCCTGGGCAGTATCCATTCCAATTGCTTTGGAGCGCACTTTGATCTCTCCCTCAGCCATTTCCTCAGTCCACACTCTTGTATAGGTTGGCACACCGAGCAGTAGTTTTCCCGCTGGCACTTCATCCTCATCCATAATTTTAGTCATCGCAGCTGTAGTCCACGGTATAGACGATACAGATCCGGCTATTGGACTTGTAGCCCAATGCTCATCGTAAGTCATTACCATCATGTAATCAATAATCTGTCCAAGTGATCTGCGGTCAAGAAATTTACTCCATAGTTCACTATTTGATTTCGGTGTTACTGCTATCGAGAGCACTAAATCATTCTCCTTCGCATAAGGGCGAAGCTCTCTCATAAATTGAGTAACATTAGGACCGTCTTCTGTATATACACTCTCAAAATCAACATTAATGCCGTCCAGCTGATAAGTTTTTGCATATTCAATCATTTGTGTGATAATGGTATTTCGTTTTTCATAAGTGGATAACACTGCTGCCGTTAGGTCGGCATCAAATGCATTACTTATCAGACCCCAAACTTCTATACCTAATGATTTTGCTTTCTTCACATAAGCAGGATCGGCCTTACTTGCTACATTACCTTTGTCATCTGAAATCTCGAACCAAGTAGGACTAACTACATTCACACCTTTAAGAACAGAAAGAGTATCTGGGTCAGCTGCTCGATTGTAAACTGCCTCCCATGTAAGATTAATCGTTTTATCTTTCCATCTTTGTTCTGCCGCTGTTGGCGCCACTTCCAGTTTCGGGACAGTTACCGTCTCTGCCCTTTTCACTTCACTAGCTAAAACATAACCCGCATAACCGCTGTCCAGCTGCACGAATAACCATTTCCCATCAGAAGACCATATTCTAACCCGGTCACCAAGGTTCATCCTTTTCACAATAACCGCTTGATTGTTAGGTTTTTGATAAAGCGAAATGCGTTCTTCCGATTCCTTTTGTTTGCCGTTCCCTGCTGCTACTGCATATTCTATGGTCTCACCTTGATTCATGAGTAAAACAGCTCCTGTATCTGCGCTCTCATGAACACTGATTCCGTACACTTCTTTCAATGCTTGTACTGGAATGTAAAGTTCGCCCTCAGTTTCTTCAGGTACGGTTTGTAAAATATAAGGCTTTCCATTTAGTTCTCCCTGTTCTTCATCTTTTGTTAGCTGAAGTACCTTGTCAGGGGAGGTTAAAATAATTGTACCCTCTGATCCCTCATAACGTATGGATGGATCTACTTTCTCTTGGAGCACGGAAAGAGGGAGCTTCAAACTCTCATTAGAGCCTTTCGCTTCATAATCCATAAGTTCTCCTTGAACGAAGATCGGTTTTTCAAATCCTCTCCAATCCGTAATCTCATCCACGCTACGAATCACAAAGGTCGTTATCAATATGTAAGCAAGCGCGGCGATACAACCTAAGCCCAAGGCCTTTTTCCATAAGGGGACTCTTGTCCCTCGTCTTCGTGTTTTTCTTCTCACCATGTAAGTATCCTCCATTTGATATAACAAGAGTAAAGCACCAAAGTTTGAAAAGAAATAAAAAAAACGTGAGAAATTCCAAAAAAAGGAATTCTCACGTAATTGTAACAGTTTTCTGCTTACCTACAACTTTTACATACACCATAAAGTTCGAGACGATGACCATGCACTTCAAAATCCGTGCAGGCTGCGGCTTTCTCTTCTACGTCATGCAGTGAAGGATAACTGAAATCTTTAATTGTTCCGCACTTCTCGCAAATAATATGATAGTGTTCCGCTATATTCGCATCAAATCGGCTGGAGTTATCACCATAAGTCAGCTCTCTCACCATACCTGCTTGTGTAAACATCTTTAAGTTGTTATATACAGTGGCCACACTCATACTAGGAAATTGAGGTTCCAGCGCACGATAAATTTCATCTGCAGTTGGATGTCCCATTGATTCCATTAAATAATTAAGAATCGCATGGCGTTGAGGCGTAATGCGGACACCAGTCGTTTTAAGTTGTTCTAACGCATGTTGGACACGTGTTGCCATAAGCCCACCGCCTTACCTTTCTTACATCGCACCCTTACTAGGGATTAAATTTTTAAATTATTAGACAAAATTTTTCCAAGTTAAGTGACAGACTTCATATTTATTGTAAATTGTTACTCTTACAGTTGTCAACGCATATAGGCAAAGGAGAGGTATATTAGACAAAAAAGAATGAACTGAGTATAAATTAAAGTTCATCTCGCGGAGTTGTCTGTTGCTCTGAAATGCCCTCCGTCATTTGGGTCTGATTGATGATCAGATCACTATTTCCCTCGATTGTAATTTTATACTCGCCTTCACCAACGGTTCCTTGAATTTCTCTGTTCTTAACAGTAAATGGCAATTCGCTGTTTAAGTTGCCATATGTGCTGGAACCTTCAAGGGTATAGTCTCCGTCTTCAGGTAATGATAGATTAATATCCCCTACTGCACTATATATATTCCAATTGCCACCTACCATACTTGATGTTACCTGAACGGCTCCATTCAATGTTTCAAGACTCAGGTTATTTAAAGGATTCATTACTTTAATATTCCCATTGCGTGTTTTTGCTTCAATATCTCCTACAATACCGGAAGCCTGGATATGGCCTACCTGTGTTGATAAACTGATTTCTTTGGATACATCTTCCGCTCGGAGATCTCCTCGATTCGTATCTAACGAAGCACTTCCCGTCACATTTGCAACCGATATATTTCCGTTTAGTGTCTTAGCCCGTATATCACCGATTGCACTATGAATATAAATTTTACCGTTACCGGATTCGACGTTAATGTTGTTAATTGCTTGCGGCCGATCCATATATATAGCACCGTTCGATGTTCTAACCTCCAGATCAAATCTGCGGTCGTCCGGGATTGTAATCGTCATATTGAGTCTTGGCTGGCGTTTCGATTCACTCCCATAACCTTGGGGCGAGGTAGAAATGTGAATGGTCTTACCTTCGTTCACCTTCACCTTTGAAGCTTCTGCTACTGCCTCTGCCTCTATTTCTTCCACCTGATCTACCCATACTATGGTGTTAATCTGAATTTGTTCTACGTCGCCTCGGTTTACTCTTATATCTCCATTAACATTCTCAACAAGAACAGCTGCAGTACTCATCTCTACAGGAACTGCAATGGTATCTTTGACAATCCGATTGTCTGTAGCTTCACTATAATCCATCGAAGCAGAGGAGAGATTCAAACTCACTCTATTCCATAGATGAGTGTAATGGTCCTGCTGCGTTACAACAAAGATACAAGCGATAAGCGTAACGGAGAAAATAATACCTTTAAAATCCGGCTTAAATCTCGATTTATATTTTCTTTTACTGGAAGGCCGAAATTGTTGATGCAGAATAAACGAAATAATAAATTCAATTCCCCATATAACTAGAATAAACGGCCAGTATCTTAAAAGCTCAAATGTGTACTCCATCTGATAAATCTGATCAAGCAGCAGAAGGATACCCGTTATCATAATAAATAAAGCAGCTGTATATCGACCAATTCGAATTTTATAAGGTAATGCCATTCTTTTATTTTTTTGTTTCTTCCAAAAGCTTAGCGATAGTAAAATTTCTCTAACGAGAAGAATGCCGCCAATCAAAATCAAGACAACGGCTGTACCCGTGGTCCCATACAGGGCAATGTACTGCTGCAACCACCTCGGTCTCTGAATGAACAGCACCATTAAAGTGCCACCAACAATAAGGAGTATTCCGAAAGATATTCCTCGTTCCCACGCTAAAAATCTAAAATTAGGAGCTAAAGTTCTGTCCTCTTCGTCGCTCTGCCCGTGGGGCCTGCGCTTGCGCATTACAATCTGATCTGCAAGCTGGAGAACTTCATAAATATTTATGAAATAGAGAACAGGAATAAGAAGACCCAGCAATATGAGCAGCGGTACATTAATTTGTATACCGATCGTAGAGAAATAAAGAAGAGCTGATAAATCAAGTAATAAGAGAAAAATAAAGGTCAGGCCCTTAATGTATACACCAAGATATAAATGACCCAAACCCGGTAATAAAGCAGATAATAGACCTGCTATAAACTTATGTTTTTTTCGTGTAAAACGTTTTGATGAGCCAGATTGCATGGAAGGCTGCATGTGAATATCCACCTCCTGAATAACAAACTATGAACGGTAAGTCCATTTTCTTTTTGATACTACCCTATTCTCTTTTGTCTGTAACTGGAAATCAAATGGGATTTATTAACCTAACCTTGGTAAACAGAATAATTTAAAAGGAAATATAAAAAGAACTGTTCAGTAAGTTTGAACAGTTCTTATATGATCTATATAAGATACAAAATAATAGCCTTTTTATGCAAGCAAGTCTTCTATTCCACTGAAATAGAGCGAAATTGATGCCACTCCTGCAGCTTCGTAACAAGGGACACCGTATTGAAACTGTTTGGAACTAGCACATGAAGAGTAACCTCGACATGTCTTTCTAACTCTGATCGGTAGTTTGATGAACTGATATCCAGATCACTTACTGTCATTTTACGAACGGCAATCTTCTCTTCCTCCATAAAGTGAGAGATCTTCTCGATCAGTACAGGTGTAGATACCGCACTTAGTGTAATAATGTGGGGTTTATTCGCTTTCAGATAACGTCTCTCCACTTTATTAAACACCCATAGGTTAAGAAGGACTAATACAGTGGATACAATAGCAGCAAAATAAAATCCAGCACCTACTGCAAGTCCAATACCTGCAACTACCCAAATAGAAGCTGCTGTTGTAAGTCCTGTAATGGACTTTCCTGTAAATAAAATGGTCCCAGCACCCAAAAAACCAACCCCTGTAATTACAGCGGCGGCTAAACGAGCAGGGTCCATACGTACATTTGCTTCATTCACGAAATCAGCAAAGCCATATGCGGATAATAACATAATAAGTGCAGAGCCTAAGCAAACTAAAATATGTGTCCGAAAGCCAGCTGCATGGTTAGACCGCTCTCTCTCAATTCCAATTAATCCACCAAGTGTCATTGCTGTGAGCAGCCTTAAAAGGATATCCCATTGTCCAATGTACCATGGATCGCCCATTTTATCTTACCCCTTCCGTTAAACTCATCCAGTATTAGGAACGATCGTTTATCCTATTCAAATGAAAAGTCGTTAATTCCACTCCAGGAGCAACCTCCTGTGTTTCTATCGGTTTAAAACCGTATTTTTGATACAAGTTCGAAGCGGGTATATTTTTAAGTCCTGTTGAAACGATGATTTTGGGCACATCCCGGTGTAGATCCAGCACATATTCAATGAGCTGTCCTGCTATTCCTTTGCGAAAATGAAGCGGATGAACCATCATCCGGGAAATGGTTCTGGTCCCTTCCTCTTCTGTCTCTACAGCTACCGCCCCAAGTAGTTCCATATCATCTGTTATATAACCAAAAAACGATTCACCGCAACCCTGAATCGTCTCTACGGTATCTAAAAGCGGCGGAATTTCATTAAAGCCAATCCACTGTGCTTCCAGGCGATATGCCAAGTGCTGAAGTCTCCAAATCTCAAGGACCAAATCTGTGTCCTGCAAAGAGATTGGTATGATTTTGCCTTCCATCTAAGCTAGTTCCTCCTACCATAAAAGAAGCCCGTCATCATAGACGAGCTTCTATCAGTATATTCAAGCATAACCTAGCGGCTTAAAACTTCAACAAGCAGTTTATTGGCTAGTCCAGGGTTTGCTTTCCCCTTACTTTCCTTCATCACTTGTCCAACTAAGAAACCGATCGCTTTTTGCTTTCCTGCTTTGTAATCCTCTACGGATTGCGGATTAGCTGCAACAACCTGTTCAACAATCGTCAGAATGGCTCCTTCATCACTGATCTGTACGAGCCCTTTCTCTTCTACAATCTGCTTAGGAAGTTTGCCGCTTTCGAGCATTTCTTTAAATACGGTCTTCGCAATCTTGTTGCTGATCGTTCCCTTCTCAATAAGGCCGACCATTTCTCCGAGACCTTGTCCAGTCAACTGGAGTGCCGTGATTTCTACCCCTTCACTGTTAAGGTAGCCAAGCAAGTCACCCATAATCCAGTTGGATACGGCTTTTGCATCAGAAGTGTATTTCATGCTGTCTTCAAAAAGATTAGCCAGATGCACAGATGAAGTAATGACTTCCGCATCATAGGTTGGAAGGCCGTATTCCGAAGTATATCTCGCCTTACGCTCATCAGGAAGTTCTGGAATCGAAGCGCGAACGCGATCTTTCCATTCCTGACTGATATGAAGAGTAACCAGATCCGGATCCGGGAAATAACGATAGTCATGAGCTTGTTCTTTACTCCGCATAGATAACGTTTTACCAGCAGCTTCATCCCAGCGGCGTGTTTCTTGAACAATCTCTTCTCCATCATCAAGCAGCTCCGCTTGGCGAATCTCTTCGTATTCTAATCCACGCTGCACTCCGCGGAAAGAGTTCATGTTTTTCAGTTCTGCTTTCGTTCCGAGTTTGGTCTCACCAAAAGGACGAAGACTGATATTAGCGTCACAACGCAGCGATCCTTCTTCCATCTTCACATCGGATACATCGCAGTACTGCATAACAGCACGAATCTTTTCAAGATAAGCACGCGCTTCTTCTGGAGACGAAATATCCGGTTCGGATACAATCTCAACAAGCGGAGTTCCCACACGGTTGAAGTCAGCAAGCGATGCATATCCGCCGTCAACGTGCGTCAGCTTGCCTGCGTCTTCTTCCAAATGCAAACGAGTGATACCAATACGTTTTGTTTTGCCGCCTACTTCAATGTCAATCCAACCATTTTCCCCGATTGGCTGATCATACTGTGAAATCTGATATGCTTTTGGCGAATCAGGATAGAAATAGTTCTTACGGTCAAATTTACTTACATCCGCAATGGTACAGTTAAGAGCCATCGCTGCTTTCATGGCATATTCTACTGCTTGACGATTAAGTACCGGCAGTACTCCGGGGTGTCCTAAACAAATCGGACATGTATGTGTATTAGGCGGTGCTCCAAATTCTGTAGAGCAGCCGCAGAAGATTTTGGATTTTGTATGGAGTTCAACGTGAACTTCCAGCCCAATGACAGTCTCATATTTCTTTGATGACATATTCTATTTCCTCTCTTTCCTCTGTGAATTACAGCTGTGGACGCTGTTTATGGTAATCGGTGTGCTGCTCAAAAGCATGGGCTACACGCAGAACGGTTGACTCGTCAAAAGCCTTTCCGATAATCTGCATACCAACAGGCAATCCATCTGCAAAACCACAAGGGACGCTGATCGCTGGAACACCGGCGAGACTTACAGGAATGGTAAGAATATCATTCAAATACATCGTTAGCGGGTTATCCACTTGAGATCCAAGTTTAAATGCGGTTGTCGGAGCAGTAGGCCCGATAATTACATCATAGTTTTTAAACACTTCATCAAAATCATTTTTGATCAAAGTACGTACTTTTTGAGCTTTCAAATAATATGCATCATAGTAACCTGAGCTAAGTGCATAGGTTCCCAGCATAATACGGCGCTTCACTTCAGACCCGAAACCTTCACTGCGGGAACGGTGATACATATCCAGCAGATTGTCCGGATTCTCAGCACGAACGCCATAACGTACTCCATCAAACCTTGCCAGGTTAGAGGAAGCTTCGGAAGAAGCGAGCAAGTAGTAACTTGCTACTGCATATTCGGTATGCGGAAGCGAAACTTCTTCCCAAGTAGCGCCCAGGCTTTCAAGCACTTTCAGGCCTGCCATGACCGTTTCCTTAACCGATGCATCGACCCCTTCTCCTATATATTCCTTTGGTACCGCAATTCGCAGCCCTTTCACATCGCCGGTCAAAGCGCTGAGGAAATCAGGTACTTCTACATTAGCTGAAGTAGAGTCCATTGCATCATAGCCGGAAATGGCTTGGAGTACATAAGCTGAATCTTCCACATTTTTGGTGAGAGGTCCAATTTGATCAAGAGAGGATGCAAAAGCAACGAGTCCAAAACGAGAGACACGGCCATAAGTAGGCTTGAGTCCAACCACGCCGCAGTAAGATGCAGGCTGACGGATCGATCCACCTGTGTCGGAACCTAGTGTGAAATAAGCTTCACCCGCTGCCACAGCTGCGGCTGATCCACCACTGGAGCCGCCAGGTACATGATCTAAATTCCAAGGGTTACGTACGGGATAGAAGCTGGAATTCTCGTTGGAACCCCCCATTGCAAACTCATCCATATTTAGTTTCCCGAGTGTAATCGTATCGGCTGCTTTCAGCTTTTTAACTACTGTTGCATCATAGACAGGGTCGAAATTTTTCAAAAACTGACTGGCACATGTGGTTCGAAGTCCTTCAGTAACGATATTATCTTTGATTCCTGCAGGTAGTCCAAACAGCAAGCCTCGCTCTTCGCCAGCCGCAAGCTTGTCATCAAGACGTCTTGCAGTCGCTTGTGCTCCTTCTTCATCTAAAGTCAGATAAGCACGAACCTGTTCTTCTACTTTGCCGATTCTTGCATAAGATGCAGCCACTAATTCGGAAACTGAAAACTCCTTGGCATGCAGCTTATTATGTATTTCAGGTAATGTAAGATTAAGCAAACTCAACGGTATTTACCTCCCTATTGTATCTATTCAAGTATAGCCGGAACTTTAATCTGACCCTCTTCTTCATCCGGCGCATTCAGCATAACTTTTTCTATTGGCAGACTTTCACGCACTTCATCTTCACGCATTACATTGGATACATGCAGTACATGTGTAGTCGGCTCGATCCCATCGGTGTCTAGCTCGTTCAGCTTCTCAGCATACTGCAAAATCGCGTTCAGTTGCTCCGTTAGCTGCGTTTCTTCCTCTTCGCTTAGGTTAAGACGTGCCAGCTTTGCTACATGCTGTACATCCTGATTAGTAATACTCATACTAGGTTCGTTCCTCCTTCAAATTAACCCTATCTATTGATATTGTGTCCATTTTAACACGTCCATGCAGTGAATCAAATGAAATCGTTATAAAGAAACAAAAGGAGCCGGGAAATTGATCCGGCTCCTTACAATTAAATCCATGCACGTAGATTAACTTGCTTTATAAAATCCGCTTGTGACATTGGTTCGTTCGCGGCCTCTTCTTCCTCTTCCACTAATTCCAGTTCATCGCCATTCAATAACTGACGAAACAACTTCTCATTATGTGTAGCCAGTGCGTAATCAATAAGGGCATCCCTCTCTATACGCTCTGCTTCCTGTCTCAAGATTTGTTCTTCCGGTTCTATATCACCTGATGGAACAAAAAAGTTACGATTTACCTGAGGAACACGAATCACATAGTCAAAAGCGTTATCTGGATTCCGATCATAAGCAATAATATAACCGTAATCTCCTACAGGAAGATTCTGCTCAAAGGCGTCCGCGACGATGATAATCTTTTCCCCTAAATTCAGCATCGTCTACCTCCTGATTCATTATTGTCTGTATAGTCTACTAAAAAAAAGTAACGATGTCTATGGAAAGAATCGCCCCGTGCGAGATAAAAAGATAGATAAGGATAAAAAGAGATACATAAAAAAAGAACGCAAACCGGGACGAATCCTCAGTCTGCGTGCTTGTCATGGTTGGGTGTTTCTAATAAAGTTCATTCTACTCATTAACAAGAGTGTTGTCCATACTTTTTGAAGAAAAATGTCGGATTCACTACTATTTTTAGCGAGAAGCACGAACGTATGGATTATTTTGTTTCTCAAATCCGATGGTTGTCTTCGGGCCATGACCGGGATATACCACAACATCCTCATCAAATGTATAGAGCGTGTTCTGTATGGAATCATTCAGCTCTCGCTCACTGCCTCCAGGAAGATCAGTACGTCCTACACCCGAACGGAATAATACATCCCCGGCAAAAAGATCTTTACCGCTAAGCAGACTCACACTGCCTGGGGAATGTCCTGGAGTGTGGAATACTTTGAAGGTATGTCCTACTAAATTCAAAGTCTGTCCCGCAGCGAGGTCATATTCTGCCGGGCCTGTCATCAGCGGTTCCGTCACATCAGGCCAGCGAAGCGATCCATTCCATTTGGGAGATTCCAGCCATTCTGCTTCCGCTGCATGCAGATAGACTGGGCACCCTTTCCACTTCCGAATTTCTTCTACACCGCCCATATGATCAAAATGAGCATGAGTAAGCACGATGGCTTCAATCTCAAGATCCTCAATCGCCCGGACAAGCGACTTAGGGTTCATACCCGGATCAATAATAAAAGCTTTACTCGCATCTTCTCCTTGCACCAGATATGCATTTGTTTGCAGTGGTCCAAGGTTAAAAGTTCGTATATTCAGCATCTAAAAACCGGAAATCAGTTCACGCAGCTCACGTATAATCGCTGCCTGATACTCCGTACCCTCCCCGTAACGTTGTATAATTTCCTTGCGTGTTTCTGTGAGTTTATCCTGATAATCTGCCGCCTCAGGGTCTTTATTCTCTGTCTTAAATTGAACCATCGCCTCCTGCACATGAGCAGGTCGAGGTCCCCAAGTTCCAAGCACGTGACCACCGGAGTCTGCAAAGATAACTACCGGAATCGAACGTCCTCCCAAGGTTAAGAATTGATCCATAATTTCAAGGTGATTCTCCATAATCAGTACTTCTGTAGGAATTCCTGTAATCTCCATTGCTTGGAATACAACCGGAATATTACGAACAACATCTCCGCACCAATCAGCCGCTAAAATAAGAACGCGCAAATCATCACGATAATTTAAGCTTTCAAAGAAAGCCTGATCTTCGGCATTTGCCCACTTAAACCGTTGATACCAATCCTGAAAAGCCTCTTGGTTCTGAGTCATGTTCGAAACAAATTCTTCTGGTGATAATCCTTTACCGAATTTATGCGATAAATTTGGAGCCATGAGAAGCACTTCCTTTCCGTTTCAGAATGTGATCAATTGATATGATGATTACATATAAACCAAATCGATAAAATACAAACAGAAAAGGAAAATATGTTCATCCTTACTTTATGTAAATACGGAGGATACCCTGTAAAGATCAAAGCCTCTCCTTTTTCCATCATATCATGAAGTTCTTATTTTCTTCTACCAAGACAGGTATCCACTGCAGCTCCGTCCGCATATGGTACAAAAAAGGAGGTCGATGGCATGAATCACTCTGCCCGTCCCGGACAGACCGCTCCCTACGCGAAAGGACCCAAGACGAAGCTGCCTTCAGCTCGAAAAATCCGCAGGGCTTGCAATAAAGAATTGTACCGGACTATCAAGCGACTCAAAGTTTATATTGCACCAGACCTTGTAACACAAGGTGAAAATCTATATTACCGAAAAGTGATTGGCAACCTGATCTGGGTGAACGAAAATCATAATAACCGAAAAGTTCAGTGTGACTGGTGGGACAAAGATGTACTCCCTGAGCTTGCCGCACTTTGGGATATCCCAGAAGCCAAACTTTCCGCAGCATTTCGAGATTCTTACGGAGGTTAACTCCTGCTCCTTATGATGAAGGTACATCTTCTCTCAGGTTCATCACTCCCTAGGGATCCGAACAGGTAAAGCCAGAGCACCCAGTAAGATAAGAATCATCCAGAACACCGTATAACTAAAATCAAAATCAACCCCGCCATGCAGTATAAGAAGCAGCCCGGCAGGTAAGAGTTCCGGCGCGTGCCGCCGCAGAAGTCTTCCTATATAGACAAAGAGACTCGTCATTAGCAGCAGCCCTATCAAACCTGTATCAAGCCACATATCGAGATAGGCGCTATGTATTTCATTTCCTGCATACGGAGCTGATTGCACCGTATGCACGGCATGTTTCCAGGCCTCCCCGCCATGGCCCAGCCAAGGGGAGTGCAGGGCCAATCTGGCTGCATCTTGCCACATCACCTCCCGGGAGACCCAAGTCTCTCCGGAGGTTATTCTTGCGGATGCAGTGCGGATCACGAGCCAGGCACAGCTGGCGAGGCTCGCTGTACTTACTGCGGCAGCGGCCACCCTCCGGCCGCGCGCAAGCAGTGCATGAAGCAGCAGCGCACCTGTGAGCGCTGCGATCTCTCCCCCGGTCAGCCACAGTAGGCCGGGGATGGTTGCCGGCGCAAGGCTCGCGCCGGCAAGTGCTCGGTGCGTGACTGCCGCCGCAAGAAGCGGCGCAGCACCCGCACAAAGCAGCAGCAGGCGCTGTCCGCGTTGCTGCAATAAGAGCATGGCGGCAGCGCATACGCACGCCGCCAGCCAAGCACCGCGCGACTCGCTGAGGAGAAGCGCGGTTGCAGCTGGATATATAGCAAGAGACGAGAGGATCACTCGCTCTCTTGCCCCTTTTCCACTGCTGCTAAAATCGGATGCCGCCGCCGCAAGGCGCTCCAGTAAAAACATCCCCACAAGCGCTGCATAGGCATTTGGATATTCAAGCACCCCGGATAATCTTGCCCCCGCAAAGCTAATTAGCGGATCATCCGTGCGCAAAATGGTATAAGGTAATACAAACAAGCCGCATACAGCAGACAAACCGCTGATCACAAGAAGCCAGCCTGCTACCTGAATACTTGCAGCAAGCCATCTTTTTCCGAGCGGTTTCGTGCCAAGTACAAAACAGACTACCGCAAAAACACTAATAAATCCAAACCGGATCATATTTTGAAAAGTACCTTCTAAACTAATCGGATTCCCCCATACGAATTGGACTGCATAAATAACAGATAGAAGTAGAGGAATCACGTATAAAAAAGCTCCTTGGCCGTACAGATGATCATACCAAAATCTACTTTTCTTTCTTAAGTGAAGCCAAACATATAAGTACAGAACAAACAAAGCACAAAACAAGGCCCCTCCGAGTTTATATACATCCTCTACATAAAAAAGGCCTCGGTCCATGATCCCCATCACGAGTACAAAGCCAGTAAGAACACCTAATATTGAATACAGCCATCGTTCTTTTTCCGCAGATTGTTCTCTTATCTTTTGATACATCATGGTTTGGACGATCCTCTTTTCCTACCTATCTACCTATCTACTATTCCCCCCAAAAAAAGAGGCTAACCCTATATTAGGGTCAGCCTCTTATCTAACACTTTTGTTCTATTTTTTCTATGCAATTTACGATTTAGGAAGCAAATCACGACAAGCCCGTTCCAGGTAAGGATCCACATGTAAAAAGTCCCGGTAAGCCTCGTATTCTTTCCACAAGGTATCCCGGTCGCCTGCTTGTCCTCGCACCGCTCGGATTAGGATGTTTTTTGGGGTATGCTCCATATCAATAAACTCCAGCAGCTGAGTTCGATATCCCATCATATCAAGTAATTTAGCTCGAATGGAATCGGTAGCAAGAGCAGCGAAACGCTCTTTCAGAATGCCATGAGACAATAATGGATTCATAACCGAAGCTTCCATCTGCGCAAACAATTCATGCTGACAGCAAGGTACAGACAAAATAACCGAAGCTCCCCAGCGAACTGCTTTATCCAGTGCGGCATCGGTTGCCGTATCACAGGCATGAAGCGTCACTACCATATCTACTTGTTCGAGCTCATTATATTCCGCAATATCCCCTACCAAAAACTTCAGATTCTGATATCCCAGATTTTTGGCGATCTGACTGCAATGTTCAATGACATCGGCCTTCAAATCAAGACCAACAACTTGAATTTTCCTTCTTTGCTTCACCGCCAAATAATGATAAAGAGCAAACGTCAGATACGATTTACCACACCCAAAATCAACGATTGTGATAGGTCTTTCCTCTGGCAGACTAGGCATGATATCCTCAACCATCTCTAAAAAGCGATTAATCTGCTTGAATTTATCATATCTACGAGCATATACTTTTCCTTCCTCACTCATAATACCGAGTTCAATGAGAAATGGAATCGGCTTGCCATCTTCAAGTACATATCTTTTTTTACGATTATGTGAAAGGTCAATCTCCTTTTTGGACGGGGACCGAGTTAGAATGGAGACCTTGTATTTTTTACTAATCAAAATCTGATAGTCCGCTTCTGGTGTACATAGCATACCTTGTCTAAATGTTTCCTCAAACATAGCAGTCACAGCCTTAACTGCCTGCTCAGGTTCTAAATTTTCATGAATTACCTTATTGTTCTGATGATATGCAAACTGATAGTGCAATTTATTCTTTAGCAATACAGGTTTAATCTGTACTTTTGAATAAAGCTGGCCTTCTCGTTTACGTAATTGGCTGAGTGTAGCATTGATCAGTGCCTGCTCTTCAAATATATCTGTAATTAATTTTCGTAAAGAATCCAAAATGGTACATCTCACTTTCTATATAACTTTATCTTAGTAACGATAACATATTAAACCATTATGTTCAGTAAGTTTATTTTTATCATGGAGTGACCGAATCATACTACTTTCTTTGCAAATGATAAAGTCCTTCTTCTACCTCTTGACGAGGCAGTCCACCTTGTTTAAGTATCCCATCTTCAAGTTTTAAAAGACGCTGATAGAATACGCGAGCTTCTTCTTTGTATTGTTCGTCGCGGTCCACCAAACGATACCAACTATTCTCAGCTTCCGCATATTGACCTATTTCTTCCCGGTATAATGCCGATAATCTTTCCGTTTTGTCTGGAAGTTCATATCCTTTCACTTTCACATATAGCTGCTGAATTCGTACCGGTGCTTGCAAAATATCCGGATTGGCTCCATTCAGCATACAGTACAGATATAAATGCAAAGCTTTCATATACCGGATTAAGCCTTCATCTGTATGTCCTTGATCCTGATATATCTCGCCTTCTTCTTCCAGAATACGGGCAACCTGTTGAACTTGATCTACTTCGATCCCGCTACCTTGACGGAAGAGATCAATAATATCCTCGGCAGGTAATGAATTCAGGAGCTGAGAATTTAAACGAAACTGACGTTTCAGCCACTCATCCAGTTCCCATAAAGCTTCTATGTGTTTTTTCTTCTGTTTGAGTTCAAACACTTTACCGATCATGTTGGTCATTTCCTCCACCATACGAAGGAGATAATCTCTTCTGAACATATGGATTTTCACTCCTTAGACAGCTTATCCGTACTGTATGTATTGATTTTACCTGCATTCCTTCGAAAAAGCCAAACCACACAAAAAAGCAGACAGGTTCTAACATTCACCTGTCCGCCTATTAATCTATACTTTTATTTCACATTCTTATTCATAAACTCTAAGATAACTCGTGTCAGCTCATCAGGGGCCTCTACCATACTCATATGTCCAGCACCACGAATTAAAGCCTGCGTAACTCCTTCACCATCTGCAGTAAAGGTTCTATCCGGCGGTACGACTCCATCGGATTCTCCAGCGATAAGCAGGACGGGGACAATGGAGTCCTCCAGAACAAGACGCCGATCAGGACGTTCTCTCATAGCGATTGCTGTGCTGGTTGCTCCCAGCGGAGAAGTACGATATCCAATCTCCTGGATTTTGTCGATTACGGTGGACATCCGTTCACGGTTTTCCTCTGCAAATAAACCCGGCACGAGAGAATCCACAAAACTCTGAATTCCTTGTGTTTGAATGGTAGAGACGGCTGCTAATCTTTTCTCTTTTGCTTCTTCGCTGTCTGGATAAGCAGTGGAATGAACAAGTCCAAAAGCTTTTACCCGTTCAGGGTAACGTTCGGCAATAGAAAGAGTGATGTATCCGCCAAGTGAATGACCAAATACACTTACCTTAGCTAGTTCAAGTGCATTTAGCACTCCCATTACGTCGTCTGCCATCTGATCTATGCTGTAACTGCTATTAGGAGCATCTGACTGACCATGTCCTCTTAGATCAGGAACAATGCAGCGATAATTCGCTGTGAGTTCAGGCAATATTTCATCAAAATAAGCCGAATTGCCACAGAAACCATGTAATAATAAGATGGCCTCTCCGGCTCCTTGATCCTTATAAGCAATGTTCTGGTTTCCAAGTTCCATTTTCTCCATCCGTTACGCCTTCTTTCTGTTAGCAGTATATAGCCGTATTAAAACTAAAACACCTGGATTAGACTTATCTATTCTATTACTCTTTTTATAACCTATTGAAACACTTACCTTATCTGCAATTATTTCCTAGACCTCAATAGCTAATTCATTTACTTGACTCATTCTCGTATAGTCCACACTTGCTTTTGCAGCGTCTGCAATCTGTGATGCCATATTCATTACTTGATACAGTGAGGTCATTTGCAAGATGGAATACGGTCTGGGACCGTTCCTATTTACAATGCCGGCAATACTATAATTCCCTACAGGAGGCAGTTGTCCTTTTACAGACCGGCCCGGGAACAAGGCAGTTGACTTACTTATAAATCTACCTATATTAGCAGCATCTCCAAGACAGGCATCTATGGCAATAATGATCTGATCAGGGGGAATTTCTGCGAGATGCGACTCTAGATTGGCCGCATCACAAGGACTTGAGAGCGTACCTATCACTCTTGTAAAACCATGATCACACAGATAGGTTCCGGTCAGCGGGCCAAGTGCATCGCCAGTAGAGCGATCTGTTCCAATACATACGAAAGTGATCTCTTCTTCCTTGTGCTTGGTATATATTTGTTTAAAAAAAGAGACAAGCTGATCCGCTGTTACCGCGTTCCTCACTGACATTCCGCTACGAGAAGTAAGGGAAGTGAATTTAGACAATACCTGTCATCTCCTTTTCTGTCTTCTTTTCCTTTCTATCCTGCTCCTTACATGATACAATACGAACAAACTTTACTGTACCGAAAGGAATGGACGGAATATGGATTTATCTCAAAAAAGCCCGGAAAATATTGAATACATGATTGAGGCTATTAAAGGAAAATTAAAAATGGCGAGTGCTTCTGCCCTGCAATCTTCTGCTTTTTCCGTGGAACAATATGATGATATCTATGACCTATATGATGTTGTCAATTCTAAAACAAATCTTAGTATATCTGAAGTGGAAGCGCTAGTGTCTGAGCTCGGTCGGCTACGCCGCGTGTAACACATGCATAGAAAATATAAAAACAGCCCTGTGACTACGATGGCATATAGATCATTTCCTTGATTAGGAAAAAATCTATAGGATCCATGTTAAGTTTACAGGGCTGTTTTTTATAATGAAGAAAGAAACGTTCTACGTTCTATGCATGAGATTCCAGTATGAAAGCAGATTCTGCCTTGCCTACTACAGTACGTGCGTCATTCCGGATCTCTCCTGGGAAATGCTCCGTAAGGCGCTGGATCGTCTCTGCATTGTCATAACCGATCTGTGTAAGAATGGATTTCACAATGAGTCCCCACTCTTCATCTGAGCCATCAAGTACTTTAAAACTAATACCTAGTCGTTCCTTGCGTAAAGCCAAACAAAATACACCCTGAAACCCGCCTTTGGCTACAATGTTATCATCATGGAGCAGAACAGAATCAACCCGGCCTGTCCCTCCGACCATCTCGGGGGCTTTATTCATAGCTGCAGTAATAACCTCTGCCGCTTTGCGGGTTTCTTCATCTTCTATGAGATCTGGGCAAGCCAGTTTAAGAAATGCCGTTGCCATGGTTGAAATGGGCAATGCGAATACGGGAAATCCACAACCGTCCACTCCTGCAGCCATATCACTTGGATCTATTTCACCTAGTTGAGATATAATTTGTTTAATTTCTTGTTGAACCGGGTGATTTAGATCAGCATAGGAAGCAAGATCATATCCTTTTAACTTACTGTACGCAAGAACTCCCATATGCTTACCCGAACAATTATGAAGGAGCCTTCTCTTATCTCCTTGCTGCCGAATATAATCCGTACGGCTCTCCTCATGCAGTGGAAAACTTGGGGCACATACGAGTCCGCCTTCATCCAGGTTTATCTTTTCTTTCATTTGCTCTAATGTACTCCTATGAAAAGCTTCTGATCGATGGGAAGATACCATAAGTGCGATTTCTTCTTGGCTAAAATCGTATGCATCCACAATTCCTGCCCGAATTCCGGGTATTGCCTGAAGCGGTTTGGCAGCAGAACGGGTAAATGTCCTGAAATGAGGATTGCCTGCCGAATAAACAACCTGCTTCTTATCATTCACGATACATATATGTCCTCGGTGTGCACTTTCGAGTACACCCGAACGAAATTCTTTTATTAACATTGTGTCCGTCATGCTTGTTCTCTCCTTCTAAATAAAGGGACCATTTTACATTATTATAGGATGCCCTAACATTCACCATAGTACAGTATAGTACAAAGACGATATTTTAACAGAGAAAATAGGTAAACTATTATGAAAGGTTCATATTTTTATGTTGTAGTTTCTAACGATAAAGGAGTTCATTAAAACATGCTAAAAATCAAAAACCATTCGTTATTATGGACAAGTATCGGTCTAGTTTCAAGTTTCATCGTTATCTTTCTGATTGCTTTTCTGTTCTACATTATTGATGTAGATCTCATTCAAAAACTTGATGTCCGTATACAAAACTTCCTATTCCCTTCCGAAAATAGCTGGTACTACAATCTCCTCCCGCTTATGCGGGTTGTCACTTCCTTTGGTTCCTTTTCCTATTCTCTGATGGTCGCACTTGCCTTCGCTTGTTACTACATTATCTACCGAAGTCGTTACCTAGAAGGGAATATCGTACTGCTAAGTTTTCTCGGGATGTGGGGAATTAATGCCCTTAGTAAATACATTGTGCGCCGAGAGCGCCCGGACCTTGACTTTCTGATCAGCGTTAGCGGATATAGTTTTCCAAGTGGACATGCCATGGTAGCCGCTGGATTTTATGGTTCACTGCTATTAATCGCAGTCTATTCGCAGAAACAGAAAAAAGAAGATCCCACTTTACTTATCATGATTGGCATCTCGGCTATTTTCTTGCTTGGATTCAGTCGTATTTATCTTGGTGTGCATTACCCTTCGGATGTGTTTACAGGATTCATTTCGGGGAGCGTATGGGTGGTTTGTATAAACAAGGTCTTTCGAACGGAATTTGCATTATCTCCCTCTGCGAAACACTAGATGTTACCATCCTTGTTTCAATACTGGCAGGGGACGTTTATATATCGAATAGCAAGGCAAATGAGCAAGCAAAGGAGGCGATTGTTATGTGGGCCATCATCTTAAGTATCGTAATGGCGATTCTCATTGGACTTATCGGCGATGCTCTCGTTGGCCATAACATGCCAGGCGGTATTTTAGGATCGATGATTGCGGGATTAGTCGGTGCTTGGATCGGTTCGATGCTATTCGGTGACTTTGGTCCCGTCATCGCTGATTTTGCCGTCGTCCCAGCCATTATCGGAACAGCTATCTTTGTTTTTCTTCTCGGACTTATTGGAAAGTTGTTTAGAAAAGCAGCTTAACGGGGTAAGAAAAGAACAAGAAGTAATGAACTTATAAAATTTATAAATCAGAGGAGCGATTATGATGAATCAAAATGACATGGAATACAATAGATCTATTGCAGACTACAGAAACGAAGATACGGGAAATAGCAGCAACTTTACGAAAGGCTTATTTATCGGAGGATTGATTGGTGCTGCAGCAGCGCTGCTTTTCGCACCGAAACCGGGCCGCGAACTTCGCGGTGACTTATCTTACCGAATGGGTGAAGTATCCGATAAAACGAAAGAAGTAGCTTGTGTAGTTGGCGATAAAGCTTCTGAAATTGCAAAAACTGTTTCTTCTAAAACTACAGATTTGGCTAAAACCGTTAGTGATAACACTTCTACTGTCCTTTCAAGTGTGAAACAAGCAACTGCTGACGTAACGGATGAAGCTAGAAAAGCTTCTGAGAATGTAGCAGAGGAAGCAAAAAAAGCTTCTGAGAATGTAAACAGCGAAGCACAGAAATCTTCAAACAACATTGCTAATGAAGCAAAAAACGCAACCTCTCAGGTTGCTGCAACTTCTGAAAAAGCTACGAGTGAAGCAAATCGTGAACTGAATCGCAGTTCTAACCATTCATCCACTAACCATTAATCTCGATCATTCATCTGCGTAGCGTATAGCCAGCTGTATACAGCTGGCTATTTTTTCATCAATTTAACGATACGGATTAAAGGAGGAGAATCGATGAGCACGATGAACATAAACACAGATAAGAAAAAAAATGAACAAAAGGAGCTCGTTAATGATCATCCTTTTGAGCTAAGACATGAAGTAAAGAATTTAAATTCTCGTCTCGATGGAATCTATAAAGCGATGGAAAGTGTAGAATTCAAAGACTTGCTGGAAAATTACAGCAGCACCAAAAGACGCCTTTTGTCTAATTTCACTGCTGGGATTGCTCGAGGATTAGGTATGTCTCTGGGTACCGTTGTTGTACTCGCTTTATTAGGCTGGTTACTCAGTCTAATTGTGGATATGAACCTCCCAGGTATCGGAAGCTATATCGCTGAACTGCAAGGCTATATAGACCAGGCCAAGTAACCTTCTTTTATGATTCAATAAAATAATCTATATATTCATAAAAGCCTTATTAATTACCTGTCAGAGGTATTTTATAAGGCTTTTTTATTATATTTATTTTTTATTCTCTTTTAGCGTTTTTTTGTTTTTATTTTTAGAATATCCCCTGTCCAACCCTTAAAGTACATCCATAAGTACATGCTTACCATACTGAGCAAAGTAACCGTAATTGTCACGGTAAATCCCCATGATGTCGTAATCCATGGTAAGTTCTCAAAGTTCATACCCCAAATGGCACCCACCGCAGTAGCTGGAGTAAACACGGAGGTAACAATAGTGAGCGTCTTCATAATATCATTACCTCGAATTGAGGAGGAAGCATCATCGATGGAAATGAGTGTATCAATCTCTTTCTCATAATGTGTAAACAAACTATCCATGCGTTTCATTCGGTAGTAAAGCTTCTTATACGTCAATCTCTTTTCCAAATCCAGCTCATAAAAAGCTTCATTCGCTGCATACATTAATTCCTGAAAAGAAATAAATTGATTACTCCAAAACAATAATTCAAAACGCGCAGTCAAGATTTTATCCATTAATGTCCGGGCATTCTTTTCTTCCATACTTTTTTCCAACTTACGAAGATTAAGTTCAAATTCATCCATACCAATATGAAAATAATGCAGCAGCGTACGCGCCATGACAAATAATCCAGAGATCGCATCGTCTGCTTCCGATAGTACCATTAATCTTTCTTTGGTATAGAGCATCTGCCTAGTGCCTTCATCTATATTTAAGGTAACCAGCGTCCCCGTTTCAACATAAAAGTAGAATTGGCTTTCTATGCCTTCTTCCCCGATATCTTTTTTAATGGTATACAGAATAGAACCGAATAATACCTGCTTCCCTCCTGCTACCGTGCGGGCTGATATATAATTCGTTTCTAAATCAGGTAATTTACTAAGCCATTCTGTAGCTCCAGGCAAAATGTTACTAAGTTCCTTTAGTTCCTCGCATCCAAGGTCGGTTACGTTATAATTTCTCCACTGAAAGTGATCAAAGATCTTCAAATCATGACCCATTTCCTTTAAATCATGCTCTTCCAAAAAAGCCCCTCCCTTCCTTTATAATATCGCAATAAAAGAAGCATGCCCGCATTCCGATGGAAATGCAGGCATGCTTCCAAGCTTACGTAAGCACTTTGATAAGTAAGTTAAAATGAAGATGATTGCGACATAATCTGTTTTAATTTTTCCGTAGCTCTCTTCTGAATACGAGATACGCTCATTTGGGAAACTCCTAGTTTCTGAGCAATAGCCCTTTGCGACTGCCCATCTTGGAACGCGAGCAGCAGTACTTTCTGTTCTTGTTCTTTCAATTGGTTCATCGCTTGCTGAAGATCCATACGTTTCTCTACCGAATCATAGTCATTCACATCTGAACTAATCAGTTCACCAAGCGTAGCTGTACTCTCATCTTGTGATAACGGTGAATCTAGTGAGACATAATGATAAGATTCACGGCCTGCAAGCACCTCTACTGTTTCTTCAACGGTGAGATCCAGATAACTCGCAATTTCTTTCACATCAGGCGAACGTTCAAGTTTCATCGTCAGATCATCAATGGCGTGCTGTACCAGCGCACCTTTCTCTTTGATCCGACGCGGCACTTGTATGTACCAAGATTTATCACGAAGGTAATTTTTCATATGTCCAATCATGCTTTTCATCGCATAAGGCTCGAAAGGAATCCCCAAGGTTATATCGTATTGACTGAGTAACCTAACGAGCGCCATTTGACCAGTTTGATACAAATCTTCATATAAATCCGGTCTATTTCTAGATATTTTCCCAGCAGCCATTTTGACCATAGGCTCGTATTTCTTAATCAGTACGGTGGCAATTTCGTTATCTTTGGTTTGTTGATATTCCCAAATTAACCCTACTGCTTCATCCATAGACTCTTGGGGAGTCGACCGTTCAGTCATACCGTTTCCTCGCTTTTAGTGAGGCGTTTGGTCAGTACAACCTCAGTTCCTTTACCAGACTCACTTGTTACACTTACATCATCCATAAGAGCCTGCATGAGATAAAAGCCTAGGCCACCGATTTGAACGTCATTCAAATCTTTGTCATGCAGTGTAGCGACTCCTTCTCTTTGCTCAACACGTTCAAAGCTCTCCCCTTCGTCTTTGACCGTAATGGCAAGTTCGGAATCGTCAAAATTAAAAATAACTTCTACAACTCCATTTTCCTCACCGTAGGCATAAAGCACGGAATTATTACATGCTTCGGAGACTGCGACTTTCATGTCCTCGATCTCTTCATAGGAAAAACCCATTTTTGATGCAATGCCGTACAAATTAAGCCTAACAATATCAACAAAGTCGGCGGTCGCCGGCAAATTCAGTTTTACACTTTGTGATTCTGCTTTCATTTTACCTTCGTTCCTTTCCTATTGGGTATTCTCCTGTGAGACAAAAAATTTCGAGATACCGGTCATATCAAATAATTTTTGAATATTTGCAGGCACTTCTTCTACTATAAAATTCGCATTCTGACCATGTCTTACTTTTAGGATCGATAGCAAGATACCAATCCCTGTACTATCAATGTATTTCAGATCTTTCAGATTTACGATTAAGTTCTTTTCATTGTCCCCCACGAGTGGTTCCATTGTATTGCGGAAATCAGGTGCAACGGAGAGATCAAGTTCTCCGCTCAGATAAACCTTATTAGCATTGTCAACCGTTTCCGTACTTACATTAAACTTCTCATTTTTGTTTGTATTCATTAGACATCTCTCTCCCGATAAAAATGTTATCTATATTGAATTAACCTCAGGTATACGATATGAAACACTTTTTATCTTCCATCTTTTTCTTCAAAGTATGGAGGTTGCTCTGGAAGTATTATACGTCTGACGAAACTCACTTATTTTTTGTTTCACATTTGACATTTTGACAGGTTTACTAATGTAACCGTTCATTCCTTCCAGAATACAACGATCTTGTATTCCATCCATTACATTAGCAGTCATTGCTATAATCGCAGGTTGAGGCCTATGTCCAAGCTCAGATCTAATCCGTCGAGTACATTCAAGTCCATCCATAATCGGCATCTGCAAATCCATGAAAATGAGATCATATGAATTCGTTAACGCCATCTCCAGCGCCTGACTCCCATCTTCAGCAATATCCGAAGACAAACCAAGTTTCTTCAGCATACTGGTCATTAACTTCTGGTTAATCGGATGATCATCCACAACAAGAACAGTTGCTTTAGAATTCTCCTCTTCCTCTGAACCTTCTGGGAAATTAGGCAGTTCCTTATCTTCCAACAATTGATTATAAGGAAGCATATTCACCGTAAACACAAAGGTAGCTCCTCGCTCTTCCTCCGTATCCACTCGAATGGTTCCTCCCATCATATCCACTAGATTTTTACAAATAGCAAGACCAAGGCCTGTGCCACCGTATTTCCGTGTCATGGATGAATCAAGCTGTGAAAAAGGTTTAAACAAATGATCGGCTTTCTCCGGCGCAATACCGATCCCTGTATCCTTTATTGTGAATTCGAGTACATAGCGGCACTGGTCAAACTCCTTAAGGGACGCCATTAAATATACTCCGCCATTGTCTGTAAACTTAATAGAATTGGCAATCAAGTTCGTAAGAATTTGTCGAAGTCGGGACATGTCTCCATAGAGAACACTCGGGATAGCCTCATCGATGAAGTAAACAAGTTCCAAGTTCTTCTTGGAAGCTTCCACTTGAAACAAACTGTAAATTTCTTTAATACAAGAAGATAATTCGAATGGTTGTTGTTCAAGTTCCATCTTTCCAGATTCCATTTTGGTGAAATCCAAAATATCATTAATGATAATGACCAAGGCATCTGCACTATTACGAATGATTTCGGTATATTCTTTTTGTTCCTCTTGTAACTCTGTTTCCATGAGCAGATCAATCATTCCGATAACACCGTTCATCGGTGTTCTGATTTCATGACTCATCATCGCCAAAAACTCGGTTTTGGCTTGCACTGCAATTTCTGCTGCTTCTTTCGCCTGAACTAGCTCTTGATTAATCCGTTCTAGCTCCATTGTTTTTTGCTGTAAGAGCATGGACTGAATTTTGAGACGCTTGTTGGATAAGTACATATCCACAAACCCCTCAATTTTGGATTTCAAGATTTGAGGAATAAAAGGTTTTACCATGTAATCAATCGCCCCTGCAGAATAACCAGCAAAAAGGTGCTCTGCCTCTTTACTGTTCGCAGAAATAAAAATGATAGGGATATCTTTTGTTTTATCTCTAGCCTTGATTAATTTGGCTGTCTCTATTCCATCTAGACCAGGCATCTGCACATCCAGAACAATGACTGCAAAGTCATACTTCAGCAGGCATCTAAGCGCTTCTTCACCTGAAGTCGCTTTAACGAGAACATATTGCTCACTTTCGAGGACTGCCTCAAGAGCTAGCAGGTTCTCTGGACGGTCATCGACAAGTAAAATATGAATCGGCTCTTTCATCCCCATAGCCATGGTCCCCCTTACTACTTCAACTTACGATATATTTTTTCAACCCGATCCATCGGTTCATAATCTTCACTATAACCAGAGAAGTGAATCGATTCTTTAGATCCGAGTACCAGTACGCCAAGGCGACTCAAACTTTCATGAAACAAACCGTGTACATGACGCCGTAACTCGTCATTAAAATAAATCATCACATTTCTACAGAATATAACGTTAAATTCGTTAAAAGAACGATCGGTTGCGAGATTATGTTCAGCAAAAATAATATTCTTTCGTAAATAAGGATGAAGCATGACCGAGTTATAACGCGCTGTATAATATTCAGAAAAAGCGCGGGTTCCTCCTGCTTCCATGTAATTCTTGGTATACAACTTCATCTTTTCAATTCCATATACGCCTTCTTTGGCCTGCTGAAGGGAGCGTTCATTCATGTCGGTGGCATAAATACGAGACTTCTCATAAAGCCCCTCTTCGTGCAATAGAATCGCCATAGAATAAACTTCTTCTCCCGTAGAACAGCCGGCATGCCAAATTCGAATATAAGGATATGTCCTAAGCAGCGGAACTACTTTCTCACGGAACATCTTGAACAAGCTGGGGTCACGAAACATTTCCGTTACTGGAATAGAGAGACTTTGCACCAATTTCTTAAATGCAGCACGCTCATGCAGTACCTTATGTTGAAGCTCAGATATTGAATTTACATGTTCTGTATCAACATGATGAAGAATCCTCCTTCTCAGTGAAGGCATTGCATAGTTTCGAAAATCATATCCATACAAACGATGAATCCCTTCCAGAAGCAAATCAATCTCGATTTGCTCCCTCTCTTCCTGTACAGGCTTCTCTTCGAAAGGTCCTTCTGAAATTGTCGTTTCCCCAGTTGTCATAAATTGCTCCACTTCCTTACTTTATACTTCCAACCATAAGTTCTGAGTTCTATTCTCTTAAATAAGGGTACTCACTCTTATACCCACTTTTTAAGCTTACGAATACAACCATACTCGCATTAGTGATAAAAGTTGATCCGTTTGTATCGGTTTTTTCACATAATCTGAGGCTCCTGCCTCTATACATTTGCCTCGGTCGTCTTTCATCGCCTTCGCTGTCAAAGCAATAATCGGCAATTTTTCAAACTCAGGAATTTGTCTGATTCGGGTCATTGCCTCATATCCATCCATTTCCGGCATCATCATATCCATCAAGACGAGATCATAATTCCGGTTCTTTTCAAGAAGTTCTATCGCTTCTCTTCCATTCTCGGCAAAAGTTACATCCATACGGTAGCTTTCCAGTACACTCGACAAAGCAAATACGTTACGAATATCATCATCTACTAATAAAATTCGTTTGCCTTCAAATAAAGTTTCCTTGTTATAAAGATTTTGCAAAATCTTTCTCTTGTCTTCCGGCAAGTTTGCCTCTACCCGGTGTAAGAACAAAGTAGTCTCATCAAGCAAACGTTCGGGAGATTTAACATCCTTAATAATAATGGATTCAGCGTACTTACGCAGTTTCAGCTCTTCTTTACTATCCAGTTCCTTACCTGTGTAAATAATGATAGGAAGGTCATTCAGCTGTGCGTCATCACGAATCTGATCCAACAGTTCAAATCCTGTTATATCCGTCAACATAAGGTCAAGTACCATACAGTCATATCTCACTTTGCGCAGTTCCTCAATTGCTTCTTTCCCCGTGGAAACTGCCGTTATGGCTACATCATCATGACCGATGAGTTCAATAATTGCATTACGCTGTATCTCGTCATCCTCTACAATGAGAAGACGTTTCAATGATTTATCTATATAGGATTCAATGTGAGCAAATGCCTGATCCAATGATTCGCGGGTAGATGGTTTTTTCAGATAAGCAATAGCTCCCATCATAAGTCCCTGTTTAATTTCATCCATTACAGAAATCACATGTACCGGGATATGGCGTGTAGACAGGTTTGCCTTCAATTCATTCAAGACACCCCAACCATCCATCACAGGAAGCTGAATATCAAGAATGATCGCATCTGGCAAATAACGCTTCGCCATCTCAAGACCAACGTCTCCTTGCAAAGCAACGAGTGCTTTGAAATCATGTTGTCTTGTCATATCGAGCAAAATATTAGCAAATTTCGGGTCATCTTCGATAATGAGCATCACACGATCCCCGTTTTGAATATCTTCCCGATCATCTTTAATGTTGTTAACAACAGCTACGGACGAGGAAGATAATACTTTAGGCGGACTAGAAGGAATGGTCATTGATTTATCATAAATAACTCTATCTTGCTTAACAAAACTTTCATGCGTTGCTGCTGATTCTTTATACTCATTCACCGACCCATTAAGTTTCACGGCATCTTCTTCAAGAAGAGGCAAGAACAGAGTAAACGTGCTTCCTTCTCCTTCTTCTGAGCAGAGCTTAATTTCCCCGCCGAGCAGTTTAGCTAACTCTCTGCTGATGGATAATCCTAGTCCCGTACCTCCATACTTCCTGCTTGTCGTTCCATCCACTTGCTGGAAGGCTTCAAAGACTAAATCAATTTTGTCTTGTGCAATCCCAATCCCCGTATCTTTTACCGACATCGAAATATAAGGAATATCAACATCAAGATATTCTGGCAGTTCTGTTCTCTCAGCTAGCTTCATATTGACCGTAATTGAACCAGATGTGGTAAATTTGAAAGCATTTGATAACAGATTACGTAAAATCTGTTTCACACGATGTCCATCGGACACAAAGGATGATGGCAGATTCTCATCCGTTTTAAAATGAAGTTTCAGGTTTTTGCTCATCGCTACAGGTGCAAAGTTTTGTTCCACGAAGCCCTGTAGATCAGAAATGTTAACCTTCTCATGGTTAACTTCCATTTTTCCAGACTCTACTTTAGATAAATCTAAAATTTCATCAATCATTTTCAAGAGGTCCGCACCTGACATATAAATGGTTTGTGCATACTCTTTTTGTTTTGGTGTCAGATTTCCGTCTTTATTCTCTGTTAGAAGTTGAGATAGAATAAGCAAACTATTAAGCGGCGTTCTAAGCTCATGTGACATATTAGCAAGGAATTCTGATTTGTATTTCGACGTAATAGACAACTGCATCGCTTGCTGTTCGAGTTGACGCTTCGTAATTTCAATCTGTTCATTCTTCTCTTCTACCTGCTGTACTTGCTCTTCAAGCGCTCTCGTCTTACCAAGAAGTTCTGTATTAAAATGCTCCAATTCTTCCTGTTGACGCTGCAATAGTTCTTCCGAACGTTTGAGTTCTTCTGCTTGTTCTCCCAAACTTTCGTTTGAACGTCGCAGTTCCTCTTGCTGGGTTTGGAGTTCCTCGGATTGCATTTGAAGTTCTTCAGTCAGAGCCTGCGATTCACGCAAGAGTTCTTCTACACGCATACGACGATTAATATTGTTAATGATAACGCCGATATTATTGACAAGCTGTTCAAACAGCTGCTTTTGCATGAAAGTAAGCGGTTCAAACGAAGCTACCTCCACTACACCGAGCATCTCTTCTTCAAATAAAATAGGTCTAATGAGAATGCTGGCAGGTGTAGAATGACCAAGACCTGAGCCAATTTTTAAATATCCATCGGGAGCTTCGCTGAGTTCGATCACTTTTTTATCAAGTGCGCTTTGTCCAACAAGCCCTTCTCCAATTTTGAAGGTAGATTTACTGTTTATTTCTCCCCCATCAAAAGCATAAGCTCCGTAACATTTTAACTCGTCTGGATGTTTATTCTCATCATGAAGATACACAGCACCATAATTCACACCAATAATAGGTGCAAATTCACTTATAAATAACTGGGACACTTGTTCTGTTGATCCTACACCCCGCAGTAAATCCGTAATCCGAGCCATATTGCCATTAAGCCAGTTTTGGTCCTCTTGAGCTCTCGTATATTCTTGCTCCAATAGCTGCTTTTGCTCCAGATCTTCAGCCATGTCTTTAAACACACGGGCAATCTGACCAATTTCGTCTTTCGTTTTGACTTTGATTCTTCGGATGGTGCGGAATCTCCCTTTTCCAAAACTCTGAATCATCATCGAAACGGTATTTAACCCTTTTGTAATACTAGGAATAACCCAAAGAATAATAGCAAGAGCAATAAGTAAACCGGCTACCAAAAAGCCGCCAAGCCACTGTACTGTGTTATTTATTTTTTCTTTAGCAGCTTCAATTTCCTGATCTATCAATAAGTCCTGATAGTCATTCAGTTCAGTTAAACTACTCAGTGTAGCCAGTTGTGTTGCTCCTCCGGCATTGTTCCGGTAGGAGTTAGCTTCTGCCACTTTTCCTTCTTCAAGAAACTCCATAATACGAATGGTATAATCCTCAAAATTTTGAAGATTCTCTTTCACTTCATTTACCAGACGATGTTCCTCTGGCGTAACCGCACGTTCCTCAATTTCTTCAAAATTCTTATTCGCACTTGCCTTTTTATCATCCATCTTCGTGGTCGCGGATTGTAATGTATTCGCATCCGGATTCATCATTGCCGTCGCAAGATAAAAGGCAACATCATTCACATCTGCACGTACGCCAGAAGTGTATCTAGTCTTCATATATCGATCGTTATACATATTATCGATTTCGTTCTTCATGTTGTTGGTGGCATTAAAACTGAGCATGGTAAGCACAAGTAATATCGCCATCATTGCACTGAAGCCAACAAGCAATCGAGTGCGTATTTTCATTCTTTTATTCTCCTTTTAGTGAAATCCATACTAAACAAATATCATCTTCATGTTCTTTGGTCACTTCTTCATCAAAGAACGTCTGGCGCATCTCTTGCTCGTCCAAATTGTGATCCTTACTTAAGCGCTCTTTCAAAAATGCAAGCTGCTCTTCTGTTTCTCCATCCACCGCTTCAAGCAGCCCATCTGTGTACATCGCAATATGACTATCTCCTGTATAATAGACGGTGTGAGTTTCTGCCTCCATCGTATCAAAAAGTCCAACGGGATGCGTGACACGGTCGAGTGAAATCACTTCGCCATTCCCTTCAAAAAGCAGTGCGGGAGGATGCCCAGCATTGACGTAATCAATCCGCATTTCATTCGTGTCAATCACAAGATATATAGCTGTGAAATAATACATAACCAGCTGATCATCAAGATAAAGTTGATTAAATCTTCGGTTTAATTCCTTCATGACCCGGTCTGGTTCAATATAAGTGGTTACTGTATCTTTTAAGACAGAAGCAATAAACATACAAAAGAGTGACGAGGAAATTCCATGCCCCATCATATCCAGCAATATAACCCCGTATCTTCCTTTACCAAGTGGGTACCAAGCATATAAATCTCCTGCAAGTTCAGCAGATGGCTGATATAAAGCATTCACTGTAAACTTGGGGTCTTCGATAGCGGGACTAAGTACCGCATTCTGAACAAGGCTGGCTAGCTTTAATTCATCTTGGATACGTTGGTCTCGCTCTTTACGCCAATCTTTCTCCTGCTTTAGACGTAAAGCAAGACGAATTCGGGCCATTAGTTCCACTTTGTTAATTGGTTTCGTAACGTAATCCACCGCTCCTACATCAAGAGCTTCAGCGAGTTTCTTAGAATCACCAACAGCTGTTACCATAATGATAGGAATATCTTTAAGATGAGGATAGGTTTGTACAATACGACAAGCTTCGATTCCATCCATTTCTGGCATCATCATATCCAGCAAAATGAGATCTACATTAGGTTCCTCCGCTTCATCAGATGGGAGATCTTTATTCTCACCTCGAACTTGAACCCCTAATACATCAAACATTTCAAAAGCAGATTTCGCAGTAACGATATTTTTATAATTTTCTTTCTTTAAAATTTCACGAATAATAATTACATTGGTCGGATTGTCGTCTACGATAAGTATTCTCATAACCCTCTCCTTCTACTAGCAATAATTATACTAGGGTCTTGTTTTCTGTAACAGGAATAATATACTTTCTTAACTATAGCAAATTTTAATCAGATAAGATATTTAAGATCAACGTTCTATCCACAGCAACACCCTTTCTTAAAACGCACAGAAAGGAATGGGAGTACATCTCCCATTCCTTGCCCTCGTATTTTTATATTCACTTCATTTCGGTATATACAGAATCTACACACTTCGCTGAGCTATAACAAGAACCTTACCCTTATCAAGCTCTTTTTCGTAATATTCTGCTTCCGTTTCCGTAAATCCAATGGATACAATTTTAGCGCGAAGTTCATCTCCACGGGAGCGGAACAGATTGGCAATCGAATCAAATACGCCTTCTTCTTTCAAACCAATCTCTTTAGCGTTTGCTTTATCAGCAATTCGATCCGTTCGATCTTCACTATGTGCGAGTACGAAAATATCTTTCGCTAGATAATCTGAGTCACGAAGTTCATTTACCGTTTCCACTGCCTGAATTCCGTTCTCAACGAGTTTAGCATACGCTTTCGAATTCGTTGTTTTCATGATATTCACGCTCCTTAGAAACCTCTAATCTTTCAAATGTTTACTTAGTATATAAACGATCCTGCTTCTTTTGAAACCATGATCTTACTTTCCCTAAAAAGAGGCTTCATCAAAAAATTCCACTTGTTTCAAATGCTGATTTTCATCCAAATAGACTTTTACAGCCTGGTGACCTTTAATGTACACATCTCCATCTTCAGCAATGAAATCTGGTTCTCCAAGCGTATGTTTAATGCTGCGCGGAGTAAGTTCCATATATACATCATTCACCTTTAAGTAGGCTGCATCTTTCTTCACCTGAATATAGGAAACCGTTCCATCTATAATACCGATCGTCACATCATCATAAATATACTCTCTACTACCAAGTATTAAGTCTTCTTTCGTCTGCTCGGGATACCCTTTCTTGCTCAGTACCTCTGACTTGGTATCTTGTAAAGAAATATCATTTACCGTTTTGAATTCATTTTGCTGCTCGATCGGCAGTATTTGAGTTGGTGCCGACTTCTTTACCGCCAACTCTACTGATTGATTGCCTTGCCACATTGCGGCAGGTTCAGCCGTAGGTTGAACGGAAAAGGGAGATGTGAGCGCCAACATGATTAGCATAGTTTGTAACATCATCTCTCACCCTTTCTTCTTCTCCTTATGCTGTACCATCCTGCCGCACGTACGTTTATCCTGTTAGGGATCCTTTTTTATATCGCTATGGCAAGATTTTCTACATACATCCTTTTTAAATTAACGTCTGATTTTGTTCCAAGTATCTGCAGCAATATCAACATAATTGAGCCACTTTTTACTTGTTGAGTTCTCATGATGAGCAAGACTCGGTGTTACGATTCCCGCTGAAGTTCCACCAGCAGCAGGCAAAGCCTTTACTTCGGAAGCTTGTTTTTCTGCTACTCGACTGCTTCTTACCACATTACCGGATTCTTTTTTGTGTTGAAACTTACTCATTACCGTACTTGATACTTGTTTAGCAGCACCTGTTACTTCTGCAAGAACTTCGCCTAAATTTCTCACCGATACCATAACGGGATCAATTTGTTTCATTTTTTGTTCCACATCTACTGTAATTTCATTAGCATGACGAACGGTTTGTTTTACCTCATAACCTAATTCATCGATCGTACCTTGAACTTCTTTCAATGTTTTCGATACATTATCCAGGGATTCTTGAGCTGTCTTTAATGTCTTAATCAGGAAAACAACCAGTACAGCAAAAGCAACCGCAATAATAGCTACGCTAATTTGCCACAACATATTACACAACCTCGCTTTCGTTTCTTCATCATTAATGTTTGTTATTCGAGAATTACCCGCCATGTACCGTCTCGAAACAAGAGGGCGAGCTCACGAAATATAAAAATCGCCAAATTATTTATAAAAGCATCTATCTATTATTTGAAGGGGAAATTCAAACAACGCTGACTCTTATTTGGTATCCTTCCTTTTTTGTTTCACCCGAAGTTCACTCGGTTAATAAAAACTACAAAACGAGAAGAAATTGCTGATGTTCATTGGAATTCACCTACTCATACATAGGATCAGGCACGATCGTTCCTAGGGCCGTTCGGAATTTCTTATCGTAATTAAAAAATAGAAAGGATTGATTCTCATGCTAAAATGGACTCTTATCTTTTTGATTATTGCCGTTGTTGCTGGTATCTTCGGATTCTTTGGTATCGTAGAGGCAGCAGCTTCCATTGCTAAAGTACTCTTCTTTATCTTCTTGGTACTCTTCGTCATTTCTCTTATTATGGGGAAAACGCGAGCCTGACGGGTTATTAAAACATAAATAAAAACATAAAAAAGCTGCTAGCCTTTGCTAGCAGCTTTTTTATGTGATCAAACAAGGAAAATGCATATGATGGATAAATATTGAATTAATTGTTATTTTCTGTGTTTCAATTCCTAGCTAAGTTGGTTATTGTTATCACAGAACAAACTACTACATATATCCTTAGGAGGAAAACAAATGAAAAAAATGATTGCTATTACAGCTGCTCTCGCCCTTACCGCTTCTTTCGCAGGAGCTGCAAGTGCAGCAACTGAAACAACGGAAACGACAACTACACCAACTACGAATGCTGTAACCGTTTCTACCGAGACAACAACTACTACTACTCCAAATGCTACTACTGCAGAAACTACTGTCTCTAACGAGCCAACAAATACTACTGTTGTTTCTACAGAGACAACCGAAGATACGGTCCTTGTAAAACCAGGTGATGGAATTGACCTTCCACTGCTTCCTTTGGAAATTACAGAAACAACATATTTCTACGATACACCGAACGGAAAAGCTCTTGGTGCATTGAGTTCACAATTCGTTTCCGTTACAGGTAACGAAATAACAAACCGCATCACTGGTGATACATGGGTTGAAATTTACACTTGGAAAGGTGTTGCGTGGGTGAACACAGGAAAATAACCTGATCCACAATTAAAATCGTCCTTTATACCATACGTAAGGGTGCCCGCTGTAAGTTATAAACTTACAGCGGGCACCCTTTTTCTTAACATCAATCCTACTAGATCGATGAGATCTCAGTGTATCGTCATTTTAGGTTCTACATGTACATGAACATGCATAATGTTATGGTGCCGTCTCATATTTTCTTCGATGGTGTCACTGATTTTATGCCCTTCCACCAGACTCAAATTCGGGTCTACTTCTACGACGACATCCACCATAACATGGCTTCCATACAGTCTAGCTTTTACATCCTTAATTCCTTGGACTCCTGAAGTTTTGGCAATCGTGCTTCGTAAATCAAGCAGTTCTTCTTCGTTAAAACCATCCGTTAAACTATGCGTTGACTCTCTAAATATATCCCAGGCTGTTTTACAAATTAAGAGACCGACAACAAAAGCCGCTACCGTATCAAGCCATGGCAGACCAAGTTGCGCCCCCAATATGCCAATCCCTGCACCTACACTGACCAAGGCATCCGATAAATTATCTTTGGCAGCTGCCATAAGCGCCTGACTTTTGATTTCCCTTGCAAGTTTGCGATTATATAGATAAACAAAAATCATGACAATGGCTGAAACCGCTGCTACTGCTGCCGACCAAGCGTTTGGAATTTCTCTGCTTCCTTCGAATAATCCTTTGCCTGCATCAATCAATACCTGAATACCAACCATCGCCATAATAAAAGATGCCACCATTGCCGCTACGGTCTCTGCGCGAAAATGTCCATAAGCGTGATCCGAATCAGGTGGTTTTCTTGAGATTTTAAGACCAATCAGTACAGCAATGGAGGCTACAATGTCAGTCATGTTATTTAAACCATCAGCTTTCAGCGCACTAGAATTAAATAGAAACCCACAAAATAATTTAAAAGCAGACAAGACAAGATAAGCTCCGATACTGATCCAGGCACCGCGCTCTCCTCTTTTTATATCTTCATATGCGTTCAACGAAAAAGACACTCCCTCAAATTAACTTTATCCATAAAAACGATAAGTCAGTAAACATGGTCTACCTATGTTACCAAACGGTAAGCGAGTGGGTCTACAGAAACAGTGTTGCCGTCCCACATTGCTGTAGTCAGTGCGAAAAATTGTTGCTTTATAGCAGGGCTGTATGATTAGATAAACTTTTTTTCGTTAGCGCAACTATTCTTCACTTTCCTCCGAACCCACTTTAACTATTCTTTCCCTTGTTCCCGTATTTAAAAACGTATAAAATGAGATGGATATCAGATAAGCAATCTAAACATCTCTTAGGAGGATGTATCGTATGAGTGAAGGTCAAGAACAGCGCAAAATAAGCCTGGCCGATGCGATCAAACAAAAACTGGCACAGAAGAAAGAACAAGCTTCTTCCGGAAATCGTGGTGGATTTCAAAGCGCAGGGACCAAAAAATTAGTCAGTCAAAATAACAAAAAACCGAATAACCAACGTCGTCGTACTGGCGGTTCATAAAAGGTTCTCTGTTAACAGCCTAAAAAAGTCCGTATCTCTTCATCAGAGATACGGACTTTTTGTATTAAATACAGCTAAACTAGACTCAAGCTTCAGCTGGGTACATTTGAGCACGAAGTTGTTTTACTTCTTCACTATCAAGATACTCATCATAACTCATTGTACGATCAATTACGCCGTTTGGTGTAATTTCAATGATACGATTAGCGATGGTTTGAATGAACTGATGGTCATGGGAAGTAAATAGAATCGTACCATCAAAATCAATCAATCCATTATTTAGTGCTGTGATCGATTCAAGGTCAAGGTGATTCGTCGGCTCATCCAAAATCAGTACATTGGCACCGTTAAGCATCATTTTGGAAAGCATACAGCGAACTTTTTCTCCCCCGGAAAGTACACTTGCTTTCTTAAGTGCTTCTTCTCCAGAGAACAGCATACGTCCCAAGAATCCACGCAAGAATGTTTCTTCCTGATCTTTAGAGAACTGGCGCAGCCACTCTACCAGATTCAGATCAACACCATCAAAATATTTAGAGTTGTCTTTTGGGAAGTAAGCTTGAGTTGTCGTAACACCCCATGCGAATTCACCTGAATCTGCTTCTGTTTCGTTCATGAGTACTTCAAACAATGTAGATTTAGGCAAGCTGTTTGGTCCAACAAAAGCAATTTTGTCTCCTTTGTTCACCACAAAGCTCAGGTCATTAATTACTTTTTCACCTTCTACCGTTTTAACAAGGCGATCCACAGTAAGCAGCTGTTTTCCAGCTTCGCGTTCTGGTTTGAAGTTAATAAACGGATATTTCCGGTTGGACGGACGAATATCATCTAACTGGATCTTCTCCAATTGTTTTTTACGAGAAGTTGCTTGCTTGGATTTCGAAGCGTTCGCGGAGAACCGTTGAATAAACGCTTGAAGTTCTTTCATTTTTTCTTCTTTTTTCTTGTTTGCATCACGCTGCAAAGCAAGTGCGAGCTGACTAGATTCATACCAGAAGTCATAGTTACCTACGTAGAGCTGAATTTTACCAAAGTCAATATCAGCAATATGCGTACATACTTTATTCAGGAAGTGACGGTCATGGGATACGACAATAACAGTACCTTCGTAATCCATGAGGAAGTTCTCGAGCCACTGAATGGATTCCAGATCCAAATAGTTGGTAGGCTCATCGAGCAAAAGGTTATTCGGATTACCGAACAAAGCTTGTGCTAGGAGAACACGTACTTTTTCATTACCGCTCAGATCTGCCATTTTGCTATCGTGCATTTCACGAGGAATACCTAGACCAATCAGAAGCGCAGCAGCATCCGGCTCAGCATCCCAGCCGTTCAGCTCAGCGAATTCGCCTTCGAGTTCTCCTGCACGTAGTCCATCTTCTTCTGTAAAATCAGATTTAGCGTACAGCGCTTCTTTCTCTTTCATAATTCCATAGAGTTTCGTGTGACCCATAATTACGGTCTCCAGTACTGGATACTGGTCATATTCGTAATGGTTCTGTTTCAGTACGGCCATGCGCTCACCGGGAGTCATGTGTACTTCGCCTTGGTTTGGTTCAATCTCACCGGACAAAATTTTTAGAAACGTAGATTTACCTGCTCCATTTGCACCAATAAGACCATAGCAGTTACCTGGTGTAAACTTAATGTTTACATCTTCAAATAATGCACGTTTTCCGTAGCGGAGTGTTATGCCGCTTGTACTAATCATGTTAGAAATCCCATCCTTTTATATGAAATTAAATTTATTTCTTAATTGAATCGTAAGGTTCTATGCATGCCTAATGAGCATACATCAGCCATTATGCCGCATTTACCCGTATGGCAACATATTATAGCATAAATATGATGAAGTTTCTCAATTTACCATAGGAATACATAGTTTTTGGATTTATTTCATTCCTCGTGTACAATTAAGTGAGATTCTTAACAGCTTACTATCATTTTTTTTATATATGAACGGAGGTAATTTGAACTTATGAAAATTATATCTATTGAACCTACGCCTAGTCCAAATACGATGATGCTTCACTTGGATGAGCAACTTGAGGCGGGAATTCGAAAAACATATACGCTCGATAATGAACGCTCTGCCCCTGCTTTTATTCGTCAAATGCTTCACATTAGCGGAGTGAAAAGTGTGTTCCACACCGCAGGTTTTGTAGCACTTGACCGTAAAGGAAATGCAGATTGGTCTGAAATCCTTGGAGAGGTTCAAAACAAACTGGGTCAAGAAGGCGCTGAATTAAACTGGACCCAGCCTGATGACGCTGCTGGTGAACATTTTGGTGAAGCTGAGGTGTTTGTTCAATTCTTCCGCGGTATTCCCATGCAAATCCGGGTGAAATCCGGTTCTCAAGAAGAACGGATCTCTTTATCAGATCGTTTTGTCAAAGCTGTCACTGAAGTCGCTTCCAGCACACTCATTAAAGAACGTAAATTAACTGATTACGGAGTACGCTATGGCGAACTGCCTGATATTGCTCGGGAAGTAGAACAAGAACTTGAAGCCGCATTTCCACAGGAAAGACTCATTAAAGTCATTGATCAAGCTATTGCTCACGGTGCCAATCAAGAGGAATTTATAGAGCAGCGTCGGGATCTTACAGATGATGAAATTAAGGCAGCACTACAAAATGAGGACTGGCGCGTTCGTTATTCAGCTTTAGATCAAATGGAGCCCTCTTCAGAACGAATCGAGATGATCCATACAGCCTTACAGGATGAAAAAATGCAAATTCGCCGCCTTGCGATCATATATCTTGGTGATCTAAAGACACCGGAGGCGCAGGAACTATTATATGAAGCAATGCAAGATAAATCACCTGCCGTTCGCCGGACTGCCGGGGATACGCTGTCTGATATTGGGGATGCGGCTGCCACACCTGTCATGATTCCAGCTCTCAAGGACAGCAGCAAACTTGTTCGCTGGCGGGCTGCGCGTTTTCTTTATGAAGTAGGAACCGAGGACGCAAAAGCAGCCCTCCAAGAAGCAGTAGAAGATCCTGAATTTGAAGTCAGTCTTCAAGCGAGAATGGCTCTTGAACGTATTGAATCCGGTGAAGAAGCTGCGGGAACGATATGGCAGCAAATGGCCGGTCGTAATAAAAACTAATTTCACACTTAGCTCACATTAAAGGGATTTTGTACCATTGATTTAGAAGTATCCTTCCTTTATACTAGAATCTGTTTTAAATAAGAGTAATGAACAATCAATCACATAATTAAGATACACCTCATCATACGTAAGTTATTCGGTGAGGTAGAGGTCGCGAATACGATCAGTAAACCAGGAGAGGCATATGAGCTGCCGCTGGTATCCGGGCTGAAAGGCGTATTTGCCGAAATCTGCGAGTAATGCTCTATTGAAATATACTCCAGGTTGGGGCTGTTATCCGAAAGGGACAGAACTGTCATAGCATGATTCTCTTTGTGAAAGGGAACAGCTATGTTGAGCTATCTTCACATTTAACAAAGTAACGTATGGTGCCGAATTCATGATATAGACCGCCGGTGCCTGCCCGCGGTCTTTTTGTATTGTTTGACTCAAATCGAAGGAGTGTATTTAGAACATGCAGCACGACTCACCAGCACCCACCCTAAAAAAAGGGCTTAAAGCCCGTCATATGACTATGATTGCTCTTGGCGGTTCCATTGGAACGGGACTATTTCTAGCGAGCGGCGGTGCCATTGCTACCTCTGGTCCCGGCGGCGCGCTAATCGCCTATGCAGCGGTCGGCATTATGGTATATTTCTTAATGTCGAGCCTAGGAGAACTGGCCACATTTATGCCGGACTCAGGTTCATTTAGCACCTATGCTACCCGGTTTGTTGATCCTTCGCTTGGGTTTGCGCTAGGTTGGAACTTCTGGTATAACTGGGCAATCACGATTGCAGCAGAACTTTCGGCGGCAACACTGATTATTAAATACTGGTTCCCAGACAGTAACTCTGCGCTTTGGAGTTTACTTTTCCTACTACTTATCGTTGGACTGAATGTCCTCTCTGTTAAAGGGTACGGCGAATCTGAATATTGGTTTGCTCTTATTAAAATTATTACCGTGATTATATTCCTAATCGTTGGTGTGATGATGATTGTAGGAATCATCGGCGGCGAAGCCATTGGCTTCACTAACTTTACATTCGGAGATGCTCCGATGCATGGAGGATTTTTTGCACTGCTCGGTGTATTTATGGCTGCTGGTTTCTCATTCCAAGGGACGGAGCTCATCGGCGTTGCAGCTGGTGAGAGTGAAAACCCGCGTGAAAATGTTCCGCGTGCCATTCGTCAAGTATTCTGGCGTATTTTGCTTTTCTATATCTTGACGATTCTGGTGATCGGTCTCGTGATTCCATATACCAACCCTAATCTGCTGAAATCGGGAGTGGACAATATTAGTGTCAGTCCATTTACGTTAGTTTTTCAAAAAGCAGGTTTTGCATTCGCTGCATCGGTTATGAACGCTGTTATTCTTACTTCTGTTCTTTCAGCAGGGAATTCAGGCATTTACGCTTCCAGCCGTGTATTGTTTGCTCTTGCTAAAGAAGGTAAAGCACCTCGTATCTTTGGGAAACTAAATGGCAAAGGCGTGCCGATCTATGCCCTCTTAGCCACGGCAGCTGTAGGGATGCTGGCTTTCTTTTCATCTATGTTTGGAGATGGTGTGGTATATACTTGGCTCCTGAACGCTTCTGGAATGTGCGGATTTATTACCTGGCTTGGTATTTCAGTTAGTCATTATCGTTTTAGAAAAGCTTATATCGCCCAAGGACGTGACTTAAAAGACTTACCTTTCCGTGCAAGATGGTTCCCATTTGGACCAATCTTCGCTCTTATTTTATGTATGATTGTCATTGTGGGCCAAATTTTCACTTTGGATCTAGCTGACTTAGGATGGCTTGATATCATCGCAACTTACTTCACTATTCCACTGTTCCTAATCATCTGGTTTGGATACAAATGGAAGTATAAAACAAAAGTAATCCCGCTTGAGGATTGTGATTTCGAAACGGGTCAATCTTAATAATAAAGCCTGCTCTACAATTGTTGTAGAACAGGCTTTTCTTATTTTAACTCCCAGCTGACCTTTACTTTCATATCTCCTGTATCCTCAAAATCAGACACATAGTAGGAGACGGAATTCAGCCCTAGACTATATAAATCCTTAAGTGCCTCTAAGAGTCTTGCTTTCTCCCCGCTGTAGCGAAAAAGCACTGCCTTCTGTTCTTCTTTTATTTTCCCTTTTACAAGACCTTTCAGATCAGCAGAACTGCGTATAATTTTATCTTCATTATAGAGTACATAATCCAGTTTGTTATACAAACGATCATACGCCGCTGTCTTATTCATGTCTGTTTGCTGCAATACAGCCAGTGTTTCACGGTATAGAGATGTTGCTGCAGGATACTGTTTCTGCCATGTATGGTCTTTTCCCATCTCTTCGTCAGTGAGTAAGTAATAGTTATAACTCACCTTCCCTAGTTGATTAGGAGTTGGATCATCCCAGGTGGTGTCCATATGATACCATTTGCCATCAAGCAACAACAGATTCCAGGCATGAAGTTGTCCTCCTGCTTGCCCCTCTACAATTTGGTTCTTAATTCCCGATTGTTCTAACAACTTATAAGCTAGTAACGAGTAACCCTGACATACGGTACTGCCTGTAGCAAGACCATCGTAAGCCGTATATTTTCTCAGGGATACATCATAAGCCAAATGGAGGACAATCCAGTCATGGATGGCTTCTACCTTCTCGTGTGAATTCATTTCGGGCGTGATAATCTCTTCTAATATCTCTTTCACTCTTCGTTCCACATACACGGTTTGGGCTTTGGTTTCACGGTATTTCAGATCAATCGTCACTTCTGCTGATACATTGTTCCCTTTGTAATGATAAGCATAACTTTTAATATTGTATTGAATATAGGGGTCACTTGCCATTGCCTCTTCAATTGCTTTCTGCAGTGTAGCCTTGAGCGTTTTAATTTTTCCTTTATACGTAAACTTCACACTTTCTGTCCTGTCCAGCATAGCTGTCGTCAGTACGGTATGCATGCTCTCTTGTGTAACTATTTTCTCTGTCGAAGCTGCATATAGTGTATCGAGGTCTACTACCCGGGGGATCACAATGATGATCGCAAGGACGAACAGTACAACGATTAACAAACCAAAACGGTTTTTCCTCAAGATCGTCTCCGCCTCTCTTCGGGTAATGGGCTCTAGTCTTTGCAGGAATATTGTAACACAAACGCTCTTGGCATCTCTTTTCTAGTTTTGTCGATCCACATCGAAAAAAAATAGCTCCCTTAGTAGGAAGCTATTTTCTGTATCTAATTATAACTATTCCGTTTAAGTCAAATAAGTACCTGTACATCCATTTATTAATAATAACGATAATAAGACTGACTATTCATGAAAAAATCAAGTTTCCCTTGCAGCTCTGCGAGACGATTCAGTACTTGAGCTGCTTCTGCAACCGTCACATAACGTTCTGGCAGGAAGCGTCCATCAATGAGCGGCAGCAAATCCAGCTTAATCGCTAGTGAAGCAGCACCTTTGTTGGTAATCTGTGAGGCATCTGCTACAGCAGCCAGATCTGTTCCCTGTTGATAGAACTTAGAAAGTTTATCGTACTTCAGCACGCTCATGATCATTTCAGCTAATTCCCCGCGTGTAAGTTGTTTTTCAGGGGATAATTTTAGTTCCGGATCCGCTTCAACCCAAGATTGATTAATAAGAAGATTGAATACAGAGGCATAAGGACTGTCTATATCCACATCCGCGAATATCTTATCTTCATCATTTCCTGAATAATATACGTCATTTCCTACACCAGGATTAAGCCCTCTTGCTAAATACGTATACCAATCCCCTTTGGTAATGGTGCGTTCCGGTTCGATCTTTCCTTCGTCATTCGGTGTTAACACCCCATGGGTAACCATCTTCTGTAATAGAGATTCCGCAGAGTGCCCTTTAATATCTACAATATCGGATACAATGCTTTCCTGTGTAGTTCCATAGAGAAGTTTCCATTTGCCACTCGAAGCATCAAGCGCTTCATTGCTGTAATAGTCCATATCGCTTAAATGTGGATGATACACAAGCTTAATGGATCTTTCTTCTCTATCTCCTTGAATTCCATAATACCCGCCAAATCCTTCGTATTGAAGTGTTGTTTTGGTTCGATCAAGGAAAATCTTTTTTGCTGCCTCTTTCGTCACTGCTGGTTCAGATGGAGCCGGCATATTAGCAGCATCAGCTGAGAACTGAGAATAAAAGCTCTGCACTGCGCCTGCTTTGTCCATTGAGATGCTCACATTATCGCCATACACAGGAATCCCATTTAAGTAACGAGTAAAATTAAAGAAATAACTTGTGTCAGAACTGCTCACCGTACTCAGTTTTAGTTCCTTCGCTGCGTTTGGAACGAGAGCCAGAACTTTATTGATTGCCAGCTTTTTCGCAGCTTCTGCTGTGATTTTCTGTTTGTTCTCTACTGGTTTATCGACCTCAGTCTCATTATCCATACGATGGTTGTAAATGTCGTAACTTTGAATTTCTCCCGTCTTTGCGTTAACTTCGGCGGAGATCCCATTCATGTACATATACGAATTATCCTTATCCTCTTTAGTCCATTGGATATTCCAACTCGGCTCTCCAGACCGGTAACTTCTTTTCTCATAACGGCTTTCCGAAACCTGATACCCCTTAGGAGTCGGGAATGTGTTTTCTACGAATTGCAGGGCTTCCTCAGCGGACAGTTCTTTCTTTGCAGGAACAAAAGCATTTCCATTTGGCAAAGACTCAGTAACATATTCTGTTTTTGTATCTGTTGAATTATAAGCGCTAAAAGTTTCACCAGTATTCGCATCAATGGATTCCATTCCTGTTGAAGGCAAATAACCAAGATAATAATTGCTATGTTTTTTATTGTAACTGTATTTATTAGGGATGTAGGATAGCTCTACATTAAAGTTCTTTTCGAATATAGATCTTGCTTCTTGTGCAGACAATTTGGGATTAGGAGAAGGAAAGTCGGACTGTGGTATGTTTCTCGAATAATTAGTCACAACCCCGCTGTCGTGTACGGTAACATAGACTGTATTTTCACTCGTAGGCAGTCCATTCACATGAAGTTGATAAACAAAATAGTACTGTGCATGACCAAAAAGCGGAGATATCGTATCTCCTCCATTAGCGTCTAATTTAACATAATCATCCTCAGATAATCCTTTGATGGCTTTATGCAAAAATGCTTTGCTGATCGCTTCAGATTCTGCATAAGAAATGCGTTTAGCATCACTGTCTGCTTGTTTCTCCCACAAATATTCAGGCAAATACACAGACAAAACTTCTCCTGTCTCACCATGCACAGTAGCACTGAATCCATGTGAAGATGAACCCATTCTAACTTGGAATTGCAAGTCCCAGACTTTATAATCTGGCTGCGGGTATGAATTCCCTCCACCATAATTAGATGATGTTAACGTTGCTTTTTTTAGTTCAGGAAACAATGCAATCACATTGTTATAAGCTTTTTCTGACGAAATCTTTGCGCCTTTTGGAAGTTTTGAGTCTAGAACAATTGAAGATTGACCACTTCCCGCCTCACTTGCTGTCTCTGTTACAGCGACAGAAGCAGCGGAAACACTATGAATTGCTCCTTGCGTATGTACTCCAAGCATAATAGCCGCCATGGCAGCCGCTACTTTTTTCACAGAAATCGATGACCTTATATCCAAAATTCATACCTCCCCCTAAATTTCCAATCTATTCCATTGTATCATACTATAAACTATCACATTCCATATTTCCCAATTAAAAATTTCGAGATAAACACCCAACTTTTTGCTAGAAAATGTGTTACAAACCTCATACACTCTAACATAAACTGCCACGCTAATTAAACCCTATCTCTTAAGTTCGTCTTCATTTCTCCAAAAAAATAGATACACAAATAACCGCCCCGTAAATCTCGGAGCGGTTATTTGGACGGTATAGCTGCCTATCTGTATTGTGCGAGTTTCTCATTTAATTCACGCGTTTGTCCGTAGATCTTCTGATAGAGCGCAAACAGTTCATCGTATACTGCTGCCGTCTCCGGATTTGGTTCATAAGTTTTCGCAGGGCGAATAAAGGCTGCCGCACATGCCTGTAAAGAATCAAACCATCCACACCCGTAAGCCGCAAGCATGGCAGCCCCCATAGCAGGACCTTGTTCGCTTTCGAGCTTCACAATCCGGCTATTGAAAATATCAGCCTGCATTTGCAGCCAGGTTTCATTTTTAGCTCCGCCGCCGATCGAAACGACTTCTTGAATGTTTTTGCCAGATTCACGAATGATATCAATGGACTCTCTTAATGAGAAAGTAATCCCTTCCAGTACGGCACGTCCAAAGTGGGAAAGAGAATGACCTGCGTCTACGCCGATGAAGCTTGCACGAATATTCGCATCGGGATGCGGAGTTCGTTCTCCAACGAGATAAGGAGTGAATAACAGTCCTTTACTGCCTGCCGGTATAGCATCAATGCCGCTAAGCAATTCATCAAAGGAAAGATCTTTTGCAAAAGTATCCTTAAACCAGGTCAAACTATAACCCGCAGCGAGTGTCACACCCATAATATAAAAAGCATCTTTCTCCCCATGGTTAAAGAAATGTACTTTCCCTTCAAAATCAAGCTCTTTACGCTCTTCATAAGCAAGTACAACCCCTGAGGTTCCGATGCTGCTCATCGTCTGTCCTTCATTCAGAATGCCAGCGCCAATCGCCCCGCAAGCATTATCTGCTCCCCCAGCAAATACTTTCGTGTTTGTGGTAAGACCTGATGCTTCTGCGATCTCTGGAAGCAATGTTCCCACTTCTTCAAAAGACTCGACCAGTCTTGGACAAAGGGAAAGTGGAAGTGAGAAGGCTTCTGCAATCGTCTGACTCCAGCTTTTGCTTGCTATATCTAACAGCAACGTTCCCGCTGCATCGGAATAATCCATTGCAAAGTCGCCAGTTAACCGGTAACGAACGTAGTCTTTGGGAAGCAGGAATACGGCTGCCTGCTCCATGATCTCAGGTTCATGTTTTTGAACCCATAATATTTTAGGGAGTGTAAATCCTTCTAATGCACGGTTTTTCGCAATCTGTAAGAGATCCGCACCTAACGTTTCCTCAATAAGGCGGCATTCTGCGGTCGTCCGTGTGTCATTCCACAAAATAGCAGGACGCAGCACCTGACCATCCTTATTAAGTAAAACAAGCCCATGCATTTGACCAGAGAAGCTAAGCCCCGCTACCTCATCAGCAGAAATATTAGACATCTCCATAAGCTTACGAAGTGACACTAACGTCTGCTCGACCCAATCCTCTGGATTCTGTTCGCTGTAGCCAGCTTTTGGTTGATGCAGCGGATACGGCTGTGATGATTCGAATAAAACTTCCCCGCTGCGGTTCACAAGTACCGTCTTCACTGCACTCGTTCCTAAATCTACCCCAATAACATAACTCATTGTATTCCTTCCTCCCCTATGTCCCATTTTTTTCTTTCACTAAATAAGAAACGTCCCCGCACCTTTCGCATACGGGCGAAAAAGGCCGGGGACGATCCGCAAAGTCTAACTAACGTTGTAGCGTCCTGTTGGCATGATCAAGGCCGATCAAATATTAGTCAGCCAAGATATACTGGTTAAGTGTCGCTTTCAGAAGTTCTTGACGACCTGATTTATTAGCACGTGGTGTTTCGTTATTCAAAGCATATTCAGCAAGGGAGCTGAGTGTTGCTTTACCTTCTACTACATCAGCACCAATACCCTCTTTAAAACTTGCATAGCGATCCTCGATAAAGTTATCGAATACACGATCTTCGATCAGTTTCGCAGCGACTTTCAGACCTTTCGCGTACGTATCCATACCTGCAATATGAGCAAGGAACAGATCTTCCGGTTCGAAAGAAGAACGACGTACTTTTGCATCAAAGTTTACGCCGCCTTTACCAAGACCGCCATTTTTAAGCACTTCATACATTGTCAGAGTTGCATCGTAGATATCGACTGGGAACTCATCTGTATCCCAACCGATCAAGAGATCGCCTTGGTTTGCATCCAGTGATCCAAGCATACCGTTAATACGAGCAACACGCAGCTCGTGGTCAAATGTGTGACCTGCCAGCGTAGCATGGTTAGCTTCAAGGTTCAGTTTAAAGTCTTTGTCGAGGCCATATTTTTGCAAGAATGCAATGGAAGTTGCAGCATCGAAATCATACTGATGTTTTGTTGGCTCTTTTGGTTTAGGCTCGATCAGGAATTGAGCGTCAAAGCCGATTTCTTTCGCATAATCTACAGCCATATGGAACATACGAGCAATGTTGTCTTGCTCAAGAGCCATATCTGTATTTAGCAACGTATCATAACCTTCACGTCCGCCCCAGAATACATAGTTTTCTGCACCAAGACGTTTACCTACTTCAAGACCTTTTTTGATCTGTGCTGCCGCATGTGCATATACATCTGCATTACATGTAGAAGCTGCACCGTGCATAAAGCGCGGATTCGTAAACATATTTGCCGTATTCCAAAGCAGTTTTTTACCTGTTGCTTTCATTTGTTCTTCAATTAAATCAACAATGGTATCAATATTGCTGTAGAACTCACGCAGACTATTTCCTTCAGGAGCGATGTCTACATCGTGGAAACAGAAGAAAGGAAGATTCATTTTTTCCATGAATTCGAACGCTGCTTCTACGCGAACTTTTGCAAGGTCAAGACCTGAATATTTATTATAAGAACGAACAGCTGTTTCTGCACCAAAAGGGTCAGCGCCGCCCGCTGTTAGTGTATGCCAGTAAGCCATACCAAAACGGAAGTGTTCCTCCATTGTTTTACCTGCTACGACTTCTTCCGGATTATAAAATTTAAATGCCAAAGGATTTTTCGATTCTTTACCTTCAAATGCAACTTTGTTAACGGATTCAAAATAAGCCATTGTTACAAAGCCCTCCTCTAATTGGTCTAATGTCCGATTCGCGAAATCGTTTACACCGATATACTAACACACCCTCCGCCACTTTGTCTATTGGTTAAACAAAGTTTGTTTATTCTCTTTTTTTTCTGTTACAATAGACTTTACTTGAATTAATTTCATAATACCTTTAGTTGTGAGTTATGAAATTGATTCACCTATGTTTCTCAATACAATAATTTTTCGTAAATCATGTAATGTAAAATCCTGAAGGGACGTGCTGATCCATGGCAATAACCGGAGATCAGGCTCTGGTCAAAAAAATTAATAAAACGATTATTTTAAATACAATCCGGGAACATGCCCCTTTATCTAGAGCGAATGTGTCCACTCTATCCGGATTAAATAAAGCAACGGTATCTAATCTTGTAGCGGAACTCATTGACGGACACTTGGTCACTGAACTCGGTCCAGGTGAATCCAGTGGAGGACGCAAACCGCTTATGCTTCTATTCAATAAACATGCTGGTTATGCAGTGGGTCTTGAAGTCAGTGTGAAACGTTTACGAGGTGTTCTAACGGATCTTGCCGGAACCCTTATTGCTGAAGAAGTTCAGCCTCTTACAAGTCACGACGTGTCATACGTATGTAGCTCCATTGTCTCCATGACAAACGGGCTGCAACAAAAAGCGCCCCCTTCACCCCATGGTGTCATTGGTGTAGGAATTGGAGTACCAGGTATGGTAGATGAAGAAGGAACGGTTCTGTTTGCCCCGAACCTTGCGTGGAATATGGTTCCTCTTCGAAGTATGTTAGAAAAAGAACTGGAGCTCCCGGTCACGATTGATAATGAAGCCAATGCAGGAGCACTTGGTGAACTTCATTTTGGAGCGGCTAGAGGAACACGTCATCTGATATACATCAGTGCGGGCATTGGGATTGGATCTGGTATTGTAATTGATGGGGAACTTTATAAAGGCGCATGGGGTTATGCGGGAGAAACAGGACATATGTCCATTGATGCAGAAGGAAAGCAGTGCTCCTGCGGAAATCGGGGGTGCTGGGAGCTTTATGCATCTGAAAAAGCATATGATGAAGCCAGCTTGCAGCTTCCTTCCCGTTCCACTTCGGATCTTACGATCCTTGCTGCCAAAGGTGACCCGGTCATTCTTGAACTCTATAAAAGCATGGGACACCGGCTGGGTGTCGGGATAACAAACATCGTAAATAGTTTTAATCCAGAACGCATCATTATTGGGGGACCCTTATCAAAAGCACAAAAATATATAGAGAGCTCACTGCAAAGAGTTGTTGCAGAGCGAACACTTCCCTACCATCGGCGTAGTCTCCATATTGAATTTGCTGAACTTGGAGCAAACTCGACCTTAATCGGTTCTGCCTATGGAGCCATATCCCAATTTCTCGGGCAGATTCGAGTTCGATCATAAATGTAAAAAAATTACTGAAATAGACAAAAATTCGCCCTATTTTCTGGACCGTTACCTTCCGTATCCAAGGTATAATAAGTCTTATTATGTGTCATTTATTACTGCAAAGCTCCAACTTGCAGCTATACTTCACGCACGGAATGGAGAGAACTCTCGTGACTTATGTGGATACTTCCGATATTTCAGCCGCGATGTTCATCACGGTCCTGCTTTTCCTTATTATTATTGCTCCCTTGGTAAGTCTTGGAATCCTTAAGTTATTTCAGGGTAAGAAAAAACAGGCATTATGGTATGTTCTATCGGGTGTAGCCGTCTATTTTATATTCCAGTGGTTTATGTGGTTTGTTTTTTAGCTAACGTTTCACTGCTTATTTCATTATTAAAAAAAGAGAGAGACATGATTTGTCCCTCTCTTTTTGTTTTATTTCAAACAACACGCCCCGCTTCTTCTCTGTGATGTGCTCATCAATTCTGTTTCGTCCGGTTCGCTACTTGCTGATGCTCATCAGAGCCGAATTTGGTAAGTGCGTCTTCCGTTAGCTTCTCATCTGATTGTATATATTTTTCCTTCAATTTCAGTATTCGGAGCACATGTTCATCTATTTCGGCCTCGGTTAACCTTCCCGTTTCTACTGCGGTTCGTATGGCCTCATATGCTTCTGATGCTTTGTCTGGAGTGTGACCAAACAAAAGGATATCGACTCCAGCCTCAAGCGCCAAAACAGCTGCCTCTCCTGAGCCATAATTTTGTTCGATTGCTCCCATCTCAAGGTCATCCGTTATAACAACCCCATCGTATCCAAGATCCTCCCGCAAGATGTCTTGAACCATGACGGAAGAAAGAGATGCCGGTTTTCCTGAGGAATCGATCTTTGGATACTTGATATGAGCTACCATGATCATGTCTGCTCCTTCTTCTATTGCTTCACGAAAAGGAATCAGTTCTCTTTCTTCTAGCTGAGCTTTCGTCTTGTTAACAACCGGCAGACTTTCATGTGAATCAATCGATGTGTCTCCATGTCCAGGAAAGTGCTTTATAGCAGAGATCATACCCGTTTTCTGTAGTCCTTTCATTACAGCGATCCCATGAACGGATACTTCTGCAGCGGTGGTGCCATAAGCACGATCACCAATTACCGTATTCGCCGGGTTGCTAAAGATATCAAGTACAGGAGCATAGTCTACATTAAATCCAAAAGCACCAGCCTCTTCTCCAATAACTCTGCCCACTTCTTCGGATAAAGCTGCATCTCCTATCTTCCCAATCATAAGACTGGATGGAAACTCCGTTTTGCCCTCCGGTAAACGAGACACCCGCCCGCCTTCTTCATCCAAAGAGATAAAAAGCGGTCTATTTTCTGCTGGATTATTTGATTTTATATCATTAATAAGTTCTAACAGCTGTTTCTTGCTCTCAATATTCTGCTTAAATAGGATGACACCGCCGATTCGGCCTGAAGCAATTAACTGTGTCTCTTCATGTGAAAGATCTGTGCCCGAGAAACCTGAGATCATCAGCTGACCTATTTTCTGTTCCAAGGTCATCGACATGAGTTCTGACTTATACTTGTCGGACTCATCGATTGAAGTAACACGATTAGGTTCAAGCGACTCCGTATAATCGAGACCCTGTTCGGTATTTTCTTCTACTTTATTCGGTTTACTTTCTGCTTGGTGACTATTTAATTCCGTTAGGGAATCGGCTGATTTTTCAGGGATAACTGCTTCCCTAGAACAACCCATCACTAAAAACATAAGTAACAGTACCCATAGATAATAACTAGTTTTCATGGATTATCACTCCTACCCTACCATTCTACTATCGTATGATTCCCTTTATATAGATAAAAAACCGCATCCATAAAGGATGCGGCTTTAAGCTTCCATTGCATTACCTCAGGCTGAATAAAATTAGTAAAAATTCTATTCACTTATTTACGGTAATCTGAATATATAAACTAGGCGAATCAATTTCATAAATTTAATGAGTTATGAAATTGATTCAGGTACTAATTCGTTACTGCGCTGTGCTCAAGACTTTCGATGAATCTTTCCGTATCCATCGCTGCTTTACATCCACTGCCTGCAGCTGTAATCGCTTGTCTGTAACGCGTATCCTGAACATCTCCGCAAGCGAATACGCCAGGTACATTCGTTTCACTCGTGCCAGGGTTAACAACAATATATCCGTTTGCATCCGTAGTCAGTTGACCACCCAGGAACGCTGTGTTTGGATTATGACCAATGGCAACAAATACACCGCTCGCTTCAATAATTTCTTCTTCGCCGGTAGCATTGTTAAGCACTTTTAAGCCTTTTACTCCGCTTCCATTTTCGCCTGCAAGGATCTCAACAGGTGTGCGATTTAGTGCCCATTCGATTTTTTCATTATCGCGAGCACGGTCCTGCATAATTTTTGAAGCACGAAGTTCTTCACGGCGATGCACGAGTGTTACTTTAGACGCGAAACGAGTCAGGAAGTTTGCTTCTTCCAACGCAGAATCGCCCCCGCCGATTACGATAATTTCTTTACCGCGGAAAAAGAATCCATCGCATGTTGCACAAGTACTTACACCATAACCTACGTTTTCTTGTTCTCCAGGAATACCGAGGTATTTAGCAGAAGCTCCTGTCGAAATAATCACCGTCTCGGAAACAATTTCGTCTTGTCCTTCGACCTGAATTTTAAAAGGACGCTCTGCCATATCAATACTATTAACCCATCCAGTACGGAATTCTGCACCAAAGCGCTCCGCCTGTTTGCGCATATTATCCATAAGTTCAGGTCCCATAATACCATCAGGGAAACCAGGGAAATTTTCTACTTCGGTTGTTGTTGTGAGTTGGCCTCCCGGTTCTGGACCTTCAATTACAAGTGGTTTCAAATTGGCACGTGCCAAATAAATTGCAGCAGTCAGGCCGGCTGGACCTGTTCCGATAATAACTGATTTATACATTCACTTTACCTCCCGATTTCTTCCGCAAACACTAAAGTAAATGAACTTCGAATGAACCAGGGGCGAACAAGCATACAATAAGTTATTACCTTACTCGCCTGGAAGACAACTTATAACACATCAACGCTTGTCATCCATTCACGAATGGGAAATAATATAATGAATTGCTTTACCCGTTCATGTTATAAGTAAACTTTACGGAAAAGGAATACATAATTTATAATAATTCTAATCTAGATATAATTATGATCATTTTCAAAGTCGCTGTCAATGCTCTTTGCCCGCCTTAATCCTGATCTAAATAGAACGACAACAAGAGGAGGTATTCGAAAGTTTATGACAGAAGCAATGATTGGAAGTATTATCTCTGCCTTGTCTACCGGACTTGGGGCAATCCCGATTCTATTTATGACAAAGGTAACTCACCGGCTGCGAGATATTTTGCTCGCTTATGCTGCCGGAATCATGACATCGGCATCCATGTACAGTCTCATCCCTGAGGCTCTCAGCCAATCGAATCTTATTATCCTATCCATTGGAATCTTGGCAGGAAGCTGTGTGCTGCTCATCTTAGAGAGGTATATCCCGCATATCGATTTAGAGAATCCGGAATCACGGCCATTTAATATTGAAGGCAAGGCTTTTCTTATCATAGCTGCGATCACAATGCACAATCTTCCAGAGGGACTGTCCGTTGGGGTAAGTTATGCAAGTTCAGACGACAGCCTAGGTAATCTGATTGCCTTGTCGATTGGTCTGCAAAATGCGCCTGAAGGATTTCTTGTAGCCCTGTTCCTAGTGAATCAAAACATCGGCCGATTTAAAGCGCTCGGTATTGCTACGTTAACAGGAGCAGTCGAGATTATTACGGCGTTTATTGGATACTCGCTGAGCAGTGTAGTTGATGGTCTTGTTCCTTACGGTCTTGCCTTTGCTGCAGGAGCAATGATGTTTATTGTGTACAAAGAACTAATCCCTGAAAGTCACGGAGACGGTAACCAGCGTGTAGCTACGATCTCTTTCCTTCTGGGTCTCATCACGATGATTACCCTCACTGAGATTTTCTAGATGCATCTACTACGAAAATAACCTGCACTTTACAGCAAAAAGCGTCGTTTTCACGACGCTTTTTGTTTTTTTCTATCTACTTCTTCTCTTAGCTGATTTTCTCTGATCTACAGCATTATTTTAATAATCGCAACCCATTTAGAATAACTAAAATCGTACTGCCTTCATGACCAATAACTCCAAAGGGTAAAGCGACCTCGGTGAGGAAGTTACCTGCAATAAGCAGCGTAATTACGGAAATAGCAAAAACAATATTTTGTTTCACTACTCTCGCTGCTCTTCTAGACTGCTTAATACTCCAAGCGATCTCTTCAATATTGTCATTCATCAGGACCACATCAGCTACTTCGATAGCCGTTCCGCTTCCAGACATGCCCATCCCCATCCCTACTGTAGCTGCAGCTAGAGCTGGTGCATCATTCACTCCATCTCCAACCATAACTACATGACCATAGGTTTCACGGAGCTTACGTACCTGTTCTACTTTTTGCTGTGGCAAGAGTTCAGCATAGACAAAATCTACACCCGTCTCCTCTGCTATAACGTCCGCGGTGCCTTGGCGATCCCCTGTCAGCATAGCGACCTTGACTCCTAATTGTTGCAATCGTTTCACCGCATCCGCTGCCTGCGGACGTACCGTATCACGCATCGCAATGATCCCGGCTATGTCGTCACCTCGCATAATGACAGATACGGTTTTTCCTTCTTGCTCCAGGGATGCTCTCGTATGAACCCAGAACGAATCAACCTCTCCCTGATCGAACCTATCCGTCTTACCAATACTCCATTTCACACCGTTTACGATTCCTTCAAGTCCCCACCCTGTGATGGACTGAACTTCATCAGCCTCAAGAATTTCAGCTCCTGATATGCGTGCCTTATTTACAATCGCTTCTGCGAGGGGATGCATAGACTGGCTTTCAATGGCAGCAGAGACAGCAAGCAACTGCATTTCGTCATAACCTTCTGCTGGATACAAGTCAGTTACTTCGGGAACTCCCCTTGTAAGCGTACCTGTCTTATCAAAAGCAACAACAGCCGTTTTAGCCATATTTTCCACATGTGCTCCGCCTTTAAAGAGAAGTCCTCTCCTTGCACTGCTTGAGATGGAAGAGAGCATCACTGGCATGATCGAAGCTACCAGCGCACAGGGAGAAGCTACGACAAGAAATACACATGCTTTGTAGAATGAATCTCCCCAGGTCCAGCCAGACAGGAGGGGAAGTGCCCCAATGATAACAAGCGTAATCGCTACAATGAACTTGGCATATATTCCTTCAAACTTCTCTATAAATCGCTGAGATGCGGGAACTTCGCTTTGTGCTTCTTCTACTAACTTAATAATCTTTGAAAAAAGTGAATTCTCGGCCCGCTGAGTCACCTCAATGTACAGTGCACCTTCTCCATTCATCGTTCCTGCAAAAACTTCATCTCCGGTTGTTTTTTCTACCGGTGTAGATTCTCCTGTAATGGAGGACTGATTTACAGCAGAATATCCTTTATAGATTCGGCCATCCGAAGGCATTAGTTCTCCAGGTTTCACTAAAATTAAATCTCCTGGCACAAGTTCTTCCGCCTGGACAAGCTCCATAGTTCCATTATCGATTCGCAGCGCCGTTTCCGGCTTCAATGAAATAAGGGATGAAATATCCTTATGACTGCGTTCTGTTGTATAACTCTCAAGGGCTCCACTCAGTGCAAAAATGAAGATAAGCATAGCTCCCTCATTCCAGTAACCAATCGTTGCCGCACCAACGGCCGCTGCAATCATAAGCAGGTTTACATCTAAATCCCGCTCCTTAACCAGCGTTGCTACCCCTTCTTTTGCTTTGGTCCATCCACCGATCGTGTAAGCTGCAATATACAGCAGAATGGACAGAAATTCATGACTGCCGGAAACTCCCCATGCAACGAGCATCATCACCCCGCTGCCAAGCGCTGCCTGCATCTCTTTGTTTTGAAGCATCATTTTAAAATTCGGACCGCGTTTACGCCCTGGCTGCGGAGCAGCAGAATTTCCTTTCACTTGTGTAACCGTATTTAATCTCTTATTTATTGCGTCCATTACGATCACTTCCCTCTCTTTTTTATTGTCACTTTCGGTCTGCTAATTGAGAATGAGATCCATTGTTAGTGCCCTTAAAATGGCACATGCTGCTTCGGGAGGCCCGAAGCAGCATGGATTTATCGACTATTGAGTTGAATTATTCTTCTATTATTGCTGAGAATGATAATCAATATTGCATCAGTCCAATTGTTTTTATCTAATGCAACTTTTTTATTATTATATTCCAGATTCCTGAAGTTGTAAACAAAGCTTTGTTAAGTAATGAGCTGAATTTAGAATTCATTTATGAACAAAAAAAAAGCACCCCATTAGGGTGCTCACTCATCTATTCAATAATGACTAAAACTTTGGTTAAATACGGGATACAGCTGTTTGCTGACTCGCGGCAATGGCCTGTTCAAGATCTTGCAATATATCCTGGATATTCTCTGTACCAACCGATAGACGAAGCAACTCTGGATGTACCCCAGCTGCCTTCTGTTCATCCTCGCTTAACTGCTGATGTGTTGTACTTGCTGGGTGAATAATAAGTGACTTTGAATCTCCTACATTCGCTAAGTGGGAGAACAACTGTACATTTTCGATTAACTTTGCCCCTGCCTCTGCTCCGCCTTTAATACCAAAGGTAAGAATGGCCCCTTGCCCTCTAGGCAGATATTTCTGTGCAAGCGAATAGGAAGGATGGCTCGGTAATCCTGCATAGCTTACCCACTCTACATCTGGATGGCTTTCTAAATATTCAGCTACTTGCAGTGCATTGGAACTGTGGCGTTCGAGACGGAGATGAAGGGTCTCAAGTCCCTGCAGTAATAACCATGAATTAAATGGTGCGATACTCGACCCCAAATCACGAAGCAACTGGACTCTGGCTTTTATAATGTAGGCTAGCTCTCCTACCGCCTCTGTATATTTTAACCCATGATAACTTGGATCCGGTTCTGTCAGACCAGGGAATTTGCCGCTCGCACTCCAATCAAACTTCCCGCCATCGACAATTACTCCCCCAATAGAAGTACCGTGTCCGCCTATGAATTTGGTAGCTGAATGAACCACGATATCAGCTCCATGTTCAATAGGTCTTAATAGGTACGGACTTGGGAACGTATTATCTACGATTAGAGGTATTCCACTGTTATGTGCAATCTCTGCGATCGCTTCGATATCAAGTACATTCCCTTGCGGGTTTCCAATGGTCTCTGCATAGATGGCTTTTGTCTTATCTGTAATCGCGGCTCGAAAGTTTTCAGGATCTGTAGAATCTACAAAATGAACGGTAATCCCAAGCTTCTTCAGTGTATTAGAAAATAGATTATACGTACCGCCATATAGGCTGGAAGAAGATACGATTTCATCCCCACTGCCCGCAATATTTAGGATAGAAAAGGTAATTGCAGCTTGACCTGAAGCTGTGGCAAGCGCTCCTGCCCCGCCTTCAAGAGCGGCAATCCGCTTCTCGAACACATCCGTTGTAGGATTAGTGATTCTTGTATAAATATTTCCGAATTCTTGAAGGGAAAATAAATTAGCCGCATGTTCACTATCACGGAATCCATAAGAAGTCGTCTGATACAAAGGAACCGCTCTAGATAAGGTCGTAGGATCAATTTCCTGACCTGCGTGTACAGCGAGCGTTTCAAAAGCAAAATCCTTTTTGTCATTTGACATATTACTTATTCCTCCTTAACGAGATGGCTACCTCGCATTTTCCATATTCTCTCACAACTTGAACCTTTTGAAAAGAATAAAATCCGAGTTTTCCTATGAATATTATAATAAAATTAAATCACGAATAAATTATATAAAAAAACACCTATCATTGAGTTACGAATGAAAGGTGTTTTCTGAATTTCACGATAGGTTATTGCCCGGCATGCCACAACCGGCGCAAATAGGCGGCTGCATCATCTGCTTGCTCTGCCGTAACCCCTTCGAGGGAGATATCGATGTGAGGTTTATAGGTTTTGAGCAGTTGAAAAAACAAAGGATAATCAAGGATACCTTCACCAGGTAGCGGATTATATTTTTTACCGTTTACATCAAAGGCAACATCTTTGGCATGAATCGCAATCATACGATCAAATAACTTATCGAAGACATCTTTCAAGAAATCAGCCTGATTCACGACATGCTCTAACTTCATCAGGTTACATGGATCGAACAGCAGGCCAACACTGGAGTTCGGAATCTCCTCAAAAAGACGCTGCATATGCTCTGTGGTGTGCATCGTGTGCACAGAAACAGGTTCAATAGCTATATTTACGCCCCATCGATCTGCCTCTTCTGCCAGCTCCATCACTGAATCACGCAGTACAAGGTACCCTTGCTCCTCATAAGATTCGGGATGCGATCCTTGGTAAGTCGTGAGACTTCCTGTTTCCGTTGCCACGATGCTGCAACCAAAATCACGGGCATACCGCAAATGCTCCTTAAACCTAGTGAGTTCAAGCTTTCTTGCTTCCGGATCAGGATGAACAGGATCAATATAGCATCCAAGAACGGCAATGCGAATTCCTTCATTATCAAATTGTTCACCCACCCAATGAGCAAGCCCTGGGCTCAGCTTTCCGTTTGATGAATCGATATCAGAAAGCGCTTTAGAAAGTGCAAGCTGAACAGAAGTAAATCCGCTGCCCGCAATACGGCGGGCTAGATCTGCTGTTTTCTGTTTACCGAACGTATGAGCCAGTACTCCAAGTTTCATTCTCGTAATCCTCCTTTAGGCGAGAAATGCTAGCGAGCAAGCCAGCCCCCATCTACATTCAGTACATGACCATTCAAATAATCAGATGCATCCGATGCGAGAAATACAACAGGACCTTTTAGATCATCTGGGGTTCCCCAGCGACCAGCCGGAATCCGTGCTGTTATATCTTTATACCGATTTTCATCTTCTCGAATCTGCTGCGTATTGCTTGTAACCATATAGCCGGGAGCAATCGCGTTGACTTGGATCCCTTTTACGGCCCATTCATTCGCCAAAGCCTTTGTCAGTCCAGCTACTGCATGTTTACTCGCCGTATATCCAGGAACGTTGATTCCGCCTTGATAGGAAAGCATAGAAGCAATGCTGATAATCTTACCGCTTCCCCGCTCAATCATATGCCGGCCCGCAAGTTGACTAAGGAAAAACACGGTGTTTAGATTCAAATCGATCACGTCGTGCCAATCCGAAGCTGCGTGATCCGCAGCCGGTGTACGCCGAATAATTCCTGCATTGTTAACAAGGATATCAATTTTCCCTTGGAACCCAAGAGCCTGTTCAAAAACACCAGCTAGCTCTTCCTCTATACTTAAATCTGCTTGAATAGATATTGCCTTACGTCCAAGGGCTTCAATGGCCTGTACAGTCTCCGTAGGCAAAGTGTTCGAAACCGCAACAATATCTGCTCCTGCCTCAGCAAGCCCCAGTGCCATGCCTTGTCCCAGGCCGCCGGTTGTTCCGGTAACCAATGCTACTTTTCCGCTCAAGTCAAAAACACGCATCTTTCCCGCCTCCTGCAAGTTAATAATCGATAGTTATTCCTGCATCTTTATAAGGAGTCAGTATGCTCTCATCCAGAGCACGATCACTGATTACCTTATGAACCTCCGGTAGCTGTGCAAATGTACGAAGAGCAAAATTCCCGAATTTATAATGATCAACAACAGCATAAACATGCTGTGCAGTTTGAATGAGTGCTCTTTTTAAAGGAACCAAATCACCGGTATAGATCGAAAAACCAAACTCTGGATGAAGAGCCGTAGTAGAAATGAATGCCTTATGAATATTTAGTTTCCTAATAAAATGCTCCGTATCTTCACTAACCAGCATATTCCTTACTCTTGATCCTCCCGGTACAACGAGGCGAATTTGGTCTTTCTTGGTGAGCTCTGCAATGATAAATAAATCGTTCGTAATCACGGTAAGGGTTTCATTAGGCAGCAGTCTAGCAATCTCCAGCGTTGTACTGCCGCCGTCTAGAGCGATAATATCTCCCGGTGTAATATAAGTGATTGCCCGCTCCGCAATCTCTATTTTCTCCGAGTTATGCTTCTCCAGCGCCCCTCTGCTGGTAAGAATACCATACTGATCCTTTTGAGCCAGCACTGCCCCGCCATGTACTCTCATCAGGAGTCCCATGGATTCCAGCTTATCCAGATCCTCACGAATCGTCTTTCCTGTTACATCGAGCTTTTCGCTCAGTTCACTGACTGTAACTTCTTTCTGTTCAAGCAGCGTTTCCATAATCTTTTCGTGCCGTTTCATTGAGTTCATACTATTTCAACTTCCTATCTGTATTTCTGTCTTCCGTTTATTTTAGCTCGGTCATTGCAACGCCGTCCATATCATCAAACGTCTGGTTCTCACCGGCCATCGCCCAGCAGAAAGTATAGTTGCTTGTTCCTACCCCGCTATGAATGGACCAACTAGGTGAGATGATTGCCTGACCTTGCCGAACAACGAGATGTCTTGTTTCATCCGACTCCCCCATCATGTGGAAAACAGCCCCTTGCTCTGGAAGATTAAAATATAAGTAAACTTCAGAGCGACGATTATGAGTATGAGCAGGCATGGTATTCCACATGTTTCCTGGGGCAAGTTCTGTAATCCCAAGTACTAACTGACAGCTTTTGATACCGCCTTCATGAATGTATTTGTAAATTGTTCTCTCATTGGAGGATTCAATGCTGCCAAGGTGACTTGGTGTGGCATCTTCTTGTGTAGCTTTTACCGTAGGATAAGCATGATGTGCTGGTGTAGATACAAAATAAAACTGCGGCGCTTCTTCCGCTCCGGCATGGAAAATCACTTCTTTTACACCTAAACCGATATATAAGCATTCTTTTGCTCCTACCTCGTATCTCACACCATCCGCTGTCACGGTCCCATGTCCACCAATGTTAATTATTCCAACTTCACGGCGAGCAAGGAAGAAGTCCGTACCGATATCCTTCAGGGGAACCTCAAGTTTAATATCCTCGGATACAGGAACCGCAGAACCTACAATATAACGATCTACATGCGAGTACACGGTGACAAGTTCGTCCTTCGTAAACAAGTCTTCGATTAGGAATTCCTCACGTAAACGTTTTGTATCAAATTTCTTCACTTCATTGGGATGAGACGCATAACGGTTTTGCATTTTTTCTTCAACCCTTTCCATAGTGAGTAATTTATTTAGGTTCATATAGGTTTATATTAGTTCATTTCATTTCATTTGTGTACACCTTTTTTGAATAAAGATGAAATAATTGCTCAACTTTGAAAATGAAGACAAAAAAAACGACTCCATGAGGAGTCGTTTTCTTCCTTATTTTTAAATTTGAGGTTTTAGTAGTTGCTGTTAGAACGTTCACCTTTTGCAATAGCTACGCCGCCGCTTGTCCCAATTCGGGAAGCTCCTGCTTCGATCATTACTAGTGCATCTTCAGCGCTCCGGACTCCTCCGGATGCCTTTACGCCAACATTAGGACCGACTGTCTTACGCATAAGAGCAATGTCTTCTTTGGTTGCTCCGCCCGTAGAGAACCCGGTTGATGTTTTAACAAAGTCTGCTCCTGCCTGCACTGCAAGTTTGCACGCACGTACTTTCTCTTCCTCCGTTAACAGACAAGTCTCAATAATTACTTTCGTAAGAGCCTTTCCTTTAGCAGCGTCAACGACAGCTTTGATATCGGCAGCAACATAGTCATCATTGCCGTCTTTTAGTGCGCTAATGTTAATTACCATGTCTACTTCGGTAGCTCCGTTAGCAATTGCATCCTTGGTCTCATAGGCTTTGACCTCTGACGTAGTCGCTCCAAGGGGAAACCCAATTACTGTACATACTTTTACCTGCGGTGTATCTTTCAACACTTCATAAGCAGTCGATACAAATCCTGGATTCACACATACAGAAGCAAATCCATATGTTTTTGCCTCTTCTGCAAGTTTAATAATATCTTCACGGCGGGCATCAGCCTTAAGTAATGTATGGTCAATTAATGGAGCAATCGCGGTTTGTGTCATGATTGGAATCGTCCCTTCTTATATCAATCCTAGATGTGTTAGTTAACATCTGTAAAAGTTCATCTGTAATCATAACAAGACTATCTTCGTAAAGCAAAGGTCATCCTGAATTTATACTACAGTTTGTGTAACCTGCCTCCTTTCCATTCAGCTAGTAAGCAGATTTCATTTCGCCAAGCAAAAAAACACCTTGCCCGCTCGGTAAAGAGCAGACAAGGTGTTTAGGTTAATCATTTTGATTAATGAGCAACCGCGTTGTTCATCATGATCCAGATGGAACCTACAACAATTGTAAGTACCAACAAAAGTCCAAGAATCAGAGCCATGACATTCCATTTTGGTTTACCCGGTTCTCCTTCACGAACATGCATAAAGAAGAAGAGCTGAACAATAAACTGCAATATTGCCATAATCAGAATAATGATCATGTTTACTGTTTTATCGAACATATCGTTCAAAACTACCACAAGCGGGATGATCGTGAGCACGATCGAAATCAAATATCCAATGAGGTAAGATTTGAATGACCCGTGGTTCTCATGAGAATCATGTGTATGGTTATGTTGCTCTGCCATCTTACATCACCCCCATCAAGTAGACGACGGTAAGCAAGAAGATCCATACCACGTCCAAAAAGTGCCAGAACAGGCTAAGTGCCATTACTTTACCGCGAGTTACAGACGTAATGCCGCGTTTCTTGAGTTGAAGTAAGAGTCCGAACATCCATACGAGACCAAAGGTAACGTGAGCCCCGTGTGTTCCTACCAGGGTAAAGAATGCACCAGTGAAAGCACTTGTTGTAATCGTAGCACCTTCATGAACCATTTCAACAAACTCGAAAATCTCAAGTCCTAAGAACGCAAGACCGAGTACCCCAGTTACGATAAGCCAGGATATCAACCCTTTCTTATCACCGCGGTTCATCGCGAGTACTGCTAGACCACTTGTAAAACTACTTGTTAATAGGATAAATGTTTCTGCAATAACACCTGGCATCTTAAACAGTTCAGCACCCGTTGGTCCGCCTGCTGTATTGTCACGCAGCACGATAAATGTCGCGAAGAATACGGCAAACAGGATAAGGTCAGAAATCAAGAACAACCAGAAGCCGAGCATTTTCAGTTCTTGTGGATCATGATGTCCATGATCGTGATCATGTGCATTTGAATGTTGATTTGTTACTGTATGTGCCATTATACCGACCCCCTCAAGGCTGTTTCGGTACGATTTACTTCTTCAGCCGGAATGTAATAATCCGTATCGTACTGGAATGAGCGGGCAACTAAACATGCCGCTACACCGATGAGACCCGGAATGTACATCCAAGACCAGCCCCACACAAATCCGAAACCAGCAATAAAGAAGAATACTGCCATAACAATCGGAATTCCTGTGTTTTTAGGCATATGAATCGGTTCATATGCTGGCGGTGTTTCAGCCTGTTGGTTAGCTCTACGCTGTTTGTCTTCCCAGAATTGGTCAACAGAGTCAACCTTAGGTACGATAGCAAAGTTATATTCAGGTACAGGAGACGGAATAGACCATTCCAGGGTACGTGCATCCCAAGGATCCGCTCCCACTTTATTTTCTTTATGCTTACGAATACCATCTGCAATTTGCAGAAGCTGGAACAAGAAACCTGCACCCATCAAGAATGCCCCGACGGAAGAAACGAGGTTGAGCGGCATCCATCCTGTATCCCAACCATATGTGCTTAGACGACGAGTCATACCCATCAGACCCAGCGCATATTGCGGCATAAATGTAAGGTAGAAACCAATGTTCCAAGTCCAGAATGCCCAGTGTCCCCAGCGATCCGGTAATGTAAAGCCGAACAGTTTAGGCCACCAGTAGTACATCCCTGCAAAGTAACCGAACACAACGCCACCGATAAGTACTTGGTGGAAGTGAGCGATCAGGAAGTAACTGTTGTGGAACTGGAAGTCTGCTGGCGCTACCGACAGCATTACCCCTGTCATACCCCCGATAATAAAGCATGGGAAGAAGGCAATCGTCCACATCATTGGAAGTGTAAAGCGAATCCGTCCGCGATACATCGTAAACAGCCAGTTAAAGACTTTAACCCCGGTAGGGATAGCTATAAGCATTGTCGTTATCGCAAAGAACGCGTTGACATCGGCGCCCGAGCCCATGGTAAAGAAGTGATGGACCCAAGTAAAGAAGGACAATACGCTGATAATCAGCATTGCGAATACCATCGATTTATATCCAAACAATTTCTTTCTCGAGAACGTAGCAACAACCTCGGAGAAGATACCGAATGCCGGTAAGACTACGATATAAACTTCAGGGTGACCCCACATCCAGATCAAGTTGATATACATCATCGGGTTACCCCCGAGATCCAATGTGAAGAAGTGAGTTCCTGCAAAACGGTCCATAAACAGAAGGAACAAGGTTACCGTCAAAATCGGGAATGCAAACAAGATAATAATGTTTGTTGCAAAAACGGACCAAGTGAACATCGGCATTTTCATCCAAGTCATACCTGGTGCACGCATTTTGATAATGGTTACTAAGAAGTTAATCCCCGTTGCGAGGGAACCGATACCTGATATCTGGATACCCCATATATAGAAGTTCTGTCCTACCCCCGGACTAAACTGTAGTCCTGATAGAGGCGGATAACTCAGCCAACCTGCAGCTGGTGAACCCCCGATAACAAATGAAACGTTAAAGAGCATAGCTCCTAAGAAGAATAACCAAAAACTCAGTGCATTCAAATAAGGGAATGCAACGTCACGCGCTCCAATTTGCAGCGGTGTAACGATATTAAATAATCCGAACATAAATGGCATGGCCATAAACAGGATCATGATTGTACCGTGCGTTGTAAATACGGCATTATAGTGGTCCGCATGAAGGAATTCCATATTCGGCAAGGCCAATTGGAATCTCATCATCAGGGCGTCAACCCCGCCGCGGAACATCATTAAGATCGCCGCCAAAATATACATGATACCGATTTTCTTATGGTCAACCGTAGTTAACCAGTTTTTCCAGAGCCATTTCCACTTTTTAAAGTAGGTGAGCCCGACTATGATTGCAATTGATGCAAGACCAATCGAAACTTGTGCCCCTAGAATGAGGGGGTCACCCGTAACGAGGAATTCAGTAGTCAGGAACTCCCAAAACTCACTTAGCATGGATGAGGGCCTCCTTTCGAGCTATTCATTTATTCTTTTGCAGCTTCTTCAGAAGCATTTTCATTCTTATCAACTACATATTTCGTAACGATATTCTGGAACATTTCATCTGGAACTGCAGAGAAATATTGTTCATCTTCGACACTTGGCAATACAAGGTCTTCATAAGATTCTTCGGTAAGAGGCTCGGATTGGACTTTTACTTCTTTCACCCAAGCTTCATACTCTTCATCCGATACTGCATTCACATCAAATCTCATCTCTTGGAAGTATTCCCCGGAGAAGTTAGCACCTGAACCTTTATAAACACCAGGCTCATCCGCTTGCAGATGAAGTACCATAGCCATACCGGACATCGTATACATCTGTCCGCCAAGTTCAGGTATCCAGAACGAGTTCATCGGTGCATCTGAGGTAAGTTCAAAGCGAATTGGTGTATCTTCCGGAATCGTAAGTGTATTCACACTTGCTATATCCTCATCCGGATACATAAACAGCCATTTCCAGTCTAGTGAGACTGCCTGAATCGTAATAGGCTCTTTGTCCGATGCCAGTGGTTTTGAAGGCTCAGTGGCATAGGTGTACCGCACAGTAACCGCACCAAGAATGATAATGATAAGGATTGGAATCCCCCACCAGATCACTTCGGCAGTCGTATTGTGCGACCAATTAGGTGTGTATTTTGATTTGTTGTCTGGTGTATCACGGTACTTCCATACAATGACACCTACGAGTATTAAGGTTGGTACAATAATGATCGCGCACAAAATGGTTGAAATAATGATTAAGTCTCTTTGTGCATCGCCGATCGGTCCTTTCGGATCGAGAACAACGTATCTTCCTCTTTCATCCGCAAACATAGCCCATACCATGACACCAATGGTGACAAGTGACAGGACAACAGCGATAATGATTTTGGAAAGCGACCTAGGTTTTTTGTTCATCTTGATCCCCTCTCCTTACGCGCTATTACAAAACGATACTATAATATCTTCTACCTAAAGATATCAGATATTAACAGGCATAAACGTCTTGTTAACAAATTTGTCGAAATTGATCATATCATTTGTGAATCTTTTCTCACAAATGATTTTCTCCCTTGATTTTTAAACACGAAAAACCTTAGCCATTGGACACGGTGGGTGCCAACTAACTAAGGTTTTTTACCTTTAGAATATGTTTTTGAATCAATTCTTCTCTTCTTCCCAGATGAACTCATTTTCTTTAATCAGTATCCCGTTCATTTCTTCTAATATTAAGAAGACCCATAGCTTTCCCAATAAAATAAATATAGACGCTTCCTACCAAGAATCCAATGCCCACCATGATTCCTGTATTACTATTCGTCAAAGCATGAAGGTTAAACAAACAAATAACAACTCCAGTGATGAGAGCTACCCAAGCCATAACCGTCATCATAAAAACCATCTGAGTTAAACGAGCATCATTCTCCTTGTTGTCGCTTACACGTACCGGTTTATTAAAAATCATTATTTTTCAACTCCTTCTAATATTTGTAATTGTTTACTACATTTAATATATCATACTTTCACTAAATTGTTCACTGTTTGTTCAAATTTTAGTCAAACTTTGTTCATTATTTTTACACTTTAAGGTCTTTACCCTTATTTTTACAACTTTAATCATGACTTTTGTGGTTGACTTTACTTCATTTAATGTGTTTTTAAGGTTTTCGTGTTATAAGACCACAGTAAAAAAACCGCCTAAGAGAATGAATCTCCGGCGGTTCTATAACTTATAAGCTATGAATGGTGACATATTGCACTCTTAAATGGAGCGCAGGCCCGATCATTAATGTTATTCTACGATTGCAATTTCAACACGTCTTTCGTTTCCAGCCAATTATTACGAATTACATTCTGGTACCAATAGAAGCTTTCTTTTGGGGTGCGAACCAAAGAACGATAATCTACATGCACTAGACCAAATCTCATCCGGTAACCTTCTGCCCATTCGAAATTGTCCATGAGAGACCAGGCCATATACCCCTTTAGATTAATACCGTCACTAATTGCACGGTGGACTTGAACTATATGCTGCTGCAAGTAAGAAATTCGGCGAAAATCTTTCACTTCTCCATTTTCCACACCATCATTAATGCACGCACCATTCTCGGTAATGTAGATATCTATATTGCCGTATTTTTGCAAGTGATGCAGCGCCTCATATAATCCGCGTGACTCAACCGGCCAGCCTATATCGGTACGAACAAGCCCCATATCAAGCGGCTCCATCTGCAGAATTCCACCATCTGGATTATATCGATCCACACTCATCGTGTAATAGTTGATACCAAGATGATCGATTGGCTGACAGATCGTCTCCATATCCCCTGGCTGAATGTCAGGCTTCGCTCCAGCCGCTTCAAACCAGTCCAGCATAAACTGTGGATAGGACCCTTTAAATACAGGATCTAGGAACCAATCGGCAAACCAAGCAATATGTCGATCAGCTGCAGCCTGATCCGCCTCATTTTTGCTATAAGGTACTGCCCACTCCATATTGGGCGCGATACCAATCTTGCCGTCTATACCGAGCTCACGGAATTTTTGTACGGACTTACCATGAGCAACTAAAATTCCGTGTCCTACATTTAAAGAAACTTGTAAATCTCTATTCCCAGGGGCATGAGCGCCAATGAAGTTAGATAGAAAAGCAATGCACCACGGTTCATTAAATGTAAGCCAATATTTGATTTTACCACCGAATTCACGGAACATGACTTCAGAGTATTTTACAAAGGCATCTATTGTCCGTCTGTTCTCCCAACCTCCGATATCTTGAAGAGCTTGCGGGAGATCCCAGTGATAAAGAGTACAGAAAGGTTCAATATCATTTTCAATCAATTTATCTACAAAGCGATGATAAAAATCGAGTCCCTTTTGATTAATTTCTCCGTCCCCGTCAGGGATAATACGAGGCCAAGCTATAGAGAAACGATAAGTCTTAATACCAAGTTCCTTCATTAAAGCAATGTCTTCTTCATATTTGTGGTAGCTGTCACAAGCCACATCCCCGTTGTCGCCATTAAAAACTTTCCCAGGCGTCTTTGCAAAGGTATCCCAGATAGAAGTTCCTCTTCCATCCTCTTGCGTTGCTCCTTCGATCTGATATGATGCCGTCGCTGTTCCCCACTTAAAATCACTTGGAAATTGAAAAATTGTCATATAATCTCCTCCATCTTTTTAGTTCAACAACCTATGTAACTATCGTTTTTTGACACAAAGACCAAAAAATATCTAAAACGTTTTCGAAATACATAAAAAAAAGGTAATTTTAATTATCATTTTTATATGTATTGTAGCTCCCACTCATACCTTGGACGCTTTCGTTATACTTCGATCGAGAATGAAAATCCGTTATTTATTATAGAAAAGGGGACCTTTCAGAATCCCCTTTTCCTTTACAAATCTTATTTCACGTCTTTACCTGTCCACAATCTTACTCTTTCTTTAATCCACTCTGTATATTGTTGCTCCATTTCTACTGCGCCGGCTTTATCAAGCTCAACTAACATGTTGTCATAGACTTGATCAAATTTATCTGTGGTAGAAACGATCGCTTCGGGAACACGTTTTTGAACGATATCTTGAGTTTTTTGATAGATAACTTGGTATTTACCGTCAGAAGGTACTGGCATATTGTAAGCCGCTCCCCACTCTTTCACTTCGAAATCCTCTTCCGTTGGGAACAGCTCTTTCCAAGTAGAAATACCGTATCCTTTTAATGCTTCTTTTTCTGCTTCCGAATAACTGGCTACAATTTGTTCAGGGAAATTCGTAGTGTAGTAGTTGCCTGTTGAATCTTTAACACCATCTCCATAGTGTGGACCAAAAACAAAGTATAGCCCAATTCCGCTTTCTTTCGTGAAGTTTGCGTTATCATTATTCTTACGTTCCTGTACATCAGCTGGAATCACACGAACGCCGTCTTCTACATTATAGTGTTCTCCTTCAACACCCCAGTTACGAAGTACTTGTGCTTCATCCGAAGCCATCCAGTCTAAGAATTTAATTGCACGAACTGGATCTTCACAATTTTCCGTAATCCCAATACCATAACCATCGGAACCAACCGGTTGGAAGTCTGCACGTTTAAATTCGGAGGAAAGCGTTACTGGATAATGACCATAAGTCATTTCATCTTTACCTGCATTTTTTAATGCTACTTCTGCATCATTGTAAGCCCACTCCTGATCGATCAAACCAAGAACACGACCACTTGCGATTTTCGCTTTATATTGATCTTCTTTTTGAATAAAGGTGTCTTTGTCGAGAAGACCTTCGTTATACATTTTGTTCAACCAGCGGAAATATTCTTTCTCTTCTGGACGTTTGTAATGAAGCATTGCTTCGTAAGTCTCTGGATTAATGTAGTACTCACCATCATCAGGTCCACCTGTAGCAGCAACAGCAGGGTTAGTCACTGTGATCATACTTCTCCATCCATCTGCACTAAGGGTAAGTGGAATCGTTGGCTGACCATCTTCTGTTGTTGGATGCGCTTTGTAGTATTCACGCAGTGCGTTCTCGAAATCCTCCACTGTTTTGATCTCAGGATAACCGAGTTCTTTTACCACACGGTGCTGCAGTTCAAATCCGCCTGTATTATCAAAAGTCTGCTGATCTACAGATCCATTCGTAGGAATAGTATAGATTGCTTGATCCTCATTACTATATTTCAAACGATTCATTTCTTCGCCATACATTTTTTTAATATTAGGTGCATGCTCTTCAATAAGTTCTGTCAGGTCAATCATAGCCCCTGCATCGACTAGTTTAGATAAGTTTCCTTTAGGAAAGATCATATCAGGATAATCGCCGCTAGCAGCCATTAATGCAATTTTATCATCCCCGCCACCACTAGCAATATCATATTCTGCGTTAATCGTAACGCCGGTTGCTTCCGTAATCTTCTTACCTACCGCGTCTTGCATTTTATTCCAATATGGACTTGTATCTGCTCCAAAGAAGCTGAACGTAATCGGCGCGTTTGAATCTGGATCCGCCGTAGTTGGTTCCTCTCCTTTGGTGTTTCCACAAGCAGCAGTAAACAGCATGGTACTGGCAAGTAGCAACATTGCTATTGTTTTCGGCGCTTTATGTTTCATTTGACATAATCCCCCTTAATATAAGTAACTTATATATGCATAACAGGTCACCCTGTATATACCAAAGAAAGTACTCGTTCAATTGTAAATTTATAAGTGAACTTCGATTACGCTTTTACTGCACCTAGTGTCATACCGCCAACAAAGTATTTTTGAAGGAATGGATATACAACCAGGATTGGTAAAGTGACAACAATCGTAATTGCCATTCGTATAGATTCAGGCGATACTTGCGCCATTTGTTGAGCCAAATCATTGGCATTAATATTAGATCCGCCTTGCTGTGTACTTTGCAGAACTTTCATCAGCTCATACTGAAGTGTCGTAAGTTCAGGTTTTGAACCGTTGTAAAGATACGTATCAAACCAAGCATTCCATTGACCTACTGCGAGGAACAATGCAATGGTAGCAAGTACAGGCTTACATAATGGCAGGATGACTTTGTAATAAATAGTGAGGTCATTTGCACCATCTAGTTTCGCTGATTCTTGAAGAGCATATGGCAAACCGTCAATAAAGGATCGGATAACGAACACGTTAAACGCGCTGACCATCATCGGCAAGATATAGATCCAGAATGTACCGATGAGATGCAAGTCTTTCATCAGAATGTATCCCGGAATCAAACCACCAGAGAAATACATCGTAAGTGCAAGGAATGTGGATACAAATTTTTTGATTCTGAAATCAGGACGACTTAGTGTGTAGGCAATCATTGAGGAGCTGAGCAGTCCTAGAAACGTTCCTATAATCGTTCTAGCAAATGAAATCTTGGCTCCCTGAATCAGTCCATCATATTGAAAGATTGTTTTGTAATTTTCCAGTGTAAATTCTCGAGGCCATAAGTAAATGCCCCCTCGAACCGTATCGGTTGAATCGTTCAAGGAAATGGCTAGTACATTCAAAAAGGGATACAAGGTTACCGTCAGGATCGTTGCCATTAGTATATAATTAGCAATATCAAATACCTTTTCCGATTTTGTCGCATTAAAAGCTTTAACACTCATGTTATTTCCTCCTTTCTACATGATGCTTTCTTTCGTGAATTTCTTGAAGAGACCGTTTGCAACGAACAACAAGATTACGCTGACAACCGAATTGAATATGCCGATGGCTGTACCGTATGAGTACCTGCCCATTTGTAAACCATAATTAAGCGCATAAAGATCAAGTACTTCTGAATAATCAGTTACCAGACTGTTTCCTAAGAGGAACTGTTTCTCATATCCGATACTGATCAAGTGTCCGATGGACATAATGAACAATACGGAAATGGTTGATCGAATACCCGGCAGTGTAATGTGCCACATTTGTCTCCAGCGGCTTGCTCCATCCACTCTTGAAGCTTCGTATAATTCTTGAGAAATCCCCGTAATTGCAGCTAAATAGATAATTGCGTTCCAACCCATTTCCTTCCACAGATCGGAAGCGGTTACAATGTACCAGAACAAATTCCCTTGTGCCATAAACTGAATAGGTTCATTAATAATATTTAATCCGATTAGAATATCATTTACGATTCCGCCATCGGTAGAAAGCATTTTTGTTACAATCCCAGCAACAACGACCCAGGATACAAAGTGAGGCAAATAGGATACGGTTTGCACGCTTCTTTTGAAGATCGTACCGCGTAGTTCATTCAACAAGATTGCAAAGAAGATCGGGGCTATAAATCCTACTAGAAGTCCTAATAAACTCATTGCCAGTGTATTTCTGAGTACGAGATAAAACCGCTCATCACTAAACAATTCAATGAAGTGTTCAAATCCAACCCATTTTTGTTCCGTAAAGGTCTTGGCAGGTTTGTAATTCTGGAAGGCCATTGTCCAGCCCCAAAGAGGTAAGTAATTAAATATGAAGACCCAAATCACAAAAGGTAAGGACATGAGTAATAAAAACTTCTGATCTTTCACAGTTTTCCATAAACCGTTCGGCCACTTTCGCTTAACTTGTTTCGCGGCGGAGGCCTCGGAATCCGTGGAAGCGGGCTTTGTTAGCGTTTCCATAAAATAACCCCTCCTCTGTTTGATAACATAATCATACTCCAAGATATTGCAGATCAATACCCAATGAATTTCAGAGAAAATCATATAAAAATTAGATATATTTCTAATTCTCATTGTGCAGAATGACTAAAAACTAAAAACGTTTTCGTGAGGGAGTATGAAACGATGCTCTACTTTTGACGCTGTTTATGCTGATCTCGATAGGCAGAAGGAGAAATCCCCATATACTTTTTAAATTTTGTATGGAAGTAATCTACGTTAGCATAACCGATTTGATCCGATACTTGATGAACTTTTTGCCCTTCTTCAAGAAGTGACTTTGCTTTCTCCATACGAACCTTATCTAAGAACACATTAAAAGACTCACCCGTATAATTTTTGAACAATTTTCCCAAATAGCTGCTATTGTAATTAAAAACTTCAGCAAGAACCTCCAGCTTGAGGTGATCCCCCGGGTTCCTTTTAATAAAATCAATCATCTGTTTGATTACGGTATCTTTACTATTTACACCAAGCTGCTGAATCAGTTCCGAAAATTGAAGTTGCAACGTATCCAAAAGCGCAACGAACGTTGGCTGCTGATATAATGCCGATAACATAGCTGTATGTTCCGTCGCAATGAGTTTCGTCTCGGAATTTACTAGAGAAAGTTTGTTCAAAGCAACCGCAGCAATTTTAGTAATCATATTCTTAATCTCATGTTCCGTGTAGTCCTCCGTCAACACCCACTGCTGGAATTGATCCAGGACACGCGATAATAAATCTTTACTTCGTATGTCTAAAGCATAGTAAAGTGTATCCGTGATTTTATTTTCGTCTAGTCCTTGCAATTCTTCTTCTCTCTCTTTGATAGGCATACTTAGCCCATAACCTTCATTTCTCATCAAAACCGTTTGTTCGGTAAAAAAGAACCGCTCCTCAAGTAGGTGTACAGCTTCATCATACGATGTCTTTATTTCTTCCATATGTAATACACCCGTCCCAGCAGCGATATATACAGGGCTTGAAAACCTTTTAAGAGTCATAATCGTTTCATTATAAAAGCGATGCCGTTCATCACTAGTAAGCAGAGGTGAATTAAGCAAACAGCCAATGTACTTTCCCGCTGTAAAAACAATCCCACTCTTCGATGAAGCAAGCAGGTCTGTCATTTCCTTCTTTATTTCTGCACTCATGTGAGTAGAAGACTCATTAAATACTTCAATAAGGACTACCTGATAGGAAGGCCAGTATAAATCATATTTTTTCAGATCTTCCGCTGACCACACCTGTCCACCGTGCAGTATAGACTCAATTACATGTTCACGATAAAAAAAATCTTCATTTGTATTGCGCTGCTTTACACTTTGTTCTTTATCTAGACGTGCTTTAATACGCTCCAGTTCTTCCACCATTTCTTCTTCATCTACCGGTTTTAATAAGTAGCCGCCTACACCAAAACTGATCGCTTTTTTGGCATAATCAAAATCTGCATGTCCACTTAAAATAAGAAATTGACCCTTTTTCCCTTCACTGCGGAGGTGTTCAATAACTTCAAGTCCAGTAAGACCTGGCATCCGGATGTCTAGGATCGTAAGGTCCGGGTTCAACTGATGATGCTTTTCAATAGCTTCTCTTCCGTTAGAAGCAGTATCGATCACCGTATAGCCCTCTTCTTCCCAGTTAATAATCGTTTTGAGCCCTTCTCTAATCATAGGTTCATCATCAACTATTAATACGCTATACATTATTTGCTGCCTCCTTTAGGAACCGTAAAATGAACTTTTGTACCTTTACCGGACTCACTGGATATGATCAGACCATGCTTTTCCCCATAGGACAAGGTTAGACGCTGATGAACATTCCGCAGACCAATTCTACTTTTCTCTTGTTCATCAGAGCCTGTTATCGACGTGACTACTTCCTTCAGCCGTTCTGGGCGAATACCCGCTCCATTATCTCGCACTGTAAAATGGACAAGGTCATTATCTTCATATAGAGAGACCTCTACTCTAACCCCATCTTCTTGATTTTCGAGACCGTGCACAATCGCATTTTCTACAAGCGGCTGAATAATAAGCGGCGGTATTTTTTCTTTCTCTATTCCTTCCTGGATGGTAAGTTCAAAATCAAGACGGTCTTCATAACGAAACTTTTGAATTTGCAAATAAGATCGAACGATTTCCATTTCTGCTTTAATGGTTGTTTTACCACTACCAATTTCCAGATTTTTACGGATGAGTTTACCTAGTAAACGCACAATGTTTGCAATCTCTGCTTCGCCTTTAATATGCGCTTTCATTCGAATAGACTCTAGTGCATTAAATAAAAAATGAGGATTGATTTGACTAGCCATCATTTTAAGCTTAATTTCCTTTTGTGCGATCGCAAGTCGGTTGTTCTGCTCACTTGTCTCCACGACTTGTTCCATAAGCCCATTAATGCTGGATACCATGTGATTAAACTGTCTAGATAATTGACCAATCTCATCATTACCATCTACTTGCGATACGACCTTTAAATCTCCTAGTGCTAATCGATTAAGCTGCCTGCTGAGACGCAGTAAACGATTGGTCGTAAGCAGCGATATAACGTATACAAGAGCCATCGCGACAAAAAGCACAAGAATAATAAACAACATCCCAATTAGACTGATTTGCTTCGCGTTGGTTACTATACTTTCCTTCGAAAAAATAGAAACGATTTGAAACCCATTCATACTCGAAGATGGGGTCATTTCATCGACAATAATATTCGAAGGTTCATCATACACGTTTGCTTCGATAAGCCCTTTCTTTTGAGATCGAAGATCAACCCCCATATGAAGGAACTCAAAAGTAGACCCTACAAGTTTCGTATCTTTTGCAGCGACAATATACCCCTGACTGTCTACAATCATGGTATTAAAAGGTTCCTGGCTCAGCATATTATTGAGTACATCACGGTTAATGAGAACCATGAGCACGCCTCGTCTCTGATATTCAGGAAATTGAACGCCTCGCACAAGACTCAGTGTATCTGCCGGATAGTCTTCTGAATTCGGAATAAAGAACCAACCAATACTCGTTGATTCCATTGCTTTCTGAAACCAAGGAGCATTCTCTATCTGAGTATCAACGGGTATAAATTCATAATTATTAACTAAGGTTGAGTTAAAAGAGAAAAAACGAATCCCATATAATTCTCTATATTGCTGTATATAGTCGTTAAACAAGGTAAAAGAGCGATAACTTCGCGTCAGCTCCAGCATATTTTCAAACTTCGTGTTCGCAATTTCTTTTATCTCGCTATTAAACAAAAGCAGATTAGAAATATCCATAGGTACTCGAAGCAGCGTCATGGTCTGATTTTTGATACGCTCTACATTGTTTTCTGCCTGCTGTATTGCCTGATCCATCGCCTGCTGTCTGAAATAGTAGGTCACCCCTACACCAATGATGAGTACGGGAATCATGACGACAAGCACATAGCTGATAACAAGCTTATGTTTAAGCTTCATATCATTCGTACGCCGTACAATCTTTGACAGCAATCTACACACCCCTGATCTATATAAGCGCTTACACATCTATACTACTTATTTTATCATAAATTGTAATGTTCAGATTGTCATTATCGACAAATAAATACAGTTTTCATTAGTTCTTACAGGACAAACTATGGAGTACTATATATTGATGAGTACGGAATTTCTCTGATTGCTAATTTACCGATGGGGAAGGGGGACAAGCAATGGATATTTTTTCATCCATTATAATGGGAATTGTGGAAGGGCTGACTGAGTTTCTTCCTGTTTCCTCGACGGGTCATATGATCATCACAGCTCACTTGCTCGGACTCTCTACGGATCAAGAAAATGTCAAAACGTTCGAAGTTGTTGTCCAGCTCGGAGCTGTACTTGCTGTCGTCGTTCTTTACTGGAGAACCTTTGTCGGTTTTTTCACCGTCAAACCTGGTGATCGTGTGATGCCTCGTCTGAACCTGCTTCACATCTTTCTAGCGATGCTGCCTGCTTCTATTACTGCGGTACTGTTTCGTGATGTAATAAAACAATATTTATTTGGTCCCACTACTGTAGTCTACAGCCTCATTGCCGGGGGAGTGCTTATGATTGCAGCAGAGAAATGGCACAGGAAACCGATAGCACAAACCGTAGATGATATCACCTACAAGCAAGCATTTATGATTGGACTGTTTCAAATTTTAGCACTTTGGCCAGGGTTCTCTCGTTCCGGTTCCACGATCTCAGGCGGACTTCTTGCAAGAGTCAGTCATACAGCTGCGGCTGAATTCACTTTTCTTGTCTCCGTGCCTATTATGTTTGGGGCTACCGCCCTCGATCTATGGAAAAGTGCAGACATTTTGTCCGTAAAAGATATCCCTTATTTTGCAATCGGGCTTCTGACTTCTTTCTGTGTCGGTATGCTGGCGATTAAAACATTCCTTTCCCTTTTAAAAAAATGGAAACTTTCCACCTTTGCTTATTACCGGTTTGGCCTTGCCCTTGTTCTTTTGTTTATCATCTTATAAAAATAGGAGCCTCTCCTTTTGCTGCTGATATCAGCCCAAGGAAAAGCTCCTTTTTCATTGTTCATCATCCTGCATTACTGTTTGGATTCCAAAGTCTCTAAGTAATCAGAGATTTGGGTTGGTGTTTTCGCCCATTTACTGTGCAAATGTGCGATTTTCTCCCCGTCTTTGAACACAAGCAAGCTTGGAATACCGCGGACCTGATTTTGTTCTGCAATCGTCAGGAATTTCTCAGCATCCAGAGCAAAAAATTGCTTATCTTGATGCTTGTCTATTACGTCACCGATAAAGCGGTCTAGATTTTTACAGTCTGGGCACCAGTTCGTGTCAAATTTAATGACTGTCAGACGGTCACCGTTAATTAACTCTTGATACTGTTCTTCACTTTGAATTCGTTCCACGTCTTTTCCTCTTTTCTTTACCTATAGGATCTTATTATAAATGCTGGGTATATTGATTAGCTCTAGTCAATCTTCTAAGCTTATCTTTTTCTTTATCCGTTAGCGGCTCTGTCATGGAAGCCCCGATATTACTAAGCAATTGTTCCCTGGAGCTAGCTCCAGGAATAACAGTAGCAACAGCAGGGTGTGAGAGCGCATACCGAATTGCTAGCTGTGACATACTCCGTTCTTCCGTAACAAATGCTGCTAATTTCTCGCGAATCTCTTTAATTTGCTCGGGTGTGTATTCAAGATACCCTTTTAGAGCTTTATCATCTCTACCGTCTGCCAGTGCACCGCCAGCCACCGGCCCTCTCGCTATGACACTTACCCCATGTTCATGAAGAGAAGGAAACACCTCTTCCTCTCCGCGACGATCCAGCAAACTATATTGGTTCATTACACTAACGATCGAAGAATGCTGGGTATATTCCCGAATCACATTCGGACGTATCGACGAAATTCCATAATAACGAATGAATCCGGCTTGCTTTAATTCCTCAAAGGCCTCAATTGTTTCCTCTATATGATCTTCTATCGTACCGCCATGCAGTTGATAAAGATCAATGTAGTCGGTCTGAAGCCTGCGTAAACTATCTTTTACAGCTTCTTTAATATGCTGTTTACTTGGGTCCCAGCGGAGTCCCTCTTGACCGGTCAGACGCCTGTTTCCTACTTTTGTAGCGATGATCACATCTTGTCTGCGCCCTTTAAGAGCCTTCCCCACCAGTTCTTCATTACGTCCATCATCGTAAATATCAGCCGTATCCAGGAAATTAACACCATGAGCAATCGCTTCATGTATAAGCGGGATCGCTACCTTCTCATCTATTCCTAGTGACATGCATCCGAGTCCAATTTCACTTACCATTAAATCAGATGAACCAAGCCTATTCATTTTCACTTGTGAGACCTCCTTCCAATTATAGAAATAAAGATAAGATGACAATATTAGTATTGTAGCATGAAGAATAAAGAACACAAAAATACGCAGAGGGTAGAAGGTAAACCTTCCTTTACCTGTACCCTATGCGCATCCATCATCAACTATTAGTTTTTTTAATTATTCTTCAAATGCAGCACTTACTTCTTTTACCATTTCAGATACAGAAGCAAGGCCTCCACCGGACAAGTACCAGTAGTTTGCATCTAGATAAACAATGTGACCTTCTTTATATGCTTTTGTATTCTTCACCAAGCTGTTTTCAACTAAATCTTGAGCAGAAGAAGCTTTTTCGTCAGATGTGATAACACCGCGGTCTACAACAAACAGGTAGTCTGGATCTTTCTCTACAATGTATTCAAACGATACGCTTTGACCATGTGTTGAAACTTCAATCGCTTCATCTACTGGTGTAAAACCAAACACATCATGAATAATTCCAAAACGGGAACCTGCACCGTACGCACTGATTTTACCTTCATTAGCAAGGATGATCAGGGCATTTTTACCGCTTGCTGTTACTTTTTCATTTAGCACCTTAATTTCATCTTCGACTTTGGCAATCTCTGTATTTACTTCTTCTGTTTTGTTAAAAATCTGTCCAAGAACTTGCATGTTTTCTTTGTAAGAATCCATGTAGCGAGTTGTATCTACTCCAAGATAAATGGTTTTTCCGATTTTGCTGAGTTCTTCGTAAGAATCAGATTGACGTCCAGAGATAATGATCAGGTCAGGATTAATTTCCGCGATTTTTTCGAAATCCGGTTCTTTCAAGCTTCCTACATTCGCATATTTGGAATCATTATATTTTTCTAGGTATGGAGGAATGTTCGCTTGTGGAACCCCTGTTACTTCAATGCCCAATTTATCGAGGGAATCCAGAATCCCCATATCGAATACGACTACTTTTTCAGGATTCGTCTCAAGTGTGGTTTCACCCAGTTTATGGGCAATCGTTACTTCCGATTGTTGTGCTTGTTCTGCTGTTCCATTACTGCCAGCCGCTGCGTTCGTCTCAGCGCCGCCTTCTGCTTCTTTGGAGTCAGTGCCGCAAGCTGCCAGTACTACCGTAAGCATCATAACCATAACCAGTGTGAAAATAGAAGATAACTTGAATTTTTTCATTAGAATCACCTCTTATATTATTTGGTTAATAATGAACAAAAAATCTTTTTAAAACTCGAAAGGGATAGGAAACCCTGCTTTTCTTCCTAAGCACGAATGACTTTACCGGAAGTACACGCAGATTTTGTTCCCATCAATGATCTGGACAGGTATATCCATCTCATAGATTTCTTTCAGCACCACAGGATCAATAATTTCATCCGTCGTACCTTCTTTTACGATCTGGCCATCCTTTAGTGCTACGATGTAATCGGAGTAACAGGATGCAAAATTGATATCATGGATAACAATGACAACCGTCTTGCCCAGTTCATCTGCAAGCTTCCGCAGTACTTTCATGATCTGAACTGAATGTTTCATATCCAGATTATTCAGCGGCTCATCTAGCAAAATATAATCTGTATTTTGGGCGATAACCATGGCGATAAAGGCTCTTTGGCTCTGGCCTCCGCTCAGCTGATCCAAAAATTTGTGCTGCATATCCTGAAGTTCCATGTACTCGATTGCCTCATCAACAAATGCCCAATCTTCTTTGGTTAGCTTGCCTTGAGAATAAGGAAACCGGCCGAAACTAACCAAATCACGTATTGTTAATCTTACATTTATGTGGTTGGATTGCTTGAGAATTGCTATTTTCTTTGCAAGATCTCCACTTTTAGAGTTGCTTACATCCATTCCATCAATGAAGATTTCACCGTGATCTTTGCTTATGAGCCTACTTACCATAGACAACAAGGTACTTTTTCCCGCACCGTTAGGCCCGATAAAAGAAGTAATTTTCCCTTTTTTGATGTTGGTAGTTACATTCTCCACCACATACTTGTTACCGTATAGTTTGGATACCTCTTTCACATCTATCACGATTTATTCTCCTTAAGTAGCAGATAAATAAAGTAAACCCCGCCGATAAAATTAATGATGACACTCAGTGTAGTTGAAAAAGTAAAGACTCGCTCAACAATCATCTGACCGCCTACGAGCGCACTAATACTGATTAGCATCGCTGCTGGAATCATTACTTTGTGCTGATAAGTCTTAAACATTTGATAAGTTACATTGACGACAAGAAGTCCTAGGAAAGTAATAGGTCCAACAAGTGCTGTAGAGATGGATACGAGGATCACGACAATGATCAGCATCCGGCGCACAACCAGATTATAGGGAACTCCAAGATTAACGGCATGTTCCCGCCCTAGCGACATAACATCCATATACTTACTGAATCTTGTGAAATAAACACCAATTGCGGCAAAGGCAATAATCGATACAATGACAAGATCTGTATTCACGTTATTAAAGCTTGCGAACATGCGATCCTGCACAATTAAAAACTCATTCGGATCCATAATAACCTGCATAAAGGTCGACATACTCTGGAATAACGTTCCCATGACTAAACCGATGAGAAGCAAGAAGAATAAGTTTCTTCCTTCACGTTTGAACAGCAGTTTATACAAGACCCCTGCAAACATCACCATAAGACCTACCGAAATAATAAAATTCATGTTCTTGCTAAGGGAAGATACTTGTGCTGATCCGTACATAAAAATAATAAAGGTTTGGATAAGCATATAAAGTGAATCAAGCCCGAGCACACTTGGTGTTAAAATCCGATTATTCGTGACGGTCTGGAATATCATGGATGAGAACGCGATGGCGCTTCCTGTTATCACAATAGCGAGAATCTTCATGGCTCTTCTAGGAAGAACATAACGCCAACTACTGCCTAGATCGACAAAGACAAAGATTCCAATAAGAGCAACAGCAAGAGCAGCGAGAAGTGTAATCTTAGTCTTGTTATTCATAGGCCTTTCTCCTCATCAGCAAGAAAATAAAGATGATACTGCCGAGCACGCCAACCGTTAAACCGATCGGTATCTCATATGGGTATATAATGATCCGTCCCAGGATGTCGCAGATCAATACGAAAATTGCACCCACTAAAGCAGTGTGAGAGAGACTTTTCTTAAGGTTATCACCCATATACATACTCACGATGTTAGGAATGATCAGACCAAGAAAAGGGATCATACCTGCCGTCAAAATAACGACAGAGGTAACCATCGCAACGATGATAAGACCGATATTGACAATCCACTTATAGTTAAGTCCGAGATTGACAGCGAATTCCTCTCCCATACCGGCTACCGTAAACTTGTTCGCATAAAAGTAAGCGAGAATGACAAGCGGTATACTGATATAGATGAGCTCATATTGGCCAGAGATGATCATGGAGAAATCTCCTTGCAGCCAAGAGGAAATATTTTGGATCAGATCGTGTTTGTATGCAAAAAAGGTAGTGATCGAACCGACAATATTACCAAACATGATTCCCACGAGTGGAATAAAAATCGTATCTCTGAATTTAACTCTCTCTAGAATCTTGGTAAATATAAATGTCCCTGCCAGTGCAAATGCAAAAGCAACCAGCATCTTCACTAACGGAGGAGCAGTAGCGAACAGCAACATAGACACCAAAATGCCAAGTTTAGCTGAATCTTCTGTTCCCGCTGTGGTTGGAGAGACAAATTTGTTTCGTGTAATCTGTTGCATAATAAGTCCGCATATACTCATGCTGATCCCAGCAATGAGTAGACTTACAAGCCTCGGTAATCGGCTTTCCAGTAAAATCTGCTTCTGAATCTCATCTAAGTTCAGTAAATGCCAAGGCTGGATATCCTTTACTCCGATAAAAACGGAAAGAAGGGATAAGATGATAAGTAAAATAAATAAGTATCGCTTCTTCATAACCGTTCCTTCCTCTTCTCCGTTTATTCAGGAGGATAGGGTTACTACTTGCATCTGAAAAAAACGGATGAATCATTATGTAGGAAACTCTGGTATTAATTGTCTCAGATAATGATATTCATTATCAATTGGACACAAGATTCATTGTATCATTCCATTCTCATCTGTCAATGCTATTACGCAAAAAATTTGAGTGATAAAAAAAGCGGAGAAACTAGATTAGCTAGTTTCTCCGCCGTCATAACGAATCCTATTATGAATAGACCATTTCTTCCTATCTTCTTAGGCCAATATCTTACTTATTAATAAGTTGACCTGCATAAGCTTGAACATTCAGTGGAGCTGTCAGATATTTAGGAGCTTTGGCTACAAAAGCCTGGAAATGAGCACTCGAATTATGAAAAGCTACAGCATCCTGATCTTTCCATTCCTCGATCATTAGATAGGTGTTCTCTTGCTCTGTATCTTTAAAAAGCTTGTATGAAACATTGCCTTCTTCAGCGCGTGAAGACTCTACTAATTCATTTACTGCTTCAAGAAACTCAGACTCTACAGCATGGTTCACTTTCATTTCCGCATGAATAATAATCATAGGTATCCTCCTCACTTCCACTGTGCAACACGGTCTATTGGCAGACGAGTTGTCTTACGTGCTTCTTTAGCTGCTTTACCGATGGAAATCAGCATTACAGGTACATAACGTTCTTTATCCATTCCAAATGCTTCTGCAATTCGGGATTTATCGTAACCACCGATTGGGTTTGTGTCATATCCATGAGCACGAGCAGAAAGCATGAGCTGCATGGAAACCAATCCGCAGTCGATTACGATCATTTCGCGGAATGCCCCTGCTGAAATACGACCAAACAGATCTGTGTAGTTCGCCATAATCTGTTCTTTCACCTCTTGGGGAAGAAACCCACGTTCTACTGCACTGCTCATAATATCATCGGCATTGTCAAATGCGTTCATATCTCCAAATACAGCAATGACTGCAGAGGAAGTTTTCACTTGGTGCAAGTTTCCTGGTGCCAGCTCTTCCAGTGTTGCTTTACCTTCTGGGCTGTCAATAACTAGGAATCTCCACGGTTGAAGGTTAACGGAAGATGGGGCGAGTGTTGCTTCCTCCAAAATTTCTGTCATTTCTTCACGGCTGATTTTAACCGAAGGGTCGTACACTCGCACTGAACGGCGGGAGGAAATTACTTCGTTATAATCTTTAATTACTGTATTTACAGTCATGGTTATAAGCTCCTTTTATCTATATCATTTATTCGTCTTTCTGGGATCTTTCATTTGGTGGATCTGGTTGTTCAGCTTCTGTAATGTTTCAATAAACTGAAGGCGCTCTGCTTCCGTGAGATCAGATTGCAGTTCCTCCATAAATCGATCTTTTTCCGCTTTAAAAGCCGCTACTTTGTTTTTTCCTTCTTCCGTCAGCTGAACTAACGTAATCCGGTTATCGTTCTCGCTTCTCGTGCGGAGTAGTATCCCTTCCGCTTCCAGTTGCTGAACGTGACGCGTCACTGCAGCAGGATCAATTGATACTGCCTTCTGTAATTCCGATTGGCTGATTTCTCCACCCGTCAGTTTACATAAAAGTTCAAGCCGATTAGGACTTACACCCGCACAGCGTTCAAACCGGGTAGCGATGTGCTTATTAAGATGCATAAGCAAATACAATAGGTCTTCCGTACGACATGTAGAAATAATAAAGACCTCCTTCAAATCATTGACTCATCAATGGTTGATGGGTCAATCATATCCCTTATTTTCTTAAAATGCAAGTTTTTTTTGCAAAAAAAACCGAAATGTCTCTATGAAAAGAGACATTCCGGCCTTTTATACATCCATATTTCTTAGACATTATAGAGACTGAATACAACTACTCGGTCTTAATAATAAGGTGCCATCATAAGATACACAATTACACCTGTAAAGCTTACGTAAAGCCAAATAGGCATCGTCCATCGCGCAATCTTCCGGTGTTTTTCTACCTGCATTGTCCAGCCCCACACGAGTGAGAAAAGAGCAAGCGGCACAATGACAGCAGCTAAAAAGCTATGCGTGATCAAAATGGTAAAGTACACAGGACGAATAAATCCTTCTCCCCCAAACTTTGATGTCTCCGGAGAAATGTAATGGAAGGTAAGATAGGTTACTAGAAATAACAATGTAGAAGCAAATGCTGCAATTACAAATCGTTTATGAATCTTAACATTTTTCTTTAGAATAGCAATGAGTGCTGCTAGCAAAAAGATAAACGTAAAACTGTTGAGTACTGCGTTAATCCGTGGAAGTATTGTATAATCAAAATGCACTTCCCCGTTATAACCTACTGGCGCAAAAAAGAGCAGCAATATAATAACATTGGCAATCAATGAAAAACTAATAATGATTCCCGCAAAATTCTTCTTCGTCGTCGGGACGTAGTCACTCTCTTTCATACCTTTGCTCATAACGAACGTTATCCTCCTCTATAGGTAAATCCTTACTTCAATTATAAACTTCATAATAGGGAATTGTTAAGTGACAACACTCTGAACTTTATTCAGGGTATTTTTGTGATGGGATTCTTCTCCGTACTTAAAACACAAACCTATTCATTATACGAAAGGTTTTGATTCTAGGAATGGATACGAATTCCCCTTCCCATTTGATATAAAAAAATGTACAATAAAAACAGTAACGTAAAACACAACACAATTACATATATTGTTCACAGGAGGAGTCTGGCACACAAGGCCCCCTTCTGTCTATTTTCAGGCGTATTTATGGGGATCTTGCGTAAATAGGCTTTTTTTGTGTGTAAACATAAAAACTTCCTCACTGGCGGACAATATAAACCTACTTCGAAAGGGGAACAACGATGGATTTTATATTTATTTTACACCTCGTGCTCATTCTTATTTTCACCAAAATTGCAGGTCATCTATCGGTCAAATTAGGACAGCCTTCCGTCCTTGGTGAATTAATTGCAGGGGTTATTCTGGGACCGGCGATCCTTGGCTGGGTTCAACAAACTTCGTTTATCCATGAATTCTCAGAAATCGGCGTACTTGTTCTTATGTTTATTGCTGGTCTCGAAACTGACTTGGATCAGCTTCGTCAGAACTGGAAGGCTGCTTTAGCTGTTGCCGTAGGCGGGGTTATTTTACCTTTCTTCGGGGGATATGGAGCAGCACTGAGCTTCGGTATGGAGAATCATCACGCCCTATTCTTCGGCCTTCTATTCTGTGCTACTTCCGTAAGTATCTCTGTACAAACGCTAAAAGAAATGAACCAACTAAGTTCAAAAGAGGGTACCACCATTCTGGGAGCCGCTGTTGTTGATGATATTCTCGTTGTCATCTTGCTGGCAATAATGATGAGTGTTCTCGGAACAAGTGGAGAAAGCGTAAGTATTGGTAGTCTTATTGGAAAGAAAGTGCTCTTCTTTGGAGTCATCATTGCCGCGTCCATCTGGGTAGTACCTCTAGTGATGAAATGGTTCGCCAAACTGAAAGTAACAGAAACTGTGATTTCTGGCGGAGTCATTATTGCACTCGCCTTTTCCTATTTTGCTGAATGGATGGGTATAGCAGGTATTATTGGTGCATTTGCCGCAGGGATTGCTATTTCACAAACCGAATTTAAGCACACGGTTGAAAGCAAGCTTGAACCGATCGCTTACAGTTTGTTTGTTCCTGTATTCTTTGTAAGTATTGGACTAAATGTCGACTTTGAAGGCGTCGGATCTCAGATTGGATTCATTATCGTAATTAGTATCGTTGCTATTTTGACGAAACTGCTAGGCGGAGCCTTAGGTGCGCGTTTGACTGGATTTAATGGACGTTCGTCTTTTTCCATCGGAGCTGGTATGATTTCTCGGGGAGAAGTCGCTCTGATCATCGCAGGTACAGGTCTTGCAGCAGGTCTGCTTGATCCTGAATATTACACCTCACTCATCATTATGGTCATTGTCACAACCCTGGTAACACCACCGCTTCTTAAAATCATGTTCTCTAATAAAAAGGAAGTTAAGTTAGAGAACAACCGTTAATTAAATATAAATAAACAGGCTTATACATCACAGTAAATAAGGATGTATAAGCCTGTTTTTAATTTTTATATGGGTTATTGCCTGGTATCCTGTATCATCATCTTACGTATATAAGAGTAATATAACGTCATTATTCGTCCATATATTGTTCGTACTCCGTATTCAGTCTTGTTTCTTTGCAATGGACTGAACCGCAAGATGAGTAGAAAATCTGGACACGGTCTGTCTCCTGCACACCGAGCTCACTATAACAGTCCCGACACAAAATCACACCCAGCGGATTAGAGCTCTTGTATTTCTCCACCTAAGTAAACCTCCTCTTTGTTCATTTCTTCTCTTCATATATAGTAAGCGTTATCAATTTTTATGACTCTCCTGTGATAAAAAAAATGCCCAGCAGAAACTGCCAGACATTTGTTATGAGGATCATTTTTTTATTTATCAGGTAAATTGCAAGAATCATCCGTACATAAAGCAGCATCACTGCCTCCGATAACCTTCAGTGGCTGAGATTCAGACCAAGCCTGCGTTAATGCATCTGCAAACACTTGAGGTGGCTGAGCACCCGAAATACCATATTTACGGTCAATTACAAAGAAAGGAACACCTTGAATCCCAAGCTCAGCACCTTGCTTCTCATCTCTGCGTACTTCCTCAGCAAAGGTCGATTCTTCCAGAATCTTCTCTACCTGTTTGGTATTCATTCCAACTTCTCCAGCAAGACGAATGAGTACTTCCCTGCTGCCAATATGTTCACCTTTTTCAAAATAAGCGGAGAAAAGTAATTCTGTCATTTCACTCGCTTTCCCCTGCTCTGCAGCATAATGAGTTAAACGGTGCGCATCAAACGAATTGGTTGGTTTAATAACGTCAAAATTATAGTTCAGTCCAACCGTACGCGCTTGCGCTACGACATTTTCTGTCATTGATTTTGCCTCTTGAGCAGACATTCCGTACTTTTTCGCAAGACTGTCGTAAGTTGTCTGATCTGTATCGCGTGATTCGTTTGGATTCAGTTCATAACTACGATAAACGACTTCAACCTGATCTTTATGAGGAAACGACTCCAAAGCTTCTTCAAAGCGACGTTTTCCAATATAGCAAAATGGACACATATAGTCCGACCAAATTTCGATTTTCATTTTATACCCTCCCAAAAATATTGTTACTTACTTATTGTAACTCGTTTAGGTGATCATATCATATATCCTTTCTATAAATCCACAAAAAACCTATTTTCATTAGTTTCACTTCGTGGATAACACAACTTATCCCTTTCATGTTTCAGATGGGAGAATATAGTTGCTATAGAATGATAGTTAACCATAATCAATAACAGTAAATTAATGGTATAAAATAAAAATGCATCCTGCTTTGTAAGTAAACTCTCCACACTGACCGATAATAACTTAGATTTCATATTATAGAAGGAGGATTTACTCTCTTATGTCGTCATATTACGCTTATGTAAGAAACTCTATTTTCATTTTATTCACGTCTTTATTCCTGTCATTATTACTTCCTGCCTCACTTTCTTTTCAGATCTCTCATACGGAGGCTGCTCCAGCACCTATTCAGGAAGTTCAATTGACTTATCCCGCCTCTTCCATAACATTAACGATGGATAAACGTCTGCCTTTAACAGCTAAGTTAAAACAATCAGAGGAAGTGCGGGTTGCCTATTCTTCAGGAAATACTAAAATTGCCCGGGTTAATTCAAACGGAGTCATTATTCCAATCTCTAAGGGTACGACCAACATCAAAGTGACGGTTACTACTCCCGGTTATAAAGGAACACTCTCTTTACCTGTGTCCATTAAGAAAAGCACCTCCTCTGCAAAACCGGTATATGCTGCCAAGAAAGTGAAAGCCGCAGGCAAAACATTTACGGTACAGACGGTTACTTTACCAAAAGGAATGCCTGTCACTGCTGGACTAGCTAATGGAAAGGTTGGTGCTACACAGTCCTTATCCTCTATAGTAAGTAAGTATCAAGCGCAGGCTGGCATAAACGGAACTTACTTTGAAGCTTACGGCGGCGTACCTGACCCGTATGGGATGATCATCAGTGACGGAATTATCGAACATATTGGCAACAGCGGTACTTCGATTGGGTTTAAATGGGACGGAACTGCAGCAATGGATACGCTGCGCGTAAGACTTCGCGGGACCGTAAAAGAGGACCAGGGACGTTCGCAGAATTGGTATGTCTATTTTGTTAACCGTACTCCGACAAAAGGAAAAACTTCTGCGGTATTATATACGCCAAAACGTGGAACAAACGTTGGATTTGCCTACGGAACAGCTGTAACAGTTCGGAATGATAAGGTCATGAAAGTAGCCAAAAATTCGAATGCCTCTATTCCTAAAGATGGCTATGTACTGGTATTTACCGGCACAGAAGAGAAAATGGCAGAGAAGTTTAAGGTAGGTTCCTATGTTGACTACAATATAACGTTCAATAACGCTGCAGGAAAGAAAATCGAATGGGATGACGTTCATACAGCCATCGGAGCAGGACCGAGACTCGTAACGAACGGTAAACTTAGCGTTAATCCGACCAGTGAAGGATTCAGCAGTTCCAAAATTCTAACTGACAGCGGTGCTCGCAGCGCAATAGCTATTAAGAAAGATGGCTCACTGATGCTTGCCACCGTATCTGGAGCAACCATGAAGCAGTGGGGAAGTATTATGCTTAAGCTTGGTGCATATCAGGCCATGAATATGGACGGTGGCGCTTCGTCTGGACTTTATGTTAGTGGAAAAGCAATTACTTCCCCCGGCAGACTGATTAGCAATGGACTGGTTTTTGGGAATTCTCTAGTGTGGTAACATTCTGAAATCAACCAAAGTAAGCCTCTTACCATGATGGTAGGAGGCTTACCTCTATCTATACAGGGAGCCGTTTCATTCGTTTTTTATTTAGGGCGCTCTAGTGAAAACATCGGACCCAGCTTCGAGTAATGATTCCCTGCAAGGCGGCTAACCGGCTGAAGTTCGTTCGCATCAATTCGGCCATGATCGATTAAGGAATCAGCAACATGAAAACGAACAACCCGGCCGATGATTAAATCGCAGGAAGGAGCACTCTCTGTTCCTCCTAAGGGATAAGCTGCTTCAAGTACACACTCCATACGAAATTTTGCCTCTTTTACTCCAGGAACTTGTATTAGGTCACTTGGAACCACAGTTAGTCCGGCCTTTTCAATCTCACTTTCGGAAGGAGGTAAACTCTCCGCAGTCTGATTAATCTTATCGACATTCATCTCGTCGGTTATATGAACGACAAACGCCTTCTGGTACATTGCATGACGTGCAGTGTCCTTCGGATGTCCATTTTTCCGCTGCACCGAGATCGAGATCATTGGAGGATCGGCGGTTACGATATTAAAATAGCTAAAAGGAGCTCCATTGATCGTTCCCTCTTCCGATAAAGTTGTCACAAAAGCAACCGGTCTCGGAATAATACTTCCTGTAAGAAGCTTATAATTTTCTCTTTCTGTTTGAGTAAGAGGATCAATCGTTCGCATAGACATGCCCATTTGAAAATCAGCTCCTTTTCTACTTACATCTGATCCTGTTCCAGCACACGAACAACAATGGGGATAAGATTCTGTTCAAGCGCAGGGCGCTTATTCTCATACCATTCTGGCAGCATTAAACTCTCACCCAGCTCTGCCTCAGGTTCATCCACAGTAAATCCAGGAGGATCTGTAGCAATCTCGAACAGAATTCCTCCTTGTTCCCGGAAATACAACGCTTTAAAGTAATTCCGATCCTTTACAGGGGTTAGCTCAAATCCGTCTGCTTTTACGGCAGCACTCCAGCGGAGATGATCTGCTTCATCCGCTGCTCTCCAGGCAATATGATGAACAATCCCGGTACCGTTTCTCCCCGGTGCTATCTGTGTTTTGCTTACATCAATCAAATTGCCTAAATTTCCTGTTGAGCGGAAACGAACAGCACCCTTATCTTCACCTACTTTGGTCAATCCGAGTGTATTCTCGAGAGTCATCATTGTTTTCTCTGGATCTGTGCTATACAGCAAAGCCCCGCCGAATCCTTTAATTGCTTTCTCAGGAGGTACTCCGCCAAAGGTCCACTGGCTTGCAGGTCCTTCTTCTCTCTCTACAAGTTCAAGCTGTAGTCCATCGACATCTCGAAACTGTACATAACTTTCAGAAAAACGTTCTACCATGGTATATGAAATACCAAATTTATTCAATCGTTTCTTCCAGAACTCAAGTGAACCGACAGGCACTGCATACGTTGTCCAGCCGACCTGTCCTCCGCCTATTGTTCCTTTACGTCCCATAGGGAACGGGAAGAAAGTGATAACCGTGCCCGGGCTCCCTTGTTCATTACCAAAATAAAGATGATAGACATCCGGAGCATCAAAGTTAATTGTCTTTTTTACAAGTCGTAATCCTAGAACCCCTGCGTAGAAATCTACGTTTTTCTGAGCGTCCGATACGAAAGCTGTTATATGATGAATTCCTGCCGTTTGTTGTCTCATCTTGTTCACCTCTTCTAATATAGTAAGTTAATCCTATTTATTCGTTTTACTGAATCAAAGCATCAATAGAGTAAGCTCCTGCCCCTGTAAAAGCGACACCGATCAGCACTGCCATGAGAATGACATTAAGCTCAACACCATTTGCTGTTGCCCAAAAACCATTGGGTCCATGCACCTTGACCATGGCTACAATCATCGTAAGTGCAAGCAGTACAGCGAAAACTGGAGTGAAGAGTCCTGCTGCAAAAGCAATCCCGCCTACGAATTCAACAAGTCCTGCCATTACAGCTGCAGCCACACCTGGTTTAATTCCAATGGACTCCATCCATCCCCCTGTACCTTTCGGTCCATAACCGCCAAACCAGCCAAATAATTTCTGTGCTCCATGTGCTGCAAAAATAAGTCCTACCACCAAGCGAATAATTAGCAATCCTGTTCCTACCATTTGTAATTCCCCTTTTCTTTGTTCGTTTATGTGTTTGAAATATATTCATCAACGGTTAGTTTAGAATCATTTATCTTTAATTTAAGATATTTACGTAAAAAAAATAGATTCTTCTTCCTGTTGATTGTTACTTTGATCAAAATCACCAGTACAGTGATCTACAAGTTTAACACCGGCTTTTGCTATTCTCTTATGTAATCGTATGAGTAGCTAGGTGTTCTGAGCCGATAAACCAAGTTTCTTTAGCAAATCAATTACCTCCACCTTTTCTTCATCAGTCAGTCCGGTCATTGTGGATTCGATTACTTTCTGGTGTGCTGGAAAGATTTCATGAAACATTCTATTTCCCTGTTCCGTAATCTCCGCGTAGGTTACCCGGCGGTCAGACGGACAAGCAATCCTTCTAAGAAGCCCTTTGTTCTCAAGCTTATCCGCAGTATAGGTAATGCCACCGCTCGTAATCAGCAGCTTCTCGCCCATTTGCTGCATAGGAATTTTTCCTTTATGGTACAAAAGTTCTAACATCGCAAATTCAGTCTCAGATAATCCATGTCTCTTCATATCCCTTACTGCTTGTTCCATAATTACCCTGTAAGCCTTGGAGAGAATAACGAACAATTTCAATGATAATGAGTCATTATTCATTACGTTCATCCCTCTCTCGTAATTTATCTTAAATTTAAGATATTATTAATATACATCCTTCTTATCTAAAATGCAACCTTCTTTTTTTCACAAAAGAAATAAGCCGAATCCTCCCAAAGAAAACAGGAAAGGAATCGACCCATTTTTATTTTGATACGACATTTACATGCTCTATATCTTCGCCTCTATGAAGCAAATCCTCCGTGTTTAGAAAAAGCAGAAGTTCTTCATTAAATTTAGCCTGCTCGTCAAACATCATGGCATGACCGCTTTCTTCAAACATGATCAGTCTGGAACCAGCAATTGCTTCACTTGTAAGTTTAGCCAGATTCGGTTCACAGATTTTGTCCTTTGCTCCATGAAAAATAACGGTCGGCACCTTGATTTTAGACAAGTCCGAACGCAAATCTTCTTCCCGTAAAGACAAAGCTGCCTTAACTGTTCCATGGTGCGAAGCTTGTAAACAAAGAGATTGGAGCCAAATCATCATACCTGCTTTTGTTTTGGTTTTTGTAAATTGAAGTCCTAATTTAGTCAGCATCTTCGGCCGATCTTCAAAAGCAGCAACAATCATCTGTTCGGTGAACTCCTCAGGATCCATTCCATAATCAAAATCATCTCGTTTCGTAAATACCGGTGCTGCTGCTCCTGCCAATACGAGACTTTTAATCCCATGTCCGTTATGCCGGGCCATATATCTTATCGCAACCGCGCCCCCCATGGAGAAGCCAAACAATGTAGCACATGTAACTCCGAGCTCATCAATAACCGTCCTTACATCATCGGCAAGCCGATCGTAGGAATAGCTCTCCCATGGGGCATCGGACTTACCAAATCCACGAAAATCAATACCAATACAACGATATCCATTAGCGGGCAAACGAGAAAATTGATATTCAAACATTTTATGATTAGCAGGCCATCCATGAAGGAAAATAACAGGAGTCCCTTCCCCTATATCTTCCACGTAAATTTTTACGTTTTCTTCGACTTGTATATAGCGTCCCATCGTTTCTCCTCCTAACAGGAATAAATAAACTCCGATCCTTTTTACTGATATGACTTTCCCTTATCATCACGTAGTTTCTGAGCTAACCTTGTGAGTATATTTAACCTTGGTCTGATGAATCCAAACGCAGCAGGTAACAAAGGAAAGAAGCAATCCTGTATAGGCTTAGGAACGGAGAAACCGATAAGCATCCGGTGAAATTCCGGAAAAAGTCTGTATCGTACCATGGTGCTGATCGTCTCTTCCAACTAAAGCAGGGCGTTTACGGAACTCGCTTGGTGAACATCCCACTTTTTCTTTAAAACATTTATGAAAATAAGAGTACGTACCAAATCCGCAGGAGTATGCAATACTTTCTAGACTTGCTTCTGTATACTGAATCCGCTCGATAGCGTGAGACAGACGGATCTCACCAGCGTACCCGATGATTGTATAACCGGTTACTTCTTTAAATAGATGCACAGCTCTCGATACACTCAGTCCAGCATGATGAGCCACTTCTTCCACCCGGAGAGGACGAAGTGCATGATCATTAATATATTGCTTCATCTTGACAACCAGTTCATTACTCCGAACGGAATCCTGCCCTTGCTTCTGACCAGTGACCCATGTTACCTGATCCATCGTTAGTAGTAACGTACATAACAAGTGACCTATGATCTCCTGGTTGTTCTGACTTACACGGTGCTGTTCGATGGACAACTGCTGCCATAGATACAAAAGATGATCATCTAATGGAATTCGCTTTAGCGTATCGCGCTCATGTCTTCTCCACCATTCGTCCATCCAGCTTCCGTCACACAATAAAAAGTAGTCTCCACTTTCCGTATCCTCCCCCTCTTTTCCTACCCTTAAATGATAAGGTTCCCCTGGAGGATACATGAGAAGATCTCCGGGTGAAACTTGTTTCATTTCTCCATGAACTAGAGCTTTTGCAAAGCCCAGCACCTGAAGCCGAATTAAATAGAATGGCGGTGGATTATAAGATGTTTTAAAAGGACGATTATGTAAAGAATAAGAACAAGCATGTAATCTTATATCCATCGTAAAATCCACCCTTTAGCCAAATAGTTGAGGTTTTCAGTTAAATACCGTATATATTATTATTGTCTTTTTCAAGTATACTATAACGCGATTGACTATCTAATTCTAAACAACATAGAGGAGTAACTTATTATCATGATAAAAAGACTCACTGAACTATTTTCTATTCCTTCTTATGCCCTGCTCTTTTTGTGTATGCTGCTGCAGGGAATGGCTATCTCACTCAGTGCACCCTTTCTATCGATTTATTTTACAGAGCAACTCGGTGTATCTGTAGGCGTATTTGGTGTTTTTCTTGCTGTCACTTTAATTGCCGGGATCTGGGTCAGCATACTTATTGGGAAACGTTCTGACCTCGGTTTGAATCGGAAACATATCTATATCGTCTCCACCCTCTGTAATGCCTTGGCTTTTAGTGGATACTTGCTCATTAAAGATTTTACCATCCTGTTCATATATATGACCGTGTTCACAGCCCTTGGTGCACCAGGTATGCCCCAATTGTTTGCGATTGCTAGAGAAGCAGTAACGAAGAGCCAGTCTACCGATCATTCATTTGCTAATTCTACCTTACGTTCTGCCTTCTCACTTGGTTTTATTACAGGTCCATTATTCGGTACCCTGCTTCTAGAAGTTGTTGGTTTTAGTGGCATTTTCTCAGGGACGATCGGCATTTTTCTTCTTGTCGCTTTTCTCGTCTTTACATTCCTGAAATCAAATGTTGAACTAAAGACCAGCGGCACAGGAAGTACGGCACAAAGTATACGACTGCATCAAAATCGGACGATCTTGTTCCCTTTTCTTATCCTGACACTGCTTTATATAGCTCACTGGATGAGCAGCCTAAATACGGCTCTCTTTATTACTAACAATCTAGGCGGGACAACAACAGATGTCGGTCTTGTCAGCAGTATTTGTGCTGCACTGGAAATTCCTTTTATGATTATGCTTGGTCTCCTAGGCTCAAAATATAGTAACCGTATCCTGATGTTGTATGGGGCTATTCTCGGAGGAGCTTATTATCTCGTTGTCGTCATCTCAGGTGAGATGTGGCAAATGCTTGCTGCACAGTTACTCCTTGCTTTCTTTGTTGCGGTTATCTCTGCCATCGGCATCAGCTATATGCAGGATCTGCTTCCAAGCATGCCTGGATACGCATCAACACTCTACTCCAATTCATCTACAATTGGCAGACTGGTGGGCAGCCTTGTTGGCGGGGGAGTAGCCAGTATTGTAGGGTACCGTTATTCATTCTTGCTCTGTTTTGTACTCGTTATTGCTGCCGCTATTATGCTTGTGGTGAGCGAACGACACTCGAAAAATGGGACACAGGAATTAGCGGTATAAAATTCCGTCTCCACTATAAACTTTCCGATAACTCGCTCATTCTCTTTTAGGAGAGGATGGGCTTTTTTATGTAAAAATTTATACATTTAACTTCTTATAACAGAGATTTTAGAATATAATTAAATAATTGAAATAGATAGTTATTTAACAATTTATTTTAATAACTAAATCAATTTTATAATACCTTTAGTTATGAAATGGATTTAAACTAAATTATACATATCGGGGGCTGTCATTTTGCGAACAAACACAAGGATTATTCTCAGTATTATTGGGCTCGAATTATTATTAATGGTCTTCTTTACAGCGAATGGAGCCTTTGTATCCATTACTTCTCCTGAAAGTCCTCTGCTTCAGTTTATTGGGGTGATCCCGCTCGCACTTGGTATTCTCATCTATTTGCTTGTGGGGAACAAGTGGAAACACTATTTCTTTACCTCCCCCTCTTCGGCTAAGAAGACTTTACTTTACTCCTTGCCGCTGATCCTTGTACTTATCCTCATCGCTTACGGAAATCATCACGGGCTGAACACCTCCTCTTTACCTGATCTTTTTATCATGCTCCTTATACAGATCCTAGTCATTGGATTGGTAGAAGAAATGTTCTTCCGTGGCTTTATGCTTAGGCTTCTCCTTTCCAAAGGCTTTCGTGTTGCCGTCTTTACGACGAGCTTTCTATTTGCAATTACCCACTCTCTTCAGCTGATTGGCGGGCAATCTCTCATTGATACCCTTTTTCAAATTATTTATGCATTTATGGTCGGACTGGTCCTTTCCCTTCTTGTTGTTCATCGGCAATCCATCATCATTCCTATCCTCTTTCATGGACTGAATAACTTCCTTCAATTTATGGGTAATGCTATGGGTAATGCGAATGAACCTGCCACTATAGATTACCTCATTATTGGAATTATGCTGGTGTATTCTATCTATCTATGGCGAGGTATGGCTGCCAAAACAAAGAACATATCTGATGCCGGAAACGTAAGTATGTAAAAGAAAAAAGTATATACAACGGGACTCTTTTTACATATCAACTCATGATATTAATCATTCATGTCATTTATTGTCTATAGGGTTAATAGTTAATGAGCCTAATAATTCGTTGGATTAACCACACTAATTAATAAGGTGATTGTTTTATACATTTAATACTAAAAGCCTGCCACTTAGTGGCAGGCTTTCTCCGCTTTGACTGGTACTGATAAAGAAATCGTAAGATGAAAGACTTCTTTTATCGCAACACATAAATAATAAGCTATATACCCTGCAACACCGCCAAGCGTGTTTAGCAAGAGGTCATCTACATCAAAGTTCCCCATTGAGAGTATAAGCTGTAGACTTTCCAGACATAGGCTCATTCCAAACGAGCCAATTAATACAACAATTCCCGAGCTTGCTTTCTTTATTCCCATCGAAACTAAAAAACCAAACGGAATAAAGATAACAAAATTTCCTATTATGTTAACTATATTTCGGAAGTTAAGGTGAGCTGCCTGCCGTCTCAGTGTTCTGAATAGATCTAGATTAGCCGTATCCAATCGGTCTACAAGAGAGCCTGGGTCTAACAGTGTTTGATGAATTTTGCTGAGCAAAGGCCATATTTCAATTGAACCAAACTTGAACAATATGACTTTAAATAAAAAACAAATATATAGCAGTAATACTATCCAGACAAGATATGTTTTATTTTTTCTTTGTTCCGTCTGTTTTTGCATCTTGAATTCCTCCCGCCTTGTTATTTTCATTATTAGGATTTAAGAATTGTTCAAACTAATAGACTTCACTTGGATAAGCAAAAAGCCCACGTCTTCACCAATCGTTCCCCATTGTTCTTGATTATAGAATAGTAGAAACATCTTAAATAAAGAGTAGATTATATTATAAATTTTTCTTAAATTTATTGTTTATTAGTCATCGGTTGGACTATTGCTAGAAGGCGTAAATCAAACACACTTGGATTATATTATCTCTAATGCGATCACGTGTTTCTCCCTATAAAAATCCTCAGCCTATGTCTTCTTTTGTCGGTCTATCCTTCAGTTCTTCATCTGCATTTTACATCTGACACTACTAACTTAATGACAAAAACTATTGTTTAGATAAACTATTAAATTTTCCTTCTCTCTTAATTCCACAATATGGTATATTAAAACAATGATCTAGGTATATAGAATCATTAATAATACTTATGACCTAAGCATTCATAGTGCCAGTGTTCTATTTTGCTGCCGGTTATAAAAAATCAGGCTGGAGGTAGCAAGGTGTATTGTCATCAATGTGGGGCAAAATGTACTTCAGAACAGAAATTGTGTAAAAAATGCGGGGCAAGATTATTAACCACTGATTTACAAAAAGCTGTTATTGAATTAGCAGCGGGTAGTGGGCTGAGCAAGTCGGAAGCTAATACCGATCCTAAGAATCAGAAAACAGAGCCACATAAAGAGAAAATTAGTGTTTTCCATTGGCTAATTCCTCTTCTTCTCGCTGGAGTGGTGAGTCTGGGTTTACTAATTTTTTATCAGTATGAACAATCTATAAACCAAGAAACTTTGGGTTTACAGCTGCAGGCGAAAGAAGAGGCACTTGACGGCAATTATTCAAATGCCGTTAATCTGCTGGAGCAGGCTGAACAAAAACGCCCTAATTTCGCCGCGCTGACGCGTGATCTGGAGCTTGCAACCAAAGCAGCTCAGCTTCAGACGAAGCTTGATAACGCTTCTGCGCAGCTAAAAACACTGAAATTAAATGAAGGTGAGAAGCTCCTGAAGCAAGTTCAAGCCACCATTGGTAAACGAAAAGAACCACTGTTTGAACATCTTCAGAAAGAACTCGCAGCTGATCAGGACAAATTGGCGGTTCTTCGAGTCAAAGGTGAGCTGGATAAACTAACCACAGTGGATGAGCTATCCGATAAACTTGACAAAATTAATGGCCTCAGCGGAAAAGAAGCAAACGCTGTTAAAGTGCAAATTATTAATAAAATTGTAGGTCTTAGTTATACTTCCGCGGAAGAAAAACAGCGGAAAAAGGATTTTATCGGTGCCTTAAATGTTATCGATAATGGGCTTTCCTATGATTCAGATAATGAGAAACTTACAGTGTACCGGAAGCAGATTGTAGAAGCAAAGCGAGAGTTTGAAGAAGCAGAAGAAGAGCGCATACAGCTTGCTCAGCAGAAAGCAGAAGAAGAAGAGCTAAACAACCGCACAGCTGCGGTTGAAGTAACAGAGCTCAAAGCTATGCTGGACGATTATGGCGACCTATCTATCAGCGGAATCGTCACGAATACGGCGACTCGTCCGATCTATTCAATCAGCATTGATCTTGCTATTTACAGCACCTCCTCCGGTGCCTACATCGGCAATGCATATGCTGACGTTTCTCCTTTTAGACTGGAGCCTGGTGAATCGGGGCAATTCTCAACCTCGAATTACGGGGTATATGAACAGGCAGAAATTTCGATTACCAACGTATCTTGGTATTTAGAGTAGGAGGCATAAAACATGAGTAAAGGAGTATGGATCAGCACACTGACCTGCTTAACCATCCTCGGTTTAGGAGGCGGAGGAATGTATTTCATTCACACATCGACAGAGAACCAGCTGAATGGGCAACCGCTTCTGGCCTTGCAGACTTCAACAAAAAACACAACAACGATTACAGAGAATAAAACACAAAAAACACGCAAAGAGATTATAGAAGACAGCCAGAAACGTGTTGTTACCATTGAGAGCGGAAACAGTCTTGGTTCCGGGTTTCTGTATAACAAACAAGGTGATCTCTTAACCAACGCCCATGTAGTAGATGGTTCAAAGCAAGTTACAGTACGTACCTTGTCTAAGGAAGAATACGAAGGGACCGTGATTGGGATCAGCACAGATACAGATATCGCTGTAGTACGTGTGCCTGAATTAAAAAAACTCTCTCCTCTTCCTTTAGCTGAAGAAGGAAAAGCAGAAATTGGTGATGAAGTACTTGCGCTTGGCAGCCCCCTCGGATTAGAGAACACGGTAACTACAGGAATTGTTAGCGGCCTTGATCGAAGCTTTGATAGCGCTCCATATACATACAGTAATCTATACCAGATTTCTGCACCCATTACCCACGGTAATAGCGGCGGACCACTCATTAGCAGCGATACGGGAAAAGTACTGGGCATAAATTCAGCAATTGCAGGTGAAGATTCTACCATTGGATTTAGCATCCCTATTCCCAGCATACTTGAGCAGGCAGCAGAATGGTCCAAGACACCCATGACTGAGCTTCCTAACTTACCGAATGATGACTACGATCCTAACAGCGATGTACAAATAGGAGACGAGCGAGATATTGTCACATACTTTTACCAAAGCCTGAACGATGGCGATTATGTCACCGCATACTCTCTTCTGGGAAGTGATTGGCAAAGTGGGATAAGCTATGAGGATTTTCGGGCAGGTTATCTAAATACGGGGTATATCAATATCGGACCTGTTACTCTTCAAGAAAAGACAGATGAAGCTACAGTAGAAATTGAAATTACAGCGGAAGAATGGCGCGACAGCGGTACCATATATCAAAATTACCGGATGAGTTACACAGTCGGTTATGAGAATGGTGATTTGAAGATACTTCATGGAAAGGGAAAAAAGATATAAAAAACTGTAAATTAGCACATTAAATTTTTTCGAAAAGCACTGCTATAAAAAGATGTTCTTAAGAAATATCCAATTGAGAAAAGAAAGATTTTACATACGTTTAAGTCTAATTAAGAACGTCCACCGGATCTTTTCGGTGGTGTTCTTATTTTTTTAATATAATTGTATGCTTCTTCACCTATTCCTGTCAGTTTCTAACTTAGTTATAAAGCGAAAAATACCGTCGTATTAAAGGACAAGAAGAGCCGAGCAAATGTCAGGAAATAGTCCTGGATCTACTCGACTCTATTACGAATACTTCGATTTCAACTGGATTCATGATCTTTCTCCTTTTGAGTCCAGTTACTTGTCAGTATGAAGCTTATTATTTCTTGATTTCCAAATTAGAATTTCTTAGTAATCCCACTTAACGGCTTTGAAATTCACGCTTCCCTCTGTTACAAAAAAGCGAATATCTTTGCTGTCTTGACCGGGGAAAATCCGACTTGTAAATACCTCAATACCGTCATTCACAAAAATTTCTACCGAAGAGGAATCAACAAATAAGTGGAATTTTATTTTGTCTGCCTCCAAATTACACGATCTTGTTGTTCCATAAGCGGCACCCACCTCTTCGCCTGATAAAGTACGGTCAAGGATTACTTTTTTCTGAGAAACGTCATATTTAATTACTGTTTTTTCTTCACTGCTTGCGCGAAATTCAATTCCAAACGTCATTGCATCTGCTTGTTCAAATTCACAAATCAATTCATAAGTGGTTCCCTTAAACCCATCAACCATTTTTGTTTCATCAAAAAGTGTACCTTCTGCTTCATATTTGTGTTGGCGAAGAGCCTGAAGCTCCTTAACCGGCTGTTGTACCAACTTACCATCCCGAATAAATAGCTGTCTCGGTAATGTGAGGCAATGTGCCCACTCATTCCGGTCCGTTGGATATTCAATATCCGGTAAGCCCATCCATCCAACAAGGATTCGGCGCTCTTCTGGATCTATCATGGTTTGCGGAGCATAAAAATCAAAACCTCGATCAAGCTCTATGAAGTCACCATGCTGTAATACTCTACTCTGTAAATCGAGCTTCGCACCAAGGACATAACCCGATTGATAAATATTATGGAATTGGTCTCCCTCTGGCTCTAAGCCTTGTGGTGAGAAAATGAGTACTCCTTGATCTTGAAGTTCAAAATAATCGGGACACTCCCACATGTAACCGAAGGAATCTAACTTTGTCTTGATTTCCCCTTCAAACTCCCAAGTTAATAGATCCGCCGAACTGTATAAGACTACACAGCCTGTTTTATTGACTCTCTGTGCTCCGATAACAAGATAGAAAGTATCGCCTGTTTTCCAAACCTTTGGATCTCGATAATGATCTGTATATCCGGCAGGAACATCAGCAATAACAGGTTTATCAAGTTTTTTGGAAATTTCCCCTTGCTGATTCATGATTGCCATACATTGATAAGGATATCTTATCCACTGCTCATCCCGTGTATTCCCTGTATAAATTAAATGTAATTTATCATTATGCTCGATAGCACTTCCTGAATAAGCCCCATGACTGTCAAATTCATCTCCAGGTGTTATTCCTATTCCAACGTTCTCCCAGTGAACAAGATTTTTAGATTTGGTATGATACCAATATTTCAGTCCATGTACTGGCCCAAGTGGAAACCACTGATAAAATAAATGATATTCCCCATTATAATAAGAGAACCCGTTCGGATCATTCAAAAGCCCGGTTTCCGGTTGAATATGAAACGTTTGCCGCCATGGACAATGGTTAACTTTATTTTTCAGGTTATTTATTTCCTCTGGACTAACTTCTTCTATTTTTCGGTATCTCTGTTCTCTCGTCCAATCCATATAATTAACTCCTTTAAATAAAACCAGAATCATCCTTATAGCGAAGCGCTTTCAACAAGTCTTTGTTTATAGATTTGTTAAATCCGCTTCGCCATCAAGGACTTTATTTATTTGTACTATCCTGTTATGAGCTAAGTTCTGTCTTTTTCTTGTTAATGTTCCCGTATATTATAGTGAATAAAGCACCACATGTTAATGCGATCAAATGAGCGATAATGTAATGAAGATGCCCGTTATTTTCAGCAGATACAATAGCTAATCCCGGAAGAGCCGTGGTTCCAAATCCAATTGAAGTAAGCTTAGCTAAATATACATAACCACCTGCAATCGCTCCTCCAATACATCCAGCGATCAGCGGGAATTTGTATTTTAAAGTGACCCCAAAAATAGCTGGCTCTGAAACACCAAATAAGACGGAGCCAAATGCTGAAATCCCAAGTTCTTTTACTTTCGTATTTTTACGATGTAAAAGGACATATCCTAGTACCGCTCCTCCTTGTCCAAACAAAGCTACCGACATTAATGGATTTATAAAGTTTCGCCCTGTATCGATAAGAAGCTGTGCTTCTACCGCACCTATAACATGGTGTAACCCTGTAATTACGATGATTTGCTGAATTCCTGCAAAGATCATATATCCAAAGATGCCTAAGTTTTGTGTAGTCCATAATAATGAAGTGGTTACCAATTGAGCTAATTCGCGGCCAAGCGGCCCGATGATTGTAAATAATAGTATAGAAGAAACGAGTACAGTTAACATCGGTGCTAAAAACAACTTGATCATGTCAGGTACTTTTTTAATAAAGAACTGATCTAGTTTGGCTACTACATATCCCATCATTAAAGCAATAATTATACCGCCTTGAAATCCAACAAGTTCAATATTTAACCCAAAAATATTAATAACCTCAGGATCAACATTGCCTTTAGCTACTTCATAAGCATCTGCTAAGTTCGGATGCAGCATGATCGCGCCAATAACTAATCCAAGAATGGGTCTACCGCCATATCTTTTAGTTGCAGAATACGCTACTAACAATGGTAATATGGTGAATATTCCAGAAGATACAATCGACAGCAGCCGGTTAATCCCTTCTAAAGCCGGGTACATTTCTATAACTGATTTTTCTCCAAATAACCCCTGTTGTCCTAACAAACCTGTAATCCCCATTAATAGTGCAGCGGCAAGGATGCCAGGCATAATCTCAATAAATACATCAGATAAAGATTTGATTGCTTGCTGGAAAAAATTCTGTTTCTGAGAAGACTTTGTCTTCACATCACTTAGGGACATATTTTCTGTTTCTGTGAGCTTAGAGAACACAGCATAAATGTCGTTTACTAAGCCTGCACCAAAAATAATTTGAAGCTGATCTCCAGCTATAAAGACCCCTTTAACTAAATCTATATTTTCTACTTTCTTTAAATCAGCTTTATCATTGTCTTCTAATACGATTCTTAGTCGAGTCGCACAATGTGCGACCCCGGCTATATTTTCTTTTCCCCCTATATTCTCTAATATCTCTTCCGATATCGTTTTGTATTGTTTCTTTTTGTCTTTCATGTCGCTTTTCCCTCTTTCCTGACTGCTCAATTATGATGTTTTGTAAATCTCCAGAACATACTTAGAAAGTCTTGCTTGATCCTTGGCAGTGTAATCCCTGCATTCATTAGCTCGTCTCCACCAAATAGCTCACCCGTCTCGACATTTTTATAAATATAGTCTGGATTGAGCCCTTTGAATTTGAGGGTTCGAAGGGAAGCACCTGGTTGCGAGAGCACTTTGAAATAACTAGCTACTACTTCTGATTGATCCTCGGAAACAAAGTTCCATGCAGCTTCATTTCCTTCAAATGGACTGAGTATTCGATGAAATTTACCGAATTGGATAATCGGCCGAATCTCTTTATATAAAGCAACTTGATTTTTGATTTCCTCTTTTTCTTGATCTGTTAATTTGGTGAGATCTAGCTCGTAACCAAAGTTTCCAGCCATTGCGACATGTCCTCTTGTCTCCAGGGGAGTTATTCTTCCCACTTGGTGATTAGGTACAGTGGATACATGCGCACCCATGGTAATCGGCGGATAAACGAGACTTGTACCATATTGAATCTTAAGTCTACACATCGCATCTGTATTATCACTTGTCCACGTTTGCGGCATATAGTAAAGCATTCCTGGGTCAAAACGCCCTCCACCACTAGAACAACTTTCAAACAATATATTAGGGAATCTCGATGTGATTTCTTCCATTACCTTGTACAGACCTAGCATATAACGGTGAGCAGTTTCACGTTGTCTTTCTGGTGGCAGCGCAGCTGATCCTATATCTGTCATATGCCGATTCATGTCCCATTTCACATAGGTAATCGGTGCACTTGCTAAAACATCTGATACAGATTCAATAACGTATTGACACACTTCCTCACGCGATAAATCCAAAACAAGTTGATTCCGGCCTAGTGTGTGCGGACGATCTTCTACATGCAGACACCAATCTGGGTGTTTTCTATATAAGTCGCTGTCAATTGAAATCATTTCAGGCTCAAACCATAATCCAAACTCCAGGCCGAGCTCACAAATCCGATTGGCAAGATCTAATAATCCGTTTGGAAGTTTACGCTGATCGACGACCCAATCCCCTAGTGAACTGTTATCATCGTCTCTTTTTCCAAACCAACCATCATCTAATACAAGCAGCTCTATACCTGCCTTTTTTGCTTCTACCGCAATTTCTTCAATTTTTTCCGCATTAAAATCAAAATACGTAGCTTCCCAGTTATTAATGAGTATAGGCCTTAGCTTATCCCGGAATGTTCCGCGGCATAATCTTTTACTGTATAGCTCATGAAAGATTCTAGACATATCCCCCAGCCCATTTGCTGTGTAAGCCATTACAACTTCAGGAGTTTGAAAGGTTTCTCCCGGTTCTAATAACCATGAGAAATCAAAAGGATTTATACCTATAGATACTCTTGTATTTCGATAGGGGTCTACCTGAACTTGAGCTGTGAAATTCCCACTATAAACAAGGTTAAATGCATACACTTCCCCTTGATCTTCATCGGTCCCTTTTCTTACTAATGATAAAAATGGTGCTTGTTGAGGACTGCTCGCCCCCCGGCAGCTATCAACTAACTGAACTCCTGGAACAATTCTGCGTCTCTCCATATTTTTTTCATTGTTATGAGCACCATATAGAGTAATCAATTCATACTCATCATCCCGAAAATCAACGCTTGCACTCAGCGCCCGAAGCATCTTCAAATTTTGTGACCCTTCATTTTTAAAATGAACCGACCTTGTGATTACATCTAATTCCGGGTACAGACTATAAGTTAGCGTCACAGTCAATCCCAGCAGCTTATCCTCCATGATAAGCTCCAGTGTTTCTGCCTCATTCTCATCCTCTACATAAGTAGATGGCAATCCTTCTAATTTAGGCTTTCCTTTATACAATTTGTATTCTTTATAACGAAGATCCGTTATCGTTGAGCCATTATTTAGCTGGATTTGATAAGCCGGAATTCTAAAATCCCCATTCCCATAAGCGGGATATTCTTGAGGCAGCGTATCGAGTGAAAATGTTCGATCAGATGCGTCAGGATTAGGAGAAAACCCTCTATCCATATAAATAATTTTGTTGCTTCCACGATAGGTGTGAACTCTTTTCCCCCAATATAAATGTGCTAAATATCCATCCCGAACAACCTGCATTACATAACTTGTATTTTTCCCTTGCAGATGAAATAAAAGCTGCTCGTTATTGATGTGAATTGCCATAAAATCCTCCTTCAAGTTAAATAGTCATTGATATACCTTAGATAATAGATAGCAGAACTGAATAGTAAATAATGTAGTATTTGTTATTCCTCATAATCTATTTCGTAACGAATAAAACGAGCTAATGAAAAATATAAAAATGATAAGAAAGCGTTTTAACTATTGCGTACTCTTGATAAAAGCAAGGGTATCGTTTTTATACTAGATTTAATATAGTTTTATTTTATAACTTTACATTGAAAATAAATATGGAATAATGTAGATTGAGCATTAAACTATGTGATAACTTTCTAGCATTATTAATGGAGGGGACAAGAATGACCTCGAGTTTTTCTAATCATTTTTCTAATCATTCCTACAGTAATCTAGATCTTAACTTGTACACATGCGGTAGAGAAGCTTGCGAGGGAAAACATTCATATGGCCCAGCGATTCGCAGCGGGTATATGATTCACTATGTGTTAAAAGGAAAAGGTGTTTTTAAAGTACAAGACAAAACTTATCAGCTCGGTCCACAAGAAGCCTTCTTAATAGAGCCAAACACTTTAATTTATTATGAAGCAGATGCGGATGACCCTTGGGAATATATTTGGATTGGTTTTAGCGGGGTAAAAGCAAAAGAATATCTGAACAGGACAAGTTTATCTACAGACAATCCCATCTTCACGTTTGAGCAAACGCACAGTCTGGCTGATTGTATGAAAAGCATTATAAGTATGACGGCACTGATTTCTAATAAAGACCTGCTGCTGACATCAAAGCTCTATGAATTTTTCTATGTATTATGTGAGCTTTATCCGAATCGTGAAATTACTAGTGAAGTAAAACAACAGAAGTATATTGAAGATGCGCTTCAATTCATTGAACAAAATTATGCAAACCATATTACTGTAAATGATGTGGCTAAACATATTTCCATTGATCGCTCCTATCTGCACCGATTATTTAAGCAGTACCTTAATAAATCGCCCCAACAATTTTTACTGAATCTAAGAATCGAAAAATCATGTTTTTTATTAGCCAATTCTTCACTTAAAATCGGAGATATTGCTCGGTCAGTAGGATATAAAGATGTACTTTTATTCTCAAAAATTTTCAAACAAATAAAAAACTGTACGCCCTCAGAATATAGGAAGAGGCTGCTTTAATATAATGCTGACGGCTTCATCCTTTGAAGCCGTCAGATTCATGCAATGAACAACGATGAAGGTTACTTAATTACATTTACTTTTTAGGTAATGATTTTATATTACAGCATTTACGAAGGCGTTAAAGGAGTAGGAAGCTCGTAACACGTATGTAACGAAAATAAAGTCGTATTGCTCCTCCTCCAATCTCCTCACCTTCAAAAAAAACCGCCACTACCCCCTTTTCACCTATTCACCCTAAATTATCTGACAATTTGAGCAAATAAAGTCGTATCAAAGGTCAGGTAAAAGACAGGGAAAAGATTCGGCTAAAGGGTACGGGAATAGCCCTATCCCTAATCCCTTTCCCCTGAAACAAAAGAAAAGCCGAGCAAATGCCAGGAAATAATCCTGGATCTGCTCAGCTTTGATATGACTTTATTTGCTTTAATACAAGTTTGGGATCACTGATATGAGTTTATTTCCTTCTCACATCAAACATCACATTGACTTTAATCTAGACTATTCTACAGTTACACTCTTCGCAAGGTTACGTGGTTTATCCACATCAAGACCCAGAGCAAGAGATGCGTAGTAAGCAAGCAATTGAAGTGGTACAACAGCTAGTGTTGGAGTCAAGATTGGCAATGTTTTAGGAATTGCATAAGCTTGATCTACGGATTTAAGAAGAGTTGCTACATTCTCTTCATGGGTAATAACCATAACATCCGCACCGCGTGCTTTCACTTCTTTGATGTTACTTACTGTTTTCTCAAGAACATCTTCTTGTGTAGCTAGAGCAATAACAGGAATACCTTCTTCGATCAAAGCAAGTGTTCCGTGTTTCAATTCTCCAGCTGCATAAGCTTCAGAGTGAATATAAGAGATCTCTTTCAGTTTCAAGGAACCTTCTTGTGCTACAGCGTAGTCAACGCCACGGCCGATGAAGAACAGGTTCTTGTGTGTGGAGATTTGCTCTGCATATTCTTTGATTGTGTCTGCTTGTTCAAGCATTTGCTCAACTTGCTCAGGCAGAGCTTGCATTGCTGCAATAATGTTTGCAATTGTCTCTTCTGTTTGTGTTCCGCGAACTTGTGCAAGATACAAGCTAAAGAGTGCAAATGCAATAAGCTGGGAGCTATAAGCTTTGGTTGAAGCAACCGCAATTTCTGGACCTGCAAGTGTAGCAAGTACATCGTTCGCATCACGAGCGATAGAGCTTCCTACTACGTTGGTAATTGCAAGTACGTGTGCACCGTTTGCTTGAGCTTCACGGAGTGCAGCAAGCGTATCTGCAGTTTCACCAGACTGGCTGACAACAATTACGAGTGTGTCAGAGTTCACGATTGGTGAACGGTAACGATACTCGGAAGCCACATCTGTTTCTACCGGAATACGTGCCAGTTGTTCAATCATTGTACGTCCTACAAGACCAGCGTGGTATGCAGTTCCGCATGCAATGATTTGAATGTTTTTAATATTTTTAATTTGCTCTTCTGTCAAATTCAGATCAGGAAGAACAATCTTTTTATGATCTTCAGAAATACGGCCAAGCATTGTTTCACGGTATGCTTTTGGCTGTTCGTAAACTTCTTTCAACATGAAGTGATCGAATCCGTTTTTCTCAGCTGTAACAGCGTCCCAATCGACACGAGTCATTTCCCGAGAAATAAAATTCCCTTCGATTGTCATCAATTCGACAGAATCCTTTGTCAGTACTGCCATTTCACCGTCATTTAGGATATACACATTACGAGTATATTCGAGAATTGCTGGAATGTCAGAACCAATAAAGTTCTCGCCTTCACCAATACCAATGATCAGTGGGCTTGCTTGACGAACAGCAACCAATTTATCTGGTTCATACTCAGTAAGTACTCCAAGTGCAAAAGCACCACGCAGGTGTTTAATCGCTTTTTGTACTGCTTTTACGATATCGCCGTCATATTCACGTGCAACCAAGTGAGAAATAACTTCTGTATCCGTTTCAGAAGTAAAGTTGCATCCTTCGCTGATCAATTCATCTTTCAGTTCCAAGTAGTTCTCAATAATCCCGTTATGAACTACAGAGAATTTCATGCTGTTATCTGTATGCGGATGAGAGTTTTCATCCGAAGGCTTACCATGAGTAGCCCAACGTGTATGTCCAATTCCTGCATTCCCTTGCAGCGGAGCTGTTTCCAGTTTTGCTTCCAGGTTTGCAAGACGACCAATTGTTTTTTTAATTTGAAGACCATTTGGAGTAAAAACAGCGATTCCCGCAGAATCATAACCACGGTACTCCAATTTCTTCAAACCTTCTACTAATACATTTTGCGTATTTTTAGTTCCGATATATCCAACGATTCCACACATAGGTAAATTCCTCCGATTTTGAATCATGCGAAGGAGATGGATGCATACTTTGCAAAAATAAGCATGAGGAAATAGTTGTCTGATATGCGGGTGACAAACCCTTTACGGTAAATTTCACAGCTTTTCATAAGACCATGTCCTGAAATCATAGCACCTAGCTACTTTAGCTAATCCGTATTTTTTATAGTGTTTCATGTCACGATGAATGCATATCAACCTCATGTAGTATTAAGCAAAGATGCTCTCCTCGTGCATGTTCTAATTTTGTATTTTAGTTAATCACCTATCGATTCGTTGTAAAAACAGTCACCTGTTTCTTTTCCGTACTCGAATTAGCGGTATGGTGGAATACCGGGAGGTCCCCGCCGAACAATCCGAACACCTCCACCTCGTCAACTTGCCCATCCGTCCAATTGTTATGACAACAACTGGTTCCGTACGCTGGCACAAGTTCTGGCGCTTTTAAAACGTTGTAACCTCACGATCCTCACTTTCTGTATCTGAATCACACAACTCATTATATGCATCTCATGTGCGTTTTGCAATGGCGCTTTATACCTTACATCAATTTTCATCATTTATACCCAGAAAAGAGAGCCTGGGAAACAATTATTAGTCTCGCAGGCTCATTTTTACAGCTTATTAGTTTATACAGAAAGCTCTTTTTTCACGACAACTGCAATTTGCTCCACAAATTGTTCCAATTCGTCACGGTCTGGACCTTCTGCCATAACACGAATTAATGACTCGGTTCCAGATGCACGTACTAGGACACGCCCGTTATCGCCGAGCTTGTTCTCTACTGCAACAATAGCTTCTTCAATGCCTTTATTTCCTTCAAACTTACTCTTGTCTTCTACACGAACATTCACAAGAACCTGAGGATATTGTTTCATGATCGATTTAAGCTCACTGAGTTTTTTGCCAGACTCTTTAAGTGTATTTACTAACTGAATACCTGTCAGCATACCATCACCAGTCGTATTGTAATCGAGGAAGATTACATGTCCGGATTGTTCTCCGCCCAGGTTATATCCCCCGCGGCGCATTTCTTCCATCACGTAACGGTCGCCGACAGCTGTTTTGGCTGTTTTAAGTCCTAATTTCTCAGTTGCCTTATAGAATCCAATATTACTCATAACTGTGGATACGATGGTTCCGTCTTTTAATTTGCCTGCACGGTTCATTGCATCGCCGCAAATACACAGAATAAAGTCCCCGTCTACTTCTGCACCAGTTTCATCAATGGCAATCAGACGGTCTGCATCACCATCAAAGGCAAGTCCAAGATCTGCACCATGACGCAGAACTTCTTCTTTTAATTTCTCAGGGTGTGTAGATCCACAGTGATCATTGATATTAAGGCCTGTTGGTTCAGCACCAATTGTAATCACTTCAGCCCCAAGATCTGCAAACAGCTTAGGAGCAAGCTCATAAGCTGCACCATGTGCACAGTCTAGAACAATTTTCAAACCATCAAAACGGGATGAAACTGTCGTTTTCAAGAAATCAAGATATTCGAATTTCGCATGATCATTAACGGTAAGCGCACCTAAATTACCCCCGATTGGACGTGGGAGTTCATCTTCATAAGCATCCATCAATTCTTCAATGCGATTCTCTGTCTCATCAGAAAGTTTAAAACCATCGCCACCAAAGAATTTGATGCCGTTATCTTGTACCGGATTATGAGAAGCTGAGATCATTACCCCCGCATCTGCTTTAAGAGTTCGCGTCAAATACGCTACTGCTGGTGTAGAAACGACACCAAGACGAATTACATCTGCTCCAATGGACAATAGTCCAGCGATTAGAGCAGATTCCAGCATGAGTCCAGAGATTCGAGTATCCATACCAATCACAACTTTTGGACGTTCTACTCCTCCAGCTAATACATAACCTCCACAGCGGCCAATACTGTAGGCCATTTCAGCTGTTAATTCTTTATTGGCAACTCCACGAACTCCATCGGTACCAAAATATTTCCCCATTGTTTGTTTACCCCTCTTTTTTTATATCATCTTTATCAAAAATTCGTTTTCATATCTACTTTTTTGAAAAAATTATAATGGCTTATACAGTGTTTCTATTACGGTGATGAAAAATTTGCTCCAGCTGAGCTATCGTTTTCTTCTGAATCGCTTTCCGTATTTTCATCAGTGCTCCCGTCAGAGGTTCCATTATTTGAATTCTCTTCGGATTCTTGATTATCCGGTGCTTCCGTTCCGCTATCTTCATCCGGCTTCGTTTCAGGTTCAGCCGGAGTTGTAGACGTTTCTTTCGAATCATCCTTAACTTGTATGGAAACTTTAAGATCCGCCGAAGAAGATTTAACCGTCACGTACTCAGGTGCTTCTACCTGTAACGCAACTACATGGCTACCTTCTTTGAGGTTTCTCGCGTCCGCAACAAGTTTAATATCACTAGCATCAACATTATCCAGCATATCACTCGGACCAGAAACCGTTATATCTTTATTTCCACTCTGGGGACGAGTTATTGTCGCAGTGAAACTGCCCCCAGGTTCCTGAAGAGTAACGGGAACGTTACGAATTAATTTTTCGCTAACAGACGATTCTTCCGATGCAACAACAGTTACCGTAAGTACAACGGAACTCGGCTCGATTTTCTCAAAACCAGAGGGCGGCGTCAAGTCCACATTAATTGTCTCTGTACCGGCCTCTTTTAGTGTGCTAAGGTCCAAAGTCACTCCACTATAGGACTCTATCCCTACTAGCGCTTCTTGGCTTCCAAACAACGTTACCTCACTCACATTGGAATCCACTTTGGCTAAAGTAAGCCCTTCGGGGAGCTGACCTTCATACTGAATTTTTAAAGGAACTTTAGCAAACTCCTCAGTTATCGGAATATCAACAGAGACTGCAGCTGGTTCAATAACCGCTCCTTCTATCTCTTTTCCTTCCAGATCATAAGCTGCTAACTTCACTTTTTTCTCAGTTACATTTTCAGTTGCCCCATCAATATTAACCGTGCCTTGAACTTTCCCGACAGCAGCAAGTTGACTATCCGGTAAGGTGACTTTTACAGGTTCATTTGGCGTAATAACCGGTGTCCCTGCTGCATATCCCTCTGCCGGTGTTCCTGTGGTAACCACATTCACTTCAAAAGTTTGGGACGATAATTCCTCAATCGTAACGGTTACACTCGAAGGTTCCATAGACACAAATTCCACACCTTTTGGAACCACATGACTAAGAGGAAGCGTCGTAGTGCCCGGACCAACATTGCTTAAATCCAGTCTTACTTTATATTCATCCGTAAATACAGAAGTGAGTACTGAGCGTTGACCTCTAACCTGCATTTCCACTTCCGTTTCACTCATGGATGTCAGTACATATTTAGACGAATCAATTCCATAAGCTTCGATTTTGACATTATCGATCGCACGAGGTTCTATGGAAGTATTGGTAGTTGGTGTCGGTGTAACATCGTTCGAATGAACCATAGCCCACAACAAAAGACTGACAGCGAGCGCCAATATTTTGGCAAAATTGTTATTATTGAACCATTTATCCATTACTGACGTCCCCCCTTCCGTTTCCAGAACGGGTTACGTTTCTCTTTAAGAGTAGAAGATGGACGAAGTTCTTCATGTAATTTGGAAATGAGTGATTCTTCTTTAATATCTCTTACCACCTGACCATTAATCGCAAGTGAAATCTGACCCGTCTCTTCAGATACGACAATGGCAACAGCATCGGCAACTTCACTGACTCCGATGGCTGCCCTGTGACGTGTACCAAGTTCCTTACTAATAAAAGGGTTCTCTGATAAAGGTAAATAACAGGCTGCCGCCGCAATCTGTTTCCCTTGTAGAATAACAGCCCCGTCATGTAGCGGTGTATTCGGAATGAATATATTAATGAGCAGTTCCGAACTTAACACAGAGTTCATCTTAATACCTGATTCCGTGTATTCATTGAGCCCCGTTTCTCGTTCAAAGACAATTAAAGCTCCGATCTTTCGGCGAGAACAGTAGTTGATGGCTTTAATTAATTCGTTCGTAAACCTGCTAAATTCCTCATTATCTGCACTGATCCGATTAAACCATTTACCTCGTCCTAGCTGCTCAAGCGCACGGCGGAGCTCAGGTTGGAAGATGATGAATAGACCAACCACACTGAACGTAAAGAATTGGTTCATGAGCCACTTTAATGTGTAGAGATTAAACCAGGTACTGACAACCCAAATCACCACAAGTAAGAGTATCCCCTTCAGCAATTGCACAGCACGTGTACCCCGAACAAGCAGGATGATTTGGTATATAATGTAGCCTACAATTAATATATCTATAATGTCTTTAATGGACTCTTGCCATGTTAAGTCCGCAAAATAGTTCATCCTTTTGCCCCCGTTATCCCCTTGTTGAGTAAACGCTACGCGCTATTTAAGTTGTAGTTATAGTATGTTCTTCTTTATATCTAGGTTATAACGTTAAAGTACAACTTGCAAGCGAGCAACCATCAAATTACCCATTTATTATAAATATGCCCTGTTCTATGAAAAAAAGAGCCCCTCGCAGTCGAGGTGCCCTGGTAATGTTTATAAGATATAGCTTAACGAATACCAATAAATACCTTCTTAGCGATACGCTACAACAGACATGATGTTTGTTACCTTATACCAAATCCAATCAAGTGCCTGGTCTATGCTCTTGATCTGCCCGGAAACATGTGCTGTAGAAGCTTGCATATTGTAAGAACCATCAATAACCGTAAGATTCCCTTCTACGTTGCCGTATATCTGAGCTGTTCCGTTTTCCACGGTTAAATCGCCGTTTATAGACTTACCTTCTGGAATAATAACATTATTCCCTTCAATTACGATTTGATCCAGATCACTGCCTTTAACGATCAGCTGATCGCTCTGATCCCAGAAGCTAAGAGTACTGGACAACATGACTAACAAAAATACAGCAGCAGCAGTAAATGCAGGATGTCGTTTCACCCATTTCAGCCAAGGTTGCTGCTTCTTCGGTTGTGGTACAGCACTCATGATCCGATCAGTCAGCTCATCTGAAGCAGACGGGGAATAATGTTTCATAGCATAAAGTAGCATATCCGTCTGTTCTAACTCTTTAAAAAGCATGCGGCAGTCAGGACACATCGACAAATGATTCTCGAGCCCCTTTTTCTGGGAAGTCGAAAGTTCATCATCTAAATATTCATGCATTAAAGAGGTGATTTCATTGCAATCCATATGAGCATATCCTTTCCTCAAGATCTATGAAGTCTCACGTTTATCATAACTTGTTTGCGTAACTACGTATTAAACATAAGACTCGTTTTCATGTTATACGCAGTGACGATCAAGATCGTTTCATTAAATTTAAAAATAACAAAACAACCTATAGCTTATATTCAAGTTTTTTACGTAAAAACTCACGACCCCTATGTACTCTTGTCTTAATCGTTGTTACCGGCATGTCCAATACTTCACTAATCTCCTGTAGAGAAAGATCCTGCAAATAGCGCAGTACCATAATGGATTTATACTTTGCTGGCAAAGTTTCAATAGCATCTCGGATAATCCGTTGTGTCTCTGATAACAGAGCTTCACTTTCCGGAGTCCGATCATCACTTGGGAGCATGGCATAACCATCTGTGCCTTCCTGCTCACCAATTTCCGCATCAAGTGAATACGAAGGTTTCTTTCTTCTTAACCTATCGATACACAAGTTCGTAGCAATACGGTAGATCCATGTAGAAAACTTCTGTTCTGGATCATATTTCTCCATATTCCGATATACCCGTAAAAAAGTTTCCTGTACAATATCTTCCGCTTCGTGCCGATTATTGAGCATACGATAAGCCAAATGAAATAATTTGTCTTTGTATAACTCAACAAGCTCAGCAAAAGCTCGCTGATCTCCCTTTAGTATGAGTTTGACCAACCTTTTTTCTAAATTGTCCACCATCTATTCCCCCAGACTTGCTGATGGGTCTTTCGTACCGCCCTATTTGGCTTACCTACATCATTCAAATCGTAATCGATGTACACCTAAAATGCAATCCATTTCAGCGAAGAATCCATTAAAAATATTACAAAAAAACGGGGTCTCTTTTACAAGATCCCCCGTTAATTGAAAAACCTATAGTCATGATTTCGTTTTGTATTTAACGACTTATCAACCTGTATTTCGTAGTCCTGCAGCAATACCATTGATGGTTAACAACACTTCACGAAGCAGCTCCGCATCATCGCCGTCTTGCTCACGCAGTTCACGTAGCTCTGCAAGCAGTTGTACTTGGAGATAACTTAACGGATCAACATACGGATTCCGCAAACGGATTGATTCTTGAATAACGGGTACGTTATCCAAAATTTCTTGTTGTCCCGTTACTTTAAGCAATAGATCTTTGGTTAACTTATATTCTTCTTTAATAAGTCCCACAATCCGATTACGTACTTCTTCATCCTTAACCATATAAGTATACTGTTTTGAGATATTCATATCCGCTTTCGCTACTGCCATTTGTACTGTATCTATCAAGGTACTAAAGAAAGGATAGTTATTATACATATCTTGTAGAACCTTCAGATTCTCTTCCTTACCTTGGTAGAAACTCTGTAGGCCCGTACCAGCTGCGTACCAGGCCGGGAAGAGGTAACGGCTCTGTGTCCATGCAAACACCCATGGAATCGCACGCAGGTCCTCAAATCGGTCACTATTCTTACGCTTAGATGGACGAGAACCGATGTTTAATTCCCCAATCTCAGGTAAAGGAGTAGATTCTTTAAAGAAAGCGAAGAAATCTTTGTCGCGGAAAATAAGATCTTGGTACTTTTCCAGTGAAACTTCGGAAATCTCTCTAATGATTTCTTTCCACCCAGCTTCTTTTTCATCGACTTTCTCTGTACGAGCAGCAGTTGCTGATGTTAATAGTGCAGATGTAGCTTGCTCTAGGCTGCGATAAGCAATACCTTTAAGTGAATAACGAGAAGAGATAACCTCTCCTTGTTCAGTAATTTTAATACCTCCACCAATGGTATGAGACGGCTGAGCCAGGATACTACGATTTAATGTCATTCCTCCGCGTCCAAGAGCTCCTCCGCGTCCATGGAAGAATTTCAACTTCACTCCGTAATCTTTACTCATTGCCGTAATATCATTCATCGCAACAAGCAGTTCCCAGTTCGCTGTAACTACCCCGCCATCTTTGTTACTGTCGGAGTATCCAAGCATGATTTCTTGTACGTCATTTCTCGCTAGAACACTTCTGCGATATACCGGTAAATCAAATAGTCGTTTCATGATTTGCGGAGCAGCATGTAAGTCATCAATCGTCTCAAATAAAGGTACCGACTGAATTGAGCATACAACAGTGCCGTCAGGTTCAATACGGTATAACCCAACTTCTTTAGCAAGGACCATTACTTCGAGCAGATCACTTGCACCTCTTGTCATACTAATCAGATAACTATTTATGCAGTTCTTTCCGTACTCTTTTTGAGCCCGGTAGATGGTACGATACACTTCCAAACATTCATGTGTATTCTCACTGTATTTAAAGTGAGATGATGTTAATGGACGCGGATCATTGAGCAAATCAGCAAGTAAATTAATCTTTTCTTCCTCGCTGAGCGCTGAATAATCTTCCACAATATTCATATGAGCTAGAATTTCTGTCATCGCATTTTCATGCTCTTGGCTGTGCTGACGAATATCTAACGTAGCAGTGTGGAATCCAAAAAGCTCTACTTGGCGAATCGTTTTCTTGATATACGTATCTGCAACATAGTCAGCATAATGATGACGCAAGCTACAATCGATCACTTTCAAATCACGAATTAATTCTTCTGGGGAGTCATACCGATCCGGCTGACCCAATGTGCTTTCATCCAGAATATTACTTAGTTTAGTAATCATATAAGCAAGTTTAATACGGTAAGGTTCTTTCTCATTACGCCATATGTCTGCTTTCTTAATGACAACATGTTTTCGATCCTCTTCAATAGAAGCCATTAATTCTTCCGATACGTTTACGATATTAGTGCTAAAACTTAGATTTCCCATCAGTTCAATTAGAATACGTTTATATTCGCGTATAGCAAGCTTACGTTGCACTCGGAGTGTCTCCCAAGTCACATCAGAAGTTACCGATGGATTTCCATCACGGTCTCCACCAATCCAGGAGCCAAATCTCAAGTACGTAGGTACATGCCAGCGATTTTCTGGGTAATATTTTTGCAAGCAACGTTCTAGTTCTTCATAAACATCAGGTAGTACATGGAATAGTGTTTCATGGAAATAGTACATTCCGTTTCTTACTTCATCAAGCACAGTAGGTTTACGATCTCTCAGTTCGTCCGTTTGCCACAGGGTAATGACTTCGTTCAGTAATTTCTCCCGCAGCTGTTCACGTTCCCGGAGCGTTAGTATAGGATTATCTAATAGCATGACATCTTCCGATATACGTTTATGTATATCCAGAATAACACGACGCATGGCTTCCGTAGGATGCGCAGTCATAACAAGCTCAAGTGAAAGAGAACTTAGGATTTCTTCAACATCACTGTATTCAAACCCTTTTTCCTTCAAAGTTTTAACAGCCATTTCGATTGATCCTGGCTGCACAGTCTCTCCTGCAGATCTTTCGTAGTCACGTTTGCGACGAATTCGGTGGTTCTGTTCCGCAATGTTCACCAATTGAAAGTAAACTGCAAAAGCTCGTATCACTTGATGGCGCTTCTCAGAATCTAATTGCTTGATCATACTAAGGAATTCTTGATACAACTCTGGCGTATATTCCGCCCGTAAAGCCTTACTGGTTTCACGGATTTTTTCTACCACGTCTAGAAGTTCATTACCTCCTTGATGAACGAGAACCTCCCCGAGTATATTACCAAGAAACCGCACATCCCGGCGCAACAAGTTGTTAGAATTGCTTTTGTTCGCGGTTACCATAATTTCTGTCATGCTTATCCTCCTATCTCCAGCTAATTACAAATTCTACGTAAAAAATGACACCTTCATAACATAATACAATAAAAATCAGTGAAAATCTTTAGTTTTGTGATAGAAAATACAGGTTTTTTGTAACTTTTAATGTAAAATACTGCTTTTCTTGTCGTATTTCTAGAGATTTCCTTGATTAATTCAACAAGTGGATAAGCTGATTTATTGCTTCAATATGTTAATCAATGTATCCAATATTTATTTGCAATTGCATAAAAGCAAGTACAATCTAGTAACAAGCATACATCCAGTAATACACTTAATGATCCCTTAATTATATCTATATATACAAAAAAAAGCCCAGTTACTGAACCAGACTTTACGTTAAATAATTGGAGCGGGTGATGGGAATCGAACCCACGCTATCAGCTTGGAAGGCTGAAGTTCTACCATTGAACTACACCCGCATATTAAGTATCGGGATGACACGATTTGAACATGCGACCCCCTGGTCCCAAACCAGGTGCTCTACCAAGCTGAGCTACATCCCGATATTTAAATGGCGCGCCCTGAGAGATTCGAACTCCCGGCCTTTTGATTCGTAGTCAAACGCTCTATCCAGCTGAGCTAAGGGCGCAAAATATGGAGCGGACGACGGGAATCGAACCCGCGACCCTCGCCTTGGCAAGGCGATGCTCTACCGCTGAGCCACGTCCGCAAAAATCAATGCGCGTGAAGGGACTCGAACCCCCACGTCAAGGACGCTAGATCCTAAGTCTAGTGCGTCTGCCAATTCCGCCACACGCGCATGTGATTATATGGTGAGCCATGAAGGGCTCGAACCTTCGACACCCTGATTAAAAGTCAGGTGCTCTACCAACTGAGCTAATGGCTCATATAAATGGCTGGGGATATAGGATTTGAACCTATGCATGACGGAGTCAAAGTCCGTTGCCTTACCGCTTGGCTAATCCCCAACATTCTTATATGATTTGTATTTTACATACATTATATACACATTCAAAGAATGAATGGTGGAGATTGAGGGGATCGAACCCCCGACCCTCTGCTTGTAAGGCAGATGCTCTCCCAGCTGAGCTAAATCTCCATATAAAGTGACCCGTAGGGGATTCGAACCCCTGTTACCTCCGTGAAAGG